>NZ_JWLE01000019.1:0-40112 GCF_000813785.1 Leisingera sp. ANG-DT
TGAAATCCCGGCGGGGCGGGTGACGGCGCTGATCGGTCCCAATGGCGCGGGCAAATCGACGCTGCTGAAGCTGATTGCCCGGCAGATGACGCCCGCTGGCGGCAGCATCCGCATGGACGGGTTGGACCTGGTTCAGGCGGTTCCAGCGGTGCTGGCGCGCAAGATGGCGGTGGTGGCGCAGCACCTGAGCGTTGCCAGCCGGGTGCGGGTGCGCGATCTGATCGGATTTGGCCGCTGGCCGCACAGTTCGGGGCGGCTGGGACCGGCGGACCATGCCGCAATTGACGGGGCGGTGGCGCTGTTTGATCTGGACGATCTGCAACAGAGGTTCCTGGATGAGTTGTCCGGCGGCCAGCGGCAGCGGGCCTTTATCGCCATGGCCTATGCGCAGGACACCGACTGGCTGCTGCTGGACGAGCCGCTCAATAACCTCGACCTGCACCATGCCCGCAACCTGATGGCGCAGCTGCGGCACCTGGCAGAGGCGCAGGGCAAGGGGATTGTGATCGTGGTGCATGATCTGAACTATGCGATCAGCTGGTCCGATCACGTGGTGGCGCTGCGGGACGGGCAGGTGGCCTTTCAGGGCCCGGTGGCAGAGGCTGCGACTGCGGAGCACCTGAGCGCGCTCTATCAGACGCCGGTGGCAATCACCCGGCTGGAAGGGCAGGTGTTTGCACAATATCACCGCTAAGTCTGCAGGTTGTAATCAGGATGGTGCTGAATTCGTGGCGTCAAACCCTCAGCCCGGCAGGCGCAGGGCTGCGCAGCCTTTCAGGGCGGCGGCGTCATCCAGAATGACATGCACCGGGGCGGCGATGCGGGCGTCGAGTGCGAAGGGTTGCTGGAAGCGCTCCGCAAAGAGCCCCCGCGCCGGGGAGGTGAGGATGCTGCGGGCCACGGCGCCGGCGAAATACATGCCCTGCGCGGGCAGGAAAGCCAGCATCAGGTTGCGGGCCAGCAGCGCCAGCAGATGGGCATAGAAGCCCAGGAACTCCTGCGTGCCGGCATTCCCCTCTGGGAAATGCGCGCGCACGGCTGCGTGGCCGCGGCCGGAGAAGAGATGTTCGACAGTGGCAAAACTCTCTGCCTCTGGCACAAGGTTGCGCAGATGCTCTGCCACGTCCAGCGGCAGGCTGACGTGGCCGTATTCCACGTTGAGGCACTGCACCTGACCGCCCGCCTGCAGCACTGGCGACAGGTTGAAGCCGGTACCGATGCCCGCCACCAGGCGCTGGCCGTCTCCGCCCGCATCACCCGTCGGAGCGATCACCGTATCCAGGCACTCCGCCCCCAGATGCGGGCAGGCCTGCCCCAGCGCAGCCAGGTCGTTGAGCAGATGCACCTGCGCGCCGTTCAAATGCTGCGACAGCGCCGCGGCGTCAAAGTGCCAGTCCCGGTTGGTGAGCCGCGCGGTGGTGCCGGTGACCGGCCCGGCGATGGCAATAGCCACCTCCGCCACGCCGCCGGGGGCGGCATCCTGAAGGTATAGGTCCATCACGTCCGCAAAGCCGTCAAAAGCCTCGTTGCGGAAGCTTTGCACCGTGTCCGCCAGCAGCACGCCATCGCGCGCCAGGCCCAGCCGCGTATTGGTGCCGCCGACGTCGGCGGCCAGCCGCAGCCCGGTCAATTCAGCCGCTCGCCGGTTGCGGGCGAGAAATAGGAGACCTTGGACAGATCAAAAGCCAGGTCCAGCATCTGCCCCGGCTGCGCCCGGGTTTCGGCGTGCAGCCGCGCGGTGACCTGCTTGCCGCCGAGGTTGGAGACCACATAAGTGTCCGCACCTGCGGGCTCCACCATGTCGATCATACAGGCGGCTTCCTGCACGCCTTCGCCTGCGCGGAAGCCCGCCTCGGCAATGTCTTCGGGGCGCACGCCCAGGATCACGTCCTGCGGCAGGCCGGTGGCGCGGCTGTCCTTCAAGACGATGGGGGCGCTGCCGCCGCAGTCCATCTCGATCCGTGTGCCCTGCCCGTTCGGCTGCGCACGCGCGGGGATCAGGTTCATTGCCGGGCTGCCCATGAAATCGGCCACAAACAGGTTGGCAGGCTTGTTGTAGATCTCGGCGGGGGTGCCGATCTGCTGCACCACCCCGCCCTTCATCACCACGATCTTGGTCGCCAGCGTCATCGCCTCGATCTGGTCGTGGGTGACATAGACCATGGTGGCGCCGAGGTTGTGGTGCAGTTTCTTGATCTCGGTCCGCATCTCCACCCGCAGCTTGGCGTCGAGGTTCGACAGCGGCTCATCGAACAGGAACAGCTTGGGGTCGCGCACCAGCGCCCGGCCCATCGCCACCCGCTGGCGCTGGCCGCCGGACAGCTGGCCCGGGCGGCGGTCCAAGAGCGCCTCGATCTGCAGCTGTGCGGCCACTTCCTTCAGCTTGCGCTCCTGAGTGGCGGCATCGGCGCCGCGCACCTTCATGCCGAAGGTGATGTTCCTGGCCACCGTCATCGTCGGGTAGAGCGCATAGGACTGGAACACCATGGCGATGTCGCGGTCCTTGGGGCTGACGTGGGTCATATCACGGCCGCCGATTTCGATCTGCCCGCCGGAAATCGGCTCCAGCCCGGCGATGCAATTGAGCAGCGTGGACTTGCCGCAGCCGGAAGGGCCGACCAGCACCAGGAAGTCGCCCGGCTCAATACTGACGTTGATGTCTTTCAGGATCTCGGTTGCGCCGTAGTTCTTGCGCAGGTTGGTGATGTCCAGAATGGGAGCCATGAGTTTACCCTTTCACAGAGCCAGCGGTCAGGCCGCGGATGAAGTATTTGCCGGCAACGGCATAGACCAGCAGCGTCGGCAGCGCGGCGATGATCGCGGCGGCCATGTCGACGTTGTATTCCTTCACGCCGGTGGTCGAATTGACGATGTTGTTGAGCGCCACGGTCACCGGCTGGGTGCCCGCCTGGCTGAAGGAGACGCCGAACAGGAAGTCGTTCCAGATCTGGGTGAACTGCCAGATCACGGTAACCACGATGATCGGCAGGCTGAGCGGCAGGAAGATCGACCAGAAGATCCGGAAGAACCCCGCGCCGTCCACCTTGGCCGCCTTCACCAGATCCTGCGGGATGGTGACATAGAAGTTGCGGAAGAACAGCGTGGTGAAGCCGATGCCATAAATCACATGGACAAAGATCAGCCCCGGAATGCTGCCTGCCAGGCCCATAAGCCCCAGCATCCGTGCCATTGGCAGCAGAACCACCTGGAACGGGATGAAGCAGCCGAACAGCATCAGCGAGAAGATCAGGTTGGCGCCGCGGAACCGCCACTGCGCGATGACATAGCCATTTGCCGCCCCCAGCATGGTGGAGATCGCCACCGCAGGCACCGCGATCACCACGGAGTTCCAGAAGAACGGGCGCAGGCCCTCGCATTGGATGCCGGTGCAGGCCTCCGACCAGGCGGTGCGCCAGGCGTCGAAGGTCACTTCCCGCGGGAAGGCGATCAGGCTGCCGGTGCGGATTTCCTCCAGGCTTTTCAAGGAGGTGGTGATCATCACAAAGAGCGGCATCAGATAGAACAGGGCAAACAGGCCCAGGAGGGTGAACAGCGTCCAGCGCAGGGCGAAGTGGCTCCAGTTGCGGCTGCTTGCTGCGGCGGCGGGGGCGAGCGTCACGTCAGTCATGTTTGGCCCTCAGCTCAGAGTAGAGATACGGAACGATGATCGCGAACACCACGCCCATCATGACCATGGCAGAGCTGGCCGCCTGGCCGATATCGCCGCGGGAAAAGGCCATCGTATACATATAGGTGGCGGGCAGATCGGTGGCATAGCCGGGGCCGCCGCCAGTGAGGGCAATCACCAGGTCGAAGCTCTTGATCGCCAGATGCGCCAGCACGATGAAGGCAGACAGGAAGATCGGCGCCATCGAGGGGATGATGATCGCGGTATAGATCCGCCAGGTGGGGATGCCATCGACCTGTGCGGCCTTGATGATCTCGCCATCGACCCCGCGCAATCCGGCCAGGAACAGCGCCATCACAAAGCCGGACGCCTGCCAGACACCGGCGATGACCACCGCATAGATCGCCTTGTCCGGGTTGATCACCCAGTCGAAGGTGAAGCTGTCGAACCCCCAGCCCCGCACCATGGCTTCCAGCCCCAGACCGGGGTTCATGATCCACTTCCAGGCGGTGCCGGTCACGATCAGCGACAGGGCCATCGGATACAGATAGATGGTGCGCAGGACGCCCTCGGTGCGGATCTTCTGGTCCAGCAGGATGGCCAGCATCAGGCCCAGGACCATCGAGATCAGGATGAACAGGGTGCCGAACACAAACAGGTTCGACATCGCGGTGTCCCAGCGCGGCGCGTTGAACAGGCGCTCGTACTGGATCAGCCCGTCGATCTCGTATTTCGGCAGCAGGCGGGAGCGGGTCAGCGAGACCCAGGCGGTCCAGGCTATGAAGCCGTAGACAAACACCAGCACCGCAATGAAGGACGGCGCCAGCACCATCTTCGGAATATGACGTTCAAGCCATTCGGTCATTGTAACGGCCCTTGAATAGGTGGCCCCGCATCCCGGAGGACGCGAGGCCCGGGGGAGATCAGAGCGAGTTGGCGACTGCGTCGGCCAGCATCTGCACGGCCTCAGCCGAGGACATGTCCGAGTTGAAATGCGCGGTCACCACGTCGGTGATGGCGCCGGACTGCGCGCCGCGCAGGGCCATGCCGTGGGCATAACTGGGCAGCAGCGAGCCATTGTCCGCGCTGTCGCCCATGTCCTTGGCCGACAGATGCGCGCAGGTGTCAAACGCATCCAGTTTCACGTCCACCCGCGCCGGGATCGACCCCTTGTTGAGGTTGAACACCTCCTGGAATTTCGGCCCGACGATCAGCTTGGCCAGCAGGTCCTGCCCGGCCTGCTTGTCTTCGCCGTCGACCTCGAACATGGCGAAGCTGTCGACATTATACAGGAAGCCGTCCCCCGGCACCGAGGCGCAGAGGAAATCCTTGCCCGGCTCCTTGCCCGCGGCCAGGAACTCGCCCTTGGCCCAGTCGCCCATGATCTGGAACGCCGCCTCGCCGTTCATCACCATCGAGGTGGCCAGGTTCCAGTCGCGGCCCGGGAAGTTGGCGTCGACAAAGCCGCGCATCTTGCGCATCTGGTCGAAGACCGCGGCCATTTTGCCGGACTTCAGGGTGTCCATATCCAGGTCGACAAAGGCCTTGCGGAAGTCTTCCGGGCCCAGGATTCCAAGCGCCACGGCCTCGAACACGGTGGCGTCCTGCCAGGCCTGGCCGCCATGCGCCAGCGGGGTGATGCCCGCGGCCATCAGCTTGTCGGCGGCGGCGTTGAAGTCTTCCCATGTCTGGGGCATTTCGATGCCGTTGGCCTCCAAGAGCGCGGCATTGGCCCAGATCCAGTCGACGCGGTGCACGTTCACGGGTGCTGCGCACCATTTGCCCTCGCATTTCATGTGTTCGGCGATCGAGCCGGGCAGCACGTCCCCCCAGCCCTCGGCCTCAGCGACGGAGGAGATATCGGCCAGCACGCCTTCTTCATACCATTCCTGGATGGCGGGGCCTTTCAGCTGCACCGCGGTCGGCGCGTTGCCTGACAGAACACGGGCGCGCAGCGCGGTCATTGCCGCATCCCCGCCGCCGCCGGCCACCGGCATGTCGGTCCAGGTGCCGCCGTTGTCGGCAAATTCCTGTTGCAAGACTGCAGCCGACTTGGCCTCGCCGCCGGATGTCCACCAGTGCAGAACTTCGGCCTGCGGTCCGGCCGCTGCCGGTGCCGCACAGGCCAATGCCACGGCCGATACGGCCGCAAAAGCGGTATTTTTCATCGCTCATTCCTCCCTTATGTTCCGGCTGCTCCCCGCAGCCTTCCCCATCAGCTTGCAAAACCGCGGCACCGCTTTTCAATTGTCCAGCGCCGCCCTGCGCACGCCGGAATGCAGTTTTTCCGCCAAGCTGTTACCTGTTGTTACGCAGCAATTGATTTTGTTGCATGATGTTACAAACAAGCAGCCGGAACAGCCATATCGGCGGTTTCCGGCGAGGAGAGCAACAGATGGCGATTCCGCGGCTTCTGGTGGTGGATGACGACGTTGAGACGCGCATGATGCTGACCCAGTACCTGCGTCAGAACGGCTTTATCGCCCTGCCTTGCGGCAGCGAGGCGGAGATCCGCGAGCAGATCGGCGCGGGCCGGATCGACCTGATCCTGCTCGACGTGATGCTGGGCGATGAAAACGGGGTGGAGATCTGCACCCGGCTGCGCAGTGAGCAGGATGTGCCGATCATTCTGGTGTCGGCGCTGTCCGCCGATCACCAGCGGATGGCGGGGTATGAATCCGGCGCGGATGATTACATTGCCAAACCGTTCAACCCCGATCTGCTGCTGGCGCGCGTCCGCGCCGTGCTGCAGCGGGCGCGGCGGTCGTCGTCGCTGATCTACCGGCGCAGCGTGGCCACCTTCCGCTTTGGCGGCTGGACCTATGACGCCAAGCGGGATGAGGTGATCTCTCCCGTCGGCGTGCAGGTGGCGCTGTCGCGGCGCGAGACCGGGTTGCTCAAGGTGTTCCTGGCCAACCCGCATATTCCGCTGACGCGTGAGGAGATTGCGGCGGCACTGGATGTGACTGGTGACGGCGGCAATGACGAGGGCTCGGGCCGCGCAATTGACGTGCTGGTGGGCCGGTTGCGCTCCAAGATTGAAGACACACCCAAGGACCCGCGGCTGCTGCGCACCGAGCGTGGCACCGGCTATGTCCTGGCGGTGGATGTTGAGACCGGCGGGGACTGAGGCCCGTGGCGCTGCGGCTCAGAACCCGGGGGCTGATCCTGCTGCCGCTGGCCTTTGCCGCCGGGCTGGGCGGTGCCTGGGGCTGGTTCCACTCCGGCGCCAGCTGGCAGGCGCATCTGACTCGCGCTGCCATTTCCGGCATTACATTGGACGCCACCCTGCGCCGCGGCGCGCCGCCGCCTGCGGGGGTGACAGTAACGTCCGTGGCGCCGGAAAAGGCTGCGTCCCTGGCCGCTGGCGATTATCTGCGGCTGCAGGGGATCGCGAAGCCTTCCCTGTTCACCAATGTCTCGATCTTGGACAGCGGCCCCGATCCCCTGTCAGGGGAGGTTCTGGCGCTGGTTATCGCCTCCCCCGCCCTGCGGTATCCGGTGGCGGAACTGCCGCCCGCAGGAGGAGCCACCGCGGCAGAGAAACTGGGGGCGGTTACCCGGCTGCTAGCTACCTATTGCAGCGAGCCAGTGATCTTTGCGCGCGCGGGCTATGGCCCCTGGCAGCGGGTCGACGGCACTGCCGTCTGGGGCTGTTCTGCCGCGCCGCGCGACCTGCGCCTGCCGGCGGTTCTCTTGTCGCTTCTGTCGCTGGCTGTACTGGCAACGCTGGTCATGGACACCTCGGCCCATTTCGACCGCTTTGCCCGCGCGTTGCGCCACCGCCGCCGGCTGGGCGGGCCGGACGCCTATGCGATGCAAGGCCCCGGCGAGCTGCAGGAGATCGTCTCAGCAGTGAACAGCTATCTGGAGACAGAGCGCGAACAGCTTGCCAGCCGCGCCGCGGTGCTGTCCGGGATCAGTCACGACCTTGGCACCCCCGCCACCCGGCTGCGGCTGCGTGCGGCGCTGATCCAGGACGTGGAGCTGCGCCAGAAGTTCGAGGCGGATCTGGACGCCATGACCGGCATGATCGAAAGCGTGCTGACCTACACCCGCGCCGAGATGAGCGCCGAGACCCCGCGCCGCCTGTCGCTCAGCTCCTTGGTGGAGGCGCTGGCGGCTGATTATCAGGACATGGGCAAACCGGTGGAGCTGCTGCCGCCGGAGCCGCAGGTGGCGGCGGGCGGGCGGTCCGTTTTTACCTCTGCCCCAGGCCGCAGTGCGGTGCCGCAGGGGCAGGTGATGCTGGTGGTGGCGCGGCCTGTTTCCTTGCAGCGGGCCATCACCAACCTGATCGACAATGCGCTGAAATATGGCCGCCGCGCCGCCATCAGCCTCAGTTCCACTGCCGATCACGCGATCATCACGGTGGAGGACGAAGGCTCCGGCATGACGGCGGCGGAGATCACCGAAGTGATTGCCCCGTTCCGGCGCGGCGAAAACACCCGGGCCATCGACGGCTTCGGGCTGGGGCTTACGATTGTTGCCACGGTGGCAGAGCAGCACGGCGGGCGGCTCACTTTCGAGGACGGCAGGCGGGGCCTGCGCGCCGTCCTCGAGATTTGCCGCAACTGACCGGCGGCGGGCGTTACCCCAGTACCGCCTTGACCGCGCGCAGGGTGGCGTCGACCACCTGATCGGCCTCGGCGCGGGTCAGGCAGAACGGCGGTGCAAAGCCCAGGATGTCACCCTGCGGCATGGCGCGGGCAATCACCTTGTCCTGCTCCAGGAGCTTGGCAGAGATCTGCGGCCCGATCTTCTCCGCAGCGTCAAAGAAGGTGCGGCTGTCCTTGTCCTTCACGAACTCCACCGCACACAGCATCCCCTCGCCGCGCACCTCGCCCACGTTGGCGTGGCCCATCAGCGCCTCTGCCATGGTGGCGTTCAGATAGGCACCGGTTTCGCCGGCATTGGTGACAAGGTTCAGCTCGTCGATCAGCTTGAGGTTCGCCACTCCCGCCGCCGCCCCGATCGGGTGCGCGGAGTAGGTCCAGCCGTGGCCGATCGGGCCGTTCTCATCGGTGCCCTGCTCCAGCACCTTCCACATCTTGTCGGAGACGATGGATCCCGAAAGCGGCGCATAGGCCGAGGTGAGGCCCTTGGCGATGGTGATGATGTCGGCCTCTATCCCGTAGTGGTCCGAGCCGAACATGGAGCCGAGCCGTCCGAAACCGGTGACAACCTCATCCGCAACCAGCAGGATGTCGTGTTTTTTCAAGACCGCCTGAATGGCTTCCCAGTAGCCTGCGGGCGGCGGCACGATGCCGCCAGTGCCCAGCACCGGCTCGCCGATGAAAGCGGCGATGGTGTCTGCGCCCTCGCGCTCGATCAGCGCTTCCAGTTCCGCCGCGCAATGGGCCGCGAACTGCTCTTCGGTCTGATCCAGGTTGTCGCGGCGGTAATAGTACGGCGCCTCGGTATGGATCACCTGCTCCACCGGCAGGTCGAACTTCTTGTGGAACAGTTCGAGGCCTGTCAGCGAGCCGGTGACCAGCCCAGAGCCGTGATAGCCGCGCCAGCGGGAGATGATTTTCTTCTTCTCGGGGCGGCCCAGAATGTTGTTGTAGTACCAGATCAGCTTGACGTTGGTTTCATTGGCGTCCGAGCCGCCAAGGCCGAAATAGACCTTGGACATGTTCGCGGGCGCGCGGTCCAGGATCATCTTGGCCAGTGTGATCGAGGCCTCGGTGCCGTGGCCCACGTAGGAGTGGTAATAGGCCAGCTCCCGCGCCTGATCAGCGATGGCTTCAGCGATCTCCTGGCGGCCATAGCCCACGTTTACGCAGTAAAGACCCGCAAAGGCATCGAGCAGCTTGTTGCCATCACGGTCTTCGATGAACACGCCCGAGGCAGTTTTAATGACCCGGTTCGGGCTGTCGCCGCGGGCGTGCTGCGCCAAGTGGGTCGAGGGATGGAAAAAGTTCTCGCGGTCCCACTGGTCAAGCTGGTCGTTCTTCAGCATTGGTGTTTTCCTTCTCAAGTTCTGCGGCAAACCGGAATTCTGCGAGAATTCCGGCCCGGATTCCGGCGCGGAATCCGGGATGTCCCGCCTGTGTCTGACACCCGGATTTGCCGTGCAAATCCGGGCCGGACTCCGCGCCGGAGTCCGGTATCCTCACGCCCAGTCGCGGCAGACGTATTTAACCTCGGTGAATTCCTCCATGCCCAGCCGCGCGCCTTCGCGGCCCAGGCCGGATTGCTTGGTGCCGCCAAAGGGGATCGGCGCGCCGGTCACCTTGGTGCGATTGACCGCCACCATACCGTATTGCAGCGCGCGGCTGAGACGGTAAATGCGGCGCGGGTCCTGGCTGTGGACATAGGCGACCAGCCCGTATTCGCTGTCATTGGCGCGCGCCACCGCTTCCTCCTCGGTGTCGAAGGGGGTGATGGGGGCGACGGGGCCGAAGGTCTCCTCCGACATGATGCACGCATCTGCGGGCACATCGGTCAACACGGTAGGCTCAAAAAACAGCGGACCCAAAGGGTGCCGCTTGCCGCCGCAGGCCAGCGTTGCGCCCTTTGCCAGCGCATCAGCCACATGCTCTTCCTGCTTTTGAACCGCCTTTTCATTCATCAGCGGGCCAAGGTCGCAATCCTCCATGCCTTTGCCGATGGTCAGCGCCTGGGCGGCTGCGGTGAAGCGGGCGCAGAATTCTGCATAGATCGGGCGCTCCACATAGATCCGGTTGGCGCCGAGGCAATCCTGGCCGGAGGTGGCGAATTTGGCCTTGATGGTTTCGCTGACGGCCTTGTCCAGATCACAGCCCTTGAAAACGATCACCGGCGCGTGGCCGCCCAGTTCCATCACCAGATGCTTCACCGTGTCCGCCGACTGGCGGTAAAGGAGCTTGCCCACCTCAGTAGAGCCGGTGAAGGAGAGCGCCCGCACGCGGGTGTCGCGGGTCCAGGGTGCAACGATCGCGGGCGCGTTGCCGGTTACCACGTTGAACACGCCGGGCGGGAAGCCTGCGCGTTCTGCCAGTTCCGCCAGCGCCAATGCGCTGAAGGGGGTCTCAGCCGATGGATGTGCCACCACGGTGCAGCCCGCCGCCAGCGCAGCGGCTGCCTTGCGCGTCAGCATGGCAGAGGGGAAGTTCCAGGGCGTGATCAGCGCCGCCACCCCCACCGGCTCGCGCCACAGCTCCACCTCTGCGTCGGGCAAATGGCTGGTCACGCCTTCGATGTTGGGGCGCTTGGCTTCTTCTGCGTAGAACTCCACAAAGGCAGCGCCATAGCCGATTTCGCCGCGCGCCTCGGATAGCGGCTTGCCCTGTTCCAGCACCATGATGCGGGCGAGGTCTTCTTTGTGTTCCAGCTGCAGTTCAAACCAGCGGCGTAGGATGGCAGCGCGCTGTTGCGGGAGCATCCCGGCCCAAGCCGCAAAGGCCGTCTGCGCCGCATCCACCGCGGCAGAGGATTCTTCTGCTGAAAGGCTGGCCACATGGCCAAGCTCTGCGCCATCGGCCGGATCGCAAACCGGGAAGGTCTCGCCATTGGCGGCGGCGCGCCATTTGCCGCCTATGTAGGAAAAAGAGCGCACCAGGGCCTTGTCGGCAATCCCGGTCCGGGCTGAGAGCGCGGTCTCTGTCATGGCTGTCCTCCTCATGTCTTGCAGAGGAATGTGCCTGACGCGGGCAGAGGATGTGACTGAAGTTCAGGGGCGGTGCAGAAGAAACAGCTGCCGCTCAGGGATATTTGCGCGGGATCACCCCTGCTCCAGAAGAATGTCCAGCGGCGGCGCGCCTGCACCCTTCACCGGCTTGGTCACCACATAGGTGAAATAGCGGGAGAGGCCGATGCGGGCGTCGAGCATTTCGTCGATCAGCCGCTGATAGGCGTCGATGTCGCGGGTGACGATCTGCAGCAGGTAGTCAAACCCGCCCCCCAGCGCCCAGCAGGCGGTGACCTCGTCATAGCGCTGCATCGCGGCCTCAAAGGCACGGAAGCTGGCGGCGGTGTGATCGGCAATCTCAGCTGCGACAAAGACTGTCACATGCGGCGCCAGTTTGCGCAGGTTGATACGGGCGCCGTAGCCCTCGATCAGCCCGGCCTGTTCCAGTTTCTTCAGCCGGTCCCAGCAGGGGGTCGGCGACAGGCCGATCCGCACGGCCAGCGCGGCCTTGGTGATGCGGCCCTCGGTGGAGAGCACGCGCAGAATGTCGAGATCGCGCTGGTCCAGTTGCATGCCTTCCGCCTATCAGCCGGCGGTGACGCCGACAACCGCAACGCAGTCGCCGGATTTAATCAGCCCGGGGAAGTGGCGGCTGATCAGGAGGCCGGCACGGCGGGCGCGGTATTCCACCGGCGGCTGGCCGGTGCGGTCCAGAGGCCAGACGCGGGCTAGGAGATCACCCTTGGCAACTGCTTCGCCGAGGTCTGCCATGATCTCAAACAGTCCGTCGCCTTCGCTGAACAGGAAGCAGTCATCATCCGGCATCGTCAGATTCACGGTCTCGTCCAGCTGCATTTCGCCACGCAAAATACCCGCATGGATCAGCACATTGCGCAGCCCCTTCTTGGCGATGGCATTGCTACGCGCAGATGACGACCCGCCGCCGCCAAGTTCCGTTGTGACCAGGACCTTGCCCATTTCCTCGACCGCAGTGTCGTACATGCCGGCGCTGTCGATCTCCAAAAGCTCCACCGAATAGGGTGCATTGAAGGCCTTCATTGCGGCAAAACACGCCTCCTGCGTGGATTTGTCATCAAGGATATGGGCGGCGGCGAAGGGTACGAAATCCAGCGTTTTGCCGCCGGAGTGGAAATCCACCGCCAGGTCTGCCATCGGCATGAGTGTGCGCTGGAAGTAGTCGGCGATCTTCTCTGTCACGGTGCCGTCCGGGCGGCCCGGGAACGACCGGTTCATATTGCCCTTGTCGATGGGAGAGGTGCGGCTGGCGGCGCGGAAGGCCGGGTAGTTGAAGGCCGGTACGATGATCAGCCGGCCGGTGATGTCCTCCGCCCGCGTGGTTGCCGCCAGTTCCTGAAGCGAAATCGGGCCTTCGTATTCGTCGCCGTGGTTGGCACCTGTCAGAAGTGCGGTCGGCCCCTCGCCGTTCTTGATCACCGTCAGAGGGATCATCACCGAGCCCCAGGCAGAATCATCGCGGCTGTAGGGCAGCTTCAGATAGCCGTGGTGCACCCCGTCCTGGTCCAGCGGGATGGTGGGGGAAATTGGATTTTGCTTCATGGCTCAGTCCTTCACGAACATCTTGCGCGGCACATCGGACAGGCATTCCGGCCCGTTCGCCCCGATGCGAATGCTTTCGGTGATCTCAAATCCCCAATCCTCCATCCAGAGGCCGGTCATGAAGTGGAAGGTCATGTTCTCCTCTAGGACCGTGGTGTCACCCGGGCGCAGCGACATGGTGCGCTCGCCCCAGTCCGGCGGGTAGGAAACGCCGATCGGATAGCCGGTGCGGTTGTCCTTTTCGATGCCGTATGTCTTCAGCACCTTGAAAAACGCCTTGGCGATATCCTCGCAGGTGTTGCCGGCCTTGGCCATTTCCAGCCCGGCCTCCATCCCCTCCAGCACGGCCTTTTCGGCGTCCAGGAAGGTCTGCGTCGGCTTGCCCAGGAACACGGTGCGCGACAGCGGGCAGTGGTAGCGGTGGACCACGCCTGCGATCTCGAAAAACGTGCCCTCGCCGGATTTCATCGGCAGGTCGTCCCAGGTCAGATGCGGCGCAGCCGCGTCAGAGCCGGAGGGCAGCAGCGGCACAATCGCCGGGTAGTCGCCGCCAAAGCCAAGCTCCGCGTCATAGCGCAGGCCGGCGTCATAGATATCGGCCACCAGATCGCATTTGCGCATCCCCGGTTCGACACGCTCAAAGATCCTCTGGTGCATCCGCTCCACAATCTTGCCCGCCTGCCGCATGTAGGTCAGCTCGGCCTCGGATTTCACCGCCCGCTGCCAGTTTACCAGCGCGTTTGCATCGCCGAACCGCGCATTCGGCAGGTGCTTTTGCAGGGATGCATAGGCCGCGGCGGTGAAATAGTAATTGTCCATCTCAACGCCGACCGCGCCGCCGTCCAGCCCACGGTCTTTCAGTTGCGCCGACAGGTAATCCATCGGGTGGCGCTCGGTCGACTGCACGTAGTGATCCGGGTAGCCGATGATGTTTGCAGGCTCCATCCAGCATGTGCGCAAGGCGCCATTGGCGTCCTGGCCGCGCCCGTACCAGACCGGCTCACCGTCCAAGCCGACGACAACGCATTGATGCACATAGAAGGACCAGCCGTCATAGCCGGTCAGCCAGTTCATGTTTGAGGGATCGGTGACGATCAGAAGGTCAAGCCCGCGGCGGGACATTTCGGCCCGGGTCTTGTCGAGGCGCGCCTGATATTCTGCGCGGGAGAAATACAGCTTGGGGTCTGCCATATGCGTGGTTCCTGGTTGATCAGCTGGTGAAAGTGGCGCCAGCCCCCGCCGCATCAGCGCGGGAGCCTGCAAGCGTTGCGATGGCGGTGTCCTGCACACCGGTTCCTGTTAGGTCGGCAATGATCAGTTCGTTGTCCGACTGGCGGCCGGGGGCCTGCCCTGACGAGATGACCCCCAGTTCCGTAAAGCTCTGGTGCCCGGCGATCAGCCCCGCGGCGATGGCGCTGCGCAGCTCGCCCTTGACGGCGCATTGCGCCTGGCTGTCGGGCACATAGAGGTCCGCCTTGGTCAGACAGGCAGGCTCCAGCTCGCCTTTGTGCTCCTGGTCGGAGCCCATGGCGATCACCAGCTGGCCGGGCCGCAGCCATTCCGCCTGGACCACAGGGTCGGCTGCTGGGGTTGTGGTGACGACAATATCCGCCCCGGCAACCGCCTGCGCGATGTCGGCAGCGGCGGTGACATCAATTCCCAGCTCGCTGCGCAGGCTGGCCGCCGCGGCCTCTGCCTTGGCGCTTTCCCGCGCCCAGATGACGGCGTTTTGAATGCCGCGCACCAAGGTCATTGCTTTCAGCTGTATCCGCGCTTGCACACCTGCGCCAATAATGCAGACGCGGGACGCATCCGCCCGCGCGAGGTGGCGCGCTGCGACCGCCCCCGCCGCAGCGGTGCGCACATCAGTGAGATAGCCATTGTCCAGAAGCAGCGCCTCTAAAAGGCCGGTTCGGCTGGAAAACACCACCATCAACCCTGTGGTGCTGGGCAGGCCCAGCTTGGGGTTGTCGAAAAACCCCGGGCTCATCTTCATCGCAAAGCTGTCGATCCCCGGCACATAGGCGGTCTTCACGCAGACCTCGCCGTTGTGATCGGGCACCGGCAGCGTCATGATCGGCGGCATCACAACCTTGCCGCCGGCAAGAGTGGTGAAGCCCTGCTCGACACAGTCCACCGCATCCGCGTCCAGCGGCACCAGATCGCGCAGCTCCGCTTCGGTCAGGATCTTGATGTCAGGCATCCGCGCCTCCCTTGCTCTCCGCCGCCACATCCACATCTTCACCATCGATGATGCGCTTGTGCAGGTCCATGGCGATGTTCTGGCCGCTCACCAGCACCGCACAGCGCCCTGGATTGCCTATCTTGCCCGCCAGCAGCGCCGCAATACCAACACTGCCGGAGCCCTCGATCACCAGCCGCTCCTCGAAATAGGCATGGCGGATGGCGGCCGCGATTTCCGTCTCGGAGACCAGCACCACATCATCGACGAATGCCTTTGTCATTTCAAAGGTATAGGCATTTTCCAGCCCGATCCCGCCACCGAGCGAATCCGCCAGCGTCGGCAGCTCCTCAACCTGCACCGGCCTGCCGGCCTGCAGGCTGGCGTGCATCGCAGCGCCGCGCTCCATGCTGACACCGATCACCCGGATCGCCGGGTTCACCGCCTTCATCACCATCGCCACGCCGGAAATCAGCCCGCCGCCCGACAAGGGCACCAGCACCGTCTCCAGATCCGGCGCCTGCTCCAGCATTTCCAGCGCCACGGTGCTTTGCCCGGCAATGATATCGCGGTGGTCGAACGGCGGCAGCATGGTCATGCCCCCGGCCACCAGCCGGTCGACCTCCACCTGAGCATCATCCTGCGACCGGCCTATGACCCGAACCTCGGCGCCGTGGGACTTGATGCCCTCGACCTTGTTTTGCGGCACCAGTTCCGACATGCAGATGATGCAGCGCACCCCGGCCTGCGCCGCCGCATAGGCCAGCCCGCGCCCGTGGTTGCCGGTGGAGACGCCAACCACTCCCGCCGCGCGCTGCTCTTCGCTCAGGGCCAGCACCGCATTGGTTGCTCCTCGCAGCTTGAAACTGCCGGTGATCTGGCTGCTTTCCAGCTTCAGAGAGACCTGCCCGCCGCTCCGTGCGCTTAGCACAGGTGAGGGCGCCATCGCCGTCCGCCGGACCCGCGCGGCGATCCGCGCCCGGGCCTGATAGCTGTCCTGAAGGGTGATTTTCTCAGTCATTGAAGCTGTCTTGTCTTGTTAGAGTTCAAACAGCCGGCCGTAGCCCGGCACCTTATCCGTTACCCCGGCCAGCCGCAGACAGCGCCAGACCATCGCCTGGTTTGAGCTGACCACCGGCTTGCCCAGCTGGTCCTCGATCCGCTGCACGCAAGCAGCGGCGCGCAGTGCGGTGCAGGACAAAAACAGCGCATCAGCCCCTGCATCGCAGGCGGCAATCCCCGCCTCGATGATGCTGTCCTCGGAGATCCGCGCCATCTGGCGGTCGTCGGTCAGACCGAAACAGGCGGCATTCACCACCTCCGGCCCGTGCGCCGAAAAATACTCTGCCATCTCTTCGGTGACTGCGGGGCTGTAGGGGGTCAGCAGTGACACCCGCTTGGCCCCCAGCGCGGCAAACGCATCAAACGCGGCAGAGCTGGGGGTGACGCAAGGCGTGTCCGGCTTGGCCGCGTTCAGATACCGAGTCACTGCATCGTTGCCCAAGACGATGGAGGCCGCGGTGCAGCCATAGGCCACCACATCCACCGCTTCCCCCGGCAGGATCTGCGCTGCGGCCTCAGCCAGCCGCGGGCCGGTCTGCAGCAGCGTTTCCCGGGTGGTCGGGTTCTCGAATTTGATGCGGTTCACATAGACGCCCACCCGGTCCGGGTCGCAGAGCCGGGCAAAGTCGCGCTCTGACGTGTGGTCGGTCGCCAATGCCACCAGCGCGATCCGCTTGGGCACCGGGCGGTCGTCCAGCCGTGCTGGGGACCGTGAGGGCGTGGCATGGATATCAAGAGCCATTTTCTGCTTCCTAAACAACAAGAACCGGGGTTTCCGCCAGGCTCGTCACCTTGTGTGAGACGCTGCCCAGCAGGACGCCCTCCAATGAGCCAAGTCCGCGGCTGCCGATCACAATGAGGTCGTGCCCATGCTCCTTGGCAAAGCTGGTGATGGTGCGCGCCACCGGGCCGCCTTTGACAAAGGCGCGGGGGCTTTGAACACCGCCCTCCACCGCCAGCGCCTTGCCGCGCTCGGCCACCTCCTTGGCGTGGCTGCGCATGATTTCGTCCAGATCCTCGGGCTGATCCGGGCGCACCACATGCATCGAAGCCTCCAGCAGCGAGTGGTGGCGGTAGACCGTCAGCAGGGTCAGTTCCGCACCGCATAGCTGCGCCAGCTCTGCCGCCTTGGCGAGCGCGGCCTCCGCCCCTTGGGAGCCGTCAAAGGGCACCAGAATGGATGTGAACATCGCCGCGCCTCCTTACTTGGCAAAGGCCAGGTCGCGCAGGAACAGCGCAATCTGCGGGAAGAAGATCAGCGCCACCGACACCCCCAAAAGCATCAGAATGAACGGCGGCGTGCCGCGCACCACCTCGGCATAGGGGCGTTTGAACACGGCAATCGCGGTGAAGATATCGCAGCCGAACGGCGGCGTAGCAGAGCCAATGGCAACCTGCAGGGTGATGATGGTGCCGACCAGCACCGGGTCCAGCCCAACCGATTTCACTACCGGCGCAAACACCGGCACCAGCACCAGGATCACCACGATGGGGTCGACGAACATGCAGCCGATGAAAAACGCGATGGAGATCACAAACAGCACCCCGATGGCGCCCATCTCGGCAATGCCGATGGCGCCGAGGATCTGCTGCGGCACCTGTGCGAAGGAGATCACCCAGGAAAACGCTGCTCCAGCCCCCACCAGGATGAACACGATGGCAGTGATCAGCCCGGTGGATTTGGCGGTGTCATAGACATCCACCAGCGTCATCGAGCGGAACACCAGCACCTCCAGGACCAGCGCATAGAGCACACAGGCCGCTGCCGCCTCGGTCGGGCTGAACACGCCGCCGTAGATGCCGCCGATGATGATCACCGGGAACCCCATCGGCCACAGCGCCTGCTGCATAGTCCTCAGCCGCTCGCCCCAGCTGGCTTTGGGCTCTGCCGGTACATTGTTGCGCACGGCATAGATGTAGGCATAGGCGGAAAACAGCAGCAGGATCAGCAGCCCCGGCCCGATGCCCGCAATGAACAGCTCGGCAATCGAGGTGCTGGAGACCACGCCGTAGATGATCATGCCGATCGACGGCGGGATGAGGAAAGCGATGTCGCTGGCATTGACGATCAGGGCCAGCACAAAGCTGTCCTTGTACCCCGCCTGCAGCATCCGCGGCCGCAGCGGCGAACCGATGGCGACGACGGTTGCTTGAGTCGATCCCGACACCGCGCCGAACATGGTGCAGGCGGCGGCGGTGGAAATCGCCAGCCCGCCGCGGATATGCCCCACATAGGCCATCACGACATTGATCAGCCGCCCGGCCGACTGGCCGCGGGTCATGATGTCGGCGGCAAAGATGAACATCGGCACCGCAATCAGCGATGCAGGCCGGATTCCCGCCAGCATCTGCTGCACCATGGTCTCTGTCCGGGCGAGATCGCCGAACAGCATCAGAAAGCCGATGAACGCGCCGGCAATCAGCGGGATCATCATCGGAAAGCCCAGCAGGAGCAGGACAATCATGGTCAGAAAAATGGTTGCAGCCATGGGTCCGTCCTCAAATTTCGATTTCTTCTGCGTCCTCGTACCCCTCCTGCACATGGGTCGAGAGATAGATGCCGGGGGACGTCAGATTGCGCACAGCGGTCAGCAGGTACTGGGCGCCGGTCATGAAGAAGCCCGCAGGCACCCAGACCAGGATGACCCAGACCGGGATCTGCAGGGCGGGCAGAACACGCCCGCGCGACGCCTGCGCGCCGATGTATTTCACCGCGTAGAAGCACAGCAGGAACATGAAACCCGCGGTGACCAGCGAAATCACCACCACCATCACCTTGCGCAGATGCGGCGGCAGCAGATCATAGACCGCCGACATCCGGATGTGGCGGGCATTGCGGGCGGCATAGCTGATGCCGGCAAAGGTGATCAGGATGATCAGGATCCGGTTCAGCTCTTCGGAAAAGAAGATCGAGTTTCCCAGCACAAAGCGGCCCACCACATTGGCCACGGTATTGGCCGCCATCAGCAGCACGCCGGCGGCCAGCAGGAACGACTCGATGCGGCTGATGGCGCTGTCGATCACACCCAGGAAACCGGGCAGCGCGGAGTCATGTGTCTGGTGCATTCCTTCCTCCCCGAGGTCTGCGCACCGCTGAGCAGGCAATACCTGCTCAGCAGCGATTGCAGTGAAGGCCTCAGTTGGCGGTGGCCGCTAGATCCGCTTTCATCTGCTCCAGGATCGCAGCGCCGCTGTCGCCGGTCATCTCGATGAACTTGGCTTCAACCTCTGCCGCGGCCTCCTTGAAGCAGCTGCGCTGCTCGTCGGTCAGCACCGTCACCTGCATCTCAGGCTTGGCCTCCATGATCTTGGCCAGCTCGGTCTCTGCCGCCTGCTGCTGGTAAACCACGGTGTGGTCATAGGCTGCCGTGGCCGCATCCTGCACCAGCTGCTGATCCTCGGGGGAGAGGCCGTCGTAGAAGTCCTTGTTGGCCATCACTGCGGTGGTGAAATTGTTGTGGCCGGCATAGGTGATGTAATCGGTGACCTCGTAGATCTTGGTCGAGTAGAGGAAGAACGTCGGGTTCTCCTGCCCCTGGATCACATTGGTCTGCAAACCGCCGTAAACCTCGCCCCACGGCAGCGGCGTCGGGGTGGCGCCAAAGGCCTTGTAGCTTTCGACCAGCAGCGGGTTGGTCATCACCCGGAACTTCACCTCGTCCAGATCGGTGCAGGTGGTCACCGGCGTCTTGGTGGTCATCGCCACCTCGCCCTCGGGGAACATGTTCAAGAGCTCCAGCCCCTGATCGGCATAAAGCGGCTTGAACATACCGTTGATCGCCTTGCTCTCCTTGTAGAAGCGCGCCAGGTGGTCCTGATCGGTCGGCAGCAGATAGGGCACAAAGAACACCTGTGCCTCAGGGATCAAGGAGCCGGTAAAGCCCGGCGATTGGTCGACGAACTGCAGGATGCCGTCCTGGGTCTGCTCCATGATGTCGGCGGATTCGCCTAGGGTGCCATAGGGGAACAGCTGGATCTCGTGATCCGAGTGCGCCTCGATCTCTTCCTTGAACTTCTGCGCATAGACGCCCTGCACATCGGTCATCGCCTCCTCAAAGGCATAGCGCCAAGTGTCCGCCTGCGCCGCGCTGCCCGCCAGGGCAATGCCCGCCGCCGCCAGGGCGGCGAAGCTGAATGTGACTGTCTGAGCCATGATTTCCTCCCAAGTCTCACCGGTGCCTGAGCACCGCTGCGACAGACTTGAGAGGAATTGTACTGCATGTCAATTTTTTTATTGTTGCAGGACAATCAGTATGTGAAGGGCGCGACCCCTTCCGGCGGGCGGCCCAGCATTCCGGCGATCAGCTCCAGCGCTTGGCGGAAGCGGTCCTGATCCTGCACGCTGCCCAGCGACACCCGCACCGCGTTCTGCGGCGGGGTTTTGGGCGTCAGGAACGGCGCATCCGGGGCGACCGCCACTTTCAGCTCCTGCGCGTAAGAGACAAAGCTGGCGGTGGTCCAGCCTGCGGTCAGCGGCAGCCACAGGTGCAGCGCCGACGGATGCCCCTGCCAGTCCCAGCCCTGCAACACCTCTTCGGCAATGGCATACCGCTCCGCCAGAGCCCGGCGCTGCCACTGGGCCAGCTCCAGCGCGGTGCCGTCCTGCACCCAGCGGGTGGCCAGCTCGCACATCAGGGGTGTCGCCATCCAGCCGAACACGACAATCCGCCCGGTCAGCGCAGGAAGAAGATGCTCCGGCGCCGCCAGGTAACCGGCGCGCAGCCCCGACACCGTGCATTTGGTGAAGGTCGTCAGGTAAATCGACCGCTCCGGCGCCAGCGCCGAAACCGGCACGGGGCGGTCCTCCGCCACCGGGCCGAAGGCATCGTTTTCGATGATGTGTAGATCATATTTGCGGGCAATCCCCACCAGCACCCTGCGACGCTCTTCCGGCATCATCCCGGCAGTAGAGTTGGCCAGAGACGGCAGCAAAAACAGCACTTTGGGCGATTGCTCCCGGCAGTAACGCTCCAGAGCGTCCGGCAGAATGCCATCGCTGTCCGTCTCCAGTCCGGCCAGGGTCAGCCCCAGATAGGAACAGCCCGACACCAACAGGTGATGGGTGATCTTGTCCGACACCACCGTGTCGCCCGGCCGGGTCAGCGCCGACAGCGCCGCCGACATGCCGTGGCTCACACCGTTGGTCATTATGATCCGCTCTGCCGCCACCTCCAGCCCGCAGATCCTCAGCCACTCTGCCCCGGCAGCCCGGTGCAAGTCATGACCCACGTTCGGACGGCACGACAGGAAGTAGCTCGGATCCAGCGCCTCCGGCAGTTCCGCCAGGGCCTGCTGGAACCGCTCCGCGTGCTGTTGCGAAAACAGTGGCCGCGAGATCGACAGGTCAAAGCCGCCGCCCTGTTCCGAACTCAGCTGAAACGGCTGGTCATTATTCGTATCGGGGTCCAGAACATAGCTGCCACGCCCGACTTGGCCGTCGATCAGGCGCTGCCTGCGCAGCCCCTCATATGCCTTGCTCACGGTGTGCACGCTAAGCCCTAGTTCCTCAGCCATTTTGCGGTGGGTCGGCAGCTGCGTGCCCTTGGGGAGCCTGCCGTCCGATATGGCCCTGGCAATGGCTTGCGTAAGGCTGGCGTGCAGGGGCGGGGTCAGGCTGGCGGGGTCAGGGTACCATATTGTCATGCGACAATTGTACCGGTGATTGGCTGCAAAGCCCATCACAATTTCCTGCCAAGTTGTTTTTGCGGAGAATCAGCTGCAGCCAGTGCGTTTGCAGGGGTCCGGTCTGTATCGCGGCCCTGAGGGTCTGTTGCCGATACCAGAACGGCCCGTTCTGTGCGGCGGGCCTCCGCCGGGGGAGATAGCCCTGCAGTTTAACTAACTTCAAAGCAACTAGCCGGTGCGCTGTTAACCCAATGTTTGCTGCCCTTTTGAGAGGATTGCGGCGAAAATACGGCGGATCTGCCGCAATTGCCCGAATGGAGCCGTGAACATTCCCCATTCCGCCGGCAGCGTTAAGGTCCGCCCGCGCCCTTTTGGCCGGGGACCGAGCTGCCAGGAGGAAATGACGCCGTGCCGCACGACCTATCTTCCGCCGATCCGGCGCACACCTGCGAACTGCCCTGCGGCTTCAAGCTGCTTCAGGGCCAGTACCAGATTGAGCGCCCGCTGATCAGCGGCGGCTTCGGCATCACCTATCTGGCGCGCGACAGCCTGGAGCGGCGGGGGGGGATCAAGGAATGCTTTCCGGCGGGGCTTTGCCGCCGTAACGGGCCGGGGGGGGAACCGTCGGCGCCGGAACACGCCAAGTCCTGCCGCAACGTGCTGCGCGCCTTCCTGCGCGAGGCGCATCTGCTGGCCCGCGCCGAGCATCCCGGCATCGTCGGCGTGCATCAGGTCTTCAAGGAAAACCAGACCGCCTATATCGCGATGGAGTTCATCGACGGGCTCGACCTGCTGACCGTGCGTGAGGAGCAGCCGGACCGGCTGACCGCGCCGGTGCTGCGGCAGATCCTGACCCAGGCGCTGGAGGCGCTAGGCTGCGTGCACAAGCTGGGCATTCTGCACCGCGACATCTCACCCGACAATCTGCTGTTGGGCCAGGATGGCACCCTGACGCTGATCGACTTCGGCGCCGCGGCGGGCAGCACCCCCAAGGACGATACCGCACTGCCGATGCTGCTGGCGGTCAAGGACGGCTATTCGGCGCATGAGCTGTACAAGCCCGACCTGCCACAGCGCCCGGCCTGCGATATCTATGCGCTCGGCGCCACCTTCTATTACCTGATCACCGGGGAACCGCCCGCGGGCAGCCAGCAGCGGCTGAATGCGGTGATGGCGGGCAACCCCGACCCTTGCCCGCCGCTGCTGGGCGGGCCTTGGGCAGCGGATCCGGCATTGCTGGCCACTGTTGACCAGGCGATGTCGGTGCCGCCCGCCGAACGGTTCCAGTCCACCCGCGCCTGGGCAGAGATGCTGGCGGAATGCGATGCCGGGGATCCGGTGGCGGAGGCTGCGGGCATGCCGGGCGAAGATCCTGACCCTGCCGATAATGGCGCTCTGGACGCAACCATCGCCGACCTGGTGGCCGCGACCAACTCCAGCCTGACTCCCGGCCAGCCGCGCACCGCGCGCAAGGAGCCGGTGCCCGCCGCTGAGCCAGAAGCCCCCCGCCAGATGGTCAACCTGTTTGGCGAGCCGGTCAGCGATCTGGAAGCCTGGCTGGCGGAGGAAGACGCCCGCACGCGGCGCAGCCGCAACGCGCCTGCCGCCGAACAGCCGCCGGCTTCGGCAGCAGACAGCGGCGCAGAAGCGGACAAACCCACATTCGCAGGCCGCCTGCGCAGAATTTTCGGGTTCCAGGACGGCACCCCGGCAACCGTTAAGAACTGAAGGGAACGGCAATGAAATTCATCAAGGATATCATCGGTGAGAAGCGGGAACGGGTGCGGGCGGAGGCTGCAGGCCACCCCGCCGCCGAACCGGTGCAGCCGCCTGCGCGCGACCCGTTTGACAGTCTCGCTGCTGCACCTGAGGCAGAGCAGCCCAGCGTGCCTTTCAGCCTGGACCGCGGTTTCCAGCTGGACCCGGAGCCGGAGACCGCGGCAGAGGACTATGTTCTGCCCGAGGATTTCCTGGAGGAAGACAGCCCGGAAGGCGCCCGTCAGGACGGGCCGCAGGACAGCGCGGAGGAGTATCTGGACAGTCTGGGCGAGCCAGGGCCGGAGGACGACGCCATCGCCGCCTTCTTTGCCCGTGAACAGGCGCAGGACGCGGCTCTGGATCCGGGTTCCGCCGCCGCGGCCCAGGAGTATGCTGAGAGTGATGATCCCTTCGCCGCCGCTTCAGAAGTAGAAGCCTATATGGAGGCGGAAGACGGCGAGGAACTGGACGCCTTTGCGGAGGAGCCGGACTTCAGCCGCCTGCAGCAGCAGGAGCCCGCCGCGGAGCAACCTGAAAGCTACCGGGTTTTCCACCGCAAGTCCGCATCTGCCCCTCAGCCGGAAGTGCAGCCCGAACCGGAACTGCTACCTGAACCGGCCCCGCAACCTCAATACGGAATGGATGCACCCGCGCCGGCCCCCGCAGAGGCACAGCCAGCCCCTGTACCTCAGATGCAGTCAGCCCCCCCGCCTGCAGCCGAGGCGCCGCAGAAAACCGCGCCTGCTCCGCAGGCCGCTGAGCCGCAGGATCCGCATGCGGCCGCGGCACCGATCGACGTGCCCGCGCCCTCGATGGGCCGCGGCGCCAGCCGCGCGGGCCGGGTTAAAACCCGACTTCTTGGTTTTAGCCCGGCCCAGGCGCCCGGCAGCGACCCGTTCGCGCGCAGCACCGAGGAGGCTGCGCCCGGCTACACCCAATTCCCGGTCGGCTGGCTGGCGGTTGTGCAGGGGCCGGGCCGCGGTGCTGCCTTTACTCTGTTCAGCGGTGTGACGGTCATTGGCCGCGGCGAGGATCAGACCGTGCGGCTGGATTTCGGCGACAACAGCATCTCGCGCGACAACCACGCCGCCATCGCCTACGACGCAGAGCAGAAGGCGTTTTACATCGGCCACGGCGGCAAGGCCAACCTGGTGCGCCGCAACAGCCGCCCGGTGCTCAGCACCGAAGAATTGGCGGCCGGCGACGAGATCCGCATCGGCGAAACCACCCTGCGGTTCGTGCCTCTGTGCGGTGCCTCTTTCGGCTGGGATCAGCCGCAGCAAGGTGAAGGTTCCAATGCTGCATTCCGCTGACCTGGAGTACGACGCCGCAACGGCCATCAGCCAGGGCCGCCGTGAGCGTCAGGAAGATGCTGTCGCCGCCGATTTCCTGGCTGGCGCCGGCACCGGCTTTGCGGTGCTGGCCGACGGCATGGGCGGGCACGCGGCCGGCGATGTGGCCGCCAGGATCGTGGTGACGGAGGTGTTTGCGGAGCTGAAGCTGCGCACCGGCGAGCCGGAGCAGCTGGAGCCCGCCATCGGCGCGGTGCTGCACAGCGCGGCCGACGGCGCCAACGCGTGCTTGGGCGAATATGCCAGCCACCAGCCTCAGGTGCAGGCGCAGGGCATGGGTGCCACCCTGCTGGCGCCGGTGCTGTTCCGCGACCGGCTCTACTGGATTTCGGTAGGGGATTCACCGCTGTACCTGTTCCGCGACGGTGCCCTGATCCGCCTCAACGCCGATCATTCGATGGCGGCGGAGCTGGAGAAGCTGGTCGCCCGCGGCCGCCTGGACCCGGCTGAGGCCGCCGTCCACCCGGACCGCCATTGCGTCACCTCGGTGCTGACCGGCGCCGATATACCGCTGGTCGACTGCCGCAGCGCACCGGTGCGGCTGCAACACGGCGACATCGTGCTGGCCGCTAGCGACGGACTCTTGTTCCTGGCAGAGGAGGAGATTGCCGAAGTGCTGGCCGCCGAATGCCACAGCTCAAGCGCCCGCATCGGTGCGGCGCTGATGCGGCGGCTGGAGGCGCTGGACGCGCCGGAGCAGGACAACGCGGCTTTCTGCGTGATCAAGCCGTTTGACCCGCGGGCGCCTGGACCTGCCGTTGCAGGCGCTCCTGCGGCGCCAGCGCCGGAACAGCAGCCGCCCGAACCCGCCGCCGCACGCCAGCGCGCAGGCCGACGGGTTGTCACCTTCATGGCCGCATCCTCCTGGCGCGACGCGCCGGAGGCGGGCCGCAGCAAAACGGATGCATCCGCGTGAGCCTTCCTCAAAGAGACATAAGCCCGCTGGCAGGCCAGCTGGAACAGACCCTCAGCGCGGGCTGTCTGCCGACGGAGGTCAGCGGCTGGGGCAGCAAGCTGTTGCAGCGCCTGCGCCAGCCGGTGCGGGTGGCGGTTGCAGGGGCTGCCGGCAGCGGTAAATCCGCCCTCATCGACATGCTGCTTGGCCGGGTTGTGATCGGCCGCAACGGCGGCGGCCTGCTGGTTGATGTCTGTTATGGCACCGAGGAAATGGCAGAAATTGAGACTGCCGCGGGCAAGCGGCTGCAAATGTCCGGCTTGCTGGCGCAGATGGAGCTGCCGCAGGACGCCTGCCGGGTGCGCCAGACTCTGACCGATCCGCGCCTGCGCTGGCACAGCTACCGCGAACTGCCGCTGGCAGGTCCGCAATCCGAGCGGCAAGACATGCTGCAGCAGGCCGCCGCCAGCGCCGACATCATCCTGTGGTGCAGCCAGGAATTCACCGCAGGTGAACAGGCGCTCTGGGCCGCGGTGCCGGACAGCACCAAGGATCACAGTTTCCTCGTGCTCACCATGGCCGACCGTCTGGTGATGCGCGGCACCCTGCCTGCCTTGATCGAAACGCTGGAGCCGGTGGCGGCAGAGGAGTTTCTGGGCGTCTACCCGGTTGCCGCGATCCAGGGGCTGACCGCCCGCACCGCCGGGGCCCCGCAGGACGGGCTGTGGCGTTCCAGCGGAGGCAGGCAGCTGAGCGAGGATATCCAGCGCCAGGTCGACCAGGGCCGCGCCTCTGACGTTGATCAGGCAGAGCTGCTGATCCGCCAGTTCGGCGGCACCCTGCCAGCTGAGACTGCGCCTGCTGTTCCGGCGCCGGCGGCTGCCGCCGCACCGCAGGCTGCCAGCCTGGCCGCCGCGCTGGATCAGCTGCAAACCGGTGCCGAGGCGATGCTGGCCGAGGCCGAAGCCGTCGGCGGCCCCAAGGCCGCCCCGGTCCTGGCGCAATGCATGGAGATGATCCGCAGCCTGTCCCAATCGCTCGACGCTATGCCTGCCAGCGCCGCGGTGGAGGCTGCCCGCGAGGCCGCGCAGGACGGCGAGGAAATGCTGATGCTGTGCCAGCTGGAACAGGATGAGGACGCCGCCGTCGATGCGGTGACCCTGCTGATCCAGCTGAAGAAGGAACTGATGGTAGAGCCGCCCGGATAGGGGCGCAAAACCCCGAGACCCGCGTGCCGGGCAGCAGACCAAAACTCCGAAGCAGGACACGAAATACAGGCCCCGCCATGAACATGGAAAACCAGATCGAGAGCGCCACCGACATCCGCGCCTCCGCCCGCCCCACCAACCTCGGCGCCGGGCTGGAGCCGCTGGCGGATTTCGCCCGCAAGGCGCGGCGGCTCGATGGTGCGCTGGCTACCCTGCGCGGCGTGTCGGGTGAACGGGTGAAGCGCAGCCTGACCCGCTTGCAGGAGGAACTGGGAACCTTCGAGCCCAGCGTCACTCTGCTGGGGCAGGTGAAATCCGGCAAGACCTCGCTGGTCAATGCGATGGCCGGCTGGGCCGACCTGCTGCCGTCAGACGTGAACCCCTGGACCTCGGTTGTGACCTCGCTGCACCTGGAGCCGGGCGAGACCCGCACCGGGAACAAGGCCTGTTTCCAGTTCATGACCGAAGATGAGTGGGACCGGCTGACCACCAAGGGCGGCCGCATCGGCGAAATGGCTGGCCGCGCCGGCGCGGATAGCGAACTGCAGAAAATCCGCACCCAGATAGAGGAAATGCGCGACCGCTCCCGCCAGCGTCTGGGCCGCAAGTTCGAACTTTTGATGGGGCAGAAGCACGACTATGGCTATTTCGACAAGAACCTGATCGAACGCTACATCTGCCTGGGCGATGACTTCGGCGACGAGGAGCCGGGCACGGTGGACGAACAGGGCCGCTTTGCCGACATCACCCGCGCCGCCGATCTGTTCCTCAACAGCCGCTCGGTGCCGCACCGGCTGTGCCTGCGCGACACGCCGGGCGTCAACGACACCTTCATGATGCGCGAACAGATCACCATCCAGGCGATCCGCGACAGCCGCATCTGCGTGGTGGTGCTGTCGGCGGGACAGGCGCTGACCTCTGTCGACATGGGGCTGATCCGGATGATCTCCAACCTCAAGTCGCGTGAGGTGGTGATTTTTGTCAACCGCATTGATGAGCTGGCCGATCCAGCAAACCAGATTGCCGAGATCGAGGCCAGCATCCGCCAGACGCTGGAAACCCACCATGGGCCGCAGGAGGCCGAGATCATCTTCGGCAGTGCTTACTGGGCCAACCAGGTGCTGACCGGCGGGCTGGAGGATATGGACCCGTCCAGCTCTGCCGCGCTGCTGAATTGGGCCGAGGCCTCGGTCAATGCCTCCCATGCCAAGGCCACCCCCCAGAACATGGTGTGGGAGCTGTCAGGCCTCCCGGCCCTGAACCGCGCCGTGTCCGAGCGCATCGTTGCCGACCTGGGCACGCCGCTGTTGCAGCGCATTGCCGCCACCGCCACCACAGCCGCCACAGGCCAGCAGGCCGCCAATGCAATCCTGGTGCAGGGTGAAGGCAGCACAGGCGGTGCCAATATGCACGACGTCCGCACCGCCTTCGAAGACATCTGCCAGACCCATCTGGAGGCAATGGACGCAGAGGCCGGCCAGGTGCTCAATGCTTTCCGCGACCGCGCCGACCGGGCCCATGCCACCTTCACCGACCGTGCCACCCACGCGCTGATCGACCATTTGGAAAAATGGGGCGAGGATTGCCACTGGGAATACGACCCAGCCGGGCTGCGGATGCTGTTGCGCTCTGCCTACTCGGTGATGACCAGCCGTCTGCAATCTGCTGCGCAGAATCGCTACGAGGCTGCGGTGCAGGATGTGGCGGAGCTGCTCTATGACGGTTTCGGCCCGGCAGTGGAGGGCATCCAGCTGGCAGTACCCGACGTGCCCCAGCCTGCCTCCCCGGTGGCGCTGGCTCAGTCAATCGCGCTGGATTTCAACGACAGCTGGTGGGCTTCCTGGTGGCGCCGCACCCGCGGCTACAAGGCCTTTGCCAAACAGTTCCGCAGCCTGATCGAAGGCGAGACCGAGGATTTCATGACCCAGCTCAAGACAGTGCAGACCGCCGACGTCCGCGCCGCTGTCCTCGCGCGGCTGCAGGGCTTCTTCGACGGCCAGCGTGACATCCTGCTCGAGATCGCCGATTGCCGCCGCGGCGGCGGCGACATGCAGGCGCTGTTTGCGGGCGACGAGGCCCGCTATCAGCAGACTCAGACGACTACTGCCTTGGAAACACTCAGGAGTTTCACCGCATGACGTATCAGACTGCCCAGCACGCCCCGGCGCCGCTGCCTCCCGAACCCGCCCCGGCCCGCAAGCCGCGGCTGGCGCTGATGGGCGAATTCAGCGCCGGCAAAAGCACTCTCACCAATCTGCTGGTGGGCCAGCAGCCGCTGCCCACCCGCGTCACCGCCACCCGCCTGCCGCCGGTCTGGATCTCTCACGGGGCGGAGGGCGCCTGCCTGACCGGCACCGACGGCAGCGAGACCCCCGTGCGGCTGGAGGATCTGGACGATGTGCCGCTGGAAACCACCGCACTGATCCGCCTGACTCTGCCGGCCGAGGCGCTGGAGCTCTGCGATCTGATCGACATGCCCGGGATCTCCGACCCCAACATGCCCGCCAGCGTTTGGCAGAACCTGCTGCCGGAGGTGGACAGCGTGATCTGGTGCACCCATGCCACCCAGGCCTGGCGCCAGTCAGAAGCGGCGGTATGGGAGGAAATCTCTGCCCGGCTCGACGCCCCCAGCACCCTGCTGATTACCCATTTCGACAAGCTCAAGACCCCGCGCGACCGTGACCGGGTG
Organism: Leisingera sp. ANG-DT; assembly: GCF_000813785.1. Classification (NCBI taxonomy): domain Bacteria; kingdom Pseudomonadati; phylum Pseudomonadota; class Alphaproteobacteria; order Rhodobacterales; family Roseobacteraceae; genus Leisingera; species Leisingera sp. ANG-DT. Next base: position 29,593 of record NZ_JWLE01000019.1, read on the forward strand.
CTGCGCCGGGTACAGAAGGAAACCGGCGATGGCTTCAATGCGGTGTTCCCGCTGTCGCTCAGCCAGGCGCTGGCCGCGGGCGAGGATATGGAGGCCTGGAAGACCAGCGGCGCTGACGGGTTCATCGAATACCTGGTCGACCTGCTCTTGAACTGGGCGCAGCCGCACCGTCCCCGCCCTGCGTTGAAGCCTGCCACTGCCACGGAGGCGCTGCAGCCGGACCAGCAGCTGCGGGCAGAGGTGCTGGACATCGGCGGGATGCGCGATAGCAGCCCCCAGGCGGACCCTCAGGCACAGCTGCAGCTTCAGGCGGCCGCCGCCAATGAGGGCCCCCGGGTGATGCCGCGCCGGGTCTCTGCCCCCTCCCGGCGCAGCCAGCGCCCCGAACCCCCCACTGACGGAGACTGACGCCGCCATGCTGCCAGCACCTGCTCGATTTGATGCACCACCGCGCGGCTGGGATAGGCCATGACCCTTGCCCGCCAGCTCGACGCCCTGCGCCATTTTGAACCCGGCTGCCGCCTGGCCGCCTTTGGCGACCTCGGCGCCAGCATTGTCCTGCGCAGCAGCAGCGATGGCGGCCATCCGCAGGAATATCTCGACGACCTTTGCCAGCAGGCCCGCCGCGGCTTCCTGGCATTGGATGCAGCAGTTCAGGCCGGCGGCGCCGCCAATACGCCCGCGGATGACGTTCTGCTGCTCGCCCCGGGCGAGGCTCGCCTGTTCCTGCGCGCTGGTGGCGGCTCCGGCGATGCTGTGCTGTGTATCTGCGACGACGCAGAGGCCGCCGCCCGGTTGGCGGCCCCGGCCCGGCAGCTGCTCGCGCGCCAGAAAGGCGGTATGTGATGGCGACTCCCGCGCAGCGCCCCCCGCGGCCTGGCAGTGCCGCCGCCTCAGCCCTGCAGCAGGCGCTGGTCCGGCTGGCGCAACCCGGCGGCACTGCCGGTGCAGAGGCGACAGACAGTCTCGGCGCCGCAGTGCTGCGCGAAATCCGCGATACCGTGCTGCCGCGCGAAATCATCCTTTACATCCGCCAGCAGCCCGCCGCGGTCCTCACTGTGGTGCATCGGAGGCTTGCAGGCATCCGCCTGAACGGCTGCACGGACCCCTCCACTGCTGCCGAGGATCCGGAAGCCGCAGCCCAGCTCTTTGCTGCCCGCCTGCGGCAACTGGATGCTCAGGCCCGGGATCAGGCTTTCAGTTTCCGCCGCCGGCCTTGCGCCGTGCCGCAAGGTGCGGGCAGCTGCACCGCAGGGACCTTGGCCGCCGCCCTGACCGCAGGGGGCAGCAGCAGCCGGCTGGACAAGTTTCGCGCCCAAGCCGAAGTGCAGGCTGTTGCATGGCTTCACTGCCCGCGACACAGCGCACAGACGCAGGCGGGCGGCTCGGACGCGCTGCTCACCCGGCTGGATGCGGTACGAAAGGCGCTCACCTCCAAATCGGCCCGCCCCGCCTCTGCCCGGATGCCTGTGCCAAAACCGGACTGCCTGCTGCTGCCGGTCACGCCGCAACTGCACATCCTCGCGGCCTCCGACGGCGGCGCCTTGCTGCTCCTGGCATTGCCGCCGGAAGCTGCCCGTACCCTGATGGCCATCTGGTGCAGCCTCTACCGCTGACATCCCCGGCCTTGCCTAAAAATCAGGCATCACCTGCGTTGGGGGTGCATTAGAGCGCCTGCGCGATTGCCATCCGCCGCTGGCCGGGCAATACCTTAGGGCAACCCGACCGATGGACTTTGACGATGACCGACACAGCCTTTGACATCGCCGCCGCCCGCCCCTCTGATCCGGAAGCTGCCGCCCTGATCCGCCGCCATCTGGCGCAGATGGCAGCGCAATCGCCCGAGGAAAGCTGCCATGCCATGGACGCCAGCGGTCTGGAGGGGCCGGAGGTGCAATTCTTCCTGCTGCGACGGGACGGCCAGGCGCTTGCCATGGGGGCGCTCAAGGACCTGGGCGATGGCACCCGCGAGCTGAAGTCGATGCACACCCTGGCAGGGGCCCGCGGCAGTGGCGCAGGCCGTGCCATGCTGGCCTTTCTGCTGGAGCTTGCCCGCCGCAGCCATGCGGTCGCGGTCTACCTCGAGACCGGCTCCACCGAGGATTTCCTGCCCTCGCGGCGTTTGTACGAATCCTTTGGCTTTGCCCCTTGCCCGCCGTTTGCGGATTATGCCGAGGATCCGTGGTCGGTCTTTATGCATCTGGATCTGCGCGCCGCGGCTTGACCCCCGGGGGCAGCCTGTCATAACTGGCGCAGAGCGGTCCCTTAGCTCAACTGGATAGAGCAGCTGACTTCTAATCAGCAGGTTTGGGGTTCGAGTCCTCAAGGGATCGCCATTTTTTCCTTTACATTCAGTTGGTAAGCGACCTCGCTCGACGTGGGTGTGTATAGTAGGTACATACAGGGGCTAAAATTGAGGCCACAGAGATTTTAGCGGCCATTCATGATCTCCCTCGCCCTGTCCGTAACATCCCTTTTGGCGAACTTGGCGTACTTCTGTGTCTGGGTCACAGTGGCGTGTCCGAGAAGGTGGGATACCTCCTCTAGCCTCATACCATTGTTCAGCATCCGGGTGGCGTAGGTATCCCGTTGAGGAGGGCACGGTGTTCGTATGTGTTCATGCAGCCGGTGAGGACACTGCGAACCAAGCAGCGCAGACCGTGCTTAAGGCAATTACCATTGGCCCGGCTATGCCGCCGCAATTCGCGCTTGTTTTTTGAATCCTGTACAGTTCAGAGGTTTAACACCCTGTTCCTTGTATATCTTCGGGCGTGGCCTGCTGAAAATATAGCTCAGCTAAACTCGCACCTTAAACGGCGAGTAATTTTTTGTACATTTCTAAGAGAAATGCTTCAGCCTCAACATATCTGTCTTCCGCCTTGCTGGGAGCAATTTCCGCGATTTGTACGTCGAAGTCGGCATAGTGCTGCGTGGTTGCCCAAATCGAAAACAGAAGGTGATGCGGATCCACAGATGCAATCTTTCCGTCATTCATCCATTCTTCCAGAAGCAGGATTTTTGCGCTGTAGAGCTCTTTGAGAGGGCCAAAGATTTCGCTGCGGGAACGCGGCAGCCCGCTCAGGACCTCATTGGCAAAGAACTTGCTTTCCTTGGGGAAGCTTCGTGACACGTCCAATTTTCGCCGGATGTATTCGCAGATTTCATCAATAGGTTCGCCGTGCGGGCTCAGCATGCTCAACGGTGCCATCCACAGCTGCAGTGTTCGGCCCATAAGCTCCCGCCGGATCGCGTCCTTGCTTTCAAAGTAATAAAGCAGGTTGGGAGTAGTCAGCCCTGCTGTTTTGGCAATCATGTTGATAGACGCGCCGGAAGAACCATGACGGGAGAAGACTTCAAGCGCCGCGGCCATGATTTGTTCTGTTTTCTGACGCTGGATCTTGGTCTTCGGTTTCTCTGATGCCATGCGCGCCATGCGGAATCCGCCATTTCATATCAATCCGACTCGACGCTGTCTTGGCACAACTCGGGGGGGAAGGCCAGCGGGCGTGGCGGCGGGCGATCCGAAGGCAGCTGCGGGCAGTAAAAAAACCGGCGGGCAGGGGAGGCTGCCCGCCGGAAGGCTGTGCCGTCAGGGGAGATGGCTGGCGTCAGCCCTTAGGAGGCAGCCAGCATCGGGGAGGATACGGAACCGTCCTCCCGGAAGGCCGGGATGATGTGATCGCCGTAATCGGCGATGATCTTCTCCTCGTCGCCGCTGTCCAGATAGATGTTGAACTGGGTGGTGCCAGCGGCCTCCAGATCGCGGATCTTGGCAATATGCTCATCCGGGGTGCCGAGCACGCAGAAGCTCTTGACGATGTCCTCGGTGATGAAGTCGAGATAGGGGTTATCGCTCTGGCCGTGCTTGGAATAGTCGTAGCCTTTGCGGTTCTTGATGTAGTCGGTCAGGCTGGTCGGGACATGATCGCCGCCGGTGCCGTATTTCTCGACGATGTCAGCGACGTGGTTGCCGACCATGGCAGGGAACCACTTGGTCTTCTCGATGCCTTCCTCGATTGGGCCGGTGTGGGCGGGCGCCGCGGCCATGACGCGGTAGTTTGACATGTCGCGGCCTTCAGCCTCACCGCCGGCCTTGGCCTGATCGGCCAGCCATTTGATGATCTTGGGCTCGGCGATCTGCAGCACCACGCCGTCGCCGACCTTGCCGGCCGAAGCCAGCGCCTTGGGGCCGTAGGCGCCGATCCAGACCGGCAGCTCATAGCCCTGCGCCCAGGGGAATTTCACCGGCTCGGGGCATTCGCCGTACTGCACTTCCTCGCCGCGGATCAGCGATTTGACCACGTGGGTGAACTCTTCCATCCGCTTGATGGTCGAGGGCTTCTTGCCCATCACCCGCACGGCGCTGTCGCCGCGGCCGAGACCGATGTCGAAACGGCCGCCGGACTGTTTCGCCAGCGAGCCGAACAGCGAGGCCGCCACCGACCACTCGCGCGAGTTCGGGTTGGTCACCAGCGGGCCGAAGCGCATGTTGGTGGTGTGCTCCATGCACATCGCCATGGCGACGAAGCTTTCGCGCCACAGGATGTGGCTGTCGTAGAACCAGCAGTAGGTGAAGCCTGCGTTCTCGGCCTGGCGGACCAGCGCGCGGGCGCGTTCGGGCTCAACGAAGCCCTTGAAGCAAATACCGAATTCCATGTGTGTTTTCCTCCTCGTTGGAATCTCAGTGATCGGGGGCCCAGATGCGGATGCCCGCATGGGTGAAGGGCACCGCCTTGGAAATGTTCTGGCGGATCAGGATCGGGGTGATCGCCTCGATGCAGCGGGCGGCCTCGGCGTCGCCGGCGTTGTAGGCCTGGACATCCAGCGCGCCGACCAGCTCCATCACCTTCTTGCGGGCAGGCAGGCTGTTGCCGCAGACCAGGATGTCGCAGTTGATCGGCCAGTCCAGGTTGTTGAGCGTGGTGGCCGACACGTTGTGCAGCGCGCCGATCACCGGGATCTCGTCGCCTAGGAGCGCCTGCGCGGCCTCGGTGGCGGAGCCTTCGGTCGGCATTTCCACCTTCTTGGGGTCGCCTTCCTTGAGCGGCACCACGATGTCGACCAGGATCTTGCCCGCAAGGCCCGGCTTCAGCGCCTTGAGCGTGGCGTTATGGGCGGAGAATGGCACCGCGAGGATCACCATCTCATCCGCAGCTGCGGTGGCGGCTTCATTGCCGAGGCCGGTGATTTCGGCGGCGCCCGCGGGCAGTTTCGCCATCAGCTCTGCTGCGATGCCGGCGCTGCGCTCACCGTCGCGCGAACCCAGAGCCACATTGATGCCGGCGCGGGCAAAGCGCAAAGCCAGACCCTGTCCCTGCGGCCCGGTGCCGCCAATGATTGCGATCCTCATCGGAACATATCCTCCTGTTTTTTCCTGAGTATGTCGGCGCCGCGGCTGTCGGCGGGCTGCCAGTCGAGCCCGCGCAGAAGCACCGCCGGTGTCTTTCCGTTCTTGCGCACCACCAGCCCCGAGGCGGCGGCGATTTCATCGGCCAGTGCCGGTTCAGTCACCTGCAGCGGGCGGCCCCAGGCGTCGCTTTTGCCCTGTTCGCGGATGGTCGCGGGCACTTTGGCCAGGCCGATCGCCACATTGACCTGGCCCAGCCTCCAGGGGCGACCGAAGGTGTCGGTCATTACCACGCCGATCTCGGCGTCAAAACGGTGCGACAGATCCTGCTGCAGCCGGGCGCAGCTGGCATCCGGATCGGGCGGCAGTATCATCGCCGCATCTTCCTCGCCGAAATTCGACTCATCCACCGCCGCATTGGCTGAGATGAAGCCGAGCCGGTGCTCGCAGATCATCGTGCCCTCGTTCTGGTCCGGGCGGCGGAAGGCGCGCACCACGCGGGTGCTTTCGCGCAGGACGATCTCGACCTTGCGCGGGTCCTTGTTCAGCTCTTCGGCGTATTTCAGCGCCTCCGCCGACGGCGTCACCGAGGCCAGCGGGATGATGCAGTCCTCGGCCTTGGAGAAGACTTTTTGCGCGACGCAAAGGATGTCGCCGCGTTTGAGCGGCATGCCGGCCCGGTCCAGGCAATCGCCCAGAACCGCGGCTAGATCGTCGCCGTTGCGGATGTCCGGCACACCGGGAATGGCGGTGAGAGAGACGGAAAGGCTCATTGCGCGCCCTCCCGCGCCAGTGCCTGCGGGTTATGGGCCAGCAGGTGATCAAGATCCTCGGCTGTATCGACGTCAATGCGGAGGCTGGCCAGCGGCAGCACCCGGGGGCAAAGCCCGGCGGCCTCTGCCGCGTGCAGATGCGCGATCAGAGACTTCGGCCCGTAGCGGAACGGAAAGGGGCAGGGCAGGGGCGCCAGCAGTGCATTGGTCCCCAGATCCTTGGCCGGGCAGAACAGCGCGCTGTTGTTATCCAGCGGGTGTGCCAGCAGCCGGGTGAGGTCGTCCGTGGACGGGGCGGCGAGATCGCCGGGCAGAACGCAAAGCGCACTGTATCCCTGCTGTGCCGCCCAAACGGCGGCGGCCTCCACTGCCAGCGACAGCGCGCCGGGGTCCTGGTCGTCGATGCAGATGAGGCCGCCCTGACGGGCGATCCGGGCAATCACCGGGCTGTTGCTGACCACGGCAATATCCGCCGTGCCGCCGGGGAGGCGGGCCAGGGCCTCTTGCAGTTTCGCGACGGTGGCCTGGAACAGCCCTTCCGCCAGCACCCTGCGCTCCTGCGGGGTGAGGGCGACGGCGAGCCGGGTCTTGGCCTTTGACGGGTCCTTCATCGGGATCACGGCGAGCCGCTTGCCGGTACCTTGTTGCGGGGTCATGCGGTTGCCTCCAGATGGACCGGAGCAAATGCCAAGTCGACGATTTCGCGGGCCAGCCGGGTCTTGTCCTCATGGGTTTTCATCAGGATGCGGCTGCAGACCGGCTCCTGCCCTTCGGCGCGGATGGCGCCCGCCAGCGACGCGTCGGCGTGGTCGATGAACAATGTACCGGCGAGGCCGCGGTAGCGGCGGGCAACGCCAAGCGCGTCTGCCTGCTCCCCCAGCGCCTGCATCATCCGGTCGGCGGGGCCTTTCACAACCTTGCCGTCAATGAAGGGGCTGACAGCGATCTTGGGCGCGGCGGAGGCCTGCACCGCGTCCGCTATGCCTGGAATGCCCAAGATCGGGGCAATGCTGACCAGCGGATTGGACGGTGCAATCACGATCAGGTCTGCTGCGCGGATTGCCTCCAGCGCCTCCGGCGTTGGGCGGGCCCGGGCGAGGCCTTCGAAGGCCAGTTCCCGGACCTCCGGCGCGCAGCGTTCGCGCACGAAATACTCCTGGAAACTCAGCCAGCCCGCATCGGTGCGCACCCGGGTTTGCACGGTGCCGTCGGTGGGCAGCAGGATCTCTGCCGTGACGCCAAAGGCGCGGGCAACGTCACGGGCGATCTCGCTGGGCCGGTCGCCGCGAAGCCGCCGCATGGTGCGGTAGATGTGCAGGCCGAAGTCGCGGTCGCCCAGCGACATCCAGGTGTCCGCGCCCAGTTTGGTCAGCGTTTCCAGCGCCCGGTGGCCCTCATCCGCGACGCCCCAGCCCTGGCTGCGGTCGATCACATCCGCAAGGCTGTAGGTCAGCGTGTCGATATCGGGCGAGACCCAGAGGCCGTGGAAGGCATCGTCATCCGCCACATTGCCGATCACCGAGAGCTGCACATCCGGCAGGGCTGCCAGCCCCTCGGCCATCTTGGCGCCGCCGACGCCGCCGGCCAGCAGCGTCACCTTATGCTTGCCTGCGCCGCTCATTCCGCCGCCTCCAGCGCGGGGCGCTCCGGGAACATTTCCAGGAAGGCCAGCGGGTCACGGCCCTGGCGGTCCACCAGCGGCGCGATCACCTCGGGGTCGTGATGCTCATAAACCTCGCGCACCTCGTAGATGGTGTTGCGGCGCACCGGCACCCGGCCCGCGGCGCGGATGATCTGCGCCAGCTCGCGGGCGGTGATTTCCTGGCCGTGGTCCGACCCGGCCGCGCGCGAGATGCTTTCGTTCATCAGCGTGCCGCCGAGGTCGTTGACGCCTCGCGACAGCATCTGTTGCGCCCGGGCCGCGCCCAGCTTGGTCCAGCTGACCTGGATGTTGTCGATCCAGCCGTGCAGCATGATGCGCGAGACCGCGTGCATCAGGTCCACCTCCAGCGCGGTGGGGCCGGGGCGCACGGTGTCCGGGTTCTGTGCCCAAAGGGGCGATTCCGTGTGCACAAAGGACAGTGGCACTAGTTCGGTAAAGCCGCCGGTGTCTTTCTGGATGTCGCGCAAAAGGCGGATGTGCGCCGCCCAATGCTCCGGCCCGTCGATATGGCCGTACATGATGGTGGCAGTGGTCGGGATGCCAACCTCATGCGCGGCGCGGATGATCTCCACCCATTTCTCGGCGCTCAGCTTGTTCTTGGTCAGCTGCATCCGCACTTCGGTATCGAGGATTTCCGCCGCGGTGCCGGGCATCGAGCCGAGGCCCGCCGCCTTCAGATCGGCCAGGAAGTCATGATAGGACATCTTGGTCTTGGAGGCGCCGTACCAGATCTCAAACGGCGAGAAGGCGTGGATATGCATGTCGGGCAGCGCCGCCTTGATGGCGCACACGATGTCGCGGTAATAGGTGCCCTCCATCTTTGGGTGCAGGCCGCCCTGGATGCAGACCTCGGTTGCGCCGCGGTCCCAGGCCTGCTGCGCGCGCTCGACGATCTGCGCGGGCTCCAGCCACTCGGCGTCTTTGTCCTCGCTGCGCTTGGCAAAGCCGCAGAAGCGGCAGCCCATGTAGCAGATGTTGGTGAAGTTGATGTTGCGGTTTACCACGAAGGACACCCGGTCGCCGTTGGCGCGGCGTCGCAGCTCGTCGGCCGCGGCATAGACCGCTTCGGCATCGGCGCCCGTTGCGCGGAACAGCTCTGTGCCTTCGGCTTCTGACACCTCGCCGCCTTCCAACGCCAGTTCCAGAATGGCGCGAACCGGAGCGGAGGCGGCGCTGACGGCCGCCGGGACTGCGGCAAACTTCTCTGCGGGGGGGTGGATGGTCATGCTGTTTCTCCCATGTGCTGCTGGTCGCGTGCCAGTCCGTTGGCCTGCGCCATGCCGGAGGCGCGGGCCAGAATTTCCGGGTCGATGAAGCCGCTGCCGGCGGCCAGGTAGCTGGGGTAGACCGTCAGCCGCTCGCGCAGCTGGAACCCGGCCTGGGTGCAGGAGGCGGCAAGCTGGCGGATCTCCGGCCATTCATGCTGCGGATTGATGAAGTCGATGGTGACCGGCGAGATGCCGCCCCAGTCGTTGATGCCTGCGTCCAGGTAGGCCAGGTGGCGGGCGCTGAGGTTCGGCGGCGCCTGCAGGCTGATGTCCGGCGACAGGATGATGCGGGCCGCCGCGATGGTGCGCAGCATGTCTTCCAGCGGCGGCTCCGGGTGGTTCGCCATGGCGATATCTGGCTTGCGCTGGAAGTTCTGGATGATCACTTCCTGGATGTGGCCGTGGCGGGCGTGGGCGCCGTTGATCGCGTGCAGCGCCTCGATACGCTCTTCAAAAGTCTCGCCGATGCCGATCAGCAGGCCGGTGGTGAAGGGCACTTTCTTCTCGCCCGCCCGTTCTAGCGTGCGCAGCCGCTGCACCGGCACCTTGTCGGGGCAGGCATAATGCGGCTGGCCCTTGCGGGTCAGGCGGCGGCTGACGGTTTCCAGCATCATCCCCATCGAGGCAGAGACCGGCCGCAAGAGGTCAATCTCTTCGCTGGTCAGCGTGCCTGCGTTCACATGCGGCAGCAGCGCGGTTTCCCGCAGCACCAGCGCGCACATCTCGGCCAGATAGGCGGTCAGGCTGGAATAGCCGAGCCGCTCCAGTGCTTTGCGCGCCTTCTCGTAGCGCAGTTCCGGTTTCTCGCCGAGGCTGAACAGCAGCTCCTTGCAGCCTTCCCGCTCACCGCGGCGGGCCGTGGCAAGCACCTGCTCCGGCGTCATGATGTTCGCTTCGGGCGAGTCGGGATGCTTGACGAAGGTGCAATAGCCGCAGGTGTCGCGGCACATGTTGGTCAGCGGCACAAAGGCCTTGCGGGAATAGGTGACGGTGCGCCCCCAATGGGCATCGCGGATCTGGCGGGCACGGGCCATCAAGTCATGCAGGTCCCCGGCCGCCGCCCAGGATTCACTTGGTTTTTTCAGTAGAATGTTCATGGGCTCCTCCTGCTTTTAGGTTTGTGGGAGTCCCGGATTCTGTCAACCTAAAATTTGACTAATAGATAAAAAACATGCCTGCAAAATACTGTAACTACAGGAAACAAAGAAAAAAAATATTGAATACCTGCTTACGTGATACAATTTTGTTGACTGAAAACTAAAAATTTGACTATCTGGTAAAAAAAGAAACATGATGAATGATGCCATCCGACTCACCTGTGGGGCGGGTCTGGCGCAATGGGAGGAGAACGGCCGTGCTGATTGGAACGCCAAAAGAGCTGGCGCCGGGTGAAAACCGGGTTGCGATGACGCCGGATTCGGCGAAGCAACTGCAGAAGCTGGGCTATACGTGCGCGATTGAGGCCGGGG
>NZ_JWLE01000002.1:0-26336 GCF_000813785.1 Leisingera sp. ANG-DT
TTTGGTCCGAAGCGGACCTAAATGCCGGGGCAGGATTCCCGCTCCGGCAGCGGCGGGGAAGCGGCGTAAAGCGTTTGACAGCACCCTGTATTTATGTGCTTTCGGGCCCGCATAAGCGGCAGCAGATTCATCAGACAGGCCCGGACCGGGCCCGGACAGGCAAGGAGCATCCTTTGGCAGCAGCAGCAGAGGCCCCCGGCAGCGCAATCCCGGCATCGCCAGCCCCCGGCGGCGCAGGCCGCCTGGTGGCGGTGGTGGTGACCTACAACCGGCTGGACAAGCTGAAGGCAACGCTGGCGCGGCTCTTGGAGAGCCCGGAGCATGAGCTGGCGGCGGTGGTGGTGGCCGATAATGCCTCCACCGACGGCACCGGTGAATGGCTGGCGGCGCAGGAGGATCCGCGGCTTGATATCTGCGCCAGCCAGACCAACCGCGGCGGCGCCGGCGGCTTCGAGATGGGCATGCGCCGGGCGATGGAGGCCCACGCACCGGACTGGCTGGCGGTGATGGATGACGACGGCCGACCCGCACCGGGCGGGCTGGCGGCGTTCCACGGGCTGGCGATGCACCAGCAGCCGGCAGGTGCAGCAGACGGCGGCGGCTGGGACGCGGTGGCGGCGGCGGTCTATTTCCCGGATGGCCGCATCTGCGAGATGAACCGCCCCTCGCGCAACCCGTTCTGGCACGCCCGCGAGTTCCTGCGCACCCTGTTCGGCGGCGGCCGCTCCGGCTTTCACGTGCAGCCCTCGGATTACGAGGGGCCGGGCATGCAGATCGATGTCACCTCTTTTGTCGGCTTCTTCATCTCGGCGGCTGCGGTGCGGCGGATCGGTTTTCCGGACCCGGAGCTGTTCATCTATGGCGATGACGGCATCTATACGCTGGGGCTGACCAAGGCGGGCGGCCGGATCGGCTTTGAACCCTCGGTGCGGTTCGAGCATGACCTGTCGACCTTCCAGGGCGGCGCCAAAGAGCCGGCCGGGGAGAAGGCCAAGGCGGATGCCGCGCAGCGCGGCCGCTTCGTGCCGCTGTGGAAGGCCTATTACTACCACCGCAACCTGCTGCTCTTGTACCGGATGGCGGCGGGCTGGCTGTTCTGGCCGGCGCTTTGCGTGGTGCTGCCGAAATGGGCGCTGAAACTGCGCCATCACCGCGGCGCCCGGCGCGCCTTTGCCCGGCTGCTGGCGCATGCGGTGCGCGACGGGCTGCTGCGGCGCACCAGGGTGAGCCATGCACGGGTGCTGGAGCTGGCCGCCGAAGACTGACCCCCGGCCCGCGCGGCATGCGCCCCGGGCCGGGCACCGGCACAGGCCGGCGGTTTCAGGCGGGCGGGTTCAGCGGTTCAGGATGTCCCGGTGGTAGCGCCCGGTCAGCACCAGCCCCAGCGCCAGCAGCCCGAGGCTGCTGAGCAGCACAAACGGCACGCTGGCATAAGAGGCGGTATAGGTCGGGTAGAAGCCGGTGCGCATCAGCCCGGTGATATGGATCAGCGGGTTGAACCACAGGATGTCCTGGGCCAGCGGCGGCAGGTCCTCATAGATGAACAGGATGCCGGAGGCGATGAACAGCGGCCGGGTCAGGATCGACCAGGCGACCTCCCACAGCGGGAACAGCCCGCTGAGGACGCAGTTCAGGGCGCCCACCCCGAGGCCGAGAATCATCGCCAGGAACATCGCCAGCACCGCCGGCGGCAGGTCCAGCACCGCGCGGCTGTCGATGACGGCCAGCACCGCTCCGGTCAGCAGCAGGGTGACCAGGATGCCGGTCAGGCTGTTGAGCAGGAACCGGGCCAGCAGCGCATCAATCCAGGTCACCGCCGGGTAGCGCAGCAGCGGCCGCGAATAGCTGAGCGCCCGGGCCACGGTGTTGGACACGCTCTGGTAGAGATTGAACGGCAGGAAGCCGGTGGCATAGAACAGCAGGAAACTGGTGCCCAGCGACGGGTTGCGGATCACCAGCGAAAAGCCGACCGACAGGAACAGGATCGCCGCCAGCGGCTCCAGCACCGCCCAGAGGTAGCCGCCCGGGGTGCGCCCGTAGCGGGTCGACATCTCGCGCAGCATCAGCGCGGCGATGGTGCGCAGCGCGGCAAAGCTGCGGGCGCGCCCGGTGCCGGGACGCTGGGCAGGAGGGAAGGCCGGAGCGGCGGCCGAAGACGGGGCAGGGGACGGGGCCGGGGCTGCCGCGGATGTGGGTCGGGTCATGAATAGCCATTGTGAATATGCGCGCTGCAGGCGATAATATGAAAGAAAGACGAGGCAATTACAAACGGCTGCAGGCCGGGGTAAGCAGATTATGACACAGGATCGTCCGGCGGCGCAGCGCACAGCGGCCGCCCAATTCCGTTCTGGCCGCAAGGATGCGGACGGTAAAGGTGCCGGCGGCAAGGGCACTGGCCCGGCGGCAAGGCCCGGTCCTCTTGAGCCGGAGGTGAAGATCGCCCAGCAGAAGCGCCGGATCGGCCGCCTGCTGGTCCGGGCCGAGGCCGCCGAGGCGGAGCTGGAAGCGCTGCAGCAGCAGCAGCCCGCCTATCCGATTGCCCGCGCCGCCCATATGAAGCGGCGCCACTGGGGGCTGATCGCCTCTTTCGGGCTCTTGGTCCTGCTGCCGCTGGCGGCGGCGGTGTTCTACCTGTTTGCGGTGGCCGAAGACCAGTATGCCTCCACCGCCGGTTTCACCGTGCGCAGCCAGGACAGCGCCGGCGCCAATGACATCCTGGGCGGGCTGGCCAGTTTCACCGGCAACAGCACCGCCTCCGACAGCGACATCCTCTATGAATTCATCCAGAGCCAGGAGCTGGTGGCCGCAGTGGAGGCGCGCACCGGCCTCAGCGCCCATTATGCCAGCCGCTGGCCCGGCGACTGGGCCTTTGCGCTGTGGCCCGGCGCCACGCTGGAGGATCTGACCTGGTACTGGCAGCGTGTGGTGCGGATCGCCTATGACAGCGGCTCCGGCCTGACCGAGGTGCAGGTGACCGCCTATGAGCCGCAGATGGCCCAGGCCATCACCCGCGCCATCGTCGAGGAAAGCCAGATCCGCATCAATGCGCTCAACGAGCAGGCCCGCACCGATGCGATGCGCTATGCCGAGGCCGATCTGGCGGAGGCGCTGGAGCGGCTGAAAGCGGCCCGCGAGGCGCTGACCCGGTTCCGCTCCCGCACCCGCATCGTCGACCCGGCGGCGGATATCCAGGGCCGCATGGGGGTGATGAACAACCTGCAGCAGCAGCTGGCCGAGGCGCTGATCGAATACGACCTGCTGGCGGGCACCGTGGCAGAGGGCGACGTGCGGCTGGCCAAGGCGCAGCAGAAGATCGAGGTGATCCGCGACCGCATCGACATCGAGCGCCAGACCTTTGCCTCCAGCAACACCGACACCGGCGGCGTCGGCGAGGACTATCCGACGCTGATCTCCGAGTTCGAGCGGCTGACGGTGGACCGGGAGTTTGCCGAGGAGACCTACCGCGCGGCGCTGGCGGCGCTGGAGGTGGCGCGCGGCGAGGCGGCCCGCCAGAGCCGCTACCTGGCCACCTATATCAAGCCGACCCTGGCCAGCGAGGCAGAATACCCGCGCCGCTATGTGCTGAGCGGACTCACCGGGCTGTTCCTGCTGCTGGTCTGGTCGATCGGCGGTCTGATCTATTACTCGGTCCGCGACCGCAGCTGAGGGCAGGGCGGTGATCCGGTTCGAAAACTTGACCAAGAGCTTCTGGATCAAGGGCGAGCGCAAGATTGTCATCGACAATCTGAACCTCACCCTGCCGGGGGGCAAGTCGCTGGCGCTTTTGGGCCGCAACGGCGCCGGCAAGTCGACGCTGCTGGAAATCATCGCCGGCACCCTGCGCCCCGATCACGGAAGGGTGGTCTCCGACGGCACCATCTCCTGGCCGGTGGGGCTGGCGGCCTCGTTCCACCGCGATCTGACCGGGGCTGAGAACGTCCGCTTCATCGCCCGCATCTACGGCGTCGACAGCGACGATCTGGTGGCCTTTGTCGAGGAGTTCTCCGAGCTTGGCAAATCCTTCCACATGCCGATGCGCAGCTATTCCTCCGGCATGCGCTCGCGGCTGACCTTCGGCGCCTCGATGGGGATCCGCTTTGACACCTATCTGGTCGACGAGGTGACGGCGGTGGGCGACAAGGCGTTCCGCCGCAAGAGCCAGGCGGTGTTTGCCGACCGGATGAAGCTGTCCGGCGCCATCATGGTCAACCACTCGATGAAGCAGGTGCGCCAGTTCTGCAATGCCGGCCTGGTGCTGGAGAAGGGCGAGATGCGCTATTACGAGGACCTGGAGGAAGCCATCGCCGCGCATGAGGCGATGCTGGCCTGACCTGCAGGAGGTTGTGTTTTCCGGCTGGCGGCAGAAGCTGGAGCCTCCCCGGGGGCAAGCCAAATCCCCGGTGACCCGCGCCGGTTGACCTGAACGCTCAAACCGCATAGAGCACAGCCGCATCTGCGCCCGGTGCGGTGTTCAGCATCAGGCAGAACAATCCCCAGTCAGTGTCTTTCATTTCTGAGGCGGACTGGCTTCCTGCAGGCTAGGAAAGTGTCGAAATTGAAAACCTCCGTCAAAAATGCCTTGGTTAAGTTCAGGCCCTATGATGCAAAATTGCGCCAATTCGCCCCGTACAAGGCGGTTTCCTCCCAGCTTGAGAGCCTGTACCGGAATTCGCCCCTCAGCGGACCGGCGGGCGCCAAGGACAGGATCTATTACTACACCAAGTATGATCAGGTGGCCTTGGATTCGAAAGTTGTGCTGTTCGACAGCTTTTGGGGGCGGAAAATTTCCTGCAACCCCTACGCAATCTTTCTGGAAATGCACCGCCGGGACGAATTCAAGGGCCATACGTTCATCTGGGTGAAGAACAAGGATGTGGAGGCGCCGGAATGGATGGCAGGGCGGCCTGACATCAAATTTGTGGACTACCGGTCCAAGGAATATGCGCACGCCTTGCTGCAGGCGGAGACGCTGGTGGCAAACTCGAATTTTCCGGGTTACTTCATCCGCAAACCGGGCCAGAAATACATCAACGTATGGCACGGCATCCCGCTGAAGTGCATGGGCATGGACATGCCCCAGAAGCTGCAGAACTCCTTCAACACCCAGCACAATTTCACCCAATCGACGCATATCTGCCTCGCCAGCGACTATGCGATCGAAAAAACAGTGGTCCCTTACGGCGATGTTTTTTCGACCGGCCGGGCACGGGTGACGGGGTCGCCGCGGGTTGATGTCACATTGAACGCGGATGCCGCAGATGTCCGTCGGCGCCTTGGTCTCGCGGATGGCAAGAAGGTTATTCTCTATGCGCCCACATGGCGGGGGGTTGTCGGCAACGTGGCCGGGGAAATGGCCCACCAGGTCGAGACAATACAGCTTCTGTCGGAAAAATTTGGCGGCCAGTACCACATCCTGCTGTCGATCCATAACTATACTAAGAACAATCTGAAGAGCCTGCCGCAGAACTGTCATATCATTCCCGATCAGGTGAATATCAACGAGGTGCTGGCTGCCACGGATATTCTGATCAGCGACTACTCCAGCGTCTTCTTCGATTTCCTGGTGCTGGACCGGCCAGCAGTGCTCTACACCTATGATCTCGAAGACTATAAGGCGACGCGGGGCCTGTATCTCGACATCAATACGCTGCCGCTTCAGGTTGCCCACACCCATGAGCAGCTGACCAGCTTCATCGCCGCGCCGGCAAAGCCGTCGGAAAGCGAAAATTACGCCGCCGTGATGAAGGATATCCTGCCCCAGGAAGACGGCCAGGCCAGCCGCCGCGTCGTCGATCTGGTCCTGTCGCAGCCCGAACTGGAGTGCGCGCCCTCAGACAAGAAGACGATCCTGTTCTATCCCGGTTTCCTGGGGCGGAACGGGATTACCGCGGCGTTTTTCAACCTCCTCGAGACCATTGATCACAGCAAATACGATGTCTCGGTGGTGGTTGACTGCCGGTCGGTGGACAGCTCTCCGGATGGTGAGGACTATTTCCGGAAGCTGCGCCGCCACTGCCGCGTGGTTTTGAAATCCGAGGCGATGTTTGTCGCCCCTTCAGACATGGCGGTCTATAATGCCTGGCGGGCCGGCGAGACGGTTGAAGGGCTTGGGGCAAGCCTGGAGCGGAGCATGGATCTGGAAGTCCGCAGGATCCTGTCGGACCGGCATTTCGACTGTGCCGTCAACTACTCGGCCTATACCGTCTGGTGGGTGGATTTCATCAAGCGCGTCAGCGCCGGCCGCCATGCGATTTACCAGCACAATGACCTGCACGCGGAGGCGCATAACTCCAGCGCGAACCGCGACCAGCGCCAGCTTTTGAACGTGTTCGAAGAGTATAAGGACGTCCAATCGCTGATTTCGGTCTCGCCGAGCCTGAGGGACATCAACGCTGCCAAACTGGGCCAGTATTACCCCGGCCCGGACAGTGCGAAATACGCCCGCAACATCGTGCATCCGGACCGGATTCTGAAACAGGCGCAGGATATCCGGGCGCTCCCCGAGCAGATTAAGACCCTGCTGAGCTTTGAACAGCTGCTGGAGCAGCAGGGCCTTGAAACGCGGCCCCTCGTGAAATTCGTCACCAGCGGGCGGCTGTCACCGGAGAAGAACCAGGCCCGGCTGATCGAAGCGATGAAGCAGGTGGTCGAGGCCGGCATCAACGCGGTCCTGATCGTCATGGGCACCGGGCCGCTGGAAAAGGACCTGAAGGCACTGGCCAGAAAGCTGGATCTGCAGAACCGGATCATTTTCACCGGTCATGTCGACAATCCTTTTGCGGTTATCAGCATGTGCGAATGCTTTGTGCTGCCGTCCGATTATGAAGGCCAGCCGATGGTCCTGCTGGAGGCACTGGCGATGCAGAAATACTGCATCGGATCGGATGTCCCCTCGATCCGCTATGTTCTGGAGGGCTATGGCGAGCTGGTGGAGCGGACCCCGGATGCCTTTGCCGAGGCGATGATCCGCTCCGTCAAAACGCCCAAGGACGTGCCTGCGTTTGATTTCGGCACCTATACGAAGGAAGCCATGGCCGAGTTTCATGATGCGATCGGGGTCTGAACGGGCGTCCGGAAGCATGACCCCGCGCGGAGCTTGAACTGCAGATCCCCGCGGGCCTGGCCCTAGGGGGCAAACAGGTCCGCGGGGATCTGCCAGCCGCCGTCTGCGGCGGGGGTGATATGGCCTGCGCGCTGCATCTGCGCCAGCAGCGCCTGCCGCCGCGGGCTGCCGGCGCTGAGCCGCAGCTGCCAGAGCGCCTGGGCCAGCGACAGCGGGTTGGGCAGCAGCTGCAGGTTGGGGGTGTCGGAGCCGCAGTGGAAATCGCGCTTGGGCACCTGCCAGTTGCCGTAGTTCTCGGTCAGGTAGCGGCCGGCGTCATCCGGGCCCTGCACCTCGATGCCGGCCAGCGGATAGGATGCCAGGCCGAAGTCGGCATTGTCCCAGCGGTACTGCGAGGAGCCGTGCCACAGCAGCCCGTCCTCGCGGTAGTGCAGGAAGATATCGGCGACGGTGCCGTTGGCGTGGCGCAGCTTGTAAAGCACCGGCAGGTCGCGCCGGGCCAGGCGGCCGCTGCCATCGCGCTCCAGCCGGGTCTGGCAGGCGCTGGCAATGCAGCGGAACGGCGGGCTGCCGTGCAGCACCGCCTCCAGCCGCTCCAGATCGGTCTCCTCTGCAATCACCCCGAGGTCGATGTCGTAGTCATGCTCCAGGATCGCCTTTTCGCGCACCGCCCCCAGGAAGGTGCCGGAGAGCACAAAGGCGCGGATGCCGTTCTGCTCCAGGAGCGCCAGGGTGTCGCGCAGCGCCTGTTCGGCGCCGGGGCGGGAAAACTGCTGCTGGATCGGCGTCCCGGCGGCGGGCGGCTGGCTGGCAGGCGGCACCGGCGCGGCATCCAGCGCCCCCTGCAGGGCGGCGGCGGCGTCCTGGCGGAACAGCTGCAGGCAGCGGGGATAGTCGGGGGTGCCGAAGGCGGCGAGGGCGGCGCTGGCCGAGATCAGGCACAGCTCGCCCTGCAGCACATCCGGCGCCAGGCGGGCGGCGCGGCGGCTGAGGAAGCGGCGCAGCGCCGCCAGCTCGCGCGGGGCCAGCTCCTGGTAGAACACCGGCACCGGATCCTGCGAGATGTCGATGCCGGGCCAGCCGCGCCGCAGGTACCAGGACAGCCGCCGCATGCCGGTCAGGAACTGGTCGCCGTGCAGCCGCCGGAACATTTCGCGCGCCAGGGCCGGGGTGCCGGTCACCGCCAGGGTGGCGCCGGCCGCGGCCAGGGCGGTGCCCCAGCGGGCGGCGCGGCCATGGCTGCGGGTCAGGAACTGGCCGGGAAACAGGGTGCGGGCAAGCCGGGCAGCGGGGCGGGAAGCGGTCAGCGTCATCGGGGAGAAAGAGGTCCTGGTGGCGGTCTTCGGGGCAGGGCAGGCGGCTGGCGGCGGGGCCGCTCCGGCTGGCTAGATAGCCTGTTCCGGAGGATTTGGATAGGGGCCTGCTGCGGGCTTGCGGCGGGCCTGTTGCAGGCCTGTTGCGGGCCGGGGGATGGGGCTGCGCGCCAGCCCGCCCGGCCGCGGCCTGCGGGCAAAGCGCGGTGGCCTTCCGCGGCGGCAATGCGTAGTATCCGGCGCGGGAAACAGCCGCGGCCCGCGCGGCGCAACAGAGCAGCCGGAATACAATGAATCAGGTCACTTTGCACATCGGCACCACCAAGACCGGGTCGACCAGCATCCAGAGCTTCATGGCCGCCAACCGGGAGCGGCTGGCGGAGCGGGGCCTTCTCTATCCCCGGAGCCTGGGCGAGGTGCCCCATAACGCCATCCCGGTGTTCCTGCAGGGGCGGCAGCGGGAGACCCAGCTGCAGGAGACCTATGGCATCCGCACCCAGGCGCAGTATCAGAAGTTCGAGCGCAGGGTGCAGGCGGCGCTGGCGAAGGAAATCGCCGCCCATCCGGACAAGCATATCGTGATCTCCAGCGAGCACATGCATTCGCGCTGCACCCGGCCGGAGCATTTTGCGCGGCTGAAGACGCTGCTGGCACCGGCCCTGGAGGGCCGCCGCCTGCGCATCGTGGTCTACCTGCGGCCGCAGATCGACCACGCGGTGGCGCTTTATTCGACCATGCTGCGGCACGGGCTGGAGGAGGATGTGGACAGTTTCCTGGCGCGCCACATGCACCCGCCCAAACGCGGCTATTTCAATTTCCGCAAGCTGCTGGAGAGGTGGGGCCGCGAGTTTGGCCCGGAGGTGCTGGAGGTGCGCGCCTTTGCCGCCGCGAAGGGGCTGCCGCATGGGGTGGTGTCGGATTTCGCCGCCCTGCTGGGGCTGGATCCGGAGGCGCCGGGCTGGGAGCAGCCGGAGCGCGAGAACACCAGCATGGGCATCTGGGCCGCCGGGGTGCTGCAGGCTCTGAACAGCGGCGAAACCGGGGTGGAGCTGCCGCCCCATGCCGATTTCCGGCTGCGCCAGTGGCTGCGCAACGAGGTGCCGCCCGGCAAGGTGCTGCCGGGCCTGGACACCGCCCGGGCGTTCCAGAAGAGCTTTGCCGGGGGCAACAAATGGGTGGCGGCGCAGTATTTCAAGGACCGCCCCGGCGCGCTGAAGGTTGACTGGACGCCGTTTGAAGCCCCGCCGCCGCAGCCGCAGCAGGATGTCAGCCCCGAGGCGCTGATCCGGCTGGCCGAAACCATGATGTATTGCGGCAAACCCGCGCCCGAGCGCTGGGTCCGGCGCTGGTGGCGCCGCCTGTTCGGCAGCGAAGAGGAGGCGCAGGCGGCCTCCGCTCCGGCACCTTTGCCGCGTCCCGAAAGCAGCCCGTCCGGCAGCGGCTCGCCCGGCTGATGCCCGGTGCCTAGGCCAGCGGCGGCGCAAAAAACGCCGGTGCCGCCTGGCCCTTGTCCTGGCATTCCAGGAAGCCGCGCGCCGCGTCCAGCGCCTCGCGGATGGTCACATCCATGTCGAGATAGCGGTAGGTGGCCAGCCGGCCCGCAAAGGTGACGCCGCGGGTCTCCTCTGCCAGCTGCACATAAGCCGCCAGCAGCTCCTTCTCCTTCACCTGGCGGATCGGGTAGTAGGGAATGTCGCCGGGCTCTGCCTGGCGCGAGAACTCGCGGTAGAGCACCGAGCCCTCATGGCTTTCCCAGGGGCTGAAATGCTTGTGCTCGGTGATGCGGGTGTAAGGAACAGCTTCCTCGCCGTAGTTCATCACCGCGCAGCCCTGGTAGTCGCCCTGATGGGTGAAGCGCTCGAAATCGAGCGTCCGGTAGCCGAGCCGGCCCAGCCTGTAGCCGAAGTAGCCGTCCAGCGGCCCGGAGTAGAACACATGATCGTATTCTGCTCCCATCTCCGGGGTGAATTCAGTCTCTAATTGGAGCAAAATGCCCGGATGATCGAGGATCCGGGCGGTCATCGCGGTATAGCCGTCCTGCGGCATGCCCTGGAATTTGTGGAAGAAGTAATTGTCGTCGTAGTTGAAGCGGACCGGCAGCCGCTTCAGGATCGAGGCGGGCAGTTCCGAGGGGGGCATGCCCCATTGCTTGAGGGTGTAGCCCTTGAAAAACGCCTCATAGAGATCGCGGCCGACAAAGCGCAGCGCCTGCTCTTCGAAGGTCTGCGGATCTTCGATCGTGGTGTCGGCCTGTTCCTCGGTGATGAAGTCATGCGCCTCTTCCGGGCGCAGGGTCTTGCGGAAGAACTGGTTGATGGTGTGCAGGTTCACCGGCAGCGAGAAGACTTCCCTAGCGCCCGAGAGCCCGCGGGTGGTGGATTTCACCCGGTTCTTGTAGGGCAGGAAGGCTGCGAAGCGGTTCACATAGTCCCAGACCTCGGTGTCGTCGGTGTGGAAGATATGCGGCCCGTAGACATGCACCATCACGCCGGTCTCCGCATCGCGCTCGGTGTGGCAGTTGCCGGCGATGTGGGCGCGCGCGTCGATCACGGTGGCCTGATGGCCGGCCTCGGCCAGCTGGCGGCCGATCACCGCGCCCGACAGGCCTGCGCCTACGCAAAGAATGTTCATGGCGGTTCTCCGGGTCCGGTCCGGGCGCTGCCGGCCCTTGCGGCCCTATTGTGCCGCAGGCGGCGGCGGATGTCATACGGCTGTCATGCTCTGCGGGTTAAGTGCCCCGGAAAGCCGCCGGCAGGGCGGCAGGGCACAGGAGGCGGCAGTCGGGGAACAGCAGGCATACCACGGGGTCCGCCCGCATCCGCTGCGGCCGGGGCAAAGCCGGGCGGCGGCGGGGTTATTCGGCAGCGGTGCTGAGCCCCTGCATCTTGTTGCGGATCATCGTGCTGGAGATTTCCGGCGTGCGCGGCATGTAGATGACCTGGCAGAGATCCGACAGGAAATCGAATTCGCCGGTCCAGTCATCGCCCATGGTGAAGACGTCGATATTGTGGTCCTGCACGTCTTGGCGCTTCTGCTCCCAGGTGTGCTCCGGAATCACCAGGTCCACATAGCGGATCGCCTCGAGGTCGCGCTTGCGCTCCTCCCAGGAGAATTTCGAGGTCTTGCCCTTGAGCTCGTTGAACTCGTCGGAGGACAGCGCGACGACCAGGTAATCACCCAGTTCCCGGGCCCTGCGGAGCAGGCGGATATGTCCGAAATGAAGGGTGTCAAAAGTGCCGTAAGTAATCACACGCCGCATTAATAACTCCATATTCACACGCCCCGTGCCGGAAATCTGTTTTCCGGTCCGGTCTGGCTGCAATTCCGCTTTCCCGCCGGGGCCTGACTGCTCGTGCCGGGATGCCTCTCTTAGCTGTGGAAGCGTTGATAGCCGGTTAAGCGGCCTTTGGGTAGACCCCGGATCAATTTAGCCCGCCAGCCGCGGCCGGCAGGCCGCATTCTGCCGCTGCCGGGCCTGTGCAGGCCTGTTTCCGCCCGGTCCGGAAGGGGGCCGGAGAGGGTCCGGACGGGCAGGGAACGGGGAATCAGGACTGCGGCAGGCGCTTGGGGGTGAAGCCAAGTATGCGGTCGAAGAAATCCTGCAGCGCCGCCTCGCAGTAGCGCTCGGCGTCGAAGTCGGCGCCGCTGATCCGGCCCTCGATGAAATGGCGCATGCCCTCGGCAACCCCGTCGACGCTGGGCGGCACCAGGTGGCCGTACTCGGTGCCCAGCACGCTGCGGGCGCCGGGGATGTCGGTGGCCAGCACCGGCTTGCCCAGGGTGAGCGCCTCCAACAGCACCATCGGCTGGCCTTCGTAGTCGGAGCTGAGCAGGAAGCAGCTGGCGCGGGCGATGACCGGGAAGGGGTTGCTGACATGGCCTGCAAAGATCACCAGATCCTCGACGCCGCAGTTGCGCGCCTCTTCCTTCAGCTCCTCCTCCAGCGGGCCGGTGCCCATGATCACCAGCGCCGCCTCGGTGCCTTCGGCGCGCAGCCGGGCCAGGGCCTGGATCGCCCGGTCCTTGGCTTTCTCCGGCGACAGCCGCCCGGCCATCACGAAGACCGGCTTGTCCTGCGGCAGCTGCAGGCCCAGCTCCCGCGGCAGCGGTGCCTGCGCCCGAGCCCGGATCTGGTCCGGGCGGATCACGTTGCGCACGGTGAGCGCCGCCTCCGGCGCGGCGTAATAGGCGGTGAGATTGGCGGCAT
This sequence comes from Leisingera sp. ANG-DT, assembly GCF_000813785.1. Taxonomy (NCBI): domain Bacteria; kingdom Pseudomonadati; phylum Pseudomonadota; class Alphaproteobacteria; order Rhodobacterales; family Roseobacteraceae; genus Leisingera; species Leisingera sp. ANG-DT. Next base: position 12,584 of record NZ_JWLE01000002.1, read on the forward strand.
TCACCTGCCGGGTCTCATCCGAGACGCTGGCAATTGCATCATACCATTTGTAGGTGGCAAAGACGCCGTTGAGGATCGCGAACCGTTTGTCGGCCTCCGAGCGCATGTCGTTGTGTTGGTAGATCGCATGGCGCTTGGCCGGCAGCATCGCCATCAGCAGGCTCCAGTAGCGGGCATAGCCGCTGAAATCCACCGCCGCGTCAAACTCCATGTCGCCCGCGAGCCGCCGTGCCTCACGGCGGAAGGCGGCGGTCACCGCGGCCTCATGCTCCGGGCTTTCAAAGCGGTTCTGCTCATAGAACTGCTCCACCAGGGCGTTTTCTTCCGGCGGGCGTACCATGCCGCCGGCCCGGTGCAGCAGCCGCACCCGCGGCCCGGCCCGGCGCAGGTTGGCGCGCAGCTCTTCGGATTTCTCCAGCGGCAGGCCTTCGGTCAGCACATAGATGTCGAGATCATAGTCTTGCAGCGCGCCCAGCAGATTGAGCAGCGAAGAGGTAATGCCGTTGTTCTTCCAGCCGCCGCCGTAGAAGGCGATCCGGGGCCGCTTGCGGCTGCGCGGCAGGGGCGGGGCGGAGATGGCCTTGAGTGCCCGGGTGGTGGCCTGGCCGTCCTCCAGCGGAAAAAACTGCGCCTTGGCCGCCTCAAACTGCGGCAGCGCATCGGCGCGCTGGCCGGTGCGGATCGCCTCCATCACATCCTTGGGCCGCATGCAGAGCTGCGCAGGCAGTTCCTCAAGTTCGGCATTGAGGCCGCGCAGCTCCTCGTATTCGGCACGGTCGTAGACATAGAGGATCAGCTGCCGCCCGGTGGCCAGGTAATCGAACATGATGCTGGAATAGTCGCTGACTAGAATATCCGCGGCCGCCAGAAAGCGGTTGGTGGACATGCCGGCGGGCACTGCCTTGGCGTTTTTGGCGCGGGTGCCGGTGAAGTTGTGCATCTGCGCATAGACCGCGTATTGGTCGGGATCCAGCCCGTTCAGCGCCTGCAGGAGGGCATCCAGCATCGGTGCCTTCTTGCTGGCCTTGCCCAGTTCGCCGCGCCAGGTCGGCGCCACGAAGATCAGCTTCTGACCGTCGTTCAGCCCCAGTTCGGCGCGCAGCGCATCGGGGTCTGCAGTCAGCGTCTCATCTACCCGCGGCGCGCCAATGCAGCTGAGCCGTGCGCCGACCGCCTCCTGCACATCCGCAGCCCCCAGCAGCGCATCGGCGGTGAAGCTGTTCTGCAAGAGCACATGTGAGGCCTGCAGAAAATTGCGCTGGCTGTTGCGGTGTACGGTCGGGCGCAGGGCGTCCTCGTGCTTGAACATCCGCTTCAGCGGCACCCCGTGCCAAGTGTTGACATAAGACTGCCCGTCGCGGCGCAGGTACCAGGTCGGCAGGGTGCTGTTGGAAATGATCGTGCCGGCGGTGGCCAGAAGCTGCGCATATTCTGCCGAGCCGGAGGCCACAAAGCGTACATTGGGCAATTGCAACAGGGGTTCCGGAGCGGCTGACGGGCGTTTCAGAGCCCAGACATGTTCCAGGCCGGCCCGTTCGGGGTCGTTCAGCAGTGCGTCAAATACCGCTCGCGGGCTGCAGTTTACGGAACTGCCGTGGAAGCTTTCATACAGGACGAGGCCGGGCTGGACCGGCTCGCTTTCCAATGCGCGGATAAAAATGTGCTCGGGAAGGGGCGGGGACGGTTTGGGAGGGGCAGATTCCGCAGGTTTCGAGGGTGCGGTTTGCGCGCGGTAGAAGGCACCGATCCAGTGACGAAGCCCTTTCGGCAAGAAACGGCTGGTCCAATGAAGCCTGCGGTAAGCGATACGCAGGATGGTGTTAAAGGCCATTTCCAATACTCCCCCGGGCTACTGGCAACTGCACATAGAGAACAAGCGGTTAGTCTGCCTGCAGGTCTTTCGGCAAGAGGGCTGGGTCATAGCCGAAGCGTTCGAAATCGGCAGCATAGAAGGCCTTTGCCCTTTCTAGCGTTTTTTGAGACACAGTCTGGGGGCTGCGTTCAGATTTTCGGGCATGGTGGATTTTGACGTCATCCACAGGCAGGCCCAGCCATTCAAGCCCCGTGTGAACAGCATGATCCAGGCCATCTTCAAGCCGGAAGGCTTCAACCTTCGGCCCCAGAAACTCGCTTTGCGGCCGGATATGATTGTCCAGAATGTAGTTATCCTTGGGGTAGCGGTTCATCTGCCGGTTTGCCCAAGTGTCGAAGTCCGGAAGTTCCCGGTTTTCCGTAATCGCCTTCCGCCAGTGGTATTCGCTGACTAACCGGGCCAGCGGGTGGCGAACCACCGCGAAGGCGTAGTCATAAAACACCTGCGGGATCCAGTGGCGGATCACTTCCCAGTGCATGTGCTGGGGGGTGGCGTTGGAGTAGCCCAGCCGCTTGTGGTACTTCAGCGCCTGCGGCGCGCCCGCGGCCTTCAGCACCTCTTCCACAGTGGAACCGCCGGTTTTGGGAATATGGACAAAGAGAATGACTTTATCGCCGTTCCGGTAAAGGGGCATTTATCTGCGGCCTTTGTGTTCAGTGGTATTATTCCGTGTGCGTCTAAGCCTGTGAAGGGAAGGTTTCAAACTCGCAAGGCCCGCCATGCTGCCTATAACGATCCGCGGCCATAGCTGCAAGCGACGGACCCGCGCACTCCCCCTGCCATTCCACCAGCTTCGGTGTGACCTGCACAAGGGCCTGAAGTGTGCATTTTGGGCGGCGGCGGCGTGTACATAAGGTTTGGATGGGCCATAGGCGGGGACCGCTGCGGTTTGTCCACCCCGTCGCACAGCCCACGCTGCTTCTAGATACCGAGATCGCCGTCTTTCACTACCACCGGCAAAATCCTCGCGGGGGCCAGAGCGATCGAGATTTCGCGGCAGTACAGGGCAGGGGCTGTGGGTCTCTAGCATCACTGAACTGGAAAATTTTGAAATGAGGAAGGCTTGGGCTCTGCTGGGGATGCAGGAATGTCTCGCTTCGGCGGTACTTCAGCGTCGGATGCGGCGGAGATCAGCTGTCACTGATAGGTATTTTCGGCCTTCGGTGTGACAGGCGGCACAAGTCAGTCCACACTGCTTCTGACGGATCTGGATGGTGTGTGACGGGCGACCAGTGAACGGCGGATCATTATGATTATGGTGATGATGACTTCCTGTTCTGAGCGATCGGCAGCCCCTGTGGCTTGCTCCGCCGCGGGCAGGGCGGTATCACCGCCGGACCCTGATGCCCCCTGCGCCGCGGCGCAGGCCAACCGGAGAGCTCTCTGCCCGTGCTGTCATCGCTGCTGCAAAAGCTCAGGCTGCAAAAATCCGGCCCGGAGGCCTCCGGTATGCCTGCCGGTTTTGCGGCGCCGGCGCCTGGCGAACCGCTCTGCGTGATCGGCGATGTGCATGGCTGCCTGGACCTGCTGGAACGGATGCTGGCGCAGGTGCCGCAGGGCCACCGGATCGTGCTGGCCGGCGATTACACCGGCCGGGGCGAGCAGAGCGCAGAGGTGCTGCGCTGTCTCAGCGCGCGCCCGGATCTGACCTGCCTGAAGGGCAATCACGAGGACATGCTCCTGCGCTTCCTGCGCGATCCCGGACGCGAGGGCGGCCGCTGGATCAGGAACGGCGGGCTGCAGACCCTGGCCTCCTTTGGTGTGCCGGGGGTGCGGCCGCAGATGCGCGCAGAGGAACTGCGCGCGTGCCGGGACCATCTGCAGGAGCGGATGGGGGCGGCGCTGATCAACTGGCTGGCCGGGCTGGAGGCCTCGCTGCTGTCGGGCAATGTGCTGGCGGCGCATGCCGGCGCGGACCCGCAGATTGCCCCGGACCGGCAGGCGGAGGAGGTGCTGATGTGGGGCCATCCGGCGTTCCTGGGCACCCCGCGCCGCGACGGGGTCTGGGTGGTGCATGGCCATACCATCGTGGACCATCCCGCTGCCGTGCAGGGCCGGATTGCCGTCGACACCGGCGCCTATGCCAGCGGGGTTTTGTCGGCGGCCTGCCTGGGCGGCGGGGCGGTGCGGTTCCTGCAGGCCGGGCGCTGACGCAGACCGGTGCAGCCCGGACACGGGGCGGTGGCAAAGCCGCATCCGGCGGGGGCTGGAAGTTGCGCGTATTTTTGGAAAATGTTAACGGCTTTTGCAGGGGTGTGAACGCGAACCGGTTGAGGCCGAGCAATGAAAACTTTTCTGACTGCAGCAGCCGCTGCACTTGCGGCGCACTGCCTGACCCTGACGGCTGCTTTTGCCATGGGCAACGGCAATGGATACGGCATTGGCAACGGCAATGGCGGCAACAATGGAAACGCCGGCGGCAATGGCTGGAACAACGGCGTTGGCAACCCGCACGGGGTGCCAGAAATTGATGCAAGCACCGGCCTGCTGGCACTGGCGGCCGTGAGCGCCGCCCTGGTCCTGGCCTGGGAAGTGAACCGCCGCCGCCGCGCCTGACGCGCGCGGATTTCCGAGGCGGGGTTTCGCGCCGGAGCGCAGGCCCGGACAGAGCGCGGCGCAGATGGCAGCGAAGCTCCAGACAGACAGGCCATGGCCATGGAAAACACGATGAGTCCCAAGCCCCCCGCCAAGGCGCCGCGGCGCCGCAAACCGCTGGTGGCGGCCCGTATCGAGGCCGAGGACTACAACGACAATCCGCAGATTTCCTCTCTGGTATTCATTTGTGGATTGCACCGCAGCGGCACCACCCTGCTGGAGCGGATGCTGACGGCGCAGTTCGAGCTGTCGTATCTGCGTGCCACGGTGCCTGAAAGCGAAGGCCAGCATATGCAGAATGTGTTTGCCTCCGCCCGGGGGTTCGGCGGCCCGGGGGCCTTTGCCTTCAGCCGCCGGATGCGGGAGGAGCTGCAGCAGCTGACGGATTACGCGGGCTGCCGGGAGCGGATCCTGCAGGACTGGAGCCGCTTTGTCGTCGGCAGCGCGCCGGTGCTGCTGGAGAAATCGCCGCCGCATCTGACAAAGATCTGGTGGCTGCGCCGGGTGTTTCCGGGCTGCCGCTTCATCATCGTCACCCGGGACCCGCGGGCGGTCGCGGCGGCGACGCAGAAATGGAGCAAGACCTCGCTGCCGGAGCTGATGATGCATTGGAACGCGGCCTATTCCCAGGCCGATGCGGATTTCTCCGAAGCGGATTGCATCATCAGCCGCTACGAGGACTTCGTGGAGCAGCCGGGTGCGGAGATGCAGCGGCTGGGGGCGTTCCTGCAGGTGCCCGCGCGCCGCGGCGCCGTTGCGATGGAAGAGCGGTTCGCAGAGCTGGAGAACTCGAACCCCAAGTATATCGAAGCGCATGAGGGCACGGTCTATGGCCGCGGGGTCTGGGACAGGTTCGGCTATTGCGTATAGGCGGCAGTTTTTCTGGCATTGAGCAATGCGCTGTCTGGAGGGAAATGCCTATTCAGTTGGGGCATGCGGTCTAGAAATTCCTTTGCCTATGCCCGCCGCACAGAGCATCACATCTCCGGTGGCAGCCCAGCCTGACTGGGCCGACAACGCTGACAAATCGATACTTAAGGTCGGTCTGCCACGGTCTCTTTTCCATCTCACGCAAATACTCTGGTTGTAGGGCGTCTGCCGCGGGCTACGACAGGAAGCTGATTGAAATCCAGAACCATCTGAAGTGGAATAGTATATAGGAATTTACGTTTCTGCGTGAGTTCCCAGAGCTCTCTTGTGCGAGAACGTCTGATCCTCTTGTGGCGCTGGCGGCGTGTACTCAGCCGTCACCGGTCTGTGCCGTCTCCTGCGGCTCCAGCAGAAATTTGCGAAAATCTAGAAATCCCCCCCTCCCGGAGGAGGTAAGGCATTGGTTTTGCTGAAGTGTTGAGGGTAGCTCTCGCTTGCGAGAATGAGAGTGCATTTAACCGTTTGTTTTCAAATGTTTTTTTGCGTGGACTCGGCGTTGCAAGACCTGTAGGCACCGCTTTCTGAAAGGAGCTGCCCGTGACTAGAAAAAACAGTTCGACTGAGCCGCAACAGCATCGATCCAGCAGCATCGAACCGGACTGGGAGCGGTTTTCGGAAACGCTGACCCAGCGTTTGTGCGATGCCGAGGGCTGCAGCAGAGAACCTTCTCATGCAGACAGGGCTGGTGGGCTGCAAACATCTGCCGCGCCCAATTGCGAAAGGGCTAGCGAAGACTGGAGCGCACAGCCGGACAGTGACCCGAACGCAGCGGAGTTCCGTAATGAAGATTGTGTTCCGCGGGAAAGGGCTCAGCGTGTTGCTGAAAAGTACATCCACCCCGCGGCGCACCTTTTCTCCATTCGTCTGGCGGCGGCATTCGGCTCTGAAACGGCTTTCAAAAACCAGGTTCTGGCACCAAACGCCATCACCGTTCTTGCTGGTATCCATCCCTCTGAACTGAACCGGGCCAAGCGTCAAATTGAACAGCTTCTGCTTCCTGCAGAATGGGTTGCGCATTCTCGCGCACCGCTGCATCCGCCCGGTCCTGTACTCCAGATTTGCCAGCCGGAATTGCGGGCATCTGGCAGCATAACCAGCTCCAGCCTGACGGCTTTTGAAGACATCATTCGGGACGCCCTTGCATTTCCGCATCCTTTATTGGTCCTCCTGCCGGACGGGGTGCAGCTTTCCTCCCCTCTCCGCAGACTGCTTCCTGTTGCCATACGGCTGAGGCCCTTTGGCCGGCAGATCCTGCAGATACTCCTGGCGCAGCGTTACTGCCCGGCGGGCGGGTTTGACCACCAAGCTATCGGGCCTTTGCTGCCAACAGATGAAACTCTTGCAACTCTGGAGTTTCCATTTCTGCTTGTGGCGTTGCGTCAGCCGAGCGCGCGCGATGCCGCGCTCAAGCTGACTGAGCTGACCAAACCAGCTGCCCGCCCCGCCCGCCATATGATGTCCTTAGAGGAAATCGGTGGCCAGTCTCCGGCACATCAGGCGGCGGCGGCCATTGTCTCTGACCTTAAGGCCTGGCAGGACGGCACAGTGCAATGGTTGGAAATTACACGCTCATTGCTGTTCTCGGGCGAGCCCGGCGTAGGCAAAACAGTGCTTGCCAATGCCATTGCGAAATCTGCTTGCGTGCCACTGCTGGAGGCAAGCTTCGGCCGGTGGCAATCTGAGGGCCACCTGGGCGACATGCTGGGTGCGATGTGCAAGTCGTTCTCCGAAGCGGTTTCAGCGCGTCCCTGCGTTTTCTTCATCGATGAGCTTGATGCTGCCGGTGCGCGCGACAGCCGCGATCAGAATAACAGCAACTACCGCCGGCAGGTCATCAACGCCTTCCTGAAAGAGATAGACCAGCTTCATCAGCACGAGGGCGTCATCCTTCTTGGGGCCTGCAATTCCCCGGGCACGCTTGATCCGGCTATCCTTCGGCCTGGGCGTTTTGATGCCCATCACGAGCTGCCTCGCCCGCTGATCAGTCAGATCAGCCATATGCTGCGCCAGGAATTTTCAAGCGAAGAAGGCGTACAGGCTTTGGCAAAGCTGTTTGCAGGACAGACACCCGCCGGGATTGACGCCCAAATCCGCGCCGCGAAATCGAAGGCCCGCAAGGATGGAAAACCGTTTAATGCTGCCTCCCTTGCTGCGCAGCTTGGGTCCACCCGGCTGGTGCGCAGCGGTTTGGAGCGGCGCATTGCCATTCATGAGTGCGGCCATGCCGTCGCCGCAACATTGCTTGGCGCGGGCCCGGTGGAACGTATTGCCGTCGCAGCAGACGGCGGAATGACAACGCGGAAGTCTGCGATAATAGAGGGAACAGCCGGTGAATTTGAAAATGAGCTAAGCATTCACATGGCGGGCCGGGCCGCCGAACGACTTATCCTCGGCAGCATCAGTGCTGGCAGCGGGGGCAGCCGGGACAGCGATCTCGCACTTGCCACCTGCCTGCAGCTGTATCTGGACCGGCAGACCGGCCTTGGCATCCATGGTCCTATTTGGCTGGGGGAGCCTGACCTTTTACGCCTGTCTCCGGAGGATCGCGACTCAGTGAGCGCGAGGCTCAGCCAATTCGAAGACCGCGCCAGGATGCTTTTGGAGCCGCATCGAGAACTGATCGAACACCTGTCCGGATTGCTGGCCGAGGCACGGGAGCTCGGCGCAGAAGACCTTTGCCCCTGGCTGGGCCCGCTCACTGGATCTTGAAAGACGATGTATGCCAAACCCTTGCGCCTGCACAGCAGTCAATTTCCTCTGAACAGCAGCCCGCGCAGTGTTCTCCCTGCCAGCCAGCTGGCTGAGATCCGCTTTTTCGCCGAAACCCTGGAAATGACTGAACTCGCACTCTGCTCTCTGGGGCGAAGCTGCATTTCACGAGCGGTATCTGGAATTTATGTGTTTCTGCGGGCAGGAGGCGCGCGCCCGCGCCTTTACTTGGGTATGTCCGAAGCTGATCTTTTTGAACGCATCTGCAAGCAGAAGTATTTACGGCGGTGGGCCGTGTTTATTCTGGTGTTCGAGATGCCCGGCCTTCACCGCAATACGCTGGAAATCCTGGAAAGACGCCTCCTTCACCTTGGCCGGATGTGGTTCCCGGAGGCAATATGGGACAATATCTTAGGCCTCTCACCCTTTGCGCAAAGTCTTTCTTCAGCCTGGAACACCTGTCCGGACCTAGACAGCCTGGCACAGATGATCATCGAACAAGTAAGGAGAAAGGTGCCTCACGCGAGCAAGGGGGTCTATAGACCATGCCTCCCGCCGACCCACAGCCTTGGGTCGCCTTGCCATGAAGTCCACGGACTGGCTCACCGAAAGGGCAGATGGACGTATCTTCTGCCTGGCTCCCGTGTGTCTTCCCTGTATCCTAATTTTGCGGCTATCGAGCGGGACCGGATAGCATTTGCCATTCTCAGCAAGTTCTATTGGGAAGGGATGATCGCTTGGCGTAAAGGAACCAGGAAGCGCCCGGCCGGCATGGCGGTTGTGGAAACGATCCTGTTCAGATCAGGCGGTGAAGCTGAGAAATTTCTCTTCGCCGGAGGCACAGTTGCTGAGAAATTGCACCGCGTGATGGAAAGATAAACCGGTCCCTTTTCCGACCGGATACTTTGGCCTGACCAAGTATGCCTGCCATTCCTGCGTGAGCGGGACGCCCAGGCGCAGGGCAACCGTCTTGCTAAAGATGATGGCACACCGAAAAACTTGATTGTGCCTGTGGACAGCAGAATACCGCTTAGGTAGATTGTGCGGCGACACGGTGCTTAACTGCACCTCGGGCCCCGACGTATGAAAGAGCGGGTAGCCTTAAAGGTCATCGAAAAATGAGTATAAGCGGATCGAATTAGCCTCTTAGCAAATTCAAGGGTCCGGGCTTTGGGTCTCAGTCCTGAGTGGCCCTGCGAACTCAGCCTAGATGGCCTTTTCTGTCTGCTTTCAAGCCCAATTCAAGGCAGCATGGCACAAGCATCAGCTGGGTTTCGTACTCGAAACCAATCTATGCGGATGTCAAATGAGCTACGCTACCGTTTCCCAGATCGCGCGCCGCTGGCAGGTCGATCGCGCCACTGCGCGTGCTGCCTTGCAAGCTGCATCTATCACGCCGTCAGGCTTTCATGCTTCCCCCCGCTATTCTTGGGCAGAGGTTTTGCGAAAAATCGAAAAGCTGCCGACGGAGACCCTTACCGTAATCGATCCGGATGACCGCCTTCAGAGCGCCGGTGAACTGGCAGACCGTCTTGGTGTGACACCACAGACGGTTCGAAATTACGGCCGGATCGGAATTTTGCACAGCGTGAGGATCTCTCCCCGCACGATCCGGTACAGCTCCTTTCTTCTGCGAAAATCTGAAAGTGAGGAAAAAACCGGAGACCTCCGCCAAAAGTGAGGATCCCGCAAAAAGTGAGGCATACACTACATTAAGATGTTTTTCGAAATGTACTGTAGTGATCACCTCACTTTATTAATTTCAGATAATATTCATTGACTTGATAAGTCGTGATAGAACAGGATGAATTCCATGGCATCTATGGCTGACGTGGCCCGCTGGGTCAAAACCGGCGCGTCCTTTTCCGAGAGCTTCAAGAAGAAGGTCTTGGGCTCCATCAACCGTGTTTCCAGGGTCCCGTATTACGGCGGCGCGCCTTTGGAACAGATCCCGGCTGACCCCGATGCGTTTGATGCCATCTGGGGGCGCGGCGCTATTCGCCAGCTGCCGTCCGGTTTCAAGAGCAAGGGGTCGTTCTCGACGTGGCGCTCCCAGACGCGCTCCGCGCTGTTGGCATTTGCCGGGGAGCCCTCCAGCGTATTGCCGGAACAGCAAGCCGACGCGTGGTCCCAGCTCCTGCTGGATCTCCAGCCGGCACATGCGGACGAACGGAAACTGATCGCCGTGAAGGTCTTGGCCGGCATCGCGCGCCAGGACGGGATCAGCCCTGCTGACATCACCCGTGAATGGGTGCAGGTGCAGGTGGACAACGCCACCACTTCCGGACGCTACCGGTCGATCCAGTCCGCCATGAAGCTGATCAAAGCGCACGAGGGTGCGGTGACGGTACCGCTGTCCTCCGCGTTCAGCGGCGCAGCGGTTCATAAATCCCGCGCCCAGTGCGTTCGCGCCGAACTGCCCGCGCTGCTGGCATCGGAGGTGGATGACTGGTGCCGCAACCGTCTGAAGGGAGAGCCCAAGGGCCACCGGCGCAAACGCCGGAGCGCCTGTTCTCCCTCGCGCGTGCAGCAGGCCGTTCGGGGTATGACCTATGTCTATACGGCCATGCTGACTGCTGGGCTAATCGACCCTGACAGGGATGTTTCGCTAGAGGACCTTTCGGACCCGGAACTGTTGGAAGAGGTGATCGAGCGCGAGCTGAACGGCGAGTTCTCTTGGAGAAAGCTGCAGCCAACCACCTTGTTCGAGTATGTGAACAACTGGAAGCTTTTCGTTCGCGGTTGCGGTTATGACGCTGAGGTTCTGACGGAGGTCATTGGTGACTTCGCCGAGTTCGAAAACGTCAAGGCCATGTCCAGCACCAGGCGCCAATGGTGCGAGGAATTTCTGCACAGCCGACAGAAGACGACTGCTTTTCTTGCATTGCCGAACACGCTGTTCCAGGCGGCCCAAAGGCAGATGCAGGAATATGAAACCGGCTCTCAATACCACAAGAACGCGGCCATCGCGCTGTCGATCGCGGCTTGTGCGGCGGCGATCTGGACCTCCCTGCCTTTGCGCATCTCGACGCTCCTGCGGCTGAGCTACGGGGATCAGGATGCTGATGTCCAGCTCCATGACGCCAAGCGTGGCCTTGTCATCACGACGCCCCCGGACATCGTGAAGAACGGCTACTCCCACCACTATATCACCCTCACCCGGAAGCAGGGAGGAGATCCCTGCGCGATCGTCGCCTGGTTTGTTTCAGAGGTCCGGCCCCGCCTGCTGGAAGCGCATGTCGGGGCCTCCCGCCGGATCCCCCGTTTGCTCTTTGGCGGGGTGTCCTATGCCCGCCTCAACACGATCTGGCAAAATGCTACTTTGGATGCCGGCGTGCCGATGACGCCGCACCAGGTTCGCCATGCTCTTGCAACCCTGCTCGCCAACCAGCCCGGCGCCGACTATGCGATCATCGCGGCGCTTCTCGGTGACACTGAAGCGACCGTCAGGAAGAACTACGTTTTCGTTGATCAGGCCCGGAAACACGAGGAAGGGCAAAAGCTGCTGGCGCAGTTGCAGGGCAATGTGCTGCGGCGGGGGAAAGCATGACCCATCGGCGCCGCACACTTCCTTTCGCCGAATTCCCGCGCCCTTTTCAGCTGGCGCTCCGGCGCATGGAGACGCCGCGCCGTGGCCGCAGGCGCTATTCGGCCAGCAGCCTTGCCGTGACGAGGAATGCGGCAGGGCAATATCTTGCCGTGGTGCAGCGTAAAGGGCTCGATCTCAGGCTCTCCCGCGAAGGGCTTTGCCTCTTTATCGAAGATCTGGATGCCCGGCCGCTCAAGAACACCACCCGCCTGACCTATGTCACCGGCATTCAGGCGATGGCGAAAGAGCTCAGGTACCCCGCCCTTGAACGGCGCCTCATCCTCGAAGACTGCGGGATCTACCGCGAAGACATGCAGCGAGAAGTGCCGGGAAAGGTACGGCAGCTTGCGGCGAAGCCGATCACCCTGCGGGATGTCGCGTTGGCGGCCGTCAAATGGCGCCGCATTGCCTATGAAACTCAATCTGTAAACAGGCGGCGGACCTACTTTCAGCGATCTGGCGTTCTGGCGTTGCTGTCAATGTTGCAAATGCGAATCAGCGACGTAAGCTGCCTTGTCGTTGGACGGCACGTTATCCGGGATGAATACGGTTGGTCGCTCCAGGTGGCGTCCGGCAAGACCGGCTACCGCCATCATGGCAAGCTCCACGATCATCTGACGCCCTATCTGGATGATCTCCTCATGTGCGGGGACAGCAATGCTGTTATGGCCAGCTATCTGGCCCGCAGGGGCACCCCCCTGTTTTCGACAGAAACGAATGAGTTTCTGTCTTCCCGGACGCTTGCATACAGTTTCAAGACCGCCACCGGCCATACTCCTCACATCGTTCGCACCCTTGTCCATGATGCCATGGCGCAGCACGGCACTCATGGTGCAGAGCTGGCGCGTGTCCTGTGCGGGCAAACGAGCGCCCAGACCACCAAGCACTACGAAGTGCATGCGGGCAGATATAGGGCGCAGAAGGCGCAGGAGTTTATCGCGGATATGCAGGCAGTGGCATTGAAAGGGACTGACCGCGAGCACTAGCGGCGCAGTGCATGTTTTTTTTGGTCATAGGGAAGGCGCGCCTGGGGGTGGTCGAGCGCTGCAGATTATGGGTGGCTGTGGCATATATTAACCACGTCGCAGAAGTATGAAAAACGCTACTTAAATTTGTTGCAACTTGAGTGTATTGAACAGCTGCCCATCCCGTCTGACGGGTGGGCGTTGGTTTAGACGTTTAAAATTTACAGGTGTTTGACGATGCAGGATTTTGTAGTGGCAGCTTATGCCCTCGAAGGCTCCGCCGACCGCCAGGCCCTAGATCAGGTCTCTGCGGGGTTTTATCCCAGCTTTGGCAAACGCGCTTTCGACATCGGCTTTGCCTTGCTGCTGCTGCCGGTTCTGGTGCCGGTCATCCTGGTCCTGTGGGCGATCGTGCGCTGCGACGGAAGCGCAGGCTTCTTTGGCCATACCCGGGTCGGCAGGGGCGGCAAGCCGTTCAAATGCTGGAAGCTGCGCAGCATGGTGGTGGATGCCGAAGCCAGGCTGCAGGCGCATCTGGATGCCCACCCCGCGGCCGCTGCGGAATGGGCGCGCGATCACAAGCTGGCCGATGATCCGCGAATTAACCGGCTGGGCCGCATCCTGCGCAAGACCAGCCTGGATGAGCTGCCGCAGATCTGGAACGTGCTGAAGGGCGAGATGAGCTTTGTCGGCCCGCGCCCGATCGTCACCAAGGAACTGGAAAAATACGGGCGCAGCGTCCCGGCCTATTTGGCCCAGAAACCCGGCATCACCGGGCTGTGGCAGGTATCTGGGCGCAATGACATCAGCTATGACGAACGGGTGGCACTGGATGTGGCCTATCTGACCCGGCGCAGTTTCCGCACCGATCTGAAAATCATTGCCAGAACCAGCCTGGCAGTGCTTGGCTCCACCGGCCGCTGAGCCGCGGCTCCGGGCCCGTGACCGCTGTGCAGGCCTTTCTTCCGTACGCAGCTGCGTGTATGCGGGGGCTGGCGCGCCCTAGCGGCATGCCCCAGTCATTACAGTATTCGGGTATTCATGAAACAATCGCCTTTGAATGAAACGTCCTTTCCGGTGCATCGCCCGGCG
>NZ_JWLE01000020.1:0-197507 GCF_000813785.1 Leisingera sp. ANG-DT
CCATCATTGCTGCGCGGGTGGTGGCGCGCGGTCACGTCTTCAGGCCCGGCTGTGGCCTGCCAGGCACGTGTGTGGAGGGGAAGCGAATTGGGGGCGGCGTTCTGTTTCGCTGGCAGAGGAGCCACGCCGCACCACCCTCGTTTCTGGGGTGGGCGGAGCCGCCGTCTGGGCGCCTTTCCCCCGGCGGGGGCGTGGTTATTCCGTCCCCCCCCCGGCTCCGCGCAGTCAGGAAGCCCCGCATGCCGCAACACCCCGCCCCGCCTGAGTCCCGCCGCGACGATCCGGCAGAAAATTCTGCCCGCGGTTTCGCTTGGGCGGTTCCGCTGATGCGCGCAGGCTACGCCGGGCGCGGTCTGGTCTACCTGCTGGTGGGCGGCGCTTCGCTGTGGTCGATCTGGCACGGCGGCAGCGCCGAAGGCACAGGCGAGGCGATGGGCCGCCTGCAGGGCGCGCTTGGCACCGCCATTCTGCTGCTGATTGCCCTTGGCATGGCCGCCTACGCCATCTGGCGCGCGGTGGACAGCATTTGGGATCTCGAAGACTACGGAAACAGCCCCAAGGGCTTGATCGCCCGCGCCGGGATGATCACTACCGGCCTGGTGCATCTGGGCCTCAGCGGGCTCGCCATCACGGTGCTTCTGGGACGCTCCGAAGGCCTCGGAAAGACAGAGCTGGTGAACCGCCTCCTCGCCTCCCCCGGCGGGCAGGCCGCCGCAGGCATCGCCGGGGCGCTCACCCTCGGCGCCGGCGGCTATTACCTGCACAAGGCCTGGAGCGAAGGCTACCGCGACCACATGCAGGGCAATCCGGCGACCCTGCATCTGAACCTGGTGCTTAAGGCTGGCATGGCCGCCCATGGCGTTGTCATTGCCATCATCGGGTTTCTGATGATGCAGGCAGCCGCCTATGCCTCCAGCCACGAAGCCGGCGGGATTGGCACCGCCTTCAACTGGCTGCAGGACAAGACCTACGGCCAGATCCTAGTGACCTTCCTGTGCATCGGCCTCCTGGGATTTTCCCTGGTTTGTTTCGTCAACGCCGCCTGGTGCATCGTGCCCAAGGCCGATGACCGCGGCCTCCAAACTCTGAAAGACATGCTGAACAGCTAGGGGCGGCCTGCCCGAAAGCGGCCTATCCCGCTTCCGGCAAATCCACCGTGCCGCGCATCAGCACAAAGCCCTCGCCGGCCACCCGCACGCCTTCGATCGCATCCGGCGCGCCGATCCGCGCCACCCGGGCCTGACCGGGGCGGCCCAGCCCGTGGCCCTGCTCTGCGGTGAATTCCGCCTTCTCCATCAGTCCGTGCTTCCACAAATAAGATGCCATCGCCCCGGTGGCCGACCCGGTGAACGGGTCCTCCGGCGGGCTTGGCGGCGCCATCAAGAGGCGCGAGAACGTGTCGCCGGCCGCGGTCGCGCCTTCCAGCGTCACCAGAAACGGCTCCATCATGTCGATGCCATCAGCGCCCAGCGATTTGCCCAAAACGGCCAGCGCCTCCAGGTTCAGCTCCGCCGCCTCCAGCGCCGCGCGGTCGCGTAAAACGGTGACACAGAACGGCAACCCGGTAGAGACCTTCTGCGGCTGCCCCACGATGGCCTCCACCGGCAGCGACACCGCCGCCGCCACCAGTTCCGGATCGGCAAAGGGGCCGAACTCTGGCGCAACTTGCGTCATCTCTATCAGATCGCCATCGAGCCGCACCGGCACGATCCCGGCGCCGGTCTCCAGGGTGATGCTGTCCCCCTGAAACAGCCCCCGGTCGCGCATCGCCGCAACTGTCGCAATGGTCGGATGACCGGCAAAAGGGATCTCGCGGCTGGCCAGGAAATAGCGCACCTTAACGTCCGCTACCTCCGACGGACCGGTAAAGGTGCACTCCACCAATGAGGTCTCCCGCACGTAAGCGGTGCAGACCTCCACCGGCAGATGCGCGCCGCCATGTACCACCGCACAACCATTGCCGCCGAACGCCCGGTCCGAGAACGCATCCACCCAGTCGAAATTCAAAAGACTCATTGTTTCTTGTCCTTTCCGGCCTCTTTGCCGCGCCCTAACCCGAGCGGTGCCTGCAAGCGGCGCTCCACCTTTACTTCAAATGTCTCAACCGGCATTGCGAAGCTGCTGGCAAAGGCCTGCCGCCAGCCCATACCCTGCCCGAGCTTGTGCCAGTAATCAAATACCGCTGCCTTGCCGTGTTCCTCCGCCAGCAGCCGTACGGCAAAATGTGCCAGCGGGTAGTTGTCTGAATCGAAGGCCACCTCTGACAGGCGCATTTCCTGCAAACTGCGGGAGGATCCCTTTGCTTCCCGGCGCAGCTCCCCGAGAGACGCCCTGGGTTCATCCAGCATCTCGAAGGCAAACTCCTCCTGTACCATCTCTGCGGCGCCTTCGATCAGCCACAGGGGATGGGCCAGGGACCAATTCGC
This sequence comes from Leisingera sp. ANG-DT, assembly GCF_000813785.1. Taxonomy (NCBI): domain Bacteria; kingdom Pseudomonadati; phylum Pseudomonadota; class Alphaproteobacteria; order Rhodobacterales; family Roseobacteraceae; genus Leisingera; species Leisingera sp. ANG-DT. Next base: position 2,427 of record NZ_JWLE01000020.1, read on the forward strand.
CTGGTTCGGTTTCAGCATGCCGAACTCGCCCGAGACTTCCGCCTGCCAAAGATGCATGTACTCATGCGCAATTACCGGGCCAAGCCAGCGGTACGATGCCTCCAGCCATTCCGCATCGTATTTTTCGACCTTCTCCCAGCAGATGATGAAAAGGCCGGGGAAGGCCCGTCCCGCATAGCCGCCATCAATGGAACAGGCCTCCTCTATAACTGCAGAAAAATCAATTGGCGGCAGCCCCAGGTCCTCCAGCATATAGCGGGTCTGCAGCATCAGGCTGCTGCGGTCTTCCCCCACAGCGATGCCAGGCCGCGACGCCATAGGCATCTTCAGGCTATTGTTGAAAAAGTTCCGCACCTTTCGGTAGTTCACCATCAATGCGGTGCGCGCCATGCCTTGCTGCGCATGAATGACCGGCCGCTGATCGTTCGGCATGTGCCGCGCCAGCTTCGGACGCAAAGTGGCCAGTTCCCGGCACCAGTGCACGGCACTGCGTTGCGAAAGCCCCGGCAAGCGGCCCAGACGCCCGGGCAGCCGGTCCCCCTGGTTGCCGGTCATCTTGTTCCAGGCCTGCCAGTGCTGGTAGGTGACCCGGTTGTTCTCCGCTCCCGGATCAAACCCCAGCTCCGCCAACTGCCCCTGAACACAGGCGACAAACGGGTCTGCCGCAGCCGGGACGGCCGCCAGGGCCAGCCCCGCCGCCAGCACAAGCCGCCGCAGCCTCCCGCCAGCTCTCAAGACTGCTTCCGCCGCATCTTGGAAATATAGGCCCGCGCGGTGCCGGGCCGCTTGCGCAGCTCCATTACCTGCGTCTCAAACTCGGCCAGAGCGATGCCAAAGGCGCCCTTGAAAGCCTGCTCCCAGTTCTGACCCGCGTTCAGGCGGCGCCAAAAGGTGAACAGCGCCTCCTCGCCGCTGATCCGGGTCAGGATATGCACCGCATAATGGGCGAAATCATAGTCGCCACTGGTGCTGACCGTCTTATGCGCCCGCATGCCGCGCAGGCTCTTCTTTGACTTCAATGACCATTCGTGCAGCTCCGCAAGCCCCGGCGCGCGCAGCCGCAGGGCTCTCTTGCCGAACCGTGCCGCAACCACTTCGGCGCTGCCTTCCACCAGCCAGGCCGGCCCCATGCGGGCGCGCAGCGAATTGCTGTGGAACCCTTCTGAGCGGGCGCCGCCCAGTTCCGCCTGCACCAGGTGCATGTATTCATGCGCCATCATCATGCCCAGCCACTTGCGCGACCGCTTGAGCCAGGCATTGTCGGCCTCATGCGGGTTGTCCCAGCAGATATACATGAACTTGAGATAGGCCGCGCCAGCAACACCAAAGGGCTTGTTGCAATGGGCGGCGATGGAGGCATCCGGGTTGAACCGCGCGCTCGACATATCGCGCAGCAGGCGGCGCACATAGGTTTGCACGTCCTTTGTGTTGCCTGCCGCACCGATGCCGATATGCCCGGCCAGCACGATGCCGTATTCCCGGTCCATGAAGCGCAGCACCTTGTCATAGGCCTGCCGGATACCCTTTTCCACGTTGGGCGTATCCGCCAGGATCCGCACCGGCGCCGCCGACGGCATATGCCGCTCCAGGCCGGTCTTCAGAGCCGGCAGCTCGCGGCACCAGTGGATCGCGGTCTTTTGGCTCAGCGGCGGCAGCGCGGCCTGCAGCGCGGTGCCCGCCTTTGCCTGGCGCAGTGCCTGCCAGGCGCCCTTGGTCTGCTGCGTCAGCCGCCCGTCCGGCTGGCCCGCGGCATAGCCCAGATCCGTCAGCTGCTGCTGCACGCATTTCACAAAGGGGTCAGCGCCTGCAGGCGCAGCCAGGGCGGACAGCCCGAACGCCAGCCCCAGCGCCTGCACCAGCGGACGGAAATTCCGGATCATTATTTGCCTCACTTGAAATATCAGCCGTTGAAAACAATTCAGGCCCCCAAAATGGGAGCCTGCCTCTCAGAAATGCAAGTGTTTTCCGGCGGATGCCGGGACGTCAGTGCACCGCAACCGGCGTCATGTCGTTCTGCCGGGCCAGCACAAAGGCCAGCTGCCGGTCGGCCACCAGCGCCAGCTGGCCGCCCTCGGCGTCGTGCACGGCGTAAAGCAGCTCGCGCCCGCCGGCATTCTCCTGCACGTCCTTGGGAAGATCTGCCACCGCAACCGCCTTCACATAGACGGTCCGGTCTCCGGCATCCTTGAAGTCAAACGGTGTATGCATTGCTCTTACCCCTTTCTGATACTGATTGTCTGGACCACGGTTTCAGGCCGCGCACGGGTCAGATCCACATGCAGCAGCCCGTTTTCCATCACCGCCTCGCCCACTTCGACGCCATCGGCCAGCACGAACATGCGCTGGAACTGGCGTGCCGCGATGCCGCGGTGCAGGAACACCCGCCCCTCGCTGTCGTCGCGCTGTCGGCCTCGGATCACCAGCTGGCGGTCCTCGACGGTGATCGCCAGATCCTCTTCGGCGAAACCGGCCACGGCCAGGGTGATGCGGTAGGAATGGTCTGATGTCTGTTCGATATTATAGGGGGGATAGCCTTCGTTGCCCGATTTTGCCGAGCGTTCCAGGAGGCGTTCCAGCTGCTCGAACCCCAGCATATGCGGGTAAGAGCCCAAGGTTAGTTTCGACACGTTGTTCGTCCTTTATGCCAAAGCGACGTATGCGCGCGGCCCCGGTCCCGGCAGCCGCTTCCCCAAGAATATGGGAAGTTCTTTATGGATTCACAAGACCATGTGCCCATAGGTCTAGCGGAAAAGCCCTTAACGAAGTATCTTCACTCTCACTTCATTCATAAGCCCGATTGAGTCCCCCATGAATGCACCCACAGATGTGTCGATGAAGACGGACGAAGTCCTGAAGGTCGAGCTCGAGGTTTTCCGCAGGCAGCACCGTGATCTGGACGAGGCCATCGCCGCGCTGGAAGAGCGCGGCACCGCCGATCAGCTGACCATCCGGCGGCTGAAAAAGCAGAAGCTGGTCCTGAAGGACAAGATTGCCCTGATCGAAGACCGGCTGACCCCGGACATCATCGCCTGACCCCGCGCCGGGTGTCCGGCGCGCCACCCTGTGCCCAAGCTGCACGGGAAAAGCTGCAGAACGCAGCGGTTTCACTTAGTTCAAACAGGGCCTCCCGCCCCTCTTCCGCGCAGGCAAGCTGCGACGAGAGGCGTTGGGCATGGCAGCGAGCCTGACGGCGCGCTGCGGCTGCGCTGTGCGGCAGGTATCACAGATCCTTGCACAGCCGCAGCGCATCATAGACCGCCGCATGGATATTGCGCCCCGCCACCGCATCGCCTGCATGGGCCAGCCAGAATTTCCCAGCGGGGTTCACCTCCGCAAAGGGGCTGCGGCCAGCAATCATCTTCTGGTGATCGAGCTGCCCCAGATTGCGCGAGCCCGGCTTCAGTGCGTGGTACAAATCCTCCGCTGGGGTGACCCCATGCTCCGAGACCACATGATCCGCCACCCTCTCCTGCATCTCTCCGGTCAGCACATGACGCAGGGTGATGCGCTTGCGGTTGCCCTCGGCAGCCAAAGACACAGGTTCCAGCAGGCTCTCGAACATCACCCCATGCCGCGCCAGATCACGCAGGACCACGGCTGAGTTGGTCGGCCCCAGATCATGCCCCGCCATCCGGTCCGGCGTTGCCAGCGTGACGGCGCAGCCCATTCGCGCCATCACATCGGCGCAAACCAGCGCCGCGTGATCGCCGACCTCGTCCAGCAGCAGAACCTCACCCGCAACCCGCGCCTCGCCGGACAGCACCTCCCAACTGGAGGTCACCAGATGCCCACCAGGGATGTCCAAAGCCCCCGGCCAACCGCCGGTCGCCACGATCACCGCATCCGGCGCCTCCGCCAGCACATCCTCCGCCTCCGCATATGTGTTGAGGCGCACATCCACGCCCAGCCGCTCGACCTCCGAGATCAGCCAGTCCGCAACGCCCCAGATCTGCCGCCGGGTCATGCCCTTGGCCGCCAGCGCAATCTGGCCGCCAAGCCTGTTGGCGGCCTCAAACAGCACCACATCATGGCCGCGCTCCGCCGCCACCCGCGCGGCCTCCAGCCCTGCCGGGCCGCCACCGATCACCACCACCTTGCGCCGCACCTCCGCGGGCGCAAACACATGCGGCATCACCATCTCGCGCCCCGTCGCGGCGTTATGGCCGCAAACCGCGGGCTTGCCCTGATTGACCCGGTCGACGCAATAGCCCAGCGCCACGCAGGGCCGGATACGTTCTTCCTCGCCCTGGCGCAGCTTCTGCACCAGATAGGGGTCGGCCATATGCGCCCGGGTCATGCCGATCATGTCCGCCTGGCCTTCGCGGATGGCATGACGCGCAGTGGCAATATCGGCCACCCCGCCCGCATGAAACACCGGCAGATCCACCGCCGCGCGGATCGCGCCCGCCACGTTCAGATCCGGCGCCGCGGGCATCCCCATCGGCGCCACCCAGCCGGCAAGGCCAAGGTCATCATAGGGCGCCCCTGCCAGCACGTTCAGGAAGTCTACAGCACCGGTGGCGGCAATCTTCTGCGCTGCCTCAATACAGTCTGCCGCGCCGAGTCCGCCCTCGGTCAGCTCATCGCCGGTGACCCGCATGCCGAGGATCAGGTCCGGCCCCACTGCCTCACGCACCGCTTCCAGGACCTGCAATGTCAGCCGCAGCCGGTTGTCCAAGGAGCCGCCGTAGTCATCCTCCCGGCAGTTCACCAAGGGCGACAGGAACTGCCCCAAGAGATGCGAATGCGACAGCAGTTCAATTCCGTCAAACCCACCCGCCCGGCAGCGTTCAGCAGCGGCGGCGAAATCCTTGATAACGCGGGAGATATCCTCCATCTCCATCACCTTCGGAAACGCCCTGTGCGCCCGCTCCCGCCGCCCGGACGGCCCCAGCACCGGCAGCCAGTGGCCGTCGTCCCAGGCGGTGCGCCGGCCCATATGGGTGATCTGGCACATCACCGCCGCGCCATGCTTGCGCACCCCGTCCGTCAGCCGCTGGAACCACGGGATGATGCTGTCATCACCCGCATACAGCTGCCCGAACACAGACGGGCTGTCCGGCGCGATATTGGTCGAGCCGCCGATCATCGTCAGCGCAATGCCGCCCTTCGCCTTTTCCTCATGGTACAGCCGGTAGCGGTCCCGCGGATGGCCGCCCTCCTGGAACGAGGGCGCATGCGCCGTGCTCATGATCCGGTTGCGCAGGGTCAGATGGCGCAATTGCAACGGCTGGAGGAGCGGGTCGGTCTGCTGGGTCATCAGGGAATTTTCCGGGCAAAATCTCCCCAGCACAAGAGCGGCCCTGCCAGCCCCCTGGCTTGCAGAAAACCGGCATCCGCCCGCCTCTGTTGCGACACCCTGTCCGCAGGCCGCAAAAACACCCTCTGACCGGATGGTCAAAGCCGGATTTTCCCTTTAGGAGCACTGCAATTTTGCCCGCACCCCAGCAACACCCCGGTCCGGGCCTGCGTAAACACCTGAGATAAGAGCGAGACCATGACCGCCACCAGCGACCCCGCCGACGCGCCCTCCGCCCCCGGAACCGATTACAAATTCACCCCGAAACAAGCCCTTGTCGGCGCCCAGATGCTGTTTGTCGCCTTCGGCGCGCTGGTGCTGGTGCCGCTGCTCACGGGCCTTGACCCCAGCGTCGCGCTGTTCACCGCAGGCCTTGGCACGCTGATCTTCCAGATCGTCACCCGCGGCCAGGTGCCGGTGTTCCTGGCGTCCTCCTTCGCCTTCATCGCGCCGATCATCTATGGCGTGCAGACCTGGGGCATGGCCGCCACCACCGGCGGCCTCGCCGCTGCGGGCCTCTTGTATGTGGCGCTCTCCTTCGCCATCCGCGCCTTTGGCGCCGGCTTCCTGCATCGGCTGCTGCCGCCTGTCGTGGTCGGCCCCGTGATCATGGTGATCGGCCTGTCGCTGGCGCCGGTGGCGGTCAACATGGCCACCGGCCTCGCAGGCGACACCCAGGTGATGCCGCGCAATACCGCACTGCTGCTTGCCGCCATCTCGCTGGGCGCTACCATGCTGACGGCGATCCTCGGCCGCGGCATCATGCGGGTGGTGCCGATCCTTGCAGGCGTCGCCGCGGGCTACATCGCGGCGCTGGTGCTGGGCGCTGTCACCGGCGAAACCCTGGTCAACACCGCCCCGCTGGCGGATGCCCCCTGGTTCAAAGTACCGGGCTTTGTCGCGCCGGAATTCAACCTCGCCGCCATCCTGTTCATCCTGCCGGTCGCCATTGCCCCCGCGATTGAGCACTTCGGCGACATCATGGCGATCTCCAGCGTGACCAAGCGCGACTACATGGAGAAACCCGGCATCCAGAACACGATGCTGGGCGACGGCCTTGCCACTGCCGCCGCGGGCCTGCTGGGCGGCCCGCCCAACACCACCTATTCCGAGGTGACCGGCGCCGTCACCCTGACCCGTGCCTTCAACCCGGCAATCATGACCTGGGCCGCGGTCTTTGCCATTGCGCTGTCCTTCGCGGGCAAGCTCTCCGGTGCGCTGTCGACCATCCCGATGCCGGTGATGGGCGGCATCATGATCCTTCTGTTCGGCATGGTCACCGTGGTTGGCTTGTCGGTGCTCGCGAAACTGGGCGAGGCGCTGTCGGAGGCCCGCAACATGGTGATCATCTCCACCGTGCTGATCATCGGCCTCGGCGGGCTGACACTGCAGTTCGGCGAAGGTTTCACCCTTGCGGGCATCGGCCTGTCGGGTGTTGCCGGCCTGCTCCTCAACCTGATCCTGCCGCAGCAGCGGGATTGATTCCACCGCCTGCGCAGCCCCGGCGGCTGCGCAGGCAGCACCTTGTCATGGCAGGTTGCACGACTCTCAGGACACCACTGTCTCTCGACTCATGAAGCCCGGCAGCACCTCTGCGATGGCCACAAACTCGGGCCGGAACTTATCCAGAAGCTGCTTCATCGCAGCGCTGATATTTTCTGCATCATGCACATCCCGGATCTCCAGCGTGTTGTTCTTCAGGAATTTTGAGTATCTCTTGCCCTCTCCGGCAGCCCCTTTCTGGAACCGGATCCGGCTCAAACCTTCAGAAGCGGCCACACCCTCAATCTCTTCGATCAATGCCTTGCGCGCGGCATGGTCGGACAACGGCCCGACTTCCGCAAACAGCCGTAACTGACCCTTGCTTCCGTCATTGCCCGGCACCAGCGCCAGCCAGCTGGTCAACGGAAACCCCATCCACCAGTTTTCGCAGCCCGGCCAGCTGCCGCCCCGACCCAATGCGGCGACCCACTCCTGCGGCAGAAAGCTCACCCCGTCGCGGTGCAGGGCCCCAAAGCAAAAGACGCCTTTGCCGATTTTCTTTTCTTCCAGCGGCCCCGGACTGTCTCCGAACTGCTCATGCGCCGCCATTGCGAACTCCGATGCCGCACCATGCTCAATGACAAAATCCAGCACCTTCTTGTGGCTGCGGTACAATTCCCGCGCCAGTTTCACCATTTCATCGCGTTCCTTGCTCATGCCGGTCGCTTCCTGCAAAATTTCTATGTAGTGGGTCAAAAACGTGCTGATCTCGGGCCGCAGAAGATAGGCCTCCTGCTCCAGAAAACGCGATAGGAAAGTGCAGATCTCGCCATAGCCAATCGGCACATAGTCGTGGTTGTCAAAGGCCTCATCGCGCAGCGTCAGGAACACGCCCTGGATCTGCAAGTCCTCCTGCGTTTTGTAGACACCGCGGACTTTCCTCATGTAATTCGCAAGCTGGTCCCCGTGCAATTTGCTGTCGAACTTGTTTTCAATGACAAAAGCCCAGCGGTTGCGCTCGCTCAGAATGAAAATATCGATGTTCAGCCATTCACAGCGCACTTCGGCATCGCGCATATCTGCCTGCGAAATCTCCAGCGCAGTCGGCCCTGCCGGCAGGCTGCTGCCGCGGTAGGCCTCCGCGAGAAAGACCTTCAGGAACCGGTCGCCCAGACCATGCGTTTCGCTTGGATCCAACAGCCAGGCAAGTATGGCAGAATGGCGGATTTCCATCCGTTCCATCTTCATGACCCGGATCGGGTTGAACCGGTTCAGATAGGCTTCGATCCGTTCCAGGTGCTCATTGTTCACGAACAGCGCTTCCAGCGCGCTATGCGATGGCATCTGGTCTTTGGTTTGCATTGGTCAAATTACCCTCAATTAAAATCGGTCTGCCCAGAGAAATGATCAATCGGAGCCAGGCACATTTGGCTCCCCTTACCTCTCCTCCGGCTTCAAATGCCGGATGCGCGCCACATGCGCCGCAATATCCTCGCGGCTGAACTTCGAGTGCCGCCGCTTCACTGACGCCGGATGGTTCCCCAGCCCCAGCTTCAGCGCCTCCCGCCAGGCCCGCTTGGGCCGGACCGGGCGCGGCGCAAAACCGCCGCCGCAGGTCGGGCAGACGTTGTGCAGCTCCCGCTCCACGCATTCCGCACAGTAGGTGCACTCATAGCTGCAGATCCGCGCGTCCGCAGCCTCCGGCGGCAGATCCTTGTCGCACAGCTCGCAATTGGGGCGCAGTTCCAGCATTTTGCTCTCCTCATTCAGCCGCCACCGTGCCCCGCTTGCCGGTGGCCCGCAAGCCCCGCCGCAGCCACACGCGCCGCGCCTGGGCGCGGCGCCACGCCCAACCGCGGGGGCGGTGCAGCTTGCCTGCATTCCCGCGCGGGCGGGAGCTGCCGCCGCCCATCCCCCTGCGGCATAGCGCCGGCCCTCGCAAAACAAGGCAAATCCCGCCGTTTACCCATCCAACCCGCATTGCGAAAACCGCAACTTTCCCTATAGTGCGCGCTCCACAAGCCGCGACAGGAGCCACCATCCATGGGTGACATCAAAGTGGGCATCATCATGGGCAGCCAATCCGACTGGCCCACCATGAAGGAAGCCGCCAATATCCTCGATGAACTGGGCGTCGAATACGAGGCCAAGATCGTCTCTGCCCACCGCACCCCGGACCGGCTGTGGAGCTACGGCAAATCCGCCGCCGACCGCGGCCTGCAGGTGATCATCGCAGGCGCCGGCGGGGCAGCTCACCTGCCCGGCATGGTCGCTTCCAAGACCCGCGTGCCGGTAGTCGGCGTGCCGGTCCAGACCCGCGCCCTCTCCGGCGTCGACTCGCTTTACTCCATCGTGCAGATGCCCAAGGGCTTCCCGGTTGCCACCATGGCGATCGGCGCCGCCGGTGCCGCCAACGCGGGCCTGATGGCCGCTGGCATCCTGGCGCTGCAGGACCCCGCCCTGGCCCAGCGCCTGGACAACTGGCGCGAGGCGCTCTCCGCCTCCATCCCCGAGGAACCCTCCGATGACTGACGTGCTTGCTCCCGGCGCCACCATCGGCATCCTCGGCGGCGGCCAGCTGGGCCGGATGCTCTCGATTGCCGCCTCCCGCCTCGGCTTCAAGACCCATATCTTTGAACCCGGCGCCAACCCGCCCGCAGGCCATGTCGCCGACCGCGTGACCACCGCAGGCTACGAGGATGCCGAGGCGCTGGCCGCCTTTGCCGCCTCGGTCGACGTCATCACCTATGAGTTCGAGAACATCCCGACCTCCGCGCTGGACCTCTTGGAATCGCAAAAACCGATCCGCCCGGACCGCGAGGCGCTGCGGATCAGCCAGGACCGGCTGACCGAAAAGAGCTTCCTGCAGGACCTCGGCCTGCAAACCGCGCCTTTTGCAGACATCACTGATCAGGCCAGCCTCGACGCGGCGCTCGCGGATATCGGTGCGCCGTCGATCCTGAAGACCCGCCGCTTCGGATATGACGGCAAGGGCCAGGCCCGCATCAAGACGCCGGAAGACGCCGAGGAAGCCCTCGCGTCCATGGCGGGCGCGCCCTCGATCCTCGAAGGGTTCGTCAATTTCAGCCACGAGGTCTCCGTCATCGCCGCCCGCGGCGTAACCGGCGAGATCGCCTGTTTCGACCCCGGCGAAAACGTCCACCGCGACGGCATCCTGCACACCACCACCGTGCCCGCCAAGCTGACCACCGGCCAGCGCATGGATGCGGTGCTGATGGCGGGCAAGATCCTGAACGCGCTGGAGTATGTCGGCGTGCTGGGGGTGGAACTGTTCGTGACGCCGCAGGGGCTGATCGTCAACGAAATCGCCCCGCGCGTCCACAACTCCGGCCACTGGACCCAGAACGGCTGCACCGTGGACCAGTTCGAACAGCACATCCGCGCGGTGGCCGGCTGGCCGCTCGGCGACGGCCAGCGCCACTCTGACGTGGTGATGGAAAACCTGATCGGCGATGACGTGGACCGCATCCCGGAGCTGGCGAAAGAGGCCGATTGCGCCATTCACCTCTATGGCAAGGCGGAGGCCAAGCCGGGCCGCAAGATGGGCCATGTGAATCGGGTGCAGAAGCCCCAAAGCTAAGGCTGGGGGCGCTGCCCCCAGACCCCCGGAATGTTTTCAGCCAGAAGAAGCAGGCGGCCTCAGGCGAGGCCGTTTTTTACAGTCTCCGCGTTCATCCAATGCACCTCTGTCTGCACGTGATCTGCCCGGACGTACTTTGCCAGCAGCGTCTGCATATCCTTCTCGGCGAATTCTCTGGCGGTGCGGATCACGAACCCTTCCTGTGTCTCCAAATCCAACGCAGAGATGGTCTCCTGTATCACCGGTGCCGAGGGCGGTCCTCGGTACAGCGCTGGCACGCTGACGATGCCCAGATCACCGAACCGGGCCAACGTCTCCTCCCAGGGCTGGATCACGCCATCCACAATCCATGCAAACCCCAGAAAGTAACTGGGCAGTGCGGAATATGCGATAGCATGGCGGGCGAACAGATACTCACCCACAATCCGCTCGCCCTCTGCCAGGGCTGGTGAAATACCCGCAGCAAAGGCTTTCATCCAGTCCCGCGACGGATGATATCGCGCATCCAGACTGCGCGGATGGCACCCCCCGGAATGGATCGTGGTGTTTTCACCATCCATCTTTTCGGTGATGACCACCTCAGGCTCCGCCAGCAGCGCCGAGGCATCCTGCAGGATCTTGTCATCGCTGGTTGCCCCTGGTGACTGTGGCAAATGAAAAGTGCGGCCGTATTTTCGCAGCATGTCAGTAATTACCGGTTGGTCAAAATGGTTACCCGCAACCTATCCGTGCTCAGCCTCCGCAGCAAGGCGGCCCGGTGAAAGCGGCCCCGCCGGTTTCACGCGCCGCAAAGAGGGCCATCCGGCCTGATGCGCGGCGCTCCTGCTCCAAGAACCGGGCGGTAACGTTGCGGGCTAACAATCACTGCAGCAAAGCACCGGCGCGGGGTTAGTCGAACTTTGCGCTCAGCCCCTGCGACTTCCGCCACTGACGCCAGACGCAATAGATAACCGCCCAAATCACACAACAGAGGACCACTCCAAAAAACGCCATGTCGAGTGCAGTCTCAAACCAAATACGCAGTGCGGTCGGCTCTACCCATTCAGCAGGCCTCCTCCCCACGCGTAGCAAGAGAAAGTACTGGCCTGCATCGGTTTTGGCCTCCCGCACATGACCTTCCAAAGAAAGCGCGGCTAACAGGCTGATTGCCAGATAACCATGTACAACCCAGCCCAACATATTGCGTATTTTCTTAAGAAATGAACGCATGTTGTTCTATCGTGCCAACCGATTGCCCCTGCCTTCAGGCAAGGAAACGACCCGCCACCTCCCCCGACATATAGCTGACCTGCCCGCCGGACAGTGTCGCCGCAACCCGCAGGCTCTCCTTGTCCAGCACCACGATATCCGCCCGCTTGCCTGCCTCCAGCATGCCGCGGTCCGTAAGCCCCAGCAGCTGCGCAGGCCCTTCCGAGACCAGCCGCCAAGCCCCCGCCAAATCCAGCAGGCCGGAGCGTTCCAGCATCAGCGCCGCCCGCCGCGGGCTGGGGTAGTGGTAGTCGGAGGCCAGCGCATCGCACAGCCCCATGGCGATCAGCTCCACGGCGGAGGCATTGCCCTTGTGGGAGCCGCCCCGCACCACATTGGGGGAGCCGAGGATCACCGGATCACCCGCGCTGCGCGCAGCCTCTGCCGCCTCCAGCGTCTCGGGAAACTCCGAAATCCGAACCCCGCGGTCGCGCCAGGCAGCGCGGTCTGCGGCGGTCTGATCGTCATGGCTGCCCAGCCGCACATCCAGCGCGGCCAGTTCAGCACAAAGCGCATCCAGCCTGCCCGGCACCTCATCCCGGCGCGCGTGCATATCGTTCAGCATCTGCCAGTGCACCTCCGGATTGCGCCCTGCCTTCAGCGCCTGGCCGGTCAGCCGCGGCGGCTTCTTGCCCGCTGCCAGCCGTTCATGCGGCAGATGGTCGTTGAACACCACATAAGGCACCCCCCAATCCGCAACCTTGGCGGCGAGTGCGGCATAGTCCTCCAGCATATGGATTTCGAACCGCAGCTGCGGCAGCAGATCAGTCACCAGCGACCCGCGCACCGCCTTGATGCCCTCAAACACCTGTCCTGCAAACTCGGGACCGCGCAAGCCGCCCTCCCAGGAGTAGAACTGCGCCAGCACCGCAGTGGTGATGCCGTTGGCGGCCAGCTCCGCCTCTGCGGCCACCACACCCTCCGCCATCTGCTTCATCGCCCCGCGCCGCGGCGCCAGGTGGCGCTCGAACCCGTCACCATGCGCATCCACGATCCCCGGCTGTACCAGGTAACCTGACAGGTCCACGGCCCGCCCGGCAGGCGCATCCGTCACCAGACCACCCGCAATGGCGATCTCACCGCCACGCTCCAGCCCTCCGGGGCGCAGCACATCGCCGCCCTGCAGCGTCAGTTCCAATGTCATTGTTCCGCCTCTTCACAGCCGCCGTTCAGCTGGCACGCCTCGCCAATGATCTCTTCCACCGCCGCCAGCCAGCCCAGGCTGGGCTCAAACCGCCCCTCCTCCAGGAAATGCAGCGCCTGCGTCATCACCTGCGGGTTGTTCATCATGTAGGTATGGGTGACCGGCAGCGTCAGATGCGCCGCCATGCCGTCCACCTTGGTGCTTTCGACCGAGACCTTGCCGTCATCCGCCCCCGGGATCAGCGCCGAAAATACCGGGTTCAGCGTCTCATCCCCCGCAATCACGCCGAGCTCAAACGCCACCGGCGGCAGCTTCTTGGGCAAGCTGTCCTCACCAGTGCCCAGCTGCAGCCCGGCGGGGCCGTTCAGGAAACCAAAGACCTCCCAGTCGCCCAGTTCGTCCACCAGCTCGCTGCCCTGGTTCGGCGGCCCCATCATCACCACCCGGCCCAGGTTTTCCGGGCTATTGTCCTGCAGCCAGTACCGCAGCAGAATACCTCCCATCGAGTGGGTCACCACATGGGCCGTCTCCCCGCCGCAGGCGGCAAAGGCGGCGGGCAGGGTCTCTTCTGCCAGAACCTGGATAGTCTCCTCAGTCGAGGCATAGCCGGGCCGCACCACAGCAAGCCCGCGCGACTGCAAGACCTCCTCCATCACCGCGAATGAGGTCTCGGAGCGCGCCAGCCCATGCAGCAGGATCACGCAATCGGCCGCCGCAGGCAGCGGCAGCAGCACTGCAGCAGCGGCAAACAGGGGTTTCAGAACATCACGCATGGGGCCCAGATAAGCGCAAGCGGCACCACAGGGAAGCCCCCGCAGTTACTTGGCTGCACGAACCCTGCGCGCAGGCGCCCGCAGCACCACCAGCGCAATGCCGCCCAGCACCGCCGCGCTGCCAAAGACCAGCCGCAAACCAATCGCCTCACCCAGCAAGGCCGCCCCGGCGAGGATCGCAATCACCGGCACGCTCAATTGCACGGTAGCGGCCACCGCGGGCAGGATCTGCGGCAGCAAGCGGTACCACAGCGCATAGCCCATGCCGGAGGTCCCCGCGCCTGATACAACCGCCAGCACCGCGCCATACAGGCTCACCGTGCTGCCGCCCAGCCACAGGGCCACCGGCAGGAACATAACTGTGGACCACAGGAAATTCACCGCCGTCGCCGCCAGCGGCTGCGCAGCACCCCGCCCCAGAATGCTGTAGATCCCCCAGCCAAGCCCCGCCGCCGCCATCAGGAGCGACGCGCCAAGGGGCGCCGTGCCGCTGCCATCCGGCCAGACCACATAAGCAAGCCCCAGAAACGCCAGCACCGCGCCTGCCACCTGGCCCGCGCTGACCGGATTGCCCCGCAGCGCGCCCCATAGGAACATCGTGACCTGTACCACCCCGAACAGCACCAGCGCGCCAAGACCTGCGTCAAGCTGCTGATAGGCCAGCGAAAACCCGGCGATATACAGCGTCAGCGCCGCCCCGCCGCGCAGGCTTGGCCCCAAGCTCTGGCGCACCGCCAGCCCCTGCATCCGGCACAGCACCACCAGCATCGCAGCCCCCGAGGCCAGCCGCAGCAGGCCAAAGCTGCCCGCATCCATATGCCCGGCCCCAATTGCCAGCCGGCTGAGGATGGAGTTCGCAGCAAAGGCGATCATGGTGAGGGAGACAAGGAGAAACAGGCGCATTTTCAAGGGGTAGCGCGCAAACCCCACGCGGGCCAGTGATATTTTCGTGTCAGCCACTGGTTCCCAACAGGACATCTGCCGCCGCCAACAGGCTTTAACCCTTGAACACATTTTCCCGGTGCCAGCGAAGGTAGGATCGATGTGGCTTGAAAGCCGGGTTTACCGGTTCAATCAATCGCCGGTCTGGCAGCAGCAAACGGTTCAGTGTCGCCTCATCCACCGCCCTCTTCGCAACCAGCACCTCATTGTCATCGCTGATCGACAGCAGCCCCCGGTCAAACATCCAATGCACGGTTCCCGACAGGGCCAGCCCATTCCGCACCGTATCCGGGCCGCGCTCCGACACCGGAACGATATGCGCGGCCTCCACCTCCGGCCGTCCGCCGCCATTGCGCAACTCCAGCCCAGACATGGAACAGCGTCCGCCATAGGCGTGTTTGACCTGCCTCGCAAAACTACGGTCCCGGAATGCCCGCTGGGACAGCAGCATCTCGCGCGGCTGACCCTGGGGTTCGAAGGCGGCCTGCGCCTCAGCAAAACCAGGCTCTGCGGTGAAATCACCGGTGCGCGGAATGGCGTTCGGTTCTTCGCGCGCCGCCAGACCAGCGTTGATAATGCGTGCAAAATCCGCATCGGAGATCAGCCGGACCGCGCTGGTATTGCTGCCGCGCGACCTGGGCAAGCCGGTTTCATACGGCCCCTCCCCCTCCACCCACCGGGGAACAAAATTCTCGAAGGAAAGCTCACTCCCTGTGTCCAGCAGCGCATAAGCCAATACAGGATCCGCGGGGTCATCCTGCACCTGAAGCACACGCTGAACGGAATGGTAGCCTTTACCGCCGCCGCGCCGCCCCTCATAGAAGATGACCCAGTCGCCGACGGTTTGTTCAACCCGGCTGAGATAGTGCTTTTTCGGGAAATGGTACGCTTTGCCAGGCTGGTCGTCATAACCAGAATGCGAAGACTGAATGAAAACCGCTTTGACCATGGCGGCGACTTTAGGGCGCTGTTTCCAAAAGGAAAAGAGGGGAGAGAAGAAGCACCCCGCGTTCACCTTTGCACAAATACCCGCGCCGCAGGCAGGCCTGCAAGGCGGGCCTTCTTCTCCCAGTAAAAACGAAAAGGGGCCGCCCACAGGCAGCCCCAAATCTTGCAGTCATCAGCGGCGGGCTCTCGGCAGATTGGCCTGGTCGGCCAATCGCCTGTCGCCTCATCCCAAATCCCAAGGGATTTGTGATTACATCATGCCGCCCATGCCGCCCATGCCGCCCATGTCGGGCATGCCGCCGCCGGCGCCTGCGCCTTCTTTGGCGGGCTTGTCGGCAACCATGGCTTCGGTGGTGATCAGCAGGCCGGCAACCGAGGACGCGTCTTCCAGCGCGGTGCGGGTCACTTTGGCCGGATCGATCACGCCGAAGGAGAACATGTCGCCATATTCACCGGTCTGCGCGTTGTAGCCGAATGCGCTGTCCGAGGATTCGCGGATCTTGCCGGCAACCACGGCACCGTCGACGCCTGCGTTTTCGGCGATCTGGCGCAGCGGCGCTTCGATGGCCTTGCGGACGATGTTGATGCCTGCGTTCTGGTCAGCGTTGGCGCCTTCCAGGCCTTCCAGGCCTTTGCCGGCCTGCACCAGGGCAACACCGCCGCCGACGATCACGCCTTCCTGCACGGCTGCGCGGGTCGCGTTCAGCGCATCGTCCACACGGTCCTTGCGCTCTTTCACTTCCACTTCGGTCATGCCGCCGACGCGGATCACGGCAACACCGCCTGCCAGTTTGGCAACGCGTTCCTGCAGCTTCTCGCGGTCGTAGTCAGAGGTGGTCTCTTCGATCTGGGTGCGGATCTGGGCAACGCGTGCTTCGATCTCGGCCTTCTCGCCAGCGCCGTCGACGATGGTGGTCTCGTCTTTGGTGATGGAGACTTTCTTGGCGGTGCCCAGCATGTCCATGGTGACGGACTCGAGCTTCATGCCCAGATCCTCGGAGATCACCTGGCCGCCGGTCAGGATCGCGATGTCCTGCAGCATGGCCTTGCGGCGGTCGCCGAAGCCCGGCGCCTTGACGGCTGCGATTTTCAGGCCGCCGCGCAGCTTGTTGACAACCAGGGTTGCCAGCGCTTCGCCTTCGACGTCCTCAGCAATGATCAGCAGCGGCTTCTGCGACTGGATCACCTGCTCCAGCAGCGGAACCATCGGCTGCAGCGAAGACAGTTTCTTCTCGTGCAGCAGGATCATGCAGTCTTCCAGATCCGCGACCATCTTGTCGGGGTTGGTGACGAAGTAGGGCGACAGGTAGCCGCGGTCGAACTGCATGCCCTCGACCACGTCGGTCTCGGTTTCCATGCCTTTGTTCTCTTCGACGGTGATGACGCCTTCGTTGCCGACCTTCTGCATCGCGTCGGCGATCTGGCGGCCGATTTCAGCTTCGCCGTTGGCGGAGATGGTGCCAACCTGCGCAACCTCGTCGGAGTCTTTCACTTCGCGGGCCATGTCCTTGATGCCCTGCACGACTTTGGCAGTTGCCAGGTCGATGCCGCGCTTCAGGTCCATCGGGTTCAGGCCGGCAGCAACCTGCTTCAGGCCTTCTTTGACGATCGCCTGGGCCAGAACGGTTGCGGTGGTGGTGCCGTCACCGGCTTCGTCGTTGGTGCGGGAAGCAACTTCCTTCACCATCTGGGCGCCCATGTTCTCGAACTTGTCTTCCAGTTCGATTTCCTTCGCCACGGACACGCCGTCCTTGGTGATGCGCGGTGCGCCGAAGGATTTGTCCAGAACCACATTGCGGCCTTTGGGGCCCAGGGTCACTTTCACGGCGTCAGCCAGAATGTTGACGCCTTTCAGCATGCGGTTGCGGGCATCGGTGTCGAATTTGACGTCCTTAGCAGCCATTTTTCACTCTCCTAGAGAAATTCTGTGTGTATCAGCGATAGGGGGATCAGAGCAGGCCCGCGGGCTTACTCGATGATGCCCATGATGTCGCTTTCCTTCATCATCAGCAGCTCTTCACCGTCGACGGTGATCTCGGTGCCGGACCATTTGCCGAACATGATGCGGTCGCCAGCGGACACGGCCATCTCGATCAGCTCGCCGCTGTCCTTGCGGGCGCCAGCGCCGCATGCAACAACAACGCCTTCACTCGGCTTTTCCTTGGCGGAATCGGGGATGATCAGGCCGCCCGCGGTTTTCTCTTCGCTTTCGGTGCGGCGCACCAGCACACGGTCATGCAGCGGTTTCAATGCCATCTTTGCAGCTCCTTGAAAGGCTCAAAGGTTGTTATCTGTTGGACCTCCGCCTCCCCGGCGGGGCCGTTATCACTCACGAGGGGTGAGTGCTAACGAGGGGAAGCTAGGAATGCCCCCGCATGTTGTCAACACGGAATCAGCAAAAATAATGAGGGCGCCGGAGCGCCCCCTGTCCTGCTTCGGATTTCCGCTTATGCTGCCTTGTCTTTCAAATGCGGAAAGCTGTCCTTGAAGCGGCCGAATTTGTGCGCGCCGCAGCTGACCGGCTCATAGCGCGCGGGGTTATCCGCACTGACGCAGCTGTCCAGCGGCTGGAATACGGCGTCCGCATCGGCGTCAATGAAGAACGGAATCGAATAACGCTCCCGGCCCGAGGCATTCACCACCCGGTGCAGGTTCGCCAGGTACAGATCATTGGTCAGCCGCTGGATCAGGTCGCCAATATTGATGACAAATGACCCGGCAATCGGCGCCCCCTCGACCCACTGGCCGTCGCGGTTCATCACCTGCAAGCCGCCCACATCATCCTGCGCCAGGATGGTCAGGCTGCCGTAATCCGTATGGGCGCCGATCCCCATTACACTCTCGTCGATCTGCCCTTCCTGCGGCGGGTAGTGCAGCAGCCGCTGGATGGTGATCGGGTTCTGCATCTTAGGCGCAAAGAAATCCGCCTCCAGATCCAGGCTGACCGCAATCGCCCGCATCAGCCGCTGCGCCAGCCCCTTCATCTCCTGATGATAGCCATAGACCGCGCGTTCAAATTCCGGCCGCACCGCGGGCCACAGGTTGGGGCCAAAGAACGGCGCGTCCCCGGCCGGGCCTTCCGGCCCGATGTCGAAACATTCCTTCAGATCCTTGGTCTTCTTGGGGTCGGTGTTCTCGCCGAAAATCTCGATATAGCCGCGCAGGGCTAGGCCGGATTTCGAGATATGCAGGTCCATCTTGTCCTGCAGCGGCAGGTCAAAGAACGCCCGGGTTTCATCAAAGGCGCCGTTCACAACCGCCTCCGGCACCCCGTGGTTCTTCACATAGAAGAAGCCGACGTTGGTCAGCGCCCAGCGGATTTCCTTGGCGACCTCAAACAGGCTGCCGCCCGTGTTCAGCGCGCTGATGTCGATCACCGGGATCTTGTCGAAAGAGACCCGCTGCGCCCGCAGCCGGTCCTGAAGCCGGTCAATGTCCTGATCTGCCATTGCTCTCTCCCCTTGTGCAAAGCTGGGGCAGTCATCGGCTGACAGGGCCCCGCGCTCAACAGGGAAAAAATGCAACTGACATGAATCTGATTAACTCAAGGGGCGACAATTTCCTGCAAAATAGGGGCTGTACACAACTGAACGCATTAGCCCGCAACAGCACAAAGCCGCCACATCACTTCCCCTCCCAGCTCTCCGCCCAATGCACCAGCCCTTCACGGCCCGCATCGGTCAGCTGGTAGATGCCGGTCTCCACCCGTTCGAACCAGCCATAGTGGTTGCTGGCCATCAGCCGGGTGGCCCGCGCCACGCCGGTGGCCTTGGCGACCTCCGCCCCCTTGCAGGCGCCCGCCCCGGCCAGATGCGCGGCGCAGGCCAGCGCGTCCTGGCGGTAGGCGGTGACAATGCCATGCCGGGTGGCGCCGCCGGCATTGGGGTCGCCGCGCAAGGCCTGGAATTCGCGCAACAACCGCGCCTGCTTTTTCTTCGACTTGCGGGGCGCATAAGGGCCGGGATCGCAATGCACCTCTGCCCGCCCGTCCGCCAGCACCGTGATCAGCCCCAGCCCCAGCCGCCGGCACATCGCCAGATTGTCCTTCATCATCCGCCGCGCCTGCCGCCCGCCGGGCCTTGGCACCGCGATATAGACATGGTCGGTGATGGCCAGCCGGGCGATGGCCTGGTGGAACAGCGACAGCGAAAACTTCAGCTTCAGCTCGACAATCACCGGCGGCTCAGCGCCGCGCACAGCCACCACATCGGCCGCGCCCACCTCACCCTTGACGGCATAGCCCTGGGCCTCCAGCAACGCCTTCACCGGCGCATAAAGCTGATCCTCGCGTTCCATGCCCCATGACTGGCAGGAAGCGCGCGGCTTGGCAATCCGCCGCCCGGTTTTACGGGGCAACGCAGGGTTTTACATTGCCGCCGCCCCTGCCCCGCCCTAGGCTCTTAAGTTCAGGCCAAAAGTTCGGAAACCCCGGGGAAAGGGCGCGTGATGAAACGGATTGCACTGGCACTTGCGCTGATGCTGCAGGCCACCGCCGGTTTTGCCGCCTGCCGCGGCATCGACTACCGCGACCACCTGCCGCCCGCGACCCAGGCGCAGCTCGACCGCGAAATGGCCGCAACCCCGTTTTCCCAAGGCAACCACTGGGTCGCCACCAAGGGCCGCCGCACCATCCATGTGATCGGCACCATGCATGGCGGCGACGCCCGCATGGCCAAGGTGATGCGCACCCTGCGCCCGGCGCTCAGTTCGGCGCAGGCGATTTACCTGGAAACCTCCGATCAGGACATGGAGCGGCTGGACCGGATGCCGCCCGCGATGGCGCGCAGCTTCCTGCTGCCGCAGGGCCGCGAGCTGCGCCAGCTGCTGGCCCCCGACGCCTGGCAGCGCTTCAAGCTGACCGCCCAGGTCACCGGCGCCAATCTGGAAACCATGAACCGGATGCAGCCCTGGGCAATCTCGATGTTCCTGGTGCAAAGCGGCTGCCGCCCCTACGGCTTTGGCCTGCGCCGCGGGCTGGACGACCGGATCGCCGATTTCGCCGCCCGCAAGCGGATCCCGCTGGGTGCCCTGGAAACCCCGGAGCAGGCGCTGGCGGCCATCTCCGGAATGCCGCTGCGTGACCAGGCCCGGATGCTGGAGTTGGAGCTGCAGCTGATCCAGTCCGACAAGCCCGAGGACGCCACCCCGGTTGAGGCCTATTTCGACCAGAGTGTCTGGACCTCCTTCGTGCTCGCCCCCTGGATCAGCGCCCAGTACAGCAGTTTCACCCATGCCGAGACCACGCGGCTTTGGGACCAGTACAACCGCCGCCTGCTGGACCAGCGCAACATCCGCTGGATGAAGGTGATCGGCGCCGCCCGGCAGGAGCGCTTTGTGATTGCCGTCGGCGCCGCCCATCTGCCAGGCAAAAACGGCCTCTTGAACCTGCTCAAGGCACAGGGCTTCAGCCTGGCCCGCGCCCCGTGGTAGGCTGCGGCAAACCTGCCATTCAATTCACGTTTCAGGACATTTCTTCATGCGTTTCATTCTCGCCTTTGTCTTCCTGCTGTTGCCTGCTTCGCTCTGGGCCGCCTGCACCGGCACTGACCAGCGGCTGGCGCTGAGCGCCAGCGACCGCGCCGCCATTGACGCTGAGGTCGCCGCCGCCCCCTTTGCCGAAGGCAACCACTGGATTGCACGGCGCGGCAGCCGCACCCTGCATGTGATCGGCACCATGCACATCAACGACCCGCGGCTGGACGCGGTGACCGCTGCCTTGAAGCCTGTGATTGCCGAGGCCGACCTGCTGCTGCTGGAGGGCACCAAGCGCGAGGAGGCGGAGCTGATGGCCGCCATCGGCCGCGACCCGTCGCTGACCCTGATCACCGAAGGCCCCAGCCTGATCGACCGGCTGCCGCCTGCCGAATGGGACAACCTGGCGGCCAAGGCCCGCGCCAATGGCGTCGCGCCCTGGATGGCCGCCAAGATGCGGCCCTGGTTCCTGGCCGTCTCGATGGCGGTGCCGCCCTGCCTGCGCACATCACCCGAACGGACCCGCGGCCTCGACAAACGGCTGGAGCAGGCCGCCGATGAAGCCGGCACCGGAACCCGCGCGCTGGAAAGCCCGATGACCCTGTTTGAGGTCTTCAACAGCGAGCCGCTGGAGGAACAGGTCCGCCAGCTGCGCGCCTATCTGACCCTGCTGGGCGGTGAACAGGACGCCCTCTTTACCATGATCGAAAGCTATTTCGACGAGCAGGCGCTGACCTATTTCACCATCTATGAGCGCGACTTCCTGCAATCCGACGCGCTGCCGCCTGAGGAAACCCGCCGGATCTGGCAGGAGTCGATGGAGGCGATGCTGGACAACCGCAACCGCGCCTGGATCCCGGTGATCGAGGCGGCGGAGGGCGACCTGATCGTGGTCGCCGCCGGCGCCCTGCACCTGCCTGGTGAGACCGGCGTGCTGAACCTCTTGCAGCAGGCAGGCTACACGCTGGAGCGCGCGCCATTCTGAGCCTCCCTTCCGGCACAACGCCGCATTGCAGCAGCTGCGGGGTGACAAGCTTGCGCGCCAGCCCTATAAGGCGCGCAAATCCCGCCTTTGCGACTCTTTCGACGAACAGGACAGCCCCATGACCATCCAAGTTTTCGGCCACAAATCCCCCGACACCGATTCCACCGGCTCCCCCATTGTCTGGGCCTGGTACCTGAACGAGGTGAAAGGCGTGGCCGCCGCCCCGAAACTGCTGGGCGAGCCGAACACCGAAGCCGCCTTCATGCTGCAGCGCTGGGGCCTGGAAAAGCCGGAAATCATCGCCGATGTGTCTGACGACGCGGCGGTTGTCATCGTCGACACCAACAACCCGGCAGAGCTGCCCGCCAACATCAACGGCGCCGACGTGCAGGCGATCATCGACCACCACAAGCTGGTCGGCGGCCTGGAAACCAAAGGCCCGATCGACATCACCATCCGCCCGCTGGCCTGCACCGCCACCATCATGCACGACCTGATGGGCGACGATGCCGCCAAGATGCCGGAAGCCGTCAAGGGCGCAGCGCTGACCTGCATCCTGTCCGACACGCTGGAGTTCCGCTCCCCCACCACCACCGCCCATGACAAGGCCGTGGCCGAGAAGCTGGCGGGTGAGCTGGGCATCAACATCTCCGAATATGCCGCCGAGATGTTTGCCGCAAAATCCGACGTCTCCTCCTTCTCCGATGCGGAGCTGATCCGCATGGACTCGAAGGAATACGAGGTCGACGGCACCAAGTTCCGCGTCTCCGTTCTGGAAACCACCGCGCCGGGCGTGGTGCTGGACCGCAAGGCCTCGCTGATGAACACGATGACCTCTGTCGCGGCCGAGGACGGCGTTGATCAGGTGCTGCTGTTCGTGGTCGACATCCTGAACGAAGAAGCCACCCTGCTGGTGCCGAACGACCTGGTGAAAACCGTTGCCGCCAAGTCCTTTGGCGCCGATGCGGCCGGTGACACCGTGGTGCTGCCGGGCATCATGTCCCGCAAGAAGCAGATCATTCCGAACCTCAAGGTCTGATCCGCCTTCTGGCCAAGCTTAAAAAAGGGCGCCCGCGGGGCGCCTTTTTCGTTTGTGCCGGCGTTTTAGGCGTGCCGTCAGTCCAGCCCGAACACCGTCATCCATTCGCTGCCCGCCGGGCGGAAGCCGGCGTAATCCGCCAGCATCCGCGTCACCGCAGGCATATGCGCGGCGCCATAGACGATAGCGATGGAAAGCGGCTGATCCCGGTCCAGCACATCCGCCAGCTTTTCGCAAAGGCGCGTGTCGCGCTGATGCAGCAACACGCCGCGCAGCAGGGCTTCTTCGGTATCCCAGGACAGGCTGCTTTCGCGCGTGCTGAGGTCATCCACATTGCGCCCGCGCGACAGGCTGTCCCGGGTGGCGAAACAGCGCCGGCGCAGCCCGATCCAAGGCGCATAGACGAAGCAGAGTGCACGCATGGCAAGCGGCAGCGTCTTCCAGGCTGCCTCGAACTCCGCCTGGGTGACGTCGGCGTGAATGCGTTCTGCCCGGCCCGCTCCGGCCGGCAGTTTGGGCTGCGTCACAAGCCCCAGGCGGTTGCCGTGCAGCCAGCGGTAAGACCGGGTCAAATTCTGTCCGACCGGCGATTTCACACCCTCGAACAGCAGAACATCGTGGTCCAGCGCGTCGCGGTAGACCGCGTCATAGAACCCGGCCTCGCCGATATGCAGCATCGGGAACAGGGTCACCTCTGCCGGGTGTGCGGCGCTTTTGAAAACATGGCGGGCGGACCTCAGCCCCATGAAAGACCGTTCAATAAATTGCATCAAGCGCCTGAAAAAATTGAAGTTCAGGGCGCAGGCTACACCAGAGGCTGTGAATGCGGAAGGCCCGGCCTCCTTACGGAGGCCGGGCTCTTACTCACGCCAGGTTATTCCAGCGGCTTGCCTCAGGCGGAGCGGGCAGCCGGTTCGCTTTCTTTGCCGGACCAGGTTGCGCCTTCATCGCCGAAGTCCTCCCAGCGGTCTTCTTCCAGGCTTGCCGCCATGGCCTCTTCATAGACCGTCTCCGTGTCCAGCTGCTGCTTGCCCATGTCTGCCGGCCCGGGCTTCACCTGCGTGTCCAGCGCATCCGGCCGGGCGCGGTCGAGCAGCACGAACTGGCCGACCATGCGGTTCAGCTCCACGGTTTCGCCGCTCATGGCGCGGATCGCGGAGCCGGTTTCCTCCACCATCGAGGCGTTCTGCTGGGTCACCGCGTCCAGCTGCGAGACGCCTATGTTGATCTCGTTCAGCCCCTGCGCCTGCTCTGCCGACTGGCGGGAGATGCCGGCCACCAGCTCTGTGATGCGGCTGACCTGGGTGACCACGGTCTCCAGCGCCTTGCCGGCGCCATCCACCTTATGGACGCCGTCCTGCACATGGCCGGAGCTGGCGCTGATAAGCGTCTTGATCTCCATCGCCGCGTCAGAGGAGCGCTGCGCCAGCGCCCTGACCTCGGACGCAACCACAGCAAAGCCGCGCCCGACCTCGCCCGCGCGGGCGGCTTCCACCCCGGCATTCAGCGCCAGCAAGTTGGTCTGAAAGGCGATATCGTCAATGACGCCGATGATCTGGCTGATCTGGTTGGAGGAGTTTTCGATCTCGTTCATCGCCGCAATCGCGCCCTCGACCACTTCGCCGCTGCGCTCCACATCGGCGCGGGCGGCCTCAACCGCGCCCTGCACCTCTTGCGCGTTCTGGGCCGAGGAATTGACGCTGGCCGTCATCTGCTCCAGCGCCGCGGCGGTCTGCTCCAGTGTCGCCGCCTGGCTTTCGGTGCGCTGCGACAGATCCTCTGCCGCGGTGCGGATGCCATCCGCCTGGCTGTTCAGCCGCCCGCCGGCCTGCACCACCTTGGACAGCAGCTCATTCAGCTTGTCGACGGTCTCATTGTAATTCACCCGCAGCGGATCGTAATCGGCCCCGAATTGTTCAGCAATCTGGTCGCTGAAGTCACCCTCTGCCAGATGCTGCAGCGCCTGGCGCAAGCGCTCGATCACTGCCTCGCCTTCCTGGCGCAGCTTGTTCTGCTCCTCCAGCGCCTTGACCACGCGGCCCGAAACCGCATCAATGTCCTTGGCAATCTCGCCGAAATCATCCGCCCGCATCCGGTCCGCAACCTTGAGGCTGAAGTCGCCCTCTGCCACCTCGCGCAGGGCGGCCCGCATCCGTTCAATCGGCCGTGTGATGGTCAGCGTCACCTTGCGGGAATTGCGGGCCATGATGACCGTCGCAACCGCCGAAATACCCAGCACCAGATAGAGCAGGTTGTAATTATGCTGGCGTGCTTCAATCGCGGTTTCTGAAGCTGATGCCTTGATCGCGGTGCCAAGCCTGGACAGTTTTTCGGAGATCGTAGCGGAGTAGGACTGGAAGGCGGGCAACGCATCGACGGCTTCCGCCGTGTCGGTAAAGGCGAGCGCCACGACCTCTGCACCCGTATTGTTGAACCCGTCGACCAGCGGCAGCAGCGACGCCACCATGTTGCGGATATGCTCCGGCTGCTCCAGCCCGTGCAGCAACTCCATCTCGGTGCGGAATTTTTTTGCTTCAGCCTCCATGGCGGCCTGCAGCTCTGCCTTGCGGTCCTCCGCCCCGTTCTGGCCCAGCACCACTGCAGAAACCACCGCGGCCTCCACCTTGCTGTGGGCCATGTCCGCCGTCAGCTCATGCCGGACCGCCTGGGTCACATTGATCTGCTTTTCCAGGTTCAGCTCGCTCTGCCACAGGCTGAAGAGCGATACCGTGGCCAGGATAACCACCGAGGACATGGCGATGACGCCGGACAGCAGAAGCCGCCGTTTCAGGGACATCGTGCGAAAAATAGACGGACTGCGAAACATGACAAAATCACCACAGGGTTGTTTTCTGACATACAAGATCGCCCGGGTTAATTTTTGAAAAATCTGCAGGCCCGATGCAGCTTTTTAACGGTAGCTGAACGGAACGGCGGCAATTCCGGGGCGCGCGGACCACTGGCCTTCTGCTGCCGTCTCTGCCATAGCTGGCGGCAAAGATCCCACGCGCGAAGGCCCGGACATGACTCAGATCATCAACTCCCTTTCCGACATTTCCAGCCGCTACAAGGCGCTGTTCGTGGACCTGTGGGGCTGCGTGCACAATGGCATCACTGCTTTTCCTGATGCGGTGGCGGCGCTGCAGGCCTACCGCGCGGCGGGCGGCATCGTGGTGCTGGTGACCAATTCGCCGAAGCCGCGCGCCGGTGTGGCGGCGCAGCTGGGCCAGTTCAACGTGCCGGATGATGCCTATGACACGATCTCCACCTCCGGCGACAGCGCACGGGCGGCGATGTTCACCGGTGCCGTGGGCAACAAGGTCTACTTCATGGGTGAGTGGGAGCGCGATGCGGGCTTTTTCGAGCCGCTGCACGTGATCCATGACCCGGTGGAGATCACCCGGGTGCCGCTGAAGGAGGCCGAGGGCATCGTCTGCTGCGGCCCGTTCGACACCATGGCAGACCCGGAGGTGAACCGGGCCGATTTCCTTTATGCCAAGCAGATGGGGATGAAGCTCTTGTGCGCCAACCCTGACATCATCGTCGATCGCGGCGAGAAACGGGAATGGTGCGCGGGCGCTCTGGCGCGGCTTTATACCGAGATGGGCGGCGAGAGCCTGTACTTCGGCAAACCGCATCCGCCGATCTATGACCTGGCCCGGCTGCGGCTGCAGGAGGTGGCGCCTGGGATTGCCGATTCCGAGATCCTGGCGATCGGCGACGGGCCGCATACGGATATTGCCGGCGCCATGGGCGAAGGCATCGATTCCCTGTTCATTACCGGCGGGCTTGCAGCCAGAGAGACAAAGACATCAGTCCAGCCGGACCCGGAGGCACTGGAAGCCTATCTGGCGCAGGAGCAGTCCGCGCCCAGCTATGCCATTGGTTTCCTGCGGTAAATACAGCGGCCGGCACCCCTTCCAGCTTACTATGCCTTGCAACCCCGCCCGCTTTGGGCGGGGTTTTCTTTTGTCAGAAACTTCTTGATTTTCTGCAGTTGCAAAGTAATAAAGTTGCGCAAGGCGTCACGCTGGCGCGCAAAAGTTACAACGCCAAACGGTCAAGCAGCACGATCAGGACCGGGCGAACGGAGGATGAAATGTTGGACAACATGCCGCGCGGAACCATCTGCATCGAGGACATCGAGATGGGCATGGTGCGTTACCTGCGCAAAGTCATCACCGATGAGGACATCGAGAAGTTCGCCCAGGTGTCAACCGACCGCAATCCGGTGCATCTGGATGACGATTACGCCCAGGACACCATTTTCGAGGGCCGGATCGCGCACGGGATGCTCACCGCCGGGCTGATTTCAGCCGTCATTGGCGAGCAGCTGCCGGGCCACGGCACCATCTACATGAGCCAGTCGCTGAAATTCCTGGCGCCGGTGCGCCCGGGCGACCTGGTGCTGGCGGAGGTCGAGGTGACCGACATCGTGATCGACAAGCGCCGGGTCAAGCTGGACTGCCGCTGCATCGTGGATGGCAAGAAGGTGCTGGTGGGCGAGGCCATGGTGATGGCGCCATCGCGCAAGTTCGACTGAGGCAGAGGCCGAGCCCGGACAGGGGGCGTTGCCCCCTCGCGCCTTTGGCGCTCACCCCCTGGGTATTTCGGACCAGAAAGAAGCGCAGGCGCGGTGTGCGCGGTGCGCGCAGCAGTTTCAGCCGCCGGGGGCCTCTGCCCTTGGCGGTTTTCTCTTGCCGTGCCTGTTGTTTCTTTCGTTCCGTTCGGGTGTTGCGCTGTGTCCCAGTTAAGGGGGCGGCGCCGCCGGGTGGAGGTGGACAGACCCCGCCGGGGGCCTGCTCGGACAGGATATCCTGGACGACCCCCTTTTTATCAGGGCCGGTCTCCGGGGTGTCGCGCAGGCAGCCCAAAGATGCCTGCGCCTCGTATCATGGCCCATGCGCGGAGCCATGGCGGGGGATCGCGATCATTGGGGAGTATGGCAGAGGGGCATGAGGATTGCGTGAAGGGGGCGTACGGTGGGTCCGCAACACCCTGTGAACATGCCACTCAACCTGCAGCCTCAGCCCCTGTGAAACCCGGCGGCAGCGTGCGCCCTAGTCACTCAATCTTCTGCCAGACAGAACCTGTTTCCCTGGCAAACCTTTTGGTCCAGATCGAAAAGGCCAATCATTGTGCTATTGATTTCATGGGGCGTGCTTGAAAACTCTGACGCAACAGTTACTATTACCCATTCCCGTTTGCCATTGTCATCATTGACATAGGAGTAATGCCGGGACGTTTTCACAGGTCCCAAAATACTGCTGTTTGGCACATCTGCAGTCAATGGTCCTCCGATTCTGGCCCATGTGTCATATACTTGCCGCAACACCTTTTCGCCAAACGGTACGGTTTCCTGAATACATTCCTTAACGACCTGGCTTGGTTCCTGTTCGGCCGCGACCAGGATCATTTTTTGAACTCGTTCCTTGTTCGGAGCCGGGTCAACGAATTGGAATGGCCCATCCTGAATGTGAAAATCCGGCTGGATGCCTGTGGCTTCTTTCAGAAATCCCCTGAGGCGTTTCGCATTCAGTTCAGGATACTGAGAGCATACAACGATTGCTTTGATCAGGACAAAGCTCTTTGTACTTGTACCTAAAGTGAATTGGGCGATCAGCTCCGCCCGAGCCTGAGTCAGCAGCGTTGCATACATTGCCATTGCGGCCAGAATTGTTAGTCGCAAGATTCGAATACCCTTAACCTGATGCGCTTTTTCAATCAGCCTGTTCTAAGCTTTTAACGCGGTCCCCCGCCAGAGTCCTTGTGACTGCCGGTCCCGCCCTCCCCCGCCACTGGCCGCTTGAACCGCCGCGCGGCTGCGGGTACGGATGCGCCATGCGTATCGTCAGAGATTATGAATTCGTCGAAGACCAGGACCGGGGCGCCACCGTTGCCATCGGCAATTTTGACGGCGTGCATCTGGGCCATCAGTCGGTGATCGAGCTGGCCCGCGATGCGGCACCGGAGGCGCCGCTGGGGGTGATGACGTTTGAGCCGCACCCGCGGGAGTATTTTGCGCCCGACAGCCCTCCGTTCCGGCTGATGCGGGCCGAGACCCGCGCCCACCGGCTGGAGAAGCTGGGGGTGGAGCGGCTGTATGAGCTGAACTTCAATACCGCGCTGTCGAGCCTGACGCCGGAGGAGTTCGCCCGCGACGTGATCTCCGAAGGGCTGGGGCTGGCGCATGTGGTCGTCGGCGCCGATTTCTGTTTCGGCAAGGGGCGTGCGGGCAACGCCGAGGACCTGCAGCACTTTGGCGAACAGTATGGTTTTGGCGTGACGATTGCGCCCTTGATGGAATATTCCGAGCACGCGGTGTCCTCCACCGCGATCCGCAACGCGCTGAGCGAGGGCCGGCCTGCGGATGCCAAAGAGATGCTGGGCCATTGGCACCGGATCGAGGGCACCGTGATCGGCGGCGAGCAGCGCGGGCGGGAGCTGGGGTTTCCCACCGCCAACATGTCGATCGACGGGCTGCATCAGCCGTGCTTTGGCGTCTATGCGGTGCTGGTCGATGTTTTGGACGGGCCGCATAAGGGCAGCTACCACGGCGCTGCCTCTGTCGGGGTGCGGCCGATGTTCGGCGGCGTGGTCCCGAATATCGAGACCTTCGTGTTCGACTTCTCCGGCGACCTGTACGGCGCGACGCTGTCGGTGGGGCTGGTGGCTTTCCTGCGGCCGGAGATGAAGTTTGACGGGCTGGACGCGCTGATCGCGCAGATGGACGCGGATTGCGCCGAGGCGCGTGACATACTGGCGGCGCTATGAAACCTGCAAAAGACGTGATCGACCGCTCCGGCCTTGGCCAGCGCTTCTGGGAGAAGAAGCCGCTGGAGAAACTGAGCCAGAAGGAATGGGAAGCGCTGTGCGACGGCTGCGGCAAATGCTGCCTGAACAAGCTGGAGGATGAGGAGACCGGCGAGGTCGCGCTGACCCGGGTGGCCTGCCGCCTGCTGGATGACAGCACCTGCCGCTGTGCCCAGTACCCGATCCGCCATCAGTTCATCCCCGAGTGTATCGTGCTGAAGCCCGAGAACCTGGACACCCACGCCTATTGGATGCCCGAAACCTGCGCCTACCGGCTGCTGTGGCAAGGCAAGCCGCTGCCGGAATGGCACCCCTTGCTGACCGGTACCCCCGAGAGCGTGCATGAGGCAGGTGTTTCGGTGCGCGGCTGGACGGTGTCGGAGTTTGAGATTGCCGAGGATGAGTGGGAGGACCACATCATCGACGAGCCGACCGGCTGATCCTGCCCTGCCGCGGGACTGTTAAACAGAAATACAATTTCAGGTTGCATTGCACGCCACCCCGCCGCCATGATGAGGGAATCCAAGCGGGTTTCCCACAAGGAGGGCAGCAAATGCCATTCGAGCACGGCACCTATTTCAGCGAGAAAGAAGCCTATAAGGCCAAGGCGTTCCTTTCGACCCTGGGGCTGAGCGGCAAGCAGGCCGCGGAGATCCAGGCTTGGCATCAGTATCACCTGGGCAAGCAGCTGACGGTCTGGGCCACGGTCGGGACCTTTGCCGGCATCGGGCTGGGGCTGCTGTTTGCGCGGATGTTCTGAACCCGCCGGGCCGGGGCGGCTTGGCATCGGCGCCGGAACTGCCTACTGCTAGACGGATACTCTGGCAGACAAGGGACTTCGCTGATGCATTTCGCCTCTGACAACTCCGGCCCGGTGCCGCAGCAGATCCTCGACGCGCTGGCGCGGGCCAACCAGGGCTATGCCATGGGCTATGGCTCTGACGCTGAGATGGCAGAGGTGACGGAGCGGATCCGGGAGATTTTCGAGGCACCTGAGGCGGCCGTCTATCTGGTGGCCACCGGCACCGCGGCCAATGTGCTGGCGCTGTCCACCCTGGCGCAGCCCTGGCAGACGGTGTTCTGCACCAAGCCCGCCCATATCAACATGGATGAATGCAACGCGCCGGAGTTTTACAGCGGAGGCGCCAAGCTGACGCTGGTGACGGAGGCGGACAAGATGACCTCCGAAGGGCTGCGCGCCGCCATCGAGGGTGAGGAGACCCGCGGCGTGCACGGGCCGCAGCGGGGGCCGGTGTCGCTGACGCAGGTCACTGAGTTCGGCACCGTCTACAGCCTGCAGGAGCTGCAGGCCATCTGCGGGGCGGCCAAGGAATACGGGCTGCCGGTGCATATGGATGGCGCCCGGTTTACCAATGCGCTGGTGTCGCTGGGCTGCACGCCTGCGGAGATGACCTGGAAAGCGGGCGTCGATGCGGTGTCCTTCGGCGGCACCAAGAACGGCTGCATGGGGGTAGAGGCGGTGATCTTCTTTGATCCCCGCCACGCGCAGGAGTTCGAGTACCGGCGCAAGCGCGGTGCGCATCTGTTTTCCAAGCACCGTTACCTGTCAGCGCAGATGCTGGCCTATCTGAGCGACGATCTGTGGCTGGAGAACGCCCGCGCTGCCAATGCGAAAACCGCGCTGCTGGCCGAGGGACTGAAGGCGGCGGGCGCGCATTTCACCCACCCGGCGCAGGCCAATATGATCTTTGCCGCCCTGCCCCGCCGCAAGCATCAGGAGCTGTTCGCCGCCGGCGCCATTTATCACCTTTGGGACGGGCTGCTGCAGGGGCCGGAGAACGAGATGGTCACGGCCCGGTTTGTCTGCGACTGGTCGGTGCCGGAGGAGGACATCCGGGCGTTCCTGTCGCTACTCTGACCGCAAGCAGGGCCGCGGTCAGCGCTTGCCCTGCGCCCAGAGCAACGCGTCCTCCAGCCGGTCGTCACCCCAGAAAACCTCCCCCGCCACAACGAAGCTGGGGGCGCCAAAGATGCCCAGCGCCATCGCCTCCTCCGTTGCATCCGCCAGCATCTTGACGGTCTTGTCCGACACCGCCTCAGCCAGCACCCTGCCCGGGTCCTGGCCCGCGGCCTGGAGGCTAGCGGAGAGGTTCGGGTCCTCGCCCGCGGGCTGGCCGGCCTCGAACCAGCAGCGGTAGGCGGCCTGGGTATAGGCCTCGCCCCAGCCCTCTGCCGCGCCCAGCGCCGCCACCTGGTTGGCCAGCACCAGTTCCGGCAACGGGTACGGCGCAGGCAGCCGCACGTGGAGGCCGTAGCGCCCGGCGCGGCGTTCGATGTCGCGCCACATATAGGCGGTCTTTTCCGGCTTATCCTTGAACGGGATGTTGTTCTGCACCGTCATCACATGGCGCACGTTGAAGGGGCGCCAGCGGACCGGAATGCCCGCCTGCGCCGCCGCATCGCCGATGCGCATCACGGTGAGGTAGCTGTAGGTGCTGCCGATCGAATACCAGAAATCCAGTCCGGGCATGGGAGCCTCCTGTCAGTCGTGACCTGCGGTAGAGTTTAGCAGCGGGGCGCGGTTTATCCACTCTCCCCCTGCCGCCGCCCCTGCTGCCGCGGGCTGTTTTATGGTAGAGTAACGAAAGCAGCGGGTGGCAAGACCCGCGTCCTGGGGCCCTGAGCGAGCAGCATTTGCCAGCAAGGGAGGGGACATTCAAATGACACGATCCACCATTGACGGCGCGGCGCTGGACTATGCCGCGGGCGGCGGGCTGCTGAGCCGCCGGACGCTGTTGGCTTCAGCCGCTGCGGGGACGGCCGCGGGGCTGCTGCAGCCGCGCGTGGCGCGGGCAGAGGCGGAAATCCCGGAATGGACCAAGGCCGCAGGCGCAAGGGCGCGCGGTTATGGCGCGCCGGCGGCGGCAGAATCTACAGTGCAGCGCGCCATCATCGAACCCTGGCAGGACGTGGCGCCGGCCTTCAGCCTGTCGGGCACGCCGCACCACAAGTTGCGCGGCACCATCACCCCCAGCGGGCTGCATTACGAGGTGCATCACGGCGGCCGGCCCGATATTGACCCGGCCCGCCACCATCTGATGATCCACGGGCTGGTGGAACGCCCGCTGCAGTTCGATCTGGACGCGCTGGAGCGTTATCCGATGGTGACGGCGACCCATTTCCTGGAATGCGCCGGCAACAGCCTGTTCAACGCGGTGATGCCAGAGCCGATGCAGGCGGGCTGCGACATGCTGCATGGGCTGGTGTCGAACACCGAATGGGCCGGCATCCCGATGCGCATTCTGATGGAGGAAGCCGGGGTGAAGCCCGAGGGCAAATGGGTGGTGGCCGCGGGCGCCGACGGGCCGAGCCTGGCGCGCTCGATCCCGATGGAGAAGGTGATGAGCGACGGGATGCTGGCGCTCTACCAGAACGGCGAGCGGATCCGGCCCGAGCAGGGCTATCCGATGCGGCTGCTGCTGCCCGGGTTCGAGGGCAATATGAACATCAAGTGGCTGACCAGCCTGTGGGTGACGGAGGCGCCGGTGCATACCAAGGATGAATCGGGCGAATATACCGAGATCCTGGCCGATGGCTCCTCGCTGCAGTTCACCTTTGCGATGGGGGTGAAGTCGTTCATCACCCATCCGTCCTCCACCATGACCATGAGCGGGCCGGGATTTTACGAGATTTCCGGGCTGGCCTGGACCGGCGCGGGCAAGGTCGCCAAGGTCGAGGTGTCAGCCGATGGCGGCACCAGCTGGGCCGAGGCGGCGCTGGCCGGGCCGGTGCTGCCGCAGGCGCTGACACGCTTCAGCCTGCCCTGGCACTGGGACGGATCGCCCCTGGTGCTGATGAGCCGCGCCACCGACGAGACCGGCGCGGTGCAGCCTGCGCGCGCTGACTGGAAGGCGCGCTATCACGCCTCGAATTTCCTGCATTACAACGCCATCCAGCCCTGGCGGGTCACGGCAGAAGGAGCGGTTCAGAATGTCTATCTTTAAACTCGCCACCACCGCCGCCCTGCTGCTGACTGCTGCCGCCGCCCGCGCCGAAGGACCGGGGCTGGGGCAGCCGCTCGAGGCCGCGGATATCCCGTTTTATGCCACCTATGTGAAACCCGATGGCACCGGCCTGCCCGAAGGCAGCGGCACTGCAGCGCAAGGCGCGGAGATCTATGCCGCAAAATGTGCCACCTGCCATGGCGCAACCGGCAGCGAGGGCCCGGTGATGCCGCCGGTTGGCCCCAATGATGTCTGGGCCAAGCCCGCAGGCAGCTACTGGCCCTATGCCACCACGCTGTTTGATTACATCCGCCGGGCGATGCCGCTGGAGGCGCCGAAGTCGCTGAGCGATGACGAGGCCTATGCGCTGGCGGCCTATATCCTGGAACGCAACGGGGTGATTGATGCGGACACCGCGATGACGGCAGAGACCCTGCCCGCGGTGCAGATGCCGAACCACGGCAACTTCACCGACGTCTGGGCCAAGCAGGGCGCGAACCCCTGGTGAGGACGGGCCGGGCTTAGAACTTGCCGTTGTCGTTCTTCCACTCGCTGCGCGGGGGGATGGCCTCGATCGTGTCCCAGTGCTCGGCGATCCGACCGTCCTTGATGCGGTAGAGATCGTAGAAGCTGGTGTGGATGCCGCCCCGCTGCCCCTCGCAGGCGCAGAGGACGAAATTGCCCTCTGCCAGCACCCGGTGGAGGTACTCGTACTGGATTGCGAGCGTGCTGTTTTCTGTGGCTGACAGCGCTTCGCGCAGGGCGGGCAGGCCGTCGGTCAGATCCGGGTTGTGCTGGATGAGGTCCGCGTGGACATAGTCCGGCAGCTGGTCCAGCTGCCGCCGGATCAGCACCTGCTCGGTATAGCTGCGGGCCAGGGTGCGGTTCTTTTTGGTCTTGTCCAGGTCCGTGATCTCCGTGGCGCCGTCCTGCATCCCGCGTCCGGAGGGGTTGGGGCCGCGCAAAGGCTGGATGTTATCCCAATGCTCCACCGCCTGCCCGTCCTCGAAGCGGAACACTTCGAACGCCGCGCGCAAGGAGGAGAAATCGTATTCGATATGGGCAAAGGCGAAATCGCCATCCTCAAACACCCGTTTGAAGGTGACGCGGGGCGAGGTCTTGGCGAGGCGGGCAAACAGCTCCGCCAGCCCCTCGCTGCCCTCGTGGGTCTGCGGGTTGTGCTGGATGTATTTCGCCTCGTTCACGACGGCGGCAGAGGCCGGGTCGCCGGTCTCCAAGCCTTTGAGGAGGGTTTTCAGCAGGTCTTTCTTCGATGCCATCTGTGCCGTCTCCTCGCTGCAGGCGGTGGTGCTTATCCTGCCCCGTCCATCGCAGTGGTGCAAAGGGTCAGTGCAGGTGCCAGAAGCTGCGCAGCAACGCTACGGTCTGTGCCGCGTGGGTGATTGGCAGCATGTGGCCCGCGCCCGGCACCGCGGTGTGCGCGGCGTTCAGGCGTCGGCAAAGGCTGCGGGCGATGGCGGGGATCACCGGCGGGCTGTCCGCGCCGGTCAGAATCTGCACCGGCATCGTCACGGGAGCCAGTGCGCCGGGGGCCAGGGTGCCGTTTGCGTCCTCATGCAGCACCGCGCGGCTGGCCATCACCACTGGCATGGCGCGCAGCATTGCCGCACGGGCGGGGGCTGGCAGGTCGGGCCATTTCACCTCTCCGATCCCCCACATGCGGTTGAACAGACGGGTGGTGAGTTCCCGGTCTCCCGCTTCCCAGGCGGCTTCGGCCGGCTGGCTGGCCTTTTCCAAAGCGGCAAAGGCGGCGGGGTCTTCGTCCCGCGCGGCGGCAAACAGCACCGGCTCGATCAGGGTGAGGCTGCGCACTAGGTCCGGCCTGGCCATCGCCATCCGCAATGCCACGGTGGCGCCGAAGGAGTGGCCGACGAGGTCCACGGGAACCGTCAGCAGCGAAAGCCCTGCCTGCATGTTCAAGAGCTGGTAGTTGCCCTGCCCGTCCCAGTCCGGGCTGCGGCCATGGCTGAGCATGTCGAAACCGGTGAGGGTGACCTCCTCTGCCATTTGCTCTGCCACGCCGCGCCAGGCGCCGGAATGGGCCAGCGAGCAATGCACCGCCAGAACAGACCGAGGCCCCTGACCGAAGCTGCGATGGAACACCTGCGGGGCGCGGCTCATGCAGCTGGCCCTTCACGATGCGGGTTTTGACGAGGGGTTGTAGGGCTGCGCCTGCGTGCCACCAAAAGCTGTTTCTCCCGCTTAGAACTTTGCGCGAGGGTAAGTGCATGATAAGCGGGGTTCAATATCACGAATCTGACACATTGCCATTGCTGCCTGGGGATCACAGCCAATGCCGACCTTGAACGAACCCAAGCTGATTGCTGGGAACGCCAACCTTCCTCTTGCCCAAGCCATTACCCGCCGCATGAGCCTGCACCGCGGTGTCGACCAGGGGCTGGTGGACGCCCGCGTCGAGCGGTTCAACGACGGCGAGATC
Source organism: Leisingera sp. ANG-DT (assembly GCF_000813785.1). NCBI lineage: Bacteria > Pseudomonadati > Pseudomonadota > Alphaproteobacteria > Rhodobacterales > Roseobacteraceae > Leisingera > Leisingera sp. ANG-DT. Next base: position 38,599 of record NZ_JWLE01000020.1, read on the forward strand.
TTCGTCGAAGTCTATGAGAACGTCCGCGGCGAGGACATGTTCATCATCCAGCCGACCTCGAACCCGGCCAATGACAACCTGATGGAGCTGCTGATCATCGCCGACGCGCTGCGCCGCTCCTCGGCCCAGCGCATCACTGCAGTGATCCCCTACTTCGGCTATGCCCGCCAGGACCGCCGCACCAAGGCGCGCACGCCGATTTCGGCCAAGCTGGTCGCCAACATGCTGACCGGCGCCGGCATCGAGCGGGTGCTGACCATGGACCTGCACGCGGCCCAGATCCAGGGCTTCTTCGACATTCCGGTGGACAACCTTTATGCCTCGCCGATCTTTGCGCTGGACGTGAAAGATCAGTTCAAGGACCGGATGGACGAGCTGATGGTGGTGTCGCCGGATGTGGGCGGCGTGGCCCGCGCCCGCGAGCTGGCCAAGCGCATCAGCGCACCGCTGTCGATCGTCGACAAGCGCCGCGAGAAGGCCGGCGAAGTGGCAGAGATGACCGTGATCGGCGACGTGAAGGACAAGATCTGCCTGATCGTCGATGACATGTGCGACACTGCCGGCACCCTGTGCAAGGCGGCCCAGGTGCTGCTGGACAACGGTGCCAAGGAAGTGCACGCCTATATCACCCACGGCGTGATGAGCGGCCCGGCGGTGGAGCGCGTCAGCAATTCGGTGATGAAATCGCTGGTGCTGACCGACACGATCCAGCCGACCGAGGCGGTAAAGAACGCGCCCAACATCCGCATCGTGCCGACCGCGCCGCTGTTTACTCAGGCGATCCTGAACATCTGGCACGGCACCTCCGTGTCCTCGCTGTTCGAGGACAAGACGCTGGTTCCGATCTACGAGAGCCTCTATTCCAACGGGGGCTGAGGCGGCTGTTAAATCGAATTGGAAAGCCCCGCGGTTGCGGGGCTTTTTGCTTTTCAGGCTCTCGCACGGTGGCGGCCGGCTAAGACGGTCGCGGCGGCGGCTGTTGCCGCCACCAGCGCCAGCAGGGCTGCGGCAGCACCGAAAGCGCCGACATATCCCCACTGTGTGATGGCCGGCGTGCTGGCAAAGGGCGACAGGAACTGGCCGCAGAACACCGAAGCCGTGAGGATTGCGCCTGCCGTGCCGCGCCGTCCCGAGGGGGCAAGCGCCAGCGTAATGGCAACAAAACCGGGGGAGACCGTGGCGTAACCGATGCCGACAACCATGGCGCCTGCCAGGGACAGCGCCGCGCTTCCTTGCTGGGCCAGCACCGCAAAGCCCAGCGCCAGCGCGCCGTAGCCGAGCGCAAAGATTGCAGCATGCGGCAAACGGGCTTTGAGCCGGCCGTAGAACAGCGCGGCGATACCGCCGCAAAGCGACAGGAGGCCCAGCCCGGCCCCGGTCATCAGCGCGCTATCGAGGCCCTGGGCGGCAAAGAAGAACGGCAGCTGGGTTGGCATCATGAAAAAGAGGCCATTGGTCAGCATCTGCAGGGCAGAGACGGCAATGACCAGAAGCGGCCAGGCCGGGTGACCCGGTGCCTCTGCCTGCCCTGCCCCGCCGGTGCTGCGCCGGGGTTCGGGGGCGTGGCGCCAGACGGTGTAAAGACACAGCACTGCCAGACCGTAGATCAGGAACGGCAGCCGCGGCGACAGGGTGGCGGCCAGCCCAGCGGTGCCGATGAAAACCAGCCCGCCGAAATTACGGGCCGAAATCTGCAGGCCTGTCAGGGCCTGGCGGCTGGCACCGGTGAAATAGTCGCCGATCAGCGCGGTCTGCGCGGTCATGATCAGCCCGACGGCAATGCCAAGGCCAAAGCGGCTGATGAGCATCAGGTACAGGTCCGGCAGGTAATACCCCGCGGTGCCGCACAGGAGGAACAGCCAGATACCGGCCAGCAGCACCCGCCGCCGCCCGCTGCGGTCAGTGAGCCAGCCTGCCAGCGGCGCAGTCAGCATCACCCCCAGCGAGGGCGCGGTGACCAGGAGGCGTACCAGGAAGCCCGCGTCTGGCACCTCCGCAAACTCCTGCTCCAGCCCGGCCAGTGCCGGACTGATGGTGGCGTTGGCCATCACCGTAAGGCTGGCGGCCATCAGCAGCGCAATGGCCTGGGGATGCCGCCAGAGGCTTTGATTGTTGCTCGTCATCAGGGATTTTCCTTGTTCAATCCGTGCAAGGCTGGCAGCCTGCAAATTAAAGTCAGCTTGAGGTCAAGGATGAAACTTCTGGATATCGGCGAGGTCGCGGAACGCTCCGGCGTGGCGCCCTCTGCCCTGCGGTATTACGAGGATCTGGGGCTGATCACCTCCGCAGGGCGCAAGGGACTCAGGCGGCAGTTCGGACCGGAGGTCCTGTTGCAACTGTCGCTGATTACCTTGGGCAAGGCGGCGGGGTTTTCGCTGCAGGAGATTGCAGGCATGTTCGGCAAGGACGGCCAGCCCGATCTGCCGCGGGACCAGCTGCACGCCCGCGCCGATGCGCTGGAGGCGCAGATCCGCGAGCTGACGGTGCTGAAGGACGCGCTGCGCCATGTGGCGGACTGCCCGGCGCCAAGCCATCTGGAGTGCCCGAAATTTCGAAAGCTGCTGTGGGCCGGGTCCATCACGGCGGAGGTTTAGTCGACGTCCCAGTCATCAGCGTGGGGCAGTTCGCCGATCGCCAGCCAGGCGGCGCGCAGGCGGGCGGCGCGGCTGTCGGCCCAGGTGCGGAAGACGATATCAAAGCCCTGGCAAGTGATGTTTTCCGCCACCAGTTCCGCGCGGATCGCGGCGGAGGTGTCCATATCCCAGAGCGACACAGACACATGCACTGCGGGCGGGCTGGCAAAGGCAGCGGTGAACTCCACCGCCCGGCGCCGCACCCGCGGGCCGGTGCCGGTCCACATCTCGCCGCCGTCCTCGAAATCCGAGAACACGGTGACATCGCCCTGTTCGACGCCGGTGCGGGGATTGCGCAGTCGTTTCATTCCGGTTCCCAAGCCGTTAGCCCGTTTCTCAGAGTAAGTCATACAGCGGTATAATCCAGAAACCAGCCGAAAAGCCGCGCTGCCTATGGCCTTTCTTGCAGTGCTGAGGCCAGGGCTGCCCCCCTTCCTGGCGCATTGGCCCGGCGTGCCATGAGGGGAATATTCCCTCCTATCATCCGAAAATCCCCGAAAGAGGCCATTCTTCCCGAATGTCGCAATATCTGTGGATTCCGGCGCGCTGGCATCGAGTCCGCGGCGGCGATCTCTGGTGTGTATCTGCATCCGCCAAAGTCAGGCGTTTTGACCAAAGGGAGGAGATACCCCGTGTCACCATCTGATCCGAATATTGCCAAACCCGGTCTCGGACTGGCGCTGCTGCCGATCCTGCTGACCTTGCTGGTACTGGGCATCCAGCTGTTCTACTTCGGGGATTTCACCCCGCATATCCCGCTGGCGATCGGCATCGCCATCACCGCGCTGGTCGGCCTGAAGCTGGGCCACAAGTGGGACAATATCGAAGAGGGCGTGTTCCACGTCATCAACATCTCGCTGCCGTCGGTGTCTATCCTGATCACCGTCGGCATGATCGTCGGCATCTGGATTGCCAGCGGCACGGTGCCGACGCTGATCTATTACGGCCTGAAAATCCTGTCGCCGGAACTGTTCCTGGCTGCGGGCATGGTGCTGTGCTCCATCGTGTCGGTGTCGCTGGGCACCTCCTGGGGCACCGTCGGCACCGTCGGCCTGGCGCTGATGGGGATTGGCGCAGGCTTTGGCATTCCGATGTACTGGACCGCGGGCGCGGTGGTTTCCGGCGCGTTCTTCGGCGACAAGATCTCGCCGCTGTCGGACACCACAAACCTGGCCCCGGCCGTGACCGGCACCAACCTGTTCGATCACATCCGCAACATGCTGCCGACCACCGTGCCGTCGATGCTGATTGCGCTGGCGATCTATCTGGTTGTCGGGTTCACCCTGATCGACACCTCGCAAGTGTCGTTTGAGCGGATCGACGCGATCACCGCAGCGCTGGACAATGCGTTCTGGATCTCGCCGCTGATGCTGCTGCCCGCACTGCTGGTCATTGTGCTGGCGGTGAAGAAACAGCCGCCGATCCCGTCGCTGTTTGCCGGTGCGGTCGTGGGCGGCATCATGGCGATGGCGTGCCAGGGCGCGGGTCTGCATGAGACATTTACCTTCGCCAACAGCGGGTATTCCATCGACACCGGCGTGGCCGAGATCGACCCGCTGCTGAACCGCGGCGGCATCCAGTCGATGATGTGGACGATCTCGCTGGTGCTGCTGGCGCTGGGGTTCGGCGGCGCGCTGGAGCGGACCGGCTGCCTGCAGGCGATCATCGAGGTGATCATTGCCCGGGTGAAGAGCTTTGCCGGCATCCAGACCTCGGCCATTCTGACCTCGGTTGCGACCAACACCGTGGCGGGCGATCCGTATCTTTCCATTGCCCTGCCGGGCCGGATGTATGCGCCGGTTTACCGCGGCATGAAGTACTCGCCGCTGAACCTGTCGCGCGCCATCGAGGAAGGCGGCACGCTGGTGTCGCCGCTGATCCCCTGGAACGCGGGCGGCGCCTTTGTGATCTCGGCTCTGGCGCTGGGGATTGCCGATGGCAACTTCGAGAACCTGCTGTACATCCCGCTGGCCTTTGCCTGCTGGCTGTCACCGCTCATCGGCATCTTCTATGCGATGACCGGGCTGTTCTCGCCCAAGGCAAGCGACGAAGAGATCGCGGCCTGGGAGGATAGCGGCGAGCCGGTGCAGGAACTGACCGCCTGATCCCCCCTGCGCGCCGGAGCCTCCCCTCCGGCGCGCGTTTCACTGTGAACGTCCCATCTGTTAGGTTAGCGATATGACACTCCGCAGCTTTGTCCCGAAGGGTGCGGCCAGTTTCCGGGTCGATTACGACGGGCCGCCCAAGGATATCTACTTTGTGCTTCTGCCGAAGCTGACCATGCTGGCCTTCAGCGCTGCGGTGGAGCCGTTGCGGATCGCCAATCAGGTCACCGGCAAGGAGCTGTACCGCTGGTTCCTGCTGAGCGAGGACGGCGCACCGGTGCCCTGCTCCAACGGGATCGGCATCAACACCGACATGACGCTGGAAGACCTGCCGCGGGGCAGTTTCGGTTTTGTCTGTGCGGGCATTGAACCCTCAGAAAGCGCCAGCCCCAAGGTGCTGTCCTGGATGCGGCGGCAGAATGCCCATGGCAGCCGCTTTGGCGGCATTTGCACCGGGGCTTTTGCTTTGGCCCAGGCCGGGCTTTTGCAGGGGCAGCGCTTTACCCTGCATTGGGAGAACCAGCCGTCGTTTTCCGAATATTTCCCGGGGCTGGAGCCGACGTCGAACCTATATGAGATCGACCGAGGGCTGTTGACCTGCGGCGGCGGCAATGCGGCCACCGATATGATGCTGGAGATGATCGAGACCGACCACGGCAAGGATCTGGCGGTGATTGTCTCTGACATGTGCATCCACTTCCGGTCCAACAACCGCGAGGCGCTGCAGAAGTCGGCCTATTCGGTAGCGCTGAGCAGCCGCAACCAGCATCTGATCAACGCCATGCAGTTCATGCACGACACCATCGAGGAGCCGGTGGAGGTCGGAGTGGTGGCGGAGCACGCGCAGATTTCGCGGCGCCAGCTGGAGCGGCTGTTCCAGCGTTATGTCGGTACCTCACCGGTGCAGTTCTATATCGACCTGCGCGTGGGCCGGGCACTGGCGCTGCTGAATGAGACCAACATGACGGTGGCAGAAATATCCGCCGCCACAGGTTTCAGCAGCGCGACCCAGCTGTCGATCCGCTTCAAGAAGCGGTACGGGCAGTCGCCTGCCTCCTTCCGCAAGAGCTGGGCAGAGAAGGCAGCCAAGGAGTAGGCTCAGCCCTCGTCACTGGCCAGCGCGGTGCTGAGTTCGCTGATCTTTTCCAGCCGGGCCGAGATCCGGTCCTGGAAGCGTCCCAGCTCGTCGATGATGGTGTTCAGGGTCTCGCCGACATTACCCAGCCGGGCGCATTCGATTTTGCACAGCACCCGGGTTGTGGTCAGCGCCATGAAATGGCGGTGCAGGGTCTGACACGCCTTCTGGATGCGGTCGGCCTCGAAGCGGACGTCCTGCAGGCTGCTCCGCGCCTTGCTGAACTGGATACCGGTAAGGTCGCTCAGAATGCCCTGCTCGCGGGTGATGTCGGTCGCCGCGCTGCCGTCTTCCTGTTCCAACTGATGGCCGCATTCGGTCAGGATGCGGGCCAGCCCCTCGACAAAGATGGCCGCCGTTACCGTACCCTTGATGGCGCGGAAGTTGCTGTCCTTGCCCCAGACGTGGGCCTCAAACCAGTCCGACATGTCGCGCGACATGGCGCTGTAGTTCTGGGACAGCACTGTCACCGGGCCGCCGGCCGGTTCGATGCGCGAGGCAATGACCCGCAGGTTATGAGGGATGGTGCGCATCGATTCAAACTCCTGCACCAGCGCCTCGGTCTCCGCCACCAGCTGCCCGGCGGTGGAATGCATTGCGCGGCGTTCGGCGAGACGTGCGCATGGCGGGCGTTTCAGGCCCGCATCACGCGCCAGCAGTTCCTCAGCCAAAGCGTGGCCGGCAAAGTCGCTGTAAGTGGCAAAGCCCAGCTCGCGCAGGCGGGCCAGCAGCCGGGCAGCGCTGTCCTCGGGGCTCAGCTCCTCTGCCAGTTCGGCCTGGCGCAGGGTGGCGTATTCCTGCTGCACTGTCTTGAGCAGCGGACTGGTCGGTTTGATGCGGGCGGAGAGATAGCCGCCGTCGCAAGGGGTGACCACTGCAAAAACCCAGTAATAGCTGCCGTCGCTGGCGCGGTTCTTGACATAGGCGCCAACGGTTTCGCCGCCCTTGATCGTATCCCACAACAGCTGGAACACCGCGCGCGGCATGTCCGGGTGGCGGATCACCTTGTGCGGCGCCCCCAGCAGCTTTTCCAGCGGGTATTTGGCGACCCGGCTGAACACGGCATTGCCGGCCTGGATCACACCGCGGGGATCGGTGCGGGAAAAGAACACTTCATCAAGGGCAAAGGCCGATTCCCGGCCCGTGGATTGAGCAGCCAGCGCGCGGTCTTCAAAGGACACGTTTCGGTTCCTGTAAGTGGTTGTCTTGTACCGGTCCTGTTTACCGGCCAGTGCTTGCCGAAATGCTAATGAGGGGCGGATGGCGCATGTTTTCCCGCCCCTGCATTCCTACGGTTCAGGCCGCGGCGTTCTGCGCCTGCGCCGGGGCCTGGCGGCTGTCTTCCAGCGTCACCCCGAGGCTTTCGCAGAGCGGCAGGCGGCGGGCTGCGAAATTACCCGCACGGGCACGCAGGAGGGCGAGGTTTTCCTCCTCCGTCTCCAGCACCCTTCCGTCATGCTGCAGGCGCTGGCCCTGCGGCGCCAGAATGCGCCAGGCCAGGGCAGCCCAGTCCGCGGGCGTCTCCAGCCCCTCGCTGCGGGCAAGAAGAAACAGCTGCTCGAACCGGTCCAGTTCCACCCCGCCGCCGGTGACGGGTGAAGCGAGATAGCGCAGGGCATCGCTTTCCTCGGCCCGTTTGCAGACCGCGAGGTTGAAGGCGCGGCAAGCGGCGGTGCGGTGCTCCAGCCCCTCCTGCGGCAAGGCCGGGGCGATCTGGCCGGTGCCGGCCAGCACCGTCAGCATCCGGGTTATGGCGCCCCATTCCATGGTGCCGAAGGCGCCCTGATCCAGCAGGCTGCGCACCGTGGCCGGGCCTTGGGAGAGCGCCTGCAGCACGGGCGCGTATTCTGCCTGCGCCAGCGGCACATCCTGACTGCGGTGGTGGAATTTGAGCGCGCCGCCATTGTAGGGGCGGGTCAGGGCCAATGTTGTGGCAAACCAGGCGCCGATTTCACCGCGCGGGGTATGCGCAAGCCGCCCTTTGACAAAAACATCGGTGCGGAAGTGCTCGTTCAGCAGCACATCGCGCAGGCCTTCGCGGCGGACCGGGTCGCTTTCGCTGTCCAGCAGGGCGCGTTGTTCTGGCGTGAAGCGGACACAGTCGAGATTGTCCATCAGGCTGACGGAGCCTGCAAAGCTGAGCTTGGCAGTGCCCAGTTCGGCGGCAAGGTCCTCGAAGAAGAAAGGGGTCCAATCCTTGTTGAAATACTCATGCGCCACATAGTTTTCCGGCATCGACGCCATGTGCTCAAGGCGGGCAGCAACCGCCGGGTTCCGTTCGAAATAACCGCCGCCGGCGCCGGCCAGCTGGCGGCCAAACGCCATCGCTTCCCTGATCCGGTCTTGCAGGGTGCCCCGGCCCTGCTCAGCACGGGCAGCGAGGATCCGGCGCAGCGGCATCGCGGCAGCCCAGCCGGGCTGGGTGTTGCTGCTGACATAGACCAAGCCGCCCGGTTTCAGCCGGTCGGCAATGAAACGCAGGATATGCTGGCGATTCTCCTCTGACACCCAGCTGTAGACCCCGTGCAGCGCGATGATGTCGAATGACGCAGGCAGGCCGGAGGTATCGCCGAAATCCTCGAAGCTGCGCTCGTGGAAGAACATGTTGTCCAGCGCCGCCTCCTGCGCCAGCTCGGCGGCGCCTGCGATATGGGAAGGGCTGAAGTCCATCGCGTGAAATTCGATATGCGGGTTGGCGGCAGCCAGCAGGTTGGCGGAGAACCCCTGGCCGCAGCCCAGCTCGCAATAGGTGAGGCCCGCGCCGTCCAGCCCGTGCCGGTGGCCCTGGGCGGTTGCGGTGAAGCCCAGCAAGGCTGGGGTCAACTGGCGGTGGAAGTCGAAGGTGTAGTCGATGCCGGCGACATAGCCGGAGGTCCAATCGGTCACGGGGAATCCTGCTGGTTAGGTAAACGTCATTCAGGGCAATTTCGGAAAATTTGGTGAGAATTGGGTTAAGGCTTGGGTGATTTGAACAGCAGCCGGGGACGGTGGCGAAATGCGGAAAAGGATCCCTGCTGGCGGGATACGCTGCCCGTCTCAAGGGCAGATCCGGGGCCGGTTCGGACAGGCCGGGTGCCCTGTGGTACACTCGGCCGGAGCCTACTGGGAGGAGTTGATGAGGAAAATGCTTTTGGCAATCGCTGCCGCAATGGTCATGGCCACTTCGGTAAGCGCCGCCGCTCAGGCCGGTTCAGGCACTGATCCGGCCGAACAACTGATCACCGACTATGAATCCATCGTTGCGGTCGAGCATGATTCCCGTCACCTCTACCACCTTCAAACCAAGGCACTTGTTGCGCATCTCGGTGGCTGGGCCCGCCCGGCCAATGAAGACGGCTCTGAGATCGACGTGTTCTCCGGCGTTTCCAAACAGGTCATCCCGCTCAACCTCAACCGGATCAAGGCGCAGCTGCGCAGAGGCCGCACGGATGAGCAAACCGCGTCGGAAATGTCCGAAATAATCGCGCTGTTTGAGACCGCGATTGCAACCGGGCAGGAAATCTCAACCCTTCTGGAAGCGGGGAAATTCGAGCAGGCCAGTGAACTCTACCGGACCCGGTCGGTCCCGGAGTATGAAAAACTCTGGCGGCGGACGTTCACCCTGATGCGCGGGATCGAGCGCAGGCTTTGATGCCTGGCAAGGCAGGCTCCATGCCCGGCTGATTGTGCCGTTTTCAGTCTGCCGCCCGGAGTTTCAACAAAACTCCGGCTAGAAAAATTGCCAGATTTCCTGGGCGTTTCCCTCCCAGGAAAACGTCTTAGGCGGCCCAACAAAAAACCGGCCCCCACTGGGAGCCGGCTTCTTATTCGTCCAATCCGCGCCTGGATCAGAGGGACATATGGGTGCCCAGGGCTTCCATGTCGGCGAGCAGCTTGGCTGCGTCCTCGACCAGGCCGTGCGGCTGGTCTTCCTCTTTCGCGGTCTTGTACATCTCGCGGGCTTCCTCGATCAGATCGTTCATCTGATCGCGGGTCATCTCGGCCATCGGGATCGCGCGTTCGGCCAGAACCGACAGGCTGTCGCCTGCGATTTCGGCAAAACCGCCGGTCACCAGATACTCCGAATTGCCTTCGGGGCTTTCGACCTTCAGCACGCCGGGGCGCAGGGTGGTGATGGTCGGCGCGTGCTGAGGCATCGCCGTCATGTCACCCTCGGCTCCGGGGATCTGAACCGCGCTGGCCTGCAGCGAAGCCAGGCTCCGCTCGGGGCTCACGAGGTCGAATTGCATCGTTTGTGCCATTGGGGCCTCCTTTCAGGGTCCCCCCGCACCACGGGAGCGCGGGGGAAAATCCGTTCTTAGGCGGCTTCCGCAGCCATCTTCTCGGCTTTGGCGATCACTTCGTCGATGCCGCCAACCATGTAGAAGGCGCCTTCGGGCAGGTGGTCGTATTCGCCAGCCACAACGGCCTTGAACGACGAGATGGTGTCTTCCAGGGAAACCTGGACACCGTCGGAGCCGGTGAAGACCTTCGCAACGTCGAACGGCTGGGACAGGAAACGCTGGATCTTACGCGCACGCGCAACGGTCAGCTTGTCCTCTTCCGACAGTTCGTCCATGCCGAGGATCGCGATGATGTCCTGCAGCGACTTGTAGCGCTGGAGGATCTGCTGAACTTCGGACGCCACTGCGTAGTGCTCCTCGCCAACGATCTGCGGGTCCATCAGGCGCGACGAGCTATCGAGCGGGTCCACAGCGGGGTAGATGCCGAGCTCGGAGATCGCACGGTTAAGAACGGTGGTCGCGTCCAGGTGGGCAAAGGTGGTTGCCGGTGCCGGGTCGGTAAGGTCGTCCGCGGGAACGTAGACGGCCTGGATCGAGGTGATCGAGCCGTTCTTGGTGGAGGTGATGCGTTCCTGCATCGCGCCCATGTCGGTTGCCAGGGTCGGCTGGTAGCCCACAGCCGAAGGAATACGGCCGAGCAGAGCGGACACCTCAGAACCGGCCTGGGTGAAGCGGAAGATGTTGTCCACGAAGAACAGAACGTCGGTGCCGGACTGGTCGCGGAACTGTTCGGCCAGGGTCAGGCCGGTCAGCGCAACACGGGCACGGGCTCCCGGAGGTTCGTTCATCTGACCGTAAACCAGGGCCACCTGGGACTCTTCCAGGTTGTCCGGCTTGATCACGTTGGATTCGATCATTTCCCAGTACAGGTCGTTGCCTTCACGGGTCCGCTCGCCAACACCGGCGAACACGGAGTAGCCCGAGTGCACTTTTGCGATGTTGTTGATCAGTTCCATGATGAGAACGGTCTTGCCCACGCCGGCGCCGCCGAACAGGCCGATCTTGCCGCCTTTGGAGTAAGGCGCCAGCAGGTCGATCACCTTGATGCCGGTCACCAGAACTTCCGACTCGGTCGACTGTTCGTTGAACTCGGGTGCGGGCTGGTGGATGGCGCGGGTCTCGGATGCGTTGACCGGGCCCTTTTCGTCCACGGGCTCGCCCACGACGTTCAGGATGCGGCCCAGGGTGGCGTTGCCGACCGGGATCGAGATCGGGGCGCCGGTGTCGGTCACTTCCTGACCGCGGACCAGGCCCTCGGTTGCGTCCATTGCGATGGTGCGGACGGTGTTTTCGCCGAGGTGCTGAGCCACTTCGAGAACCAGGGTCTTGCCGTCGTTCTCAGTGTTCAGTGCGTTCAGAATTGCGGGCAGGTGGTCGTCAAACTGGACGTCCACAACGGCGCCGATGATCTGGGTCACCTTGCCTTTTGCTTGTGCCATTAGTTGGTCTCCGGTTGTCTCTTAGAGCGCCTCAGCGCCCGAAATGATTTCAATCAGCTCATTGGTGATCACGGCCTGGCGCGAGCGGTTGAACTGGATGGTCAGCTTGTCGATCATGTCGCCCGCGTTGCGGGTCGCATTGTCCATCGCGCTCATCCGCGCACCCTGTTCGGATGCACCGTTTTCCAGCAGGGCCGAGAAGATCTGGGTCGCCACGCCGCGCGGCAGCAGGTCCGCAAGGATCTGCTCTTCGCCGGGCTCGTAGTCATAGACGGCGCCAGTGCTTTCGCCTTCCGATGCCTCGAAGGACGCCGGAATGATCTGCTGTGCGGTGGGGATCTGGGTCACGACATTGACGAACTCCGCGTAGAAGATCGTGGCAACGTCGAATTCACCTGCGTCAAAGCGGGTGAGGATCCCCTTGGCGATGTCCTGCGCGTTGGCATAGCCAACACGTTTGACTTCGCTCAGGTCCACATGGCCGATGAAGTCATCGCCCAGGTCGCGCTTCAGGGCATCGCGGCCCTTCTTGCCGACGGTGAGGATCTTCACCGTCTTGCCCGCGGCCTTCAGCTCAGCCGCCTTTTGGCGGGCGAGCTTGGCAATGTTCGAGTTGAAGCCGCCGCACAGGCCGCGCTCGGCGGTCATGACGACAAGCAGCTGGACTTGGTCGCTGCCGGTGCCGCGAAGCAGCTTGGGCGCTGACTCGCTGCCGCCGACCGAGGCCGCCAGCCCTGCCATCACGGCATTGAACCGCTTGGTGTAGGGACGGGAGTCCTCGGCAGCTTCCTGGGCGCGGCGAAGTTTCGCCGCGGCCACCATCTGCATGGCTTTGGTGATCTTGCGGGTCGATTTGACCGACTCGATCCTGGTTTTAAGGTCCTTAAGACTCGGCATTGCCTCGTCCCCCCTCAAGCGAAGCTAGCGGCGAACTCGTCCAGCGCAGCCTTTACCTTGTCAGCCAGCTCGTCCTTCACCTTACGGTCGTTGTTGGTGATGTCGGCAAGCAGGTCGGCATGTTTGCCGCGCAGGTGGCTCAGCAGGCCTGCCTCGTAGCGGCCAACGTCCTTGACGTCGACTTTGTCGAGGTAGCCGTTGGTGCCGGCGAAGATGACGCAGACGATTTCGGCGTTGGTCAGCGGCGAATACTGCGGCTGCTTCATCAGCTCGGTCAGACGGGCGCCGCGGGCCAGCAGCTGCTGGGTGGCGGCATCCAGGTCGGAGCCGAACTGCGCAAAGGCAGCCATTTCGCGGTACTGAGCCAGCGACAGCTTAACCGGGCCTGCAACCGAGGACATCGCCTTGGTCTGGGCCGAGGAGCCAACGCGGGAAACCGACAGACCGGTGTTCACGGCGGGGCGGATGCCCTGGTAGAACAGTTCGGTTTCCAGGAAGATCTGGCCGTCGGTGATCGAGATCACGTTGGTCGGAATAAACGCGGACACGTCGCCGCCCTGGGTTTCGATGATCGGCAGCGCGGTCAGCGAGCCGGCACCGAAGTCCTCGTTCAGCTTTGCTGAACGCTCCAGCAGGCGGGAGTGCAGGTAGAAAACGTCGCCCGGGTAAGCTTCACGTCCCGGCGGACGGCGCAGCAGCAGCGACATCTGACGGTAAGCAACCGCCTGTTTGGACAGGTCATCATAGATGATCAGCGCGTGGCGGCCGTTGTCACGGAAGAATTCTGCCATTGCGGTTGCGGCGTAGGGCGCCAGGAACTGCAGCGGTGCCGGGTCGGACGCGGTTGCGGCCACAACGATGGAGTATTCCATCGCGCCGGACTCTTCCAGTTTCTTCACCAGCTGAGCCACGGTGGAGCGCTTCTGGCCAACCGCGACGTAAACGCAGTACAGCTTCTTGCTCTCGTCGTCGCCGGCGGCGTCGTTGTAGGATTTCTGGTTCAGCATCGCGTCCAGAGCAACGGCGGTTTTGCCGGTCTGACGGTCGCCGATGATCAGCTCGCGCTGGCCGCGGCCGATCGGGATCATCGCGTCAACGGACTTGAGGCCAGTTGCCATCGGTTCGTGAACCGATTTACGCGGGATGATGCCCGGTGCTTTCACGTCGGCAACGCCGCGGGTAACGTCTTCGATCGGGCCCTTGCCGTCCAGCGGGTTGCCCAGGCCGTCAACAACGCGGCCCAGCAGGCCGTTGCCGACCGGGACGTCCACGATGGCGTTGGTACGCTTGACGGTGTCGCCTTCTTTAATGTCGCGGTCGGAGCCGAAGATCACGATACCGACGTTGTCGGCTTCAAGGTTCAGCGCCATGCCCATGATGCCGCCCGGGAATTCGACCATTTCGCCGGCCTGGACGTTGTCGAGGCCGTAAACGCGGGCAATACCGTCACCGACGGACAGCACGCGGCCGATTTCTGCCACTTCGGCTTCTTGACCAAAATTCTTGATCTGGTCTTTCAGGATCGCAGAAATCTCTGCTGCTTGGATACCCATTTATCCGACCTCTTTCATTGCATTCTGTAGGGAGTTGAGCTTGGAGCGGATCGAGCTGTCGATCATCTTCGAGCCCACTTTAACGACAAGACCGCCGATGATGGAGGCATCGACGGAAGCATTGATGGTAACTTTCTTGCCCACGCGCTCGGCCAGGGTCTTGGCCAGCTTTTCGCTTTGGGTCTTGGTCAGCGCCTTGGCGGAAACCACCTCGGCGGTCACTTCGCCGCGGGCGTCAGCCAGACGGGCGCGCAGCGCCTCGATCAGCGCGGGCAGCACGAACAGGCGGCGCTTGTCGGCCATCAGGGCCAGGGTGTTGCGCAGGACGGGGTCCAGCCCCATCTTGTCTGCCACCGCAGTGATTGCGGCGCCCTGCTCTTCGCGCGACACAAGCGGCGAATGGATCAGGCTGTTAAGCTCTTGGCTGTCAGCCAGCGCGGCTGCCAGATCATTGATGCTGGTTTCAAGGCTGTCGAGCGCCTTGTTTTCTTCCGCGATGTCGAACACCGCCGTGGCATAGCGCGCAGCAATGCCTGCAGAAATCGAAGCTGGTTCGGACACGTCCACCCTTCCGATATGTTTTTGGCCCCGGTTGGCGTACCTGGCGATCAGGAGGCGTCCGGGGGCGTGAGACATCCCCCTTGGCAGCGGGGCGTTGAAATCAGCGTGGGTCTAGCAGAGCGGATGCGACCTATCAACTGCCTATAACGGTAACAGGAAAAAGCATGTTTTCATTGTTTTCAACGACTTGCACCAAGTGCGGCCCTTTGACCACAGTCGTTTTATAAAAAAGTGCGGCTGAACTGCAGGATTTGGCGATTCCGGAAAGCGGCATTTACGCCAAAAAACGTCACATATGGAGAAAAAACCACCCAAATGGGCGGTGCGGACAGATTTCGGGAATCGAAATGCAACGCCGTTTTGCCGCCGCATGGCCTCTTGAAAGGAAAGGCGCGCTCTTGCTTGCAGCGAGCCGCCCCGAGTGCTGGACAAACCCCTGTTTCGGCGCAATTGTGACGATTATTGAAAAAAATGATTCAACCGAAGGGCCCGCAGTATGCTTGCCGCAATCCTGATGGCCACGGCCGGCGTCGCCGCAGCAGCCGCCGTCATCGACTCGATCAACGACGAAGACGATGCCCCCGTCCCCCCTGACGAGCCGGAACTGCGCTCCGAGCCGGAGCCAGAACCCGAGCCTGAATTTGAGGAAACCGTTCGCGGCACGGCCGGAGACGACGTGCTTGAGATATTCAGCGGCCAGACCGGGTTTGGCCTGGACGGCAACGACACTCTCGGCCAGCGCTTTGAGGACAATCTCACCCTGCATGGCGGTGACGGGGATGACTACCTGTACTTTGGCAACAAGGGCATCGCCACAGGCGGGGACGGAAACGACACGATTGATGCGGGATCCTTCATCGAAGTGTCCGGCGGTCAGGGCGACGACGAAATCAGCGCCGGCCGGGAAGCCGAGGTTGATGGCGGCAGCGGCAATGATACGATCAGCGCAGGCTTGCAAGGCACCGTTACGGGCGGTGCCGGAAATGATCTCATTGACAGCGGCAGGGAGAGCGCGGTTTCAGGCGGCACCGGCGACGACACGCTGAGCGGTTCAAGCGGCAGCACGCTTGAAGGCGGCGCCGGAAACGACGAAATCCACCTCCGGCCCTGGTCTGGCGAACGTGCTTACGGCAGCGGCGGTGACGGCGCAGATAACCTGACCGGCAACGGCCACGTGGATCTTCATGGCGGTGAATGCAACGACACGCTGACCTATACCCACGCCTTTGACCGGAGCGAGGCCCCTGGCATTCTGACAGGCGGCGCCGGGGCAGATGTGTTCAACGTTGGGACGACGCATACCGGCGCGACACTCACGGATGCGGAGAAGACAACCACCATCATCCGGGACTTTGACCCCGAGGAAGATGTACTGGTGCTTTATACCGGCGAATTCGAGGGACAGGATTTTGGCAGCATAGTGGAGTTTGAAACGCGCCCTGACGGGGACAGCACAGAGGTGGTTGTTCGCTTTACAGGTTCCCATGCCGCCTCTGACGCCTACGTCAAGACGGCGGTGATCCGGGTGGAAGGTGTCAGCGATCTCTCTGCAGACCAGATCCTGCTGATCGACAGCGGCGGACCGGAGCTTGACCCGGTGTTTGGCGACGGCACCGGTGAAACCTACGCTGGCGGCAGCTCCTCCTCTTATTCCACTTTTGGCGGAGATGACACTGTTGAGGCGGGCGGCATTCACGATGTTGCACGGCTGGGAGACGGCAATGACGTGCTGACCGCCACCAGCCACAGCCTGTCGGTGAACGCCGGCAACGGCGATGATGCCATTGTCTGGACCCCGGCCGGATCTTCGGACAGCAGCAGCATCATCGACCTGGGCGCAGGCGATGACACGCTGACGGCCAGCGGTGACAACCTTGAGGTCCGCACTGGCCTGGGCACGGATGTGGTCGACATTTCCCGCGACGCCGGCGCAGACATCGAAGTCCAGAGCCAGGGCGGCAATCAGCTCAGCGTTGGCATGGGCCACGATGTGCATATGGCTGGCGATGGCGACCGGATGACCGTGAATATCTACCCTGAGCATCTGGACCGGGACTCGGGGCTGCTGACGCTGGCTAGCTCAAGCGTCACGGATTTCACCGTCACATTGAACCTGCCTTCGGAGATTGAAGGCCCCCTCGAAATCACCCGCGAATTCGACGGGCGGTATGAGCAGCAGGAAGTCTACCGCTACACGTTCGCGGCTGAGGATGGGACTGAGCTGCTGGTGATGGACATTCCGGAGGGCAACGCATTCTCCGCGGATGATGTCATCGTGAACAGAGACGTGGTGTTTACCTGATTGCCAGAGCCGGGCGGTTCTGATTGCCCCGGTGCCGCTTCAGGCCGGTTCCGGCATCGGGTTTGACAGCCCCTCCAGCACCCGGATGCGGCTGGGCGACTTGGTGCGGGTCATGTGGCCTTTTTGCGGGTAGGTCTGCTTGCTGACTTCGACCATGAACACCCCGCCGGCCAGCATTGCGGGCAGCTTGCGGCCCATCTTTTCCAGCATAGCGCCGGATTTCAGCCAGAACCGCTTGTGGCTGGGCAGCCGGTAGAGCGCGGCGGTGTGCTGCTCAATGGCGAACTGATGTTCGCGCAGCTGCCCCTCCAGCTGGCGCAATGTGTAGGGCCGGCCAAAGCCGAAGGGCGTCAAATCGGAGCGCGCCCAGAGGCCCGCCCGGTTCGGGACAATGAAAATCGCCCGTCCGCCCGGCCCCAGCGCCCGCCAGCATTCCTCCAGGAGCTTGCTGGGCCGTTCCGAGGTCTCCAGCCCGTGCATCACCACCAGCCGGTCAGCTCGGCCGGTGTCGATGGGCCAGCTGGTCTCCTCGCACAGGACCGAAACGTTCGGCATGCCTGCAGGCCATTGCATCACCCCCTGCGGCCCCGGCATAAGCGCCATCACCCGGCGCGCCTCCGGCAGGTAGGGGCGTAACAGCGGTGCGGCAAAGCCGAAGCCTGCCACTGTCAGGCCGGCGGCCTCCGGCCACAGCTCCAGCAGACGGCCGCGGATCGAGGCCTGCGCCGCGCGCCCCAGGGTGCTGCGGTAGTAGAAGTTCCTGAGATCCTGGACATCAAGATGCATTGCGGGCGCCTGCTGCTTCGGCCAATCTGGGCGCAGTTTAGCAATGTAAAGGCGAATGACCATGCCTCTTGAGATCATCACCCTGCCCTGCCTGTCGGATAACTATGCCTTTTTGATCCATAATCCGGCCTCGGGTGAGACCGCGCTGGTGGATGCGCCCGAGGCAGGCGCCGTCAAGGCCGCCCTGTCTGAGCGCGGCTGGGGGCTGGACTGGATTCTGCTGACCCATCATCACTGGGACCATGTCGATGGTGCAGCCAAACTTCAGATGGAGTTCGGTGCCAAGATCATTGGGGCTGCAACCGATGCCCACCGCCTACCTGAGCTGGACCTTGCAGTGGAAGACGGCGGCAGTTTCACGCTGCTGGGGGAAGACGTGCAGGTGATGGATGTGTCCGGCCATACAGTGGGTCATATCGCCTTTTACATGCCCGGCGCGGCGGCGGTTTTCACCGCCGACAGCCTGATGGCGCTGGGATGCGGACGGCTGTTTGAGGGCACACCCCAGCGGATGTGGGCCAGCCTGTCGAAACTTGCCGCGTTGCCACCGCAAACTATGGTTTATTCAGGACATGAATACACCCAGGCTAACGGTGCTTTTGCGGTCACCGTGGACCCCGGCAACCCGGCGTTGCAGGCGCGGGTAAGTGATATCGCAGAGGCCCGCGAAAGCGGCACCCCCACGGTGCCGTCCTCCCTGCAATTGGAACTTGACACCAATCCGTTCCTGCGTGCCGGTGACAGCGCCGTGAGAGCACATCTGGGCATGCAAGACTCTGAAGACGCAGAGGTTTTTGCCGAAATCCGCAAGCGCAAAGACAATTTTTGAGCAAATCAAGGGTATCGGGGCGCAACAGGGAGAAAATAATTGTGACCCCAAAATGAAGAAAAGACCTTGAAGCCGGCGCTCTATCAACCAAACTCTAACCTTATAAGCACATGGTTGAACTGAGGGGTTGGTTAATACCGCCCCACCGGCCAACCCAAGATCAGAGGAGCACGACCGTGCCTTCATTCTCGAGCACCCTGGAACAGGCCATTCACGCAGCGCTGGCGCTGGCGAATGAACGCCGTCATGAATTCGCAACCCTGGAACATCTGCTTCTGGCCCTGATCGACGAGCCCGACGCGGCCCGCGTGATGCGCGCCTGCAGCGTCGACCTTTCGGAATTGCGATCCTCACTTGTGGAATTCGTGGATGAGGATCTTGCCAACCTTGTGACCGACATCGACGGATCGGAGGCGGTGCCGACCGCGGCCTTCCAGCGCGTCATCCAGCGCGCCGCGATCCACGTCCAGAGTTCGGGACGGACTGAGGTAACGGGGGCGAATGTGCTGGTCGCCATCTTTGCCGAGCGCGAGAGCGACGCCGCCTATTTCCTGCAGGATCAGGAGATGACCCGTTATGACGCGGTGAACTTCATCGCCCATGGCGTTGCCAAGGACCCGGCCTACGGGGAATCCCGCCCGGTCTCCGGCGCGACGGAACAGGAAGAGGACAATCTGACCGCTGCGCCTGAGGGCGAGAAGAAGGAGTCGGCGCTGGCGAAATACTGCGTTGACCTGAACGCAAAATCCCGCGACGGCGACATCGACCCGCTGATCGGCCGCGACCATGAGGTGGAGCGCTGCATCCAGGTGCTGTGCCGCCGCCGCAAGAACAACCCGCTGCTGGTGGGCGATCCCGGTGTCGGCAAGACCGCCATCGCCGAGGGCCTCGCGCGCCGCATCGTGTCCGGCGAAACCCCGGAAATCCTGTCGGAAACCACCATCTACTCGCTCGACATGGGCGCATTGCTGGCGGGCACCCGCTACCGCGGCGATTTCGAGGAACGGCTGAAGGCTGTCGTCTCCGAGCTGGAGGAGCATCCGGACGCGGTGCTGTTCATCGACGAGATCCACACCGTGATTGGTGCCGGTGCAACTTCCGGCGGTGCCATGGACGCCTCCAACCTGCTGAAGCCTGCGCTGCAGGGCGGCAAGCTGCGCACCATGGGCTCCACCACCTACAAGGAGTTCCGCCAGCACTTCGAGAAGGACCGCGCGCTGTCCCGCCGGTTCCAGAAGATCGACGTGAACGAGCCGACGGTGGAGGATTCCATCGAGATCCTGAAGGGCCTGAAGCCCTATTTCGAGGAGCACCACGGCATCAAGTTCACTGGCGATGCGATCAAGACCGCGGTGGAACTGTCGGCGCGCTACATCAACGACCGCAAGCTGCCGGACAAGGCGATCGACGTCATCGACGAGGCCGGCGCCGCGCAGCATCTGATCATCGAGAGCAAGCGCCGCAAGACCATCGGCGTCAAGGAAATCGAGGCTGTTGTGGCCAAGATCGCCCGCATCCCGCCCAAGAACGTCTCCAAGGACGATGCCGAGGTGCTGAAGGATCTGGAGAAGTCGCTGAAGCGCGTGGTGTTCGGCCAGGACGACGCCATCACCGCGTTGTCGAGCGCCATCAAGCTGGCCCGTGCCGGACTGCGCGAGCCGGAGAAGCCGATCGGCAACTACCTGTTTGCAGGCCCCACCGGCGTCGGCAAGACCGAGGTGGCCAAGCAGCTGGCTGATCAGCTGGGGGTGGAACTGCTGCGTTTCGACATGTCGGAATACATGGAGAAACACGCTGTTTCCCGCCTGATCGGCGCACCGCCGGGCTATGTCGGGTTCGACCAGGGCGGCCTGCTGACCGATGGTGTCGACCAGCACCCGCACTGCGTTCTGCTGCTCGATGAGATCGAGAAGGCGCATCCGGATGTCTACAACATCCTGCTGCAGGTGATGGACAACGGCCAACTGACCGACCACAACGGCCGCACCGTGAACTTCCGCAACGTGATCCTGATCATGACCTCCAACGCGGGTGCATCGGAACAGGCAAAGGCCGCCATCGGCTTTGGCCGCGACCGCCGCGAGGGCGAGGACACCGCCGCCATCGAGCGCACCTTCACGCCGGAGTTCCGCAACCGCCTGGATGCGGTGATCTCCTTCGCGCCGCTGGGCAAAGAGGTGATCCTGCAGGTGGTCGAGAAGTTCGTGCTGCAGCTGGAAGCGCAGCTGATGGACCGGAATGTGTCGATCGAGCTGACCCGCAAGGCAGCCGAATGGCTGGCTGAGAAGGGCTATGACGACCGCATGGGCGCGCGCCCGCTGGGCCGTGTCATTCAGGAGCACATCAAGAAGCCGCTGGCCGAGGAGCTGTTGTTCGGCAAGCTCACCAAGGGCGGCGTGGTCCAGGTCGGCATCAAGGACGGCAAGCTGGATCTGCGCCTGGAAGGCCCGGGCAAGCCGCGGATCTCCGGTGACAAGCCGCCGCTGCTGACCGCGGACTGATGCGCCTCGCATCCCTGCTGACATTACTATCGCTCGCCGCGCCCGCCGCGGCGGGCGATTTTGTTTTGCAGTTCCCGCTGGACTGCACCCTGGGTGAGGACTGCCGCATCCAGCAGTTCGTGGACCGCGATCCCGGTAAAGAGGCAACCGATTTCACCTGCGGCACGCTCAGCTATGACGGCCACAAGGGCACCGACTTTGCCTTGCCCTACTTGTCGGACATGCACGCAGGTGTTGCCGTGCGCGCGGCGGCGGATGGTGTCGTCCGCGGCACCCGGAATTCGATGCCGGATCAGTATGCCAATGGCCAGAACGAAGCCGCCATAGACGGCAAGGAATGCGGCAACGGCGTGGTGCTAAGCCACGGCAGCGGCTGGGAGACCCAGTACTGCCACATGAAGCGCGGCTCGGTCCGGGTTGAAAGCGGCCAGAAGGTCCGGGCCGGTGATGTGCTGGGCGAGGTTGGCCTGTCCGGCCAGACCCAGTTCCCGCATCTGCACCTGTCGGTGCGCAAGGACGGCGCGGTGGTGGACCCATTTGCGCCGGACAGCCTGGACAGCTGCGGCGGACCCGCCTCGCATACCCTGTGGGCCGATCCCCTGCCCTACCAGCCGGGCGGGCTGATCGGAGCCGGATTTTCTACGGCCATTCCGGGATTTGACGCAATTCAGGCCGGCACCGCTGATCAAGCACCACTGGCTGCGGATGCGCCTGCGCTGGTGTTCTGGGCCTATGCCTATGGCAGCCTGGCCGGCGACCAGCTGGAGTTGAGCGTGACCGGTCCAGGCGGTGAGCTGGTCTCGCACAGCGAAGCGCTGGAGCGCACACAGGCGCAACTGTTCCGCGCGGCCGGGCGCCGCCTGCGCGGCGGGCAATGGCCTGCAGGCACCTATACCGGAACCGCCCGGCTGATGCGGGACGGCACCGAAGTGGACAGGTTTTCCCGTACCATGGTGATCCCGCCCGCCTGAGGCGCAGTCTCTCAACGGTATTGCAACCGCCGCTGCCGGGGCGTCAGCCGCGGCAGCGGCCCGGCGCGGCGGCCCGGCAGGGCCGGCTGGCGCCGGGCGGGAGGCCTCTGCCTGCGGGCTGCCGTGCGGCCGGAAGCCGCTTCTAATTTGATAAATCCGGAAACCGCAATAGTTTATAGGACAGCCCTACTGCCCGGTGGGGCAGCAACCCGTGTGTAACTAGTAGCTTGTCTCCTTTAGTGAAGCGGGTTGCACCCCGCGGGCCGTGGCGGGGTTCTGCTGCTCAACTGGTCCGCTGCTGGCGGGTGCCCGGACGGCTCACTTCTCGGTAAACTTCAGCTCGATCCGGCGGTTCTGGGCGCGCGCCTCAGGCGTGTCTGCCGGGTTGACCGGCTGGTATTCCCCGAACCCGTTGGCGGCCAGCCGCGACGGCGGCACACCCAGCGCCTCAACCATGTAGCGCACCACCGACAGCGCCCGGCCCTGGCTGAGCTCCCAGTTGTCGGCAAACTTGGGGTGTGCGCCCAACGGCGTGTTGTCGGTGTGCCCGTCGACCCGGATGATCCAGTTGATCTCCGGCGGGATGGCCGCCACCACGCTTTGCAGGATCGACACCACCTTGGCGATCTCCACCCGCCCTTCAGGCGACAGGGTGGCGCTGCCGGGCTGAAACAGAACCTCGGAGGCAAAGACAAAACGGTCGCCCTGGATGCGGACGCCCTCCTGCGTGCCCAGCAAATCGCGCAGGCGGCCAAAGAATTCCGAGCGGTAGCGCTCCAGGTCCTGGGCCCTTGTGGCGAGCGCCTCTGCTTCCTCCTCAAGCCGCTTGCGCTCCTGCTCTTCCAGCAGCCGCCGCTTGCGTTCCTCGGATGCCGCGCGGGCCAGGGCCGCGTTCAGGTCCTGGCCGAGGTTCTGCAATTGCACCTGCTGAGCCGCGTCGCGGGCCTGGTAGTCGTCCAGGATGGTCTGCAGTCCGCCCAGCTGCTCGCGCAGGGCTGCGACCTGCTGATTGAGCAGCGCGGTTTCGCGGCGGGCTTCTTCCGATACCGCCTGTTCCTGCGAGAGGGCGGCCCGCGCCTGGGCCAGCAAGGCGGCGCGTTCTTCGGCCTGGGTCAGCCGTTCGGTTGCGGAGGCTTCTGCCGCCTCCTGCGCAGTCACTGCCGCCAGCAGGCGCTGGCGCAGCACGTCCAGATCCTCTGCCTGGGTTTCCGCGGCTGCGAGGGCGGCTTTGGCTTCGGCAAGCTCCGCCGCCAGCCGTCCGGCCTCGGCGTCGGAGCCTGCACGGGCGGCTTCCAGTTCCAAGAGCTGCGCGTCCAGCTGTTTCTTTGCGGCCTCTGCCGCCGCCAGCAGGGTCAGAGTGTCCTCAGCCTGTTGCCGCTGCGCCTCCAGCGCCAGGGTCATGGCGGTCAGTTCCGCATCTGCCGACTGCAATTTCTCGCGCAGGGCCTCAGCGGCGGCGGCCTCAACCAGCCGGGCGGCCTCCTCCGCGCTCAGCTGTTCCTGCAGGCCGGCGATTTCTTCTGACTTGGCTGCCTCCTCCGCTTCAAGGCTGGCGATCAAAGCCTCCATCGCCTCACGCTCGGCTGCTGCCAGCCGGGCAGCCTCTGTCTGGGCGTCGATTTCGCCGCGGGCTTGGGCCAGCGCCAGATTCAGCGCCTCCTGCTCACTGAGGAGTGCTGCGCGGGCGGCTTCGAGGGTTTCACGTTCGGCGCTGAGGTCCGCAACCCGCGCCTGGGCGGCGTCGCGGCTGGCAGTCAGGGAGGCCACCTGCGCCTCGAAACTGGTGATCCGGCTGGCGGCCTCGGCCAGATCGCCGGCCTGGCGGTCGCGTTCAGCCGTCAGCGAGGAGATCAGGCTGCGGGCCTGCGCCAGATCCTGTTCCGCCGTGTTGAGGGTCGAGGTCAGCGCCCCCAACCGGGCGTTCAGGCGCCGGTTTTCGCGTTCTTCCAGCCCCAGTGCCGAGGCCAGCGCGCTGACCTCGGCGGAGAGTTCGTCCAGCTGGCTTTCCTGACCGGTGATGGTTTCGCGCAGCACGAACTGCACCACCATGAAGATGGTCAGCACAAACATCAACACCAGCAGAAGCCCGGTCATCGCGTCGACGAAGCCAGGCCAGATCGAGGCCTGGAACCGCTGTCCTGTGCGCCGGGAAAGGGCCATAGCTTACTCCCCCGCGCCCCGGTCTGATGTGCCGCCGCGGGCCAGGCCGCGCGGGCGGGCAAAGGCCTTGATCATCAGGTCGATGTCCTTGCGCAGCTCGGTCAGGCTTTCCTGGCGGCCGGCCGAGATTTCCTCAAGGATGCGCAGCATCTGCACATCAATCGAGCGCAGCCGCATCCGGCTTTCGGCGTCGATGCCGCCGTGTTCGCTTTGGGCGCGCAGGATCTCGGTCAGCGCCTCCTGCCCCACGGCAACCCGGTCCAGCGCCGCGGTGATGGTGCCGGTCTGATCCTGTCGGCGGTTCATGTCCTGGATGGTTTCGACCAGATCCGTCAGGCGCTGATCCACCGCGGCGCGGCCTTCGGCGGTTTCAACGAACATGACCTGCAGCGCCTCCATCTGCTCTGCCATGGTGTCGAGCACCTGGGAGACCACGCCGCTGTCCCCGGCGCCCTCCTCGCCCGAGGAGAAGCTGACGCGGGTGATGGAGGAGAGCCATTCCTCCAGCTCGCGGTAAAAGCGGTTCTGGCCGTGGCCTGCAAAGAGTTCGAGCAGGCCCACGATCAGTGACCCGGCAAGGCCCAAGAGCGAGGAGGCGAAGGCAACGCCCATGCCGCCCAGCTGTGCCTCCAGCCCCGTCATCAGGCGGTTGAACACCGAGAGGCCCTCCTCACCTTCCTGCGGCGCTAGGCTGCGTATGGTGTCGACGACGGCGGGAACGGTGGTGGCCAAGCCGTAGAAAGTGCCGAGAAGGCCAAGAAAGATCAGCAGGTTGACGATGTAGCGGGTGATCTCGCGGTCTTCGTCGATGCGGCTGGCGACGGAGTCGAGAATGGATCGTGTGGAGGAGGATCCCAGCTGCATCCGGGCAGAACGCGAACCCAGCAGCGAGGCCAAGGGGGCCAGTATCGAAGGCGGGCGGCGGTGATCCTGAGTGTCGCCCGCGGCAAAGCGTTCGATCCAGCGCACCGAGCCAATCAGCTGCACCACCTGCCAGAAACAGGCCAGCACGCCGATCACGAAGACCAGGACGATAAAGCCGTTGAGCCACGGATTGGCCTGGAACACCGGCAGCACCCGCGGCAGTGCCACAAAGGCGCCGAACCCCGAAAGCCCCAGCGCGATCAGCATCATGATGATCTGCCGCACCGGCTGGGAGAACTGTGGCCGGGTCTTGCGGTCTGGCTGCGCCATATTGCCTGGCTCCTGACACTTTTGTCTGCTCGTGTTGCCCCGCAGCCTATAAGCAAAGTGTCAGAAGCGCCAAGGCTTTATGCGGTGATTTCCCGCACCCGGCCCGCCAGCCAGTCGAGATCGCTGTCGTGCAGGCCGATCTCGGCCAGATGTTCGGCGGTGTTGTAGAGGTATTCGGTGTTGGGGCCGCGCCCGCCCACCGCATGGGCGATGATCTGGGCCTGTTCCTCGAGGCTGAGGCCGCCGCAGTACTGGACATGATGCGGGTCGATCACGTAGGTAACCGCGGTAACCATGGAGCCATCCGCCAGCTCGACCGCAAGGTCACGCTCCAGATAGGCCGAGGAGATCAGCTCGCGCTCGCGCAGCTCTGCCAGGGTCTGCTCCTCGTGGCCCGCCTCAACCGCCAGGGCGATGCCCTTGCAATGGGCGTCTTCGACCGCGTCCAGCGCCAGCACCAGGCCGGGTTTTTCTTCGCTTCCGCGGTGGTGGATCGAGGACATGCAGAAGGAGCGCGCGTAGCCGTGCAGCACCGCGATCTCACGCCGCGCCACAGGAAAACCCGGGTTCCAAAGAAGTGATCCGTATCCGAATACCCACATTGTCATGTCGTCTGGCCCTTTCCGTGCCCTCCCTATAAACAGCAATCCTGGTCCGGACAAAAGAGGCTATCCGATGCGCCTGGCAAAACTGCTGATTGCGGCCCTTCTGGTGTGGAGCCTCTATTGGGCGGCGGCGGCCTGGGGGCTGAAGCGCGGCATTTCCGCCTGGTTCGAAGTGCAGGAAAACCGCGGCTGGCAGGCGGAGTATGCAGGGCTGGAGACGCAGGGTTATCCGTTCCGGCACCAGACCCGGATCAGCCGCCCAACGCTGGCGGATCCGCGCAGCGGCACGGCCTGGCGGGCGGACTGGCTGGAGCTGTCGAGCCCCGCCGCATGGCCCGGGCAGCTGGAACTGCATTTCCCGGCGACGGCGCAACGGTTGTCCTATTTCGACCGGACTGCGGTGATTGCTGCTGACGGGCTGCAGGCCAGCCTGCACCTGAAGCCTGGCGCGGCGCTGGAGCTGGAACAGATGGCCGCTGTGGCGGACAGCTGGCAGATTACCCGCAGCGGCGAAACCGTGCTGAGCGGCGCGGCGCTGGACCTGCGCATGGTGCAAACCGAAAGGCCAGAAACCTACCGGATCACCGCAGACGCAAGGGAGTTCGCCCCGCGCGCCGCCTGGCGGCGGCTCTTGGCGGCCAGCGCGCCGCTGCCGGAGCGGTTCGACACGCTGGCGCTGGAGATGGCAGTTGCCTTTGACGCGCCCTGGGACCGCTCCGCACTGGAGCAGCGGCGGCCGCAGCCGCGCCGGATTGATCTGAAACTGGCCGATGCCCGCTGGGGCGATCTGCGGCTCAAGGCCACTGGCGCACTGACGGTGGATGAACAGGGTCTGCCGGAGGGAGAGATTGCCCTGCAGGCGGAAAACTGGCGCGGGCTTGTGCTGATGGCCGAACGCAGCGGTGCATTGCCCCCTTCCTTGCGCAACTCGGTGGAGCGGGTGCTGGGCCTGTTGGCCGGCGCCAGCGGCAACCCGCAGAACCTGGATATCACGCTGGGGTTAGCAGACGGATATGTCACCTTTGGACCGCTGCCCATGGGCCATGCGCCGCGGCTGATCATCCGCTAGGCCAAACGCTGGCTTGTATCCATCTAGAGATTTCTTGCGAGGCTCTGCCTCGCGCTCCAGGGTATTTGGGGCCAGATGAACAGTGGATTCTGAATTGCTGCCCGGGGTCTCAGCGGCAATAGGTGCCCCCTCGGTGGCGGGCCACGTCGAGGTGGAAGTGGTCCTTGTGATAGCGATCTGCTTCCGGCCCCAGCACGGTGCCGAAGGGGCCGCAAGCGGCGCGCCAGATCTTTTTCAGCTTCTTGCGGGTCTTGCGGTTCTGCCAGCCGTGCAGCACCGAAACGGTCTCTCCGCTGGCGAGGGTAAAGCCGGAAATGTCGATCGCCCGCGCCTTGCCGTGTTCGGAGATCTTGGCGCCAGGGCGGTTGTTGCGGGTGCGGCAGGCGTAATGGGCGGCGACGCGCAAGCCGACAACCTTGTTGCGGCGGCCAAAAGCGGTTTCGACCTCTCGGTTGATCCAGGTCTTCAGCGCGCGGGCGGTGTTGCAGGTCATCAGCGAGGCCTGGCTGAGGCGCACCCCGGCAATCTCGCGCACCCTCACCGCGTCCTTGGCGCCGCAGCCGGGCAGCGTGCCGGAGACGTGGCCGACGTCGTCACCCTGAATGTCGATATCACCGCAAACCGAGCCCTTGCGGCGCTGGCGGCGTTTGAACAGAACCTGCTCTGACAGGCTGTCCGGGCGCGCGAAGGGCAGCAAGGATGCGCCGGGCGCCAGCATCGGCAGATTTGCAGGCCGGGAGGCTGCCGCCAGGCGCTGTTCCGATTTCGGGCGTGAGACCGGGCGGATGCCGGGCAGCGGCGCTACGATGGCTTCAAGGCTCGCGTCCCCCGCAAGGCGAGCGGGCGGCTCCAGTGAGGCATCCGGCGTTGCGGCCAGCGCCGCCCCGCCGAACACGGCTGCCAGGATCAGCACGCCTGCGCGGATCACTTCTTTTGCCCCCGCCCGAAGTCCGGCGCGTCAGTGTCCTGGCCGGCCTGGATGATGCCGCGGCG
Source organism: Leisingera sp. ANG-DT (assembly GCF_000813785.1). NCBI lineage: Bacteria > Pseudomonadati > Pseudomonadota > Alphaproteobacteria > Rhodobacterales > Roseobacteraceae > Leisingera > Leisingera sp. ANG-DT. The sequence continues at coordinate 66,615 of NZ_JWLE01000020.1, forward strand.
GATGGCGCGGGTGCGTGTGAAATAGTCGTGCAGGTGCTCCCCATCGCCGGTGCGGATGGCGCGCTGCAGGGCAAACAGTTCTTCGGTGAAACGGCCAAGAATTTCCAGCGTGGCGTCCTTGTTGGTCAGGAACACGTCGCGCCACATAGTCGGATCGGAGGCCGCGATGCGGGTGAAGTCGCGGAAACCGGCGGCGGAATACTTGATCACCTCGCTGTCGGTTACCCGGCGCAGGTCGTCCGCTACACCCACCATGGTATAGGCGATCAGGTGCGGTGTGTGCGAGGTGACGGCCAGCACCAGATCGTGGTGGTCAGCATCCATTTCATCGACATTGGCGCCCATCCCTTCCCACAGCGCGCGCAGGCGGGCGGTGGCCTCCGGATCAGTGCCCTCGACCGGGACCAGCAGCGACCAGCGGTTGTCGAACAATTCGGCAAAACCGGATTCGGGGCCGGAATGCTCCGTCCCTGCCAGCGGGTGCGCAGGAACGAAATGAACACCCTCTGGAATATGCGGCTGCACCGCCTCGATCACATGGCGTTTGACCGAACCGACGTCAGACACGGTCGCACCGGGTTTCAGCACCGGCGCGATATCTTCCATCACCGGCCCCATGGCACCGACCGGCACGCAGAGCACCACCAGATCAGCGTCTTTCACCGCTTCGCGCGCGCTGTCGCAGACGCGGTCGCAGAGGCCGATCTTGCGAGCAGTTGCACGCGTTTCTTCGCTCCGGGCATAGCCGGTCACTTCACCCGCCAGCCCTGCGCGTTTCATTGCCCAGAACATTGAGGATGCAATCAGGCCCAGGCCGATCAGCGCGACGCGGCCGTAAACTTGCTCGCTCATGCCTGCCCCTCTTTGAACGCCTTGACGCACTGCGCGATGCGGCGGCAAGAATCCTCGTCGCCGATAGTGATGCGCAGCGCGGTGGGCAGGTTGTACCCCGCCACCCGGCGCACGATTAGCCCCTGGGCCTGCAGATACAGGTCGCAGGCTTCTGCTTCAGCCTGGCTGGAGAAACGGGCCAAGATGAAATTGGTGCTGGAGACGTCCGAGGGCACGCCGAGTTCAGCCAGCGCATTTGCAAGCCAGCTGCGCCACTTGGCGTTCTCGGCCCGGCAATGATCCACGTAATCCGTATCCCGCACCGAAGCCTCGGCGCCTGCGAGTGCAGTGCTGGAGGCGTTGAAGGGGCCGCGCACGCGGTTCAGGACATTGATGATCTCCTTGGGGCCGTAACCCCAGCCGATCCGGGCGCCGCCCAGGCCGTAGATCTTGGAGAAGGTGCGGGTCATGAAGACGTTGCTGCGGGAGGCAATCACGGCCGCGCCGGCGTCAAAGCCCTCGACATATTCCGCATAGGCGCCATCGAGCACCAGGAGCGCGCCCGCGGGAATGCCATCGGCCAGCCGGGCAACCTCAGCCTCGCTGATCATGGTGCCGGTGGGGTTGTTGGGGTTGGCGATGAACACCAGCTTGGTCCTAGCGGTGCAACCCGCCAGCAGCGCATCCACGTCTGTGACGCGCTCGCGCTCCTTCACCTCCACCGGAGTAGCCCCGGCGGCCAAAGCGCTGATGCGGTACATGGCAAAGCCGTGTTCGGTATAGAGCACCTCGTCCCCCGGACCGGCATAAGCCTGGCACAGGAAGGCAATGATCTCGTCGCTGCCGGCGCCGCAGATGATCTGCTCCGGCTCCAGCCCGTGCACCCCGCCGATCGCCTGCCGCAGCGCCGCGTGGTCCGAGCTGGGATAGCGGTGCATATTGGCCGCCGCATCCTGCATTGCCTGTACGGCGCGCGGGCTGGGGCCAAGGGGGTTCTCGTTCGAGGAGAGCTTCACAACATTGCTCACCCCTTTCACATGGGCAGCCCCGCCCTGGTACAGAGCGATGTCCATGATACCGGGCTGCGGTGTGAGTTGGGTCATAATACGGGCTCCTTAATTCCAACCCGTCATAACGGCCCAAACGCTGGCGGGGAAGCACCAAGATGACGCTCCCCCATGCTGCCGCCCCCTCCGGCAGCCTGCCCCGGCCGTGCGCCTGCGTTAATGCGCAGTTGCGGACTTGGGCATTTTCCGTTTGGCCTCTGCCATGATGATCTTCTGGATCTTCTTGCGCAGCTCCATGTCCTTGCGCATCGCCTCATTAGCCTGTTTCTGCATGGTAGAGGCCGATTGCGAGCCGTCGGCGCCGTTCAACGCCTCACCCGCGTATTTGCTGAGCGACTTGCCGGAGATCTGTTTGGCTATCTCGCCATAGATCGCATCACCGTGCAGCTTGATGAAATCTTCGGTCGCTTTGGTGCCGTATTTGGCGATGAGGTCTTTCTTGACTGCGCCCTCCATGGCGGCGGGCGCCAGCTTGGTCTTGAGGAACTTCTCGGCCGCCCCGGTGAAGCCGGAGGAGAATTTCTCCAGCGCCTTGCCCGCGCCTGCGGACATGATGCCTGCGGTCAGGATCTTGGCGATGCTTTCCTTGATCTCCTTGGTGTTGGGCGGGCGGCCCTTTTCGATCAAAGGTTTGGCAAGGCCGATGGTTTCCTTCAGAGCCTCTGTCACCATGGCCTCGCCGGCCTTGGATTTCAGGAACTTCTCGAAGAAGACTTTGACTGCCTTCTTGGGCATCTCGCGCGACAGTCTGGAGGCCGCGGCCTTGGCCAGATCATCGGCAAGACCTGCCGAAAGTTTCGATGTCAGCTTGCCGCCGGCGGCACCTGCCAGCCCCGCGATGAAACTGTCGATAAAGACTTTCTTGGCGGCACCGTCCCAGGTCACGTTGTTGCCCGCCAGATGCTCGCCCAGCTGGCCCGCGCTGGATTTCAGCGCCTCGGTGCTGGCGGCGGCAATGGCATGGGCCTTGGCGGGCGACATGCCCTTGGTCGCCACCAGCCGTGCGGTCATGTAGGTTTCGACCACGGCAAAGGAGACCTCGCGCACCACCTCCAGCTTCCAGATGATCGCTCCGGCGGTGCTGATGCGTTCGTCGATGAACTTTTTGAAGGCCTTGCCGCCCTTGTTGTAAGCCTTGGTCGCCTTGACGTCCTGTTTGTAGACCTTTTTCCAGTCCGGTTTCTTCTTGCTGGTCAGGGTCTTCATCAAGCTCGCTTCGGAGCGCGCGTTCAGGATCGCGGTCCAAGGTGGATCGGTCTTGTCGTTGACCATGCTGACGGCAAACTCGGTCAGCGCGTTCAGGAAGGTCTCGTTGCCCTGGCGGGTCTTTTCCACGTCATTGCAGAAATCGACCCAGGATTCGGCCTGGCCGTACATCATTTCGGCTTTGGCCAGCAGCTGGCGGCGCAATTTCTCCTGCCCGGCCTCGAACTCAGCCACGGTAATCAGCTTGGTCTTGCCGTTCTCGACAACCTCAACCCGTTCAATCTTGGCATCAGCGGACACCTGGGCGGCCAGTTTGGGCAGGCCTGCGTTCCAGGTCCGCATGCCGGGATCGACAATGCCGTCGGGCTTCCTGAACCCCAGCTTCTTTTTCTGGAAATCGCGGATGGTGCTGATCAGCCCGGCATCGCATTTGGTGCTGATGTCGACGGGGTAGCCGTTTGCCTTGAGCATCAGGCGCACAAGTTCGACATCTGCCGGGGCATTCTTGACTGGTTTGAATTTGCTTTCGCCGGTTTTCGGGTCCGGCTTGGTAATCCGTTTTTTGTCGCCAACAGGGGCGGAAAGCTTGAGAGCCATGAGTTTGCTCCAACCAATTAACTACTGGTTCAAGCCTGCCATGGCTCCGCTGCGCAGTCGCGGGGGATTTGGAATAGACATTCCCCCTTTAAATCGGGGACGCCGGTACCCACATATCACATGTATGTGAGGTGCTTCCCTGACGCAGGAAAGCACCCGTTTCGATTGGTTCAGGGCGATTGGTATCAGGCTGCCTGAGACTTGAACCGTGCGGTTGCCGGGTCGGCATTATACCGGGCCGCAATCTCCCCCGCCTTCATTGTCAGGTCATTGACGCAATCGATGATGTACTGCGCCTTCTCCTCCTCCATCAGGTAGGAGAAGTTGAGCCGCACCCAGCCGGGTTTCTTCATCTCTTCGCCTGCCTGCAGGTCGGCAAAGAGGGTTTCCGATTCCGGCTGGCTGATGCCCAGCAGGCGGTGCGCGTAAGGACCCGCACAGGCACAGCCGCCGCGGGCCTGGATGCCATAGACATCGCTGAGCATACGGGTGAACAACTGCTGATGCACCGGGTTGCCGGCCGCATCCCTGACCAGGAAGGAAAAGATCGGCAGCCGGTGCGCGTTGCGGTGGCCGAGGATGCGCAAACGCGGATTGGCGGACCAGCCGTCCCAGGCCATCTGCGCGAACCTGGCTTCGCGGGCTTCAATCTGCTCTTGACCCACGGCTTCCTTGACCAGGAACGCCAGGGCTGCGCGGATGTCGCCGATCACGTTGGGGGTGCCGGCCTCCTCTCGGGCGGCCAGATCCTGGCTGTATTCATGCCGCCAGGGAGAAACAAAGCTGACGGTGCCGCCACCGGGCCAGGACGGGCAACGGCGGCGCACCACGGACTGGTTGACGACCAGCACGCCAGAGGCGCCGGGGCCGCCCGGAAATTTATGCGGCGAGACAACGACGGCATCTTTGCGGGCTGCCCCGTTGCCGCCCATGTCGACCGGCAGGTAGGGACCGCCGCCGGCGTAATCCCAGACCGACAGCGCGCCGTGTTCGCGCAGCAGGCGGCTGATGGGATCGGGGTTAGTCACAATGCCTGTGACGTTGGAAGCGGCAGAGAAGCTGCCGATTTTCAGATCGCTGTCCGCGTGCTGTTTCAGCGCCAATTCCAGCACCGCCAGATCCGGGCCGCCTTCTGCAGCCTCCGGGATTTCCACCACCTCGGCCTTGCTTTCGCGCCAGGGCAGGATGTTCGAGTGGTGCTCATACGGGCCGATGAAGACAACCGGGCGGGCGGCCTCGTTCACACCGAACAGGCTGACCAGGCGGTTGAGGCCCGCAGTGGCGCCGGAGCCGGTAAAGATCACTGCATCCTCTGCGGTGGCGCCTGTGATGCGGGCAATCTCAGCGCGCGCCTCACGGCGCAGGCGGGTCATCTGGGTGCCGCAGTAAGAGGCTTCGGTATGGGAGTTGGCGTAGAAGGGCAGCACCTGTCCGGCCACGAAATCCTCCACCTGGCGCAGGGCGCGGCCAGAGGCGACATAGTCAGCATAGACCAGCGGCACCTCGCCATCGAGGCCAGGGATCATCACCCCGTCGCCAATCACACTGCGGCCAAGGGTGCCGTCCTGTGCGGCTTGCTGGATTGTCTGTTTGAATGCTGCCAGGGTCATGTCGCGCCTCCGAATTCTGTTGAGGCATCATGAACGGAAACTGGCGCGTAAACTTTATCAATTACTGAGTGGATAGCGCAACTTTTGTGTCATATGATCGCACTATGAGCAAAAATGCAGATAAGATTGACCGCGCCATTTTGCGTGCCCTGCAACAGGATGCCAGCCTGTCCCAGCGGGAGCTGGCCGATCAGGTGGGGCTGTCGCAAAATGCCTGCTGGCGGCGGCTGAAGGCGCTGAACGAAAGCGGGCTGTTGAAGGGCTCCACCGCGCGGCTGGACCGCAAGCAGCTGGGGCTGGATCTGGTGGTGTTTGTGCTCTTGCGCACCCGGCATCATTCAGCGGACTGGCTGCAGAAATTCCGCCGCCACGTGCTGACCATCCCGGAAGTGGTGGATTTCCACCGCATCGGCGGCGACTACGACTACCAGCTGAAAGTGGTGACCGAGGACATGGCCAGCTATGACAAGGTCTACCAGCGGCTGATCGCAGGCGTGGAGCTGGACAGCGTTACATCCTACTTTGCGATGGAAGCTATCGCTGAGGGGCGCCCGCTGCCCTTGTGAGGATGCTGGCAGGGGATGCGCGCGCCTGCCCCGCAGTCTTGACTGTCAGTGCCCGAAGGCGCTGTCTTTCATCCATTTCGGCCGCTTGCCGTCGGGGCCCATCCGCATGTGCAGGCAGGCGGTGCCCAAACGCTGGAAATAGAGGATGTCAACCGGGTACCAGCCGGCCGAGGGCACCTCGACCTGGGTCACGATTGTGCTGTCGCAGGACTGGCGGCCGTCAAACTCGCCCACCACCTGGCCGCCGATTTTCGCCAGAATGCCATCGTTGGTCAGGAAGTCGATGTTGTGCACGCCCGGCGTGTCCAGTTTCACGTAGCCGGTGATCCGCGCCGCCACATGCATCGGCCGCTTGGCTGTCAGCGTGTTCTGCCCTTCTTCGGTATCGCGGTTGTCCAGCCCGGCAATCGGGCGGCCCGGTTCGCTGCTGATTTTCAAGGCAGATGAGGCTTCGGCCAGGGATTTTACGTCTTGCGGGTAGGCATAGACCACCGCAAGACCTGGCTTAACGCCGGAAGGCTGCGGGTTTGCAGGTGTGAGTTTCAGAGGTGCGGCGCCAACTGCCGCTGCCGCCATGGTAAGCGCTGCAATGGCAGCTGCTTTCATCAAGATCTTCATTGGTCACTCCCTGTTGTTTTTGGAACAGGATAGACCCAATGGCCTTACCGAGCCACAGCTTTTGGATGCCACCGCCCGCGAAATCCGGCTCCGAGGGAGTTCGAATGAAAAAGGGCTGCCCAAGAGGACAGCCCTTCCGCCAGATGCCCTAGTGGGCAGCGGGCTTAGTTCTTGGCGTAGAATTCGACGACCAGGTTCGGTTCCATCACAACCGGGTACGGCACGTCGCCCAGGCCGGGGGTGCGCACGAATGTTGCGGTCATCTTGGAGTGGTCGGCTTCGATGTAATCCGGCACGTCGCGCTCAGCCAGCTGGGTGGCTTCCAGAAGCGCAACCATCTGCTTGGACTTGTCGCGGACCTCGATCACGTCGCCCTCTTTCACACGGTAGGAGGGGATGTTCACGCGCTTGCCGTTCACGGTCACGTGGCCGTGGTTCACAAACTGGCGGGCAGCAAAGACGGTTGCCACGAACTTGGCGCGGTAGACGACGGCGTCCAGGCGGCGCTCGAGCAGGCCGATCAGGTTTTCACCGGTGTCGCCGGTCACACGCACGGCTTCGCCATAGATGCGGCGGAACTGCTTTTCGGTCAGGTCGCCGTAGTAGCCCTTGAGCTTCTGCTTGGCGCGCAGCTGGATGCCGAAGTCGGACAGCTTGCCCTTGCGGCGCTGGCCATGCTGGCCCGGGCCGTAGTCGCGGCGGTTGACCGGGGACTTCGGACGGCCCCAGATGTTTTCGCCCATGCGGCGGTCGATTTTGTACTTGGCAGACGTGCGTTTGGTCACGGCTGATCTCCTTCTTGTGTTTCGAAGGGCGTTGTCCTCTTGCCTAACGGCATGACAGGGATCCCCTTGCGGGGGCCACCAACACCAATGAAGCCGCGCTTATATAGGGGGATGGGGCAGAGTCAACACGGTGAAAGCGCGTTCTGCAGGAAATCTGCATCGAACCCCGGCCTTGGCCGAAAATAACATCCGGACCTTGCCAGATAAGGGACTCAGGCAGCTTCGTGGCCCAGAATCGCGGCCTCGGACGCGCTTAGATTGCGGCGGGCGTGGGCGCCGTATGACAGCGGATTGCGCTCCAGCCCGGGCTGCAGGCGGAACAGGCGCGCCCGGTCGGTTTCGCTGAGAGCAGTCAGCGATGCATTGGAAGGGTGGAAACTCTCGGTCTCGACGCCATTGGCCCAGAGAACCTGGTGATCAGCCAGCATCAGGTGGATATAGGTGATTTCGCGCACAGATGTATCTGGCTGGATGGTGGTGCCGTTGACCAGATCGCTGGCCGCAACCAGTACCTCAGGAGTGTTGAACAGGGCCTGCACACGGGCCCCGCGCAGCAGCATCCGGTGATCGGGGGAGACCAGCAATTCCTCCTCTGGCCGGTCGATGCCCAAGGCACCGGCATGGAGGCGGACCGGACGCAGCCGCGGCATCACGAACAGCCGAGCACCGCTGATCCGGCGCGAACCGATCCAGAGGATTTCCTGAGCGCCGTTGTCGCGGGTCTGGACCTTTTCACCTTCGCGCAGCTGCTCCACCCGTTTCGGGCCGCCTGGGGTTGCGATCAAGGTTCCCGGTGTAAAGCAGATCACGCCGCTTTCGCCCTGAGGCCGGTCTGTGCAAATAGTGCCCAGCGAATGATGCACCACCCACAGGTCAGTGCCGCGCGGCGGCAATTCATCCACGAACATCAGCAGCGGGCGCTGGCCCGGACCGACCTCGATAAGGGTGACGGTGTAGCTTTGCACGCCGTTGGTCACGACAAAGCTGCTGTCCATCAGCGGCTCGTCGACCTCAATGGCGTCCACATCGGTGCGGTTCTGCACTGCGGCCCCCACCAGCCGGCGCACCGACCGGGCTGCCCGGCGGCGCAATTCTGCCTCGCCGTTTGCCATTTCCAGCCGCAACACATCCACCGGGCCGTCCACCCGCACAGCATCGCCGTGCCAGGACCAGGCCGCCCCCACATCCAGAGCGTCCACCGGAGCGGCCGGAAGGCCGTCGATTTCTGTTTGCGACCAGGAAACAACAAACGTGCCACGAAAGCCCGTTTTCATCTGCCTGTATGCCTGCTTCAATTCTTTATTATTAACGAAACGTTAACAAAGACGTTTGTCTCCGGAAACAGTGAAGCGTGTAAAATGCTTGTGAGCGTGCCCTTTACGCACCATTCTTCATCCGGTTGCAGTTGCCCTTAGGGCATACAATTTTTAGGGAACAAGGCGATGCCAGGCGCCCCGGCACCAGAAACAGGCGCTTCAGCACGCCGAGCCAAAGCTGGTGCGCAAGGATTCCGCCGCCTGCCGGACCACCTCGGCCACCTGCATCAGCTGCCGCGCCAGCGGATTGCTGCGCCGCCAGATCATGCCGATGGTGCGCGAGGGCTGCGGGTCGCGGAAACGGGAAACCGACACCACTGCAGACCGGGTTTCCACCGGCACTGCCATCTCGGGGATAAGCGTTACTCCGATCCCAGCGCTGACCATCTGCACCAGCGTCGACAGGGAGCTGCCATCCAGCAGTTCCCGCGGGGCAGCGGATTGCATGTTGCAGAAAGACAGCGCCTGGTCGCGGAAGCAATGCCCCTCCTCCAGCAGCAGAAGGCGCATCTCACGCAGGCCGTCCGGGCCAGGAACCGGGGTGCCGGCATCTTCGCCGGGACGCACCAGGACAAAGTCCTCCGAAAACAGCGGCACTTCCTCATAGGAGGGCTCGGACACCGGCAGCGCCACGATAGCGGTGTCCAAGCGCCCCTCCCCCAGTTCCTCCAGCAACTTGGGCGTCACAGTTTCACGAACACGGATATCGGCCTCGGGGTATTGGCGGGTGAGCGTGCCCACGATGGAGGGCAGCAGATAGGGCGCGATGGTGGGAATCACCCCGATGCGCAGCCGCCCTGCCAGCCCGTCGCGCGAGGCCCGTGCCAGCTCGCCCAGTTCATCTACCGAACGCAGGATGCCGCGCACCCGCTGGGCCAGGTCCTCGCCCAGGCTGGTTAGACGCACCTGCCGTGCACCGCGCTCCACTAACTGCACCCCCAGCGCCTCCTCCAACTCCTTGATCTGAACAGACAAAGCCGGCTGCGACACGGCGCATGCGTCTGCTGCGCGACCGAAATGGCGGTGCTGGGCCAGCGCCTCGAAATAGCGCATCTGGCGGAGGGTTACGTTTATCATAGGAATTTATTATCAGAGCGATGAATAAATGCAACTTATCCCAATGATATTTCCCTGCTAGCCTCATCTTCAGAAAGACAGGGAGACCCGGCAATGGCTGCCCGCACCCCGCCTGCATTTCCAGGCGGCGCACATGCTGGCAGTTTGGTTACGGAACGCTTCCGCCTCATCGCAGTTGACCTATTTGAAGCCACGATCGGAGATGGAAATGGACGGAAATACCCCCGCAGGAAAATGCCCGGTGATGCACGGCGCAGCGCTGAATACCGACGCCGGCGGCACCTCGAACCAGGATTGGTGGCCGAACCAGCTGAACCTGAAGATCCTTCACCAGCATTCCCCCAAGTCGAACCCGATGGGAGCGGATTTCAACTATGCCGAAGAGTTCAAGACGCTTGACCTAGAGGCGGTGAAGAAAGACCTGTTTGCGCTGATGACCGACAGCCAGGAATGGTGGCCGGCCGACTATGGCCATTACGGCGGCCTGTTCATCCGTATGGCCTGGCATAGTGCCGGCACCTACCGCACCGCCGACGGGCGCGGCGGCGGTGGCACTGGCAACCAGCGGTTTGCGCCTGTGAACTCCTGGCCGGACAACGGCAACCTGGACAAGGCGCGCCGCCTGCTGTGGCCTATCAAGCAGAAGTACGGCATACGAGATCTCCTGGGCGGATTTGATGATCCTGGCAGGCAACTGCGCCATTGAATCGATGGGCGGGCCGGTGTTCGGCTTTGGCGGCGGCCGCGAGGATATCTGGGCGCCGGAGGAAGATATCTACTGGGGCACCGAAACTGATTGGCTGGGCGACCAGCGCTACTCTGGCGACCGTGATCTGGAGAACCCGCTGGCCGCGGTGCAGATGGGCCTGATCTATGTGAACCCGGAAGGGCCGAACGGCAACCCGGACCCGGTGGCCTCCGGCTTTGACGTCCGCGACACCTTTGCGCGGATGGGCATGAACGACGAGGAAACCGTGGCGCTGGTGGCGGGCGGCCACACCTTCGGCAAGGCGCATGGCGCGGGCGACCCGGATCTGGTGGGTGCCGAGCCGGAGGCCGGCGCAATGGAGCAAATGGGCTTTGGCTGGGCCAATACGCATGGCACCGGCAAGGGCGGCGACGCGACCACCTCGGGCATCGAAGGGGCCTGGAAGCCGAACCCGACCACCTGGGACATGGGTTATTTCGACGTGCTGTTCGGCTATGAGTGGAAGCTGGTCAAAAGCCCGGCAGGCGCCCAGCAGTGGCAGGCGCAGGACGTGAAGCCGGAGCATATGGTTGTGGACGCCCATGACCCGAGCAAGAGACATGCGCCGATGATGACCACCGCCGACATGTCGCTGCGGATGGACCCGGAATACGAGAAGATCTCGCGCGATTTCCACGCCAACCCGGAGAAATTCGCCGATGCTTTTGCCCGCGCCTGGTTCAAGCTGTGCCACCGCGACATGGGGCCGAAGTCGCGCTATCTGGGGGCGGATGTGCCTGCAGAAGACCTGATCTGGCAGGATCCGGTGCCAGCGGTTGATCACGCCTTGGTGGACGAACAGGACGTCTCACAGCTGAAGAAAGCAGTTCTTGATACCGGGCTTTCGGTTCCTGAACTGGTTTCTGCTGCTTGGGCCTCGGCCTCGACCTTCCGCGGCTCCGACATGCGCGGCGGGGCCAATGGCGGCCGCATCCGGCTGGCTCCGCAGAAGGACTGGGAGGTCAACGAGCCTGCCAAGCTGGCAAAGGTGCTGAAGGCGCTGGGGCAAGTGCAGAGCGAGTTCAACGCCAGCGCTTCGGGCGGCAAGAAGGTGTCCATGGCCGATCTGATCGTGCTGGCGGGCTGCGCCGGTGTCGAGGAAGCCGCCAAGGCGGCAGGCCACCCTGTCGATGTACCCTTCACACCGGGCCGCACCGATGCCACCCAGGAGCAGACCGACGTCGAGGGTTTCGCGGTGCTGGAGCCGGAGGCCGATGGCTTCCGCAACTACCAGAAGGCGGAGTACAGCGTCCCGGCCGAGAAGATGCTGGTGGACCGGGCGCAGCTCTTGACCCTGGGTGCGCCGGAAATGACCGCGCTGGTTGGCGGGCTGCGGGTGCTGGGCGCCAATCACGGCGGTTCCAAGCATGGCGTTTTCACCGACCGTGCCGGCGTGCTGAGCACCGATTTTTTCACCGGCGTCACCGATATGGGGGTGGAATGGAAACCGGCTGGCGACGGCACCTATGAGGGCCGCGACCGGGCCAGCGGTGCGATCAAATGGACCGGCACCCGTGCGGACCTGGTGTTCGGCTCCAACTCGCAGCTGCGGGCACTGGCAGAGGTCTATGCTCAGGATGACGGCGCCGCGGCCTTTGTCCGCGACTTTGTTGCGGCCTGGGTCAAGGTGATGAACGCCGACCGGTTCGACCTGGCGGCCTAAGCGTCCCCTCGGCAAGAGACAGAGACGCCCCGGATTTCCGGGGCGTTTTTTGTGCACGGTTTTTCCCGCCCGCTGCTGCACGGGCAGAAAAAAGCCGGAGGATTGCTCCCCCGGCTTCCCTGCCCCATCCGGAGCTTTTCGGTGACGGCCGGGCAAACGCGGCAGCGCTGCCCGGTGTCTGTTTCTTACTCGGCCGGAGCCGCAGCTTTTTCACGCTGGCCGTCGCGGAACAGCGCCTTGGCCAGAGAAATGCACATCAGGCCCATTACCATGGTGAAGGGCAACGCGCCGATGATCATCGCGCTTTTCAGCGCCTCCATCGGATCTGCGCCGCCGTTCTGCTTTCCTGCGAACAGCAGGGTGCCAATCACTGCGGTCAGGATCAGGCCCCAAACGATCTTGTGCTTGTTGCCGATGTTCTGGTCGCCGCCGGACATGATGGTGTTCATCACCAGGATGCCGGAGTCTGCCGAGGTGACCAGGAAGGTCATGATCAGCACTACGCACATGATGGTGATGCCGGACAGCAGGCCGCCGTCGATCATGCTTTGCAGGGTCACGAACAGCTTGGCAGTATTGGAGGCACCGATGATGGCGCCATCGGCCGCGCCGTTCAATTCCAGGTCAATGGCGGTGCCGCCCAGGATGGTCATCCAGGCAAAGCAGACCAGTGCCGGTGCGATCACACAGCCGAGGATGAACTCACGCACCGAACGGCCGCGGGAAATCCGTGCCAGGAACAGGCCCACGAAAGGCGAGAACGCGATCCACCAGGCCCAGTAGAAGGTGGTCCAGCCAGCCTGCCAGCCAAACTGGCGCTGTGCTTCACCGGCTGCATAGGTTGCGGCCAGAACGTCGTCGGACAGAGCTGCCGCTTCACCTTCCAGACCGGATTTGAAGCCATCGAAGGAGCCCCAGGCATTGGTTGCACCGCCGCGCAGCGCGTCGGCGTAAGGTGCAGCCTCTGCCGGCAGGGCTGCTGCGAAGTCAGCCGGCGACTGCGGGCCGTAGGCGCCGAAGCTCAGCGAGGTGAAGTGCAGGATGTAGTCCACGAAGGCCGACGCATAGGTGGTCATGGCGAACATGAAGGAGCCGAAGACCACGAAGGTCAGCAGCAGGATGATCGACAGAACCAGGTTCAGGTTCGACAGATACTTCACGCCGCGGCCCACGCCGGAGACAGCCGAGATGATCGACAGGCCCATGATTGCGAACAGACCCGCCAGCAGGCCAACGGTGCCCGGAGCAGGCGCGTCGCCGCTCATGTCCATCATCCATTCCATGCCGGTGATAGCATACACGCCGTCCACGAATTGAGAGACGCCGAAACCGATGGTCACGGACACACCCAGGATGGTGGCAACAACACCCAGCACGTCAACGACGTGGCCCAGGAAGCCATTCATCAGCCGACCGAACAGCGGCGTCAGCGCGGTGCGGATGGTCAGCGGCATGTCGCGTGTATAGGCGTAGTAGGCCAGCGACAGACCGGTCACCACATAGATCGCCCAAGCGTGGAAGCCGTAGTGCAGGAACGTGTAGCGGAAGCCGGACTGGATGGCCTCTTCGGTGTTGCCGGTCACTTCCTGAGCAAGGACCACCGGGTTGGAACCCCAGAGTCCCAGCGGTTCGGCGGTCGCAAAGACCATCAGGCCAACGCCCAGACCGGCGCCGAACATCATCGAGAACCAGGAGAAATCCGAGAACTCCTTGCCTTGGCCCGGTCCCCCCATGATCCGCTTACCGGTTTGCGGCAATGCGGCGACCACAAACAGGAAAAAGGCGAAGAAACCGACGATGATGATGTAGAAGGCGTTGAAATCCTCAAGGATCCGCCAGTTGAGGCTGCCCAGAACGCCCGTGGCGTTTGCCGGCCAGACCAGTGCCCAGAGAACCAGGGCGACCATGATCCCCTTGCTGAGCAAGGCGATCTCGACGCTGTGCCCCTTATAGAAGCCATCGTCGGAGGTCTTGATCTCCAGATCCGTAAAAGGTTGCTTTATTGACATGCGTTTCCTCCCGTTTCGCACGTGCCGCACCGGGGTGCGGATTGTCCGGCGGTTCGCGCAACCGCCGGTATCTGGCGTCAGCCCAGAAGGGCTTCGATCCTTGCCAGCGTTGCAACGCTGACAGCGACGCCGTCCTGACGGGCTTGCAAGCGTTTTGCCCGCCGCCCGTCTCCGGGCAGATGTGCGCCGTCTTGGCTGCGCACCGCTTCCACGATCCCGGCCATTCCAGCACCAAAAGCGTCATTTGCTGTCGCACCCGGGTCGATTGCGATGAACATCTGGCCGGTTTTCGGCGGCCCGCCTGCGGTGCCGGAAAACGGCGATGCGTTGATGCCGAGGGTGGCACCGGTCAGCGCGGCGGCCATGATTTCGGTGAGCAGTGCCACGCCCACGCCCTTGTAGCCGCCCGAAGGCGCCATCGAGCCCTTGAGGCCCGCATCCGGGTCGGTGGTCGGATTGCCGTCAGCGTCCAGCGCCCAGCCCAGCGGAATCTCCCTGCCCTCGCGGGCGTGCTTCATCACTTCGCTCTTGGCGATGGTGCTGGCGCTCTGGTCAATCAGCAACTCCGGCTCACCGTCCACGCCCGGAACAGCAACAGAGAACGGGTTGGTGCCAACTACCGGTTTCTTGCCGCCCGAGGGTGCAATCGACGCCGGCGCGTTGGTAAAGCCCAGCCCCACCAGCCCGGCCCGGGCCAGGCGGGCGGTGTGGTAGCCAAGAACACCGCAGTTGTAGCTGTTGCGGATGGCAAGGACCGCGATGCCCTGCTCCCGTGCTGCCGGGATCAGGGCCTCAAAGCCCATATCAATCGCGGAATGGGCAAAGCCTGTGGCGGCATCCACCGCCACGACGCCGGGGCGCGGGCGGTTCAGAACCGGTGCCGCCTGCCCGTCCACCTTGCCGCATTGCACGTGCTCGGCATAGATCGGGATATAGGCGAGGCCATGGCTGGCCACGCCGTCCGCCTCGGTCGCTGCGGTGGCAACGGCCAGCGGGCGGGCGTTGGCCTCGGAGGTGCCTGCGGCCACCAGGGCACGGAAAGCGATATCCTCGATCTCGGCAAGGGTCAGGGTTTTGGTTTCGGTCATATCGGTGCCTCTTCAGTCGTTGTCCGACAGCCCGGCGCCGGCGCCAAGACGGCGCGACTCCTCGGTGGCCGGAGCGTAGGTTTTATGGGCATAGCGGTTCAGGACGGCCCAGGCCGCCTCCTCCGGTTCGGCCCGGGTTCGGGTCGGATATGGGTTTGACAGGCTGCCGGCCGCTCGGATGGTCAGCCGGGCTGCCGTTTCCGGCAGGACACCTTCGCATTGCAGCGCGGCGCCATCAGTGACGGCCTGAAAGCCATCGCTTACGATCGTGACACAGGTGCCAAGCTGGCGTGCAGTCAAAGCGGCAAAGGGCAGGATCATTGCGGGCTGGGAGAGCAGCCCGATGGCGAGCGGTGCAGATTTCAGCTGTGCGGCACAATCCGAGAGCGTCGCACCGGTGCCCAGCGGGCAGAGCGGCACTGCCGCCTTCCACTCCGCTTGCAGGTCTTGCGGCACATGGGCGGACAGATCCGCGGCGTATCCTGCCTCCAGCAGACTAGCCAGCACAGCGGCACCATCCAAACCTTGCGCGCAGAGCCAGCGGGTAGCTTTGGCTGCTTCCTCGGCCAGCCCCCAGTCGTAGCCTGCGCCGCGGGTGGCGCGTTTGGCGGTGGCTTCGACTTCGTTCAGCGCATAGCTCATTGGTTTGCCTCCGGATAAACCCACAGGTCGGCGTTGGCGGTGGTCAGGTCCTCCGGGTAAGGCGCGCCTGAATACATGCAGATCCTCACCCAGCGGTCGGAGCGCGGGTCAAAATGGGTGGCGCCAAAAAATGAAAGTTTCGCCCGCAGCATGTCGATCGGCAGCACCCGGTCGCTGATGGTGTTGCTGCGGATCTCGCCATAAGGCGCCACTTGGCTCATCTGCGCCCGGCGCACCGTGTGGCGGTGTTCCGGGTGGCGCAGCAGGAAGGCTGCAACAGGTTCACTCGCGTCCCAATCTGCCAGCACCGCATGGGCCGCAGCGGCGTCGCGGGCCGGGGCCAGCGGCTGCTCGTACTCGGCAATCGGCTCGTCAAAGCGTTCGCCCATGCGCGGCTCCAGCTTCTCCTCCGAGACATACCAGGCGCGGGCGCAGTTTTCGCGCGCAGACCAATCCAGATTCAGCGCCCAGCCAAAGCTGTCCTTCAGCAGCTCCCGCACCTGCGCAACCGGCATGGCGCCATCGATGATGAAAGCATCCTTGTTGGCGTCGGCCATGCAGTCGGACAGCCCGTCCACCAGCTCGGCATAGGGTTCCAGGATCAGCGAAGCCGCCAGTTCCTGCCCTTCCAGGCCTAACGCGGTTTCGCTCCAGCGGATCAGCCGGTCCCAGGGGTGGTCGTTGAGCAGATCATCTGCGGCGGCCCATGCGGCCAGCGCCTCAAGGTCCTTGTGCAGGCTGGCAAGCTTTTCGATCTGCACCGGGTGTTCGGAGCGCCAGCGCGCTGCCGACAGCTCACTCCGCCGCAGCATGCGACGGAAGCAGGCGGCTTCCTCAGCGGTGGCGGTCTCGACCGAGCGCACGCGGGCAATCGCCTCTTCCCGTGCCATGATCCAATTGTTGAACAGCACCGGGTGGTTGACGATGTAAGGCGCCATGCCCAGGCCGGTGGAATTGCCGATACCCAGCCGTCGCGCGGTTTCGGGTGCCAGCCGTACCGCGTTTTCGCCACCCTTGGCTCGCGCCATATGCTCCACCAAATCGCGCACAAAGACGCGGGTCAGATAGACCGACAGCATCTCCGCCTGGAACGGCGCGTTAAGCTCAGAGCGATCCGCGATGGCCTCGCGGTCGGCGGCGCCCAGCTTACCGGAGCCGTAGACGGCGGTGGTGCGCATCAGGTAGCCGACCGCGTCCACCTGCGCGGGGTCCGGCTGGCGGCCCTGCGACAGCGCATCAACGAAATGCGCCCAGAGGCGCACCGAGCGGTTCGCGCGGGAGACCGACAGGGACTTCTCGTTAACCCGGCCGGCCTCCTGATACGGGACGTTTTTGGACAGGCGTTCAATATCCGCTTCCGTGGGCACCCCATCGAACAGGGTGAAGGTTGCATCCCATGCGGTGGCGATCACCCGGTCCGAGCGCATCTCCGGCGGCAAGTCATGGGCAAAGGCAATCAGGGAATAGGTCCGCGCAGGGCCGGTAGCGGTATAAACCGCCACGCCGACCCCCTTGGCATCGATATCGAACTTGGGGCGCGCAAAGCTCCAGTTTTCCCGGGCCATGCGGCGTGTCAGCACCCGCATGAAGCTGAGGCGGCACTGGTGCAATGAGCCAAGCCGGCTGAGGCGCATGACCTGCGCCGGGTCCCGTCGTGATATCGTTGTCTGCGCGGTTGTTTCCATGACCTATCCCTTTGGGCCAAAGTTTTCGGCAAAGAACCGGTACCAGTTCCCGCCCATGATGCCGCTGACCTCGTCATCGTTCATGCCCGTCGCGCGAAGGCCTTCTTCGATGTTTCCAAAGTCGCGGTTGTCCTTGAACCAGCTTGGCATTTCCGGGAAGCCCGGCGCGGCGGCTGATCCTTCGCCGTAGTCGATCTCTTTCGTCCAGCGGCCGACCCGCATCCATTCAACGATGCTGTCGGGCTGGTCCTGGCAAAGATCGGTGCCGATCCCGAGATGCTCCACCCCATATTTCTCGGCGGTGCGTGCGATCATCTCGCAGAAGCTTTGCAAGGTGCAGTTAGATTTATCTTTCAGATGGTGCGGATAGACCGAGAAGCCCAGCATGCCGCCGTGGCCGGTCACCGCGCGGATCACGTCGTCCTTCTTGTTGCGCAGCGCGGGCGACCACTCGTGCGGGTTGGCATGAGTTATGGCGATGGGGCGGGTAGAAATCTCCGCCGCTTCGATGGTGGAGCG
This sequence comes from Leisingera sp. ANG-DT, assembly GCF_000813785.1. Classification (NCBI taxonomy): domain Bacteria; kingdom Pseudomonadati; phylum Pseudomonadota; class Alphaproteobacteria; order Rhodobacterales; family Roseobacteraceae; genus Leisingera; species Leisingera sp. ANG-DT. The sequence goes on from NZ_JWLE01000020.1 coordinate 84,642, forward strand.
GTCGGCGGAGTGGCTCATGTCCACGACCAGGCCGACCCGGTTCATCTCCTTGATCACCTGCTTGCCCATGCGGGTGATCCCCATGTCCTCAGCCTCGTAACAGCCGGTCGCCAGCAGCGACTGGTTATTGTAGGTGAGCTGCATGAAGCGGGCTCCGAGCGTGTGCAGGATCTCGACCAAGCCGATGTCATCCTCCATCGGCGAGGGGTTCTGGAAGCCGAAGAACACCGCGGTGCGGCCGGTTTCGCGGGCCTTGTCAATGTCAGAGGCCCACTGCCCCTTCATGATCAGATCCGGGTACTGCTCGAACCAACGGTTCCATTTCTCGAAGTTCAGGACCGTCTCGCGGAAGGTCTCGTGATAGGCAATGGTGACATGGATCGCGTCCACGCCGCCCTCGCGCAGCTGGCGGAAGATTTTCCCGGACCAGTTGGCATATTGCAGGCAGTCGATACGGTATCCGGTCATTCAAGCACCTCGGTTATCAAAGTCGCGCACCCGGCCCTAGGCGGCGGGCAGGATGCGCCCGCCACAGGGGAAACAAGGAGGGCGGGCGCTTCCGCAAACTGGCAGGCCGGTCTTCGGCGCGGCCAGGATTTCAGTCTCAGACCGGCTTGCCGGCGCTGATGTAGGCGGTCTTAACGGTGGTGTAGAATTCCGCCGCCGCCTTGCCCTGCTCGCGCGGGCCATAAGAGCTGTCGCCACGGCCGCCGAAGGGCACGTGATAGTCGGTGCCTGCGGTCGGCAGGTTGACGGTCACCACACCGGTGCGCGCGTTGCGGCGGAAATGGGTGGCGCGGGCCAGCGACTGGGTGACGATGCCGGAGGTCAGGCCGAAATTGGTATCGTTCACCACCGACAGCGCCTCGTCATAGCTGCCGACCTTGATAACGCTGGTCAGCGGCGCGAACATTTCCTCGCGGTTGATGCGCATGTCGTTGGTGGTGTTCAGGAACACGCCCGGCGACATGTAGAAACCCTCGTGCGGCATCTCCAGGCGCTGGCCGCCGCATGCCAGCTCCGCACCTTCGGATTTGCCAAGGTCGGCATAGGCCAGGTTCTCGTTCAGCTGCTGCTCGCTGACCACCGGGCCCATCTGCACGCCCGCTTCCAGCGCGTGGCCCACTTTCATCGCCTGCGCACCCGCCACCAGTTTTTCAACAAAGGCGTCGTGCACGGCTGCGTGGACCACGAGCCGGGAGGAAGCGGTGCATTTCTGGCCGGTGCCACCAAAGGCGCCGCCCAGCGCCAGGGTGACGGCTAGGTCCAGGTCGGCGTCGTCCATCACGGCCAGCGCGTTTTTGGAGCCCATCTCCATCTGCACCTTGGTCAGGTTCTGGATCGCGGCAGCAGCGATGCCCTTGCCCACCGGCACCGAGCCGGTGAAGGAAATGGCGTTCACCTTGGGGCTTTCGACCAGACGCTGGCCGATCGAACGGCCGGAGCCCATCACCAGCGAGAACAGGCCCTTGGGGATGTCCTGACGCTCGATGATCTCGGTCAGGGCCACGGCGGACGCCGGGGTGATGTTCGCGGGTTTCCACACCACTGCGTTGCCGTAGCAGAGCGCCGGCGCGATTTTCCAAGACGCGGTTGCGGTCGGGAAGTTCCAGGGGGAGATGATTGCCACCACGCCCACGGCCTCGCGGCGCACGTCCACTTCGATGTCGGGGCGAACTGAGTCGGCGTTTTCACCGATCTGGCGCAGGCATTCGGCGGCGTAATAGGTGAAGAACTGGCCGGCGCGGTAAACCTCGCCCTTGCCCTCGGCCAGCGGCTTGCCTTCTTCGCGGCTCAGCAGCGTGCCCAGTTCCTCGGCGCGGGCCATCAGCTCATTGCCGATGTTCATCAGTACCGCCTGCTTGCGCTCCAGGCCGTAAGCGGCCCATTCGGCTTGGGCGATCTGCGCCTGATCCAGGGTCGCTTCCAGCTGATCGGAGCTGGCCTGGGCAAACATGCCGACCAGATCGCTCAGATCCGAAGGGTTGCGGTTTTCGATTTCGCTTTCGCCCGCCAGCCATTCGCCGGCAATCAGGTTCAGTTTGGTCACGGAGAAGCCCCAGATGCTGAATTTCAGGTTTGCAGCAGGATGGACTCCACCAACAGCATCAGTCAAACTCAATAAACTGTAAAGAACTTCAGGATTTTTGAAGCATGGCATTGAAAATCGAAATGCTGCGCGCCTTCTGCACTGTGGCCCAGACCGGCAACTTGTCCGAGGCCGCCAACCGGCTGGGCCGGACCCAATCCGCCGTTTCAATGACGCTGAAGCAGATGGAGGAGCATCTGGGCAAACGGCTGTTCGAGGGCGAGCGCAAAAACCAGCTATCGCCTTTGGGCGCGCAGGTTTTTGAACTGGCCCAGCAGCAGGTCCGGCGTTTCGACCAAACCGTGCAAAGCATCGAATTGGCGGCAGAAGCAGCCCACGGCCTGTTGCAGATCGTGTCGGTTCCATCGGTTGCGGCACTGGTTTTCCCGGCAGTGCTGGAGCACATGACGGCACGGCATCCGGGCCTCAAGGTGGAACTGCGCGACACCGACACCCAGGAGGTGCTGGATGCACTGGCGGAGGGAAAGGCCGATATCGGCATCGCCTCCGGCTATCATCCGCTGAATGGCGTCAGGGCCGTGCCTCTGTTCGAGGACCGCTTTGGCTTGGTCTGTTCCACCGATCATCCGCTGTACCAGCAGGAGGCTGCCCCTACCATTGCTGATGTGATCGGTGCATCCTTTGTCCGCAACGCCCTATGCAGCCTGATCCGTAACGAGCGCTTCGTTGAGGCCAGCAGTAATGCCGACGTGACGATCCACAACACCCATTCGCTGATCACCATGGTCCGGACCGGAAAATGGGTCACGGTTCTGCCACAGACAGTTGCCCGGTTCATGCCGGAGGCCACTGCCTTCCGCCCGATTGCCGACCTTCCCGACAAGCGGGAGGTTTACCTGTACCAGCGCGAACGGTCCCGCTTTTCCGCACTGACAGAGGAGTGCTGCGCCTTCATTCAGTCCTGCGACCTTTCCGGCGAGCTAAGCTGAAACATCCGGCATGGCTGGGCGCCAGTCCCCCTGATGTCTCAGGTCAATTGGAAGGACAGAAAGGGACCCGCGCCTTCGGCATCCTGGACCCAGCGTGCTTGGATGCCGAAAATCTCAGATACGGTTTCCGGAGCCAATGCCTGGCTGGGTGCGCCGCAGGCCACCAGGCGCCCGTGTGACAGCACCGCCACACGGTCGCAAGTCAGGGCCTGGTTCAGGTCATGCAGGGCCACCACGGTTGTCACCTGCAGGTTCCGGATGCAGTTCAGGATGGACAGCTGGTGGTGGATGTCCAGATGGTTTGTCGGCTCATCCAGCAGCAGAAGCCCCGGCCGTTGCGCAAGGGCGCGGGCAATGTGCAGCCGTTGCCGTTCGCCGCCGGACAAAGTGGCCCATTCGCGGCGCGCGAAGCCCTCCATTTCCACCGTATGCAGCGCCTTGTCCACCAGCTGGGTGTCGTCGCTGCTCCAGGGTTTCAGCGCCGACAGCCAGGGGGTGCGGCCCAGCTCGACGACGGACTGTGCGGTGATGCGCTCAGCCGTGTCGGCCTGCTGTTCGACAATGGCGATCCGCTGGGCGATCTCCCGGCGGGTCAGCCGGGCCAGCGGTTGGTCCTCCAGCAGCACTTCGCCATGCGAGGGTTTGGCCAGGCCCGACAGCAGCCGCATCAGGGTTGATTTGCCGGAGCCGTTCGGGCCCACCAGCGCCAGCGTCTCACCCGGCTGCACCGCCAGCGAGACGTCCTGCAGCAGAGTTTTGCCGCGCACTGAGAAAGACAGGTTGCGGGCTTCGATCCTCATCTCGCAGTCCTTTGCCCGCGCACCAGAATCACCGCAAAGGACGGCGCCCCGATCAGGGCGGTGACCACCCCGATGGGAAGCACCTGGCCGGGGATGATGATGCGGGAGACGATATCGGCGGCGATCAGGAACACGGCGCCAGTCAGCGCCGCTGCTGGCATCAGCCTGCGGTGGCCGGGGCCTACCAGGAACCGTGCCGCATGCGGGATCACCAGGCCGACAAAGCCGATGGAGCCGACGATCGACACCATCACCGCGGTCATCAGCGCGGTGGCGAAGATCAGAACCACCTGCACCCGCCGGACCGGGATGCCAAGCGAAGCGGCGGAATCGCTGCCAAAGGTGAAGGCGTCCAGAGCACGGGCATGAAAGCGGCAGATCATCCAGCCCGCCAGCGCCAGCGGCACCGCCAGCCACACATCCGGCCAGCGCACGCCGCTGAGGTTGCCCATCAGCCAGAACATGATGCCGCGGGCCTGATCCGCATTGGCGGACTTGGCGATAATGAAAGCGGTCAGCGCATTGAATAGCTGCGAGCCGGCAATGCCCGCCAGCACGATCTGCGCAGCTGCGGCGCGGTTGCCCCCTGCCCCGGCGGCCCGCGCCAGAATGGCGACAAAGCCAAACGCCAGCAGTGCGCCGTTAAAGGCACCAAAGGACAGTGACAGGGCGCCGCCGCCAAGACCTGCAATGGTGACCGCCACCGCCCCGGTCGAGGCACCGGCCGATATGCCCAGAATGTAAGGGTCCGCCAGCGCGTTGCGCAGCAAGGCCTGCAGCACTACACCCGCAACCGCCAGCGCCGCCCCGCAGGCTGCAGCCACCAGCGCCCGCGGCAGCCGGTAGCTCCAGATGATGCCCTGATCCACCGGGTCCACCGGCAGGCCCGCCCCGGCCAGCTTGTTGGCCAAAACGGACAAGACAAGGTCAGGCGCAAGCGAGGTTTCCCCGATCATTGCGCCTGCCAGAACCGCCGCGGCCAGCACCGGCAGGGCAAGGCAAGCGCCCCGGATGCCCTGCCAGGCCAGTACGGCGGCTGCACTCATGCGCCGTTGCCGATCGCGCTGAGTTCTTCCGCCAGGTCTTCCAGCGCCGGGATGGCACGGATAGTGGCATCCATCGCCTGGGCGTCCATCACCACGATGCGGTTGTTTTTAACCGCATCCATCTGGCTGGCGACCGGGTCATTGCGCAGGAACTCCAGCTTCTTCTCGTAGTCATCAGCGGCAAAGCGGCGGCGGTCCATACGGGCAATCACGATCACCGTCGGGTTGGCTTTCGCGATGGTCTCCCAGCCGACGGTCGGCCATTCCTCGTCGGTCTCAATGACGTTTTTCAGGCCCAGCTGCTGCATCATGTAGCCCGGTGCGCCCTTCTGGCCGGCCACGAACGGGTCGCTTTCCATCTCGGGCGAGGAGAACCAGAACACAGCGGAGGCGTCGTCCAGCGCAACCTCTTGCGCCTTGGCCACAGCCGCGGCCTCACGAGCCTTGTAGTCGGCGACCAGCTCAGCGCCTTTTTCTGCCTCGCCGAAGATCGCCGCCAATTCCTCAATGCCCTGATAGAGGCTGTCGGTGGTGAACATCTCGGTCCGGGTGCCGTCGCCGCCGGTGGTGTTGTCCTTGCCGACGCAGTCCGCGGGCATCACATAGGTCGGGATACCAAGATCATGAAACTGCTCGCGCTTGGCGACGATGCCTTCGGGGCCGATATGCCACTCATACTGGGCAGCCACCAGGCCCGGGCGCTTGGCCACAACGCTTTCAAAGCTTGGGTCATTGTCGGCCAGGCGCTCAACCTTGTCGTTCAGTGCGGCGTACTCGGGCAGAACATCGTTGAACCAGACCGAGGTGCCCAGCACCTTGCCACCCAGACCCAGCGCATAAAGTACCTCTGTTGCGGCTTGGCCAACGGTCACGGAGGACGCAACCGGTGCCTCGAAAGTGACGGTTTCACCGCAGTTTTGAATAGTCAGCGGAAAGTTTTCGCTGGCTGCTGCGGCCTGAGCTGCCGCAACGAAGGAAAGGCCCATGAGGCCGGAACGCAGAAACATGATCTTCGATCTCCATGTGTCAATGACCGGAGAACGGGTGAAGGGCATTGACCAGCAAGGCGGAGGGTTTCCCCTTCTTGCGGCGCCAGGAACGGGCGACGCATCTAGCCGGCAACCTCCCCGGACAACCCCGTCCGGTGTGTTTCGGTTTTCACCGGCAGGTCTCCTGACTGGCGGGTCACTGTCTGTCCCGTCTTCCCGGACCCTTCAGGCCCAGTGACACGATGGGACAGCACTCGCCGCCTACAGTTGCGGGGGCAGTTCCGTTTGGCGCCAGGCGGCACCGCGGATTCCCTCTTAGCCCTTACGGGACCGGTAAAGCGCGGGTAGCGCATCACTTCTCTTGCGGCAAGAAAAACTTCGTCGGTCAGCAGAATTCTTCGGGTCTAGTCATGCAACTCCACGCACCGTGCAGGCATCGACCCAGGACCCGCGGCAGTTAATTGCAGAATCCGAAGGCGCAGAGCGCTCTAGGCCGCCTTGAAGCAACGGTCCACCAATGCGTTCGTATCCAGGATCAAAATCGACTCGAACCTGCCGTCTGGCGTTTTGTGCTGCAGGCACCCGGATACATCCTCAGCAATGCTCTTGGAGGTATTCTGCTGGTCCAAGGGCTTCAGTTCAGCCACGCGGTTCTCCGTCGTGATGATTATTTCATCGACGGTGTCCACGAGGATTCCAAACTTCTGCGCGTCATGCTTGAAAATCAGCACTTTCTGATCGCGGCCGGACCCGGGCGGCAGCCCATACAGCACCCGTGGATTGAACAGGGTGATAAGCTCTCCCCGCAAATTCAGGATGCCTTCGACGAAGCTCAGTGAAAACGGCGGTTCGAGCAGGTCAATTGGGCGGTTGATCACCTCGCTGACTTCGGAGGTGTCGAGCGCGAACCGTTTTTCGAAAGTGAACTTGATAAATGTGCGCCTTGCCGCGCGGGCCTCCAGTTCAGCGGCCTCTTCTTCCGTTTTCTCGGGTGGAAAAATCTCCTGGCAGGCTTTGGCCGCAGCCACAAAACTTGGCTCCTGCAATAGCTTTGCCGGATCAAGCATCATGACAATCTGGTTGTTCTTATCCAGCAGACACCCGTTCACAAGATCACCGCGCGGCAGGGCCAGCTTGGCAAAGGGCAAAACTTCATCCTCGAAATAGGGCAGGATGCTGTCGATGGAAAAGACCATGAGCCCGACCGGCCCTTCTGCGGTGTCGATGATCAGCATTCTGCGCTCCTTGGGGATCGTGGCCCCAAGCACAAATTTTGCACTATCTCCCATGAATCCGCGGAAATCTATGACGGGCAGGATAACGCCGCGCAGATTTGCAGTGCCGATCACATTGCCGCCCACCAGCAGCGACTGTTCCAGCTTGGGAACGGATCTGACCTCCTTTACAAACCGCAGGTCGATGGCGCAGGTCGTGTGGCCGGTTTGAAATGAAACGCAGGCGAGCTTTTTGCCTCTGCTGAGTTTGACCGTTTCCTGTCCGGGGCCGTTGTCAGCCCGCGGCAGTTTTTCCAGGTTCAGCAGTTCGTGCGGGTCTAGGACCTGAACCAGCCTTTCGCCGTCATTGAATTTCAAAACCCCGTCGATAACAACATCCTTGATGCCGTCGCCATTGGGGCGAAAATCGACCCGCGCCACGCCTTTTCCGTTCAGGACTTCACCCGTTCTGTCGAAAAGAAGGCCAATGCAGTGTTCGCCATGTTCGACAATTGCAACCTTGCGCGATAGCGCGCGCTCAATAGCCGGAAACTCAAGCAGGCTGCGCAAATCAATCACCGGAACAATCATGCCCCTGAGGTTGAAAAGCCCCAGCATGTAGGACGGCGCAAGCGGCACAGGTGAAATCTCATCCGGTTCATTCACGATCTCCTGGAGCGCCGAGACGGAGATTGCAAACTCGCTGTCGTCGATCAGGAATGAACCGTATTTGTCCGGCTTCCCCCGTTTTGCCCGCACATTGTGCGGCTGGGCCGGTTCTTTCTGAGGAACACTGCTGTCCCCAACTCCAACCGCTGGGCAGCCTGCCAGATCGCTAGCCGAAGATTGCGCGCCAAGGATCAGCGGGTTTGAAGTCTCCGGTTTCATGATTGTCCCCCCAGGCGCGGAATCGCTTTGACTGTGAATTCGCCGCTGCTGCAATCGATGGTCACCTGCCGCCCCTGCATGCCGCCGACATCCTCGTGAATGTTGCGGACGCCGGCGTCCCGAAGCGACCGGTAGGCAGAGCGGGCGTTGATGCTGCCGACAAGACGCGCAGGATCCGTATCTTCCGGCATCGTCATGTTGGCACCGCCAACGACAATCGCCTGGAGTTTGCGCAGCTCCTTGCCCGACACCTCCATCAGGGACTGCAGCGATCTAACAGCCTGGTCCACATGCCTGCCGCATATTGCATCAGAGCTGTCCGGGGACTTGGCAAGCAGGCAATGTGCCAGCCCATAAATCCCCTTGGCCGGGTACAGCAGCCCCAGGCCGATGCAGGAGCCGAGGATCGCATTCAGCGACTGCCCGGCCCGGCCGGTTTTCACCTGGCCGATCTGCACGTGGATTTTCTGGATGTCATTTACGCACATGGGCTGCCTACCCTGGCGGAGGGCCGGTAGATGATCGGCGCCACTTGTTCAAAGCCGGTACGGAGATTGTTCAGCGTCTCGCTTTCTCCAATGAACAGGACGCCATCCGGCTTGATCAAGTCCCGCACATTCTGAAGGATCTTTTCCTGGTCTTCGCCAGTGAAATAGATCAGCACGTTGCGCAGGAACACCACGTCAAACGGACTGGTGCCGCCAAGCCTTTCCAGCAGGTTATGCAGCTTGAACTTCAGGCGGGCCCGGATCTGCGGCACAGCTTTGTAGCCTTCTGCATCGCTGCCCTTCATGTGGCTGGCAAACAGTGCAGGCTGGTCCCGGCGGAAGCGGGCAATCGCGCGGCCATTGTAAACACCGGTTTGCGCCACTTCCAAGACCCGGGAGGACACATCGGTGCCCAGCACGGAATAGTCGAAGCCCGGTTTCTGCAGCCGCTGCTGCTCCAGAATTGTGCCGATGGTATGAGCCTCCTCCCCCGTCGATGCCGCAGCCGACCAGGCCCGCATCCTGAGGTTCTCCCCCCGTGCCTGAAACTCCGGCAGGAAGACGTCCTGGAAATAATCCCAGACCCGCGGCGTGCGGTAAAAGTAAGTCTCGTTGGTGGTCACCCGGTTTGTCAGTTCCTGCATCTCCGCAGGATCGGCGGCGAGCCGGGAGATATAAGATGCGAAGCTCGGTTCTTCGACTTCGCGCAGCCGCCGCCGCAGGCGGCTGACCAGCATTGTCTTGCGGGTCTCGCCGATGGTTATTCCGGTACTCCTGTGAACGATGGTGCGGAGTTTTGCAAAGTCTCCATCGCTCATGGTGATGTCGGTGTCAGGTTTTCTCATGCCCTGTCCTTTCGCCGGTGCACTCAATCAGCAGCCGAGCCGGCCGACTTCTGTTTTCAGCTCCTGTGCTCCGGCGTTCAGCTCCTCTGTTGCAGCTGCGATGGAATCCGAGGCGATGACGGCCTCTTCGGACGCGTCCACAATGCTTTGGATAGCTTCGGAGACGTCCCGCGCTGCAGTCTGTTGCTCATTGGCGGCCACGGATATCTGGGCGATGGAATCCGTGGTGTCAGAGATTCCGGTCAGGATCTTGGTGAAGGCGGCACCGGCCTCCCGAGAGACCTCGCTGCCCTGGGTCACCCGTTTCACCGTTTCATTGATCAGCTTGCTGATTTCCTTGGCGGATTGCGACGACCGCTCTGCCAGCTTGCGCACCTCGTCAGCTACCACCGAGAACCCCAGGCCGTGTTCGCCCGCCCGCGCGGCCTCGATTGCGGCATTGAAGGCCAGCAGGTTAGTCTGCCCGGCGATTTCGCTGATCGTCTTGACGATTTCGCTGATTTCCTCGGAGGACGCGTTGATCAGATCCATGGCTTCGATCGACCGTTCAATCGCCTTTGCCCCCAGATCGGCTTCTTCCTTGGTTTTCTGGGCGATCTCGTCGGAGTGACTGCTGTTCTGCGCAATCGAGTCGATCGAGGCGCTCAATTCCTCAACGGAGGCGCTGATTTCCTCTGTGGTGCAGCCCAGTGTCTGGGCGCCGCCGGCGACCGTGTGGGCCTGATCAGAAATTTCCTTGGACTGTTCGGCAAACCGGGTCGCTATCCGGGTCACCTCCTGCGCGACCTGTTTTTCGGCTGTGATGTTGGTGGCGAATTTCACCACCTTGAAAGGTTTGCCATCGGCATTGAACACCGGGTTGTAGGAGGCGTTGATCCAAACCTCCTTGCCGCCCTTGCCAAAGCGTTTGTATTCGCCTGCCGAAAACTCGCCGGAGGCCAGATCCGCCCAGAACTTCTGGTATTCAGGGGAGCTTGTGTACTCCGGATCGCAGAACATCCGGTGGTGCTGGCCGCGGATTTCGTCGAGCGAATAGCCCACGGTTGCCAGGAAGTTCTGGTTGGCGGTCAGGATCGTGCCGTCCAGTTCAAACTCGATCATGGCCTGCGCCCGGCTGATGGCATCCATCTTGCCGTCCTGCTCTGCGGTGCGAAGCTTTTCTTCGGTGACATTGGTGGCAAATTTCACCACTTTGACCGGCTTGCCTTCGGCGTTGAAGATCGGATTGTAGGAAGCATTGATCCAGATTTCTTTGCCGCCTTTGCCAAAGCGCTTGTATTCTCCAGCCGAAAACTCGCCGGACGCGAGATCTGACCAGAATGTCTGGTACTCTGCCGAACTGGCGTAGGCGGGATCACAGAACATCCGGTGATGCTGGCCGCGGATTTCATCGAGCGAGTAGCCCACGGTAGCCAGGAAATTCTCGTTGGCGGTCAGGATCGTGCCATCCAGCTTGAATTCGATGACCGCCTGAGCCCGGCTGATGGCAGCGATCTTGCCGTCCTGCTCAGCCGTGCGAAGCTTCTCGTCGGTGACATTGGTGGCAAATTTGACAACTTTGTAAGGCTTTCCGTCAGCATCGAAGACAGGGTTGTATGAGGCGTTGATCCATACCTCAGCACCGTTCTTGCCAAAGCGCTTGTACTCACCGGACGAAAATTCGCCCATCGCAAGCTGCAGCCAGAAATCCCGGTATTCATCGGATGCCGCATAGGCGGGGTCGCAGAACATGCGATGGTGCTTGCCCTGAATCTCCTCCAGCGTGTAACCAACCGCTGCCAAGAAATTTTCGTTCGCCGTTAGGATCGTGCCATCCAACTCAAATTCGATAACGGCCTGGACACGGTTGATGGCGTCCACGACGCCCTGAAGGTCCTCTCTGGCCTGATCAACCTCTGGCGCTGCTGCCGTTTCGTTCGCACCCATAGTTTCGCCTCACTCATAAAAACGTTTCCAGGCCAAATTGGGGAACAGCTATTAACAACACGATACCAATACACCTTAGGGCTGCATTTAACTCCCGCTTTATCTCTAAAATACAACTCATGGAATTAACTGAAGGTCGGCGCAGCGCCTTCTGGCTGCACCGGCCCCCATTGGGCTTCCTGGCGAAAACAGCGGTCAGCGGCTGCGCCAGGCCTGGGTCTTTCTCAGGATTCCCCGTGATGCCAGCAGGTGGATGATCCGCGCCAGCGCGTTGGTGTAGAAGATCATCATCCCCATGGCCGCTGCCGGGGCGATGTCGCCTGCGTCATCCATGTTCAGCACCGCAATCGAGGCCAGCGTGGTCTTGGGTGAGTAGAGAAACACCACCGCCGACACCGTCGTCATCGCGTTGACAAACAGGTAGATCGAGATGTCCAGCACCGCAGGCAGGCAGACCGGCACCGTGACGCGGGCAAACAGCTTCATCGTGGGCTGCTTGAGCGAGGCGGCAACGGATTCAAACTCCCGGTCCATCTGCTTGAGAGCGGTAACCGCCGTCAGATGCGACACCGTATAGAAGTGGGTGACGGTGCAGACGACCAGGATCGCCATAGTGCCGTAGATCGCATTGAGCGGATTGGACGGGTTGTTGAAAAAGAAGATGTAGGCCAGCCCCAGAACCATCCCTGGAATGGCCATCGGCAGCATCGCAAACATCTGGAAGATGGCGCGCCCGGTGCGGAAGCCCTTGGATTTTTCCACCAAATAGGCACCAAAGAACACCACCGCGGTACCGGCCACAGCTGTCATCAGCGCCAGCTTGATGGAGTTCACATAAGAGCCCCAGCCGCCGCCGTCCATCTTATCGAACTGGTAGTTGTTCAGGCTGAAGCTGAGATCGTAGGGCCAGAACTTGATCAGCGCGGCAAACTGGCAGACCGCCAGCAGGCCGGCGATGAACAGGCCGATGAGCGAGCAATAGGCAAAGAAGATCCGGTCCATCTTCTTGTTCGGCTGCGGCTCATACGGGACCGAGCGCGCCGACAGCAGCGCCACCTGCTTGGACTGCACCATGCGGTCGATGGCAAAGGCAAGGATTGCCGGGATCACCAGCACCACGGAGACCACCGCGCCCATTTCAAAGTTCTGCTGGCCGATCACCTGCTTATAAATGTCCACCGCCAGCACGTTGAACTGGCCGCCGATCACCTTGGGCAGGCCAAAGTCGGTGATCACCAGATTGAAGACCACAAAGGCTGCCGAAATCAGGCCATAGCGCGCGCCGGGCACAGTGACCGTCCAGAAGGTGCGCCAAGGGGTGGAGCGGAGGCTGGCGGCGGCCTCGTAAAGGCGGGCGTCCGAAATGGCCAGCGCAGTCGAGATGATGATGAAGGCATGCGGGAAGGTGAAGAAAACCGAGCCGATCACAATGCCTATGGGGCCGTAAATACTGGCGCCGAATAAGAGTTCCTTGATCATGCCCTGATTGCCGAAAAGGTAGACCAGCGCGATACCCGGAAGCAGCGACGGTACCAGGATCGGCGCCATGGCAATGAGGCGGAACAAACCCTTGTACTTCATGCAGCTGCGGTTCAGCGCGTAGGCGAACCAGAAGGCAAGCGAAACGGTGACAACCGTGCTGAGCACCGCAATCCACAGAGAATTCTTGATCGAGTTGAACAGCGCAGGCGTCGAGAAGTAGGAGACGAAGTTGTCTATGCCTTGTGCCTTCACCGGCCGCAGCTGCACCCGGCGGAAGGTGTTGGAGTCGAGCGTGACCCACTCAGTGCCGGTTTGCAGGTTGGAACCGATCAGGAAACGGCCGGTATCAGAGGTATTGCGGATCTGGTACATCACCGGGCTGCGGAAGCTGAAGTCCGGGAAGAAACCGGTGACCGGCAGCCGCCCGTCGGCGCCCGTGGAAAGATCTTCATCGGCAAAGGTGGCGGTGCGGGCGTTCAGGTCTGCACCGGTCAGGACGCTGCCATCGAACTGGCCCGCCTCATCGCTGACCTGGAATTCGTATTGCGACAGCTCCACCCGATAGGTGGAGAAAGATTTCGACAACATCGCATAAAGCGGGAAGACCAGCGACACGACAAGGTAAAGCGCGATGATGATCATGCTGCCACGCATGATGATATCGTCGCGGCTGAGCTTGCCCTTGATCACCGGGCCTGCCGGCATGACGGATTGCGTGGTATCAGTCATCTGCTCACGCCCCCTGCCCGTCTTGCGCAAATGCCATCAGGCGGTTGTCGGGCAGTTCGATTTCCATCTGGCAGCCGGCCTCCAGATCCAGACGCCGCACGGCATTGATGGAGAAATCGGCAATCAGTTCCTTGCCGCCGAAGCGTTCATTGGTCAGGCGGCAGCGCCAAAAGGAGCCGAGGAATTCCATTTCCGCCAGTTGAACGTCGATACAGTTTCGGTTGCCGCTGCTCTCCAGATACCCGGCCTCATGTGGAATAACATCCTCGGGCCGGATGGCGGCAATGACCGGGGTGCCGTCGGCAAATTCATGCGGCAGGCAGGCAAAAGTCTTTTCCCCCACCGCCAGACGCCCCCCTTTGGCAACCGAGGAACTGATCTGGTTCATCTCGCCGATAAAGTCGGCAACGAACAGATTGGCCGGTTCCCGGTAGATTTCAGTGGGAGAGCCGACCTGCTCGATCACCCCGTGGTTCATCACCACGATGCGGTCGGCCATGGCCAGCGCCTCTTCCTGGTCATGGGTCACCATGATGGTGGTCACACCCAGCTTGCGCTGCAGTTCCTTGATCTCGTGGCGCAGGTGGACGCGCACTTTGGCATCCAGCGCCGACAGCGGTTCATCCAGCAGCAGCAGGCCTGGATTAGTTGCGATGGCGCGTGCCAAGGCGATCCTCTGCTGCTGGCCGCCGGACAGCTGGGCCGGGTACTTGCGGCCCTGGTCCGGTAGGCCGACCAGTTCCAGCAGTTCAGCGACGCGCGCATTGACTTCCTGGTTGCTGCGGCCTGCGTTTTCCAAGCCGAAGGCAATGTTCTTCTCAATGGTGAGGTTCGGAAACAGCGCATAGGACTGGAACACGATACCGAAATCCCGCTCAGACGGCGGCAGGTTGGACACGTCCTGATTGCCCTGGGTCACGGTGCCCTTAGATTGCAGATCCAGACCCGCAATTGCGCGCAGCAGGGTGGTCTTGCCGCAGCCGGAGGGACCGAGGAAGCAGATGAATTCACCCTCCGTCACGTCCAGGGAGATGTCTTTCAGCGCGATGAAGCTGCCGAAGGCTTTCCAGAGGTCGCGGATGCTCAGGTAGGTTTCTTTTGGCGGGGTCATTTGAAGCACATCGTTGGTCCTTGCATATGCCAACGCGGCACCCTGTCTGTTGTCACCGGGCGGCATGGCTCAGGGCATGAGGCAGTGAAGTTCAGGAAGGCAGAGGGGCGGAAGGCCAACCCTCCGCCCCTGCAGGCTTATTTCGCTTCCGACTTGCCGTCGTAGCGGGCCTGCCATTCCTTGAGGATCGCAGCGCGGTTGTTGGCCGCGAACTCGAAATCATTGTCGATCATCGCGTCCAGCAGCCCTTCCGGGAAATGCTCAACCGGCTTGGCGACGCCCGGGTAAGCGACAACCGCATAGCCGGTGTTGTACATTTCGTTGGCTTCCTTGGTGACCGTGAAATCGACCAGTGTCTGCGCCGCTTCCAGATTTGCGGTGCCTGCCACAATCGCAGTTGCCTCCATGTCCCAGCCGACGCCCTCGGAGGGAACAATGATCTCCAGCGGTGCGCCTGCGGCCTTGGACTTGGCACCACGGAAGGCGAAGGAAATGCCGATCGGGATCTCGCCAGCCGCCGCCAGCTTGCAGGGTTTGGAACCGGAATGGGTATAGCGCGCAATGTTTTCATGCAGCGCATCCATGAACTTCCAGCCCTCTTCCTCACCGAACATCTGCAGCCAGCTGGACACATCCAGGAAGCCGGTGCCGGAGGAATTGGGGTTCGGCATGATAACATGGCCGGCATACTGCGGATCGGTCAGATCCTTCCAGGACGACGGCGGCGTCAGGCCAAGTTTCTCAGCCTCAACCGTGTTGTAGCAGACAGACGCCACCCAGGCGTCCATGCCGACCCAACTGGGCGGGTTGTCGCCATCAACGAACTTCGAATCCAGCTGATCGACTCCGGTAGGCGCATAGGCTTCCAGCATCCCTTCCGACTTCAGAAGCAGCAGAGAAGTTGCGGCCAGCCCCCAGACCACATCCGCCTGGGGATTGTCGCGCTCGGCCAGCAGTTTGGCCGTGATGATCCCGGTGGAGTCCCGCACCCAGTTGATCTTGATGTCCGGATGGCTCTGGTTGAAGGTTTCTGCGTACCGCGCGAGATCTTCAGCCTCGACTGCGGTGTAGACGGTCAGCTCCGTTTCGGCAATTGACGCGCTCGCTGCCGCTATGGTGAAGGCAAGTGCGGTAATAAATGACGCTTTCTGTTTCATGGACTTCCTCTGTTGGCTTGTTCTTGTTCGTTATCGCCCTCTAACGGGGCTGTTGGTCTTACCTTTTCCTGTGACTGGCAGTTTGACAGGTTTTACCATCAATAAAAATTGGTAATACCCATCACATCATAACCAGAACCTATACATCTAACTGTTGCTTCCAACCTCATCAGGCTCAGTCAAGAGTCCGGATGTCATAACTGGTGCCGATCATCGCCAGTCAGTTTCCAAGCCCTTTTGACCTTCAGCCTGAATCATTGCACAACAGTCCAATTTGTGGGGTTTTGTGTGTTTCAGCAACCCCAAGAGGAAAATTGTTGCATAACCTCAATTGTGTCAACAGAATCCAACACGGCACTGCAGGACCCTGAATGGCTCAACGCTTTCGCCGGGACTGGCTAGGGAGTTCCAAGAGTCCAACAACAGCCCCGCGCAGAACTGCCAGAGGCTACAAAGAGACTCACAGTTCGATTGCGAACACTGAGTCCACGTTGGTTCGGGAACATGTTTAACCGCCCTCTAAGATACCTGGCGGCAACTTTCTGGCTTCAGTTGCCAATGAGATGCGCCCCCGGATGAAAACGGCATCTAAAACGGGCGGCCGAGCCAGCACGAACGGCTTGGAAGTGCAGATGATGAGCGGTACTGGGTCAGCTTTTGCCCCGCATTGGCGTGCACAAGATACGAGTTGGATCTTGGGTCACAGTTTTTTGCACGGCGGGCCGAGCCCGCCCCGCACTCAGACAAGCAGTTCCTCCCCGGCGGACGGTGCGGATACAGCCCCCCAGTAATCGGCCGGACGGAACCAGTCGAAGCTGTCAAATGCCGTTGCAATGCTGCCGCGGCCGGCAATGGCGTGAATGAACTCGACCCCGAACACGGCAACTCCGAGTTCGCTCAGCACATCATCCACGTTGCCAGCTTCAAAGCTGGTGTAGCTGGTTTCATCCAGAACAAGATACAACGTGTCGGTTCCCGTCCCGCCCCGGAAGACGTCGCTTGACGGCCCGCCGCCGCCGATGAGCGCGTCTTCTGTGAAGACAAATGTGTCGTCGCCAGACCCGCCGAATACCAAGTCATTGCCGCGCCCGTCTACAATCACATCCCGCCCAGCTGCGCCGCGGAGAACATCCGAGCCGTCTCCACCGTTGATGATATCGTTCTGGCTGCCACCATTCACAGTATCGTTGCCGCTGCCGCCAAGAAGAATATCCTGGCCCTTTGCGCCATAAATCCTGTCATTGCCGCTGCCACCGATCACAACGTCGGCGCCGCCGCCGCCATTGATGGTGTCATCTCCGCCCAGCGCAAAAATGGCGTTTGCCGCCCCCCCCTTGCGCAAGACTGTGCTGCCATCATCCAAGAGGGTTGTCTTGCCGCCCCCCATGACAAATTCGGCGTAGGCGCCCCAGATCTGATGCGAAGTCTCTGCCGGGTGAATGGAGTCCCACGCAAGCACTTGGTCACTGCCGAACGTGCTCCCGTCGATCAAATAGTCGGTCCGTTCTGCGAGAATGCCAACCCCGGATGGATCCTCCTCAATTGCCTTTGAAACCGCAAACAGGTCAACGGCCCTGGCGTCGATTCCTTCGGTGCCAAGACCCGCAATGCTCTCCGTAATTCTGCTATTGAAAATATCAATCAGGAGGTCAGCGAAACTTGCATGAACCGGCGAGAGCGTATCGAACTCCGGATAGAACCCGTCCGCAGGCTGGGTGGCGAGAAACACCGTTCCGACCCCGGCTCCGCTGGCGGTGCGGGCGGCTGAGACGATCTGCGCAATCAGCCCTTCAATGACCGGCGTTGCGAGAGCAAGGAAGTCTGCTTGGGTCGCTATCTGCTGTTCCCGCACGGTTCCTAGAAGGCCGATGAAGTCATTCCCTCCAATCAGAAAGAAAGCTGCCGACTCCGCCGGAACACCTGCTGAGGCGTCCTCAGTAAAATCTGCGACTTGGGCATCGAGATCTATCAAGCCTTCGAGTAGACCGTCACCGAGTGCGGTTGCCGTCGCTACAGCATAGTTCCTAACCTCAAACCCGCCGAGGGCGGCGGCGTAACTGGCATGGGTCAGCGCGTTGGTGACGGCTCCCTCAGGGCCAACTTCGGAAAAACTGTCTATGATGGTCTGCCGGGCGGCGGCTTTGGCCTCGGCTCGCAAACGCTCCAGGTCGCTTGACGAGGGGAAACCCCCAAAGCTGGCAATCAAGTCCAGCAGGATGAACGGTTCTATGACCGACGCAAGAAGGTCCACAGCATTGCCTTCGTCAGACAGGCTGTCGCCAAAGTAATACACGCGTGAGAACGGTGTCATCATTGCCCCCTTCGGGCACCATCAGTGCAGCACCCGAGCCGCTGGATCGAAAGAAGACGCGGCGCGGCACATTCAACCCAGTGCCCTGCAGCATGTAAGCGTGCGCGCCATTGCTGAATATGGAGCCGCCCGGCGCCATGGCAAGGATTCCCGGCGTGCTGCAACCGCCCATCACACAGCAGCAGAAGAGGTTTGCAAGACCGTTTGCCGGTAACTTTGCGCCAGCGAGCAGGCGGATGGCCCTTCAGTCAGCACCCTAAACAAGCGGTATTCAGGACAAAACAGGATTACATTGAAAATTCAGCTTCAACAGGGCATGGTTAACTATGATGCTGAAGTTGTTCACAATAACTTTGGCCTTGCTGGCCGTGACCGCCTTCTTTTCGCTGCAGCCGGAGGCGCGCACGGAAATCCGCTATCAGACACATCCCGTGGAATTCGGCCCTCTGACTGAAATTGTGACAGCGACCGGAACGCTGGATGCGTTGGTTAAGGTTGATATCAGTTCGCAGGTTTCAGGCCGGATTGCCGAAGTCAGAGCCGGGTTCAACAGCCGTGTCGCCAAAGGGGATCCGCTGGCGATTATCGATCGCGAAGGGTTTCAGGCGCGTGTGGAAGAAGCCAGAGCCGCCGTTGAAATTGCACTGGCAGCTGTAGATGTGCAACGTGCAACTTCGGAACGAGCGGCAGTGGAAATCGAAGCCGCCAAGCTGGAGCAGGAGGTTTTCCGGGCCCGGATCGACCAGGCTTCTGCCGATCTGTCTGTTGCGCGCTCTCGTCTGACCCGTAAGGAGTCCTTGCGTGCAAACGGCACTGTTTCTGCCGCTGACGTAGAGGATGAGCAGGGCGCTGTCTTGCGCGCGGAAGCACTGCTTCGCGAAGCGGAGGCGCAGCTAGCGGCTGGCGGCCAGCGAGTGGAGGCCGCCAGGGCAGAACATGCCAGAGCCAAGGCTGAGCTTGCCGGTGCAAGGGCCAACGTGCCGCAGCGCCGGGCTGCCCTGCAGCTGGCACTTGTGGAATTGGAGCGCACGGCCATCCGGTCACCGATTGACGGCGTGGTCATCGACCGCAGCATTGATGAAGGGCAGACGGTTGCTGCGGCACTTGAAGCACCAAAGCTGTTCACGATTGCCGAAGAGCTGAGCCGGATGGTGGTACACGTCAGTGTGGACGAAACCGACATCGGGCGCATCCGCACCGGCCAATCTGCGGATTTTTCGGTTGATGCCTATCCCGCCAAGCGGTTTTCGGGAACCGTGAGCGAAATCCGGAAATCAGCAAAAGTATTTCAAAACATCGTCACCTACACGGTCGTGCTGAACACCGAAAACAAAGACGAACTGCTGTTTCCGGGAATGACCGCTCTGGTCGACATTGCCATTCGCGAAACCGCGCCGGTGCTGAAGGTGCCAACCAGTGTCCTGTCATACCACCCGTCGCAAGAGGGGTTGGCGGACAGTGCTGCCGGGCAGCAGGTTCTTTGGCGCTTGAGCCCTTCCGGTGAGCCCGAGGCTGTTGAGGCCGGAACAGGAGATCAGGATGCCAGCCATACCGCTGTGGTTTCCAGTCACTTGAATGAAGGGGATCTGGTCATTGGCAGTGAAATCAGCACCGCGTCCGGAAACCGGTTTGCGCAGTTTCTCCGTAACTGGCGCTGACACCATGCTGATAGAGGCTGAGAATATCTGCAGAAGCTACCAGAACGGAGACACCCGGATAGAAGCTGTCAAAAACTGCTCCTTCACCATCCGTGAAGGGGAGTTTTTGGCGATAACCGGTCCCAGCGGCTCTGGCAAATCGACGCTGATGTCCATTCTCGGCCTTTTGGAAAGACCCACCAGCGGGGCCTTTCGGGTGTCCGGGCAGAACACGGAAGGCATGGCTGCCGATACCAGGGCCGGGCTCCGGAATCGAACCTTCGGTTTTGTCTTCCAGTCCTACAACCTTTTGCCCCGGCTGACTGCGCAGGAGAACGTCGAACTGCCGATGACCTATGCCGGTGTACGGGCGGCCAAACGCCGGGAGCGGGCGCGTGACTTGCTTCAGAAAGTCGGACTGGAGAACAGGCGGGCGCATTTTCCCAATCAGTTGTCAGGCGGTGAACAGCAGAGAATTGCCATTGCCCGGGCATTGGCAAACAGCCCGCGGCTCATTCTTGCGGATGAACCGACCGGGGCGCTGGACAGTGAAAAGGGCTTGCAGATCCTTGGCCTGTTTCATGAATTAAACCAGGCAGGCAGCACCATTGCAGTAATCACGCATGATGAGGATGTCGCCTGCCACACAGGCCGTATTCTGCGGATGAAGGATGGGCGGATCAAATCGGACGAGCTGGTGCTCTCACCGCAATCCAGGGCTGACGCGCAAAAGGTGGCCCGTTTTGTTCGCCATCCCGGGCATGGCAGCGCAGATCTTCCGCCAAGGCGGCCGCAATGACGCTGCTGGAAAGCCTCCGGATTGCGCTGCGGGCGCTGCGGGCAAACCTGATGCGCAGTTTCCTGACCATGCTGGGGATCATCGTGGGGGTTACTTCAGTTGTGGCCATGGTCGCGTTCGCGGAAGGCGCCCAGCGCGAGATCGGCCGCCAGATCAAGACACTTGGTGCAAACGTCTTAATGATTGTTCCGGAACTAAACCGCGGCGGCGATGACAATGCGGACCTGTACCAGGCGGCAATACTGCGGGAGTCCGATGCCGCTGCCATCGGCACGCATATCGGCCAAGTGGCAGCAGCCGCGCCTTCCGTGCGGGCAGACCTGCAGGTGATCAACAGGGACAAGAACACCTGGGTCACAGTCAACGGCACCACCGCAGGTTACTTCACCATCCGCGAATGGCCGCTACGCCAGGGAAGAGTGTTTTCCGGACAGGAGCAACTCAACAGCGGCAAGGTTGCCCTGCTCGGTCAGGCAACCGCGGACAAGCTGTTCGGAGACAGCGACCCGGTCGGGCAGACCATCCGTATCCTGTCGGTGCCGTTCGAGGTGATCGGCATCCTTGCGGAAAAGGGCACCTCCGGCAGCGGACGCGAGCAGGATGACATCGTCTTCATCCCGATTTCCACCGCGCAGAAACGGCTGTTTGGAAGCGCCAATCAGGTTCACCGGGGGTCGGTTGACTATATTCTGGCCAAGGCTGCGTCAACACAGGCAGTTGCAGGGGCAGAACAAGAGATCACCCGGCTGCTGCGGCAGCGGCACCGGATCCGTGACGGCCGGGACAATGACTTCCGGGTCGTGGATCCGGCTGCGCTGATGGCGGCTCAGCACGCGGCCTCGCGCACAATCCGCTGGCTGCTGGCCGGGATCGCAGGTGTGTCGCTGGTGGTGGGCGGGATCAGCATTATGAACATCATGCTGGTCTCAGTGACCGAGCGCACTCGCGAGATCGGCCTGCGGGTGGCAGTCGGCGCCCGCGCCAGGGACGTCCAGTTTCAGTTCCTGATGGAGGCGGTGCTGCTGTGTTTACTGGGCGGCCTTATCGGGCTGTCAGCCGGTGCCGGACTGGCCTATGCCGCCAGCAGCATTGCCGGCTGGCCAGTGTACCTTAGCCCGCTGTCGCTGATCGGAGCGGTGGGCCTGGCGTCTGTTGTGGGGGTCATCTTCGGCTTCTTCCCGGCCCGGCGCGCCTCGCGTCTGGATCCGGTGACGGCTTTGCGAATGGAGTGAACAAAAATGGCGCCCCAACGAGGAGGGGCGCCACGCTTTGCAACTCTATCTGGCCCACTAGCCGGAAGGAGTTGAGTCAGTTGGGATCAACATCCCTTGGATGATCTTCGTCCGGCTCAAAGTATGGCCCGGCAATGTCCACATTTTTGATGCAAACCCAAGTTCTCTTTTTGTAACTGTATTTCAGGATTTCAGCATCGTTGCCTTCGCCATTGTTGCCGCAGCGGCGCTCAGCCAGTTCACGATCACTTGGCTTGCCTCCGCCAGCCAAAACTGCAGGTGCGCTGAAGCTGATTGCAAGCGCGGTAACAACAAGAAATTTCATCATAACAGCCTCCACTAGTTAACTAAAAATTCGGCAGCCTCACGCTCCATTGGAATGCGCAGGCCTTCAGACATCAATCCGGCACGTTGCCAGAGTTACCCGGATCCTGATCGCGCGGATGATCTTCAGAAGCATTGGGGCCTTTGAGGCACCTGAAGCCATCACGGGTCCGTCTAACGGCCTCGGCTCCGTTCCCGTCACCGCTGTTAGTGCATTTTGCAATTGCCAGCAGATATGGATTCTGCCCAACCTTCAAACCATTGTCGGCAATTGCTGCGGGAGCGCTAAACCCGAACACAAGCGCCGCAGCAATGAGAAGTTTCTTCATAACAGCCTCCACAAGTTAACGAACTCTTCCACTCAACCAAAATGGCGGCCGTGCCGCATCGCTCACTTGCAGGACAAAAATTCCGCGCGGCCTCCCTCATTTGAGCGATGAATTCCCGCCAGCCGGGAATGGCGGGGTTTCACCACCCGGAGCGGCGTAGCCGGACCCCAAATTACAGGAATCAGTCAGCAAATCTGACGGGGATGCTGCACTGCAATTGGCGGGCGCTCCGGCGCCTCTGCTGTGGCCGCAATTGCAACAGAAAAGACGACCAATATCCGGGGAACCTAATGCTCAATATGGGCAAGAAGCGATACCAGCTCCCCTTGCCGGTGGGTGTTGGTTTTCTGGAAGATCGACCGCAAATGGCTGCGGGCGGTCCAGATCGAGACCCCTAGCGCCTTGGCTGCCTGCTTAGGGCTAAGCCCTCTGGACAGCTGGAGGGCAACCGCCGCCTCGGCTGGTGTCAGATGGAATTCCTGCTGCAGCAGGTCTGCATTGGTGTCCGCCTGGTCTTCAACCTGCCGGATACTCAGCAACGACCGGGCTCCGTCCAGTTTCTCGCGGAACGCCGCAGGCAGCGGAATGACATCAATAAATATGGTTTTATTCTGTGAAACCTTTAGCTTAACCGGCGGCGGCAGCGGCTGTTCCGAATTTTCATCATAGTCCATTCCAGCCCGGATCAGGCGGGACAATTTTGCATTCTGGAGCGGGTCTCTGATCCGGATGCTTTGCCAGTGTACAACCAACTGGCATGCCGGGCTGCCGTTCAGGACCAGGTCGACAAAAGCCAGGTTCCCCGTCCTGTCCAAGGCCATTAGCCCATGGCACTTGCCGCCGAGCAGGTCGGTCCATTGTTCCAGCCATACTGAAGCCAACGTGCTGCACCCCTCATCACGTTTCCAGTCGTCGCGACTGGCCCGAATTGGCCTCGTGGGTGAAGTGCTATAGGGTCCCGCTGCGGCTGAAAACTCTCTGCAATGAGATGTGATATCTTTGCCCCTAAGCGCAATCAGCGGGCAGGCTTTCGCGCTGGCAGCAGCGTCCTGCAATCCATATGCACTTCTTACACATTCAATACTTCAAATGCACCGAAAAGTAAATCAGGCGTACTGCCTGCTGGCAGCATTTTCGGCGGAATTCATCTCACTCTCTGCCGGTATCAAGGACCTAAGCAGTCCCCAGTTATTTGATGACGAATGGAAGGTCTCCTTCCACCGCACAGGAGGATAATAGAGCACGGCTGCGTCTGAACGCTGCCTCCAGACAGGGGGGCAAACATAGGCCTATCCTGTGCATGATTGCCCAAATGGTAAGAACAGCGTGCTAAGTGGTTTTTGCTACGGCGACCAGGCTTGAGCACATGCTGCGGATAAATTCATCATGTCGACAGCCCGGGCAGCGACTTGACTGGCGGCTTCCTCCAAGGTTCCATGCCCCAAGTAAAATGCCGGAACCGGCGGCATCACGACAGCACCCATTTCAGTCACTGCCGACATGTTCCGCAGATGCGCCAAAGTCAGCGGCGCTTCACGCGCCAAAAGGATCAGCCGCCTGCGCTCCTTCAGCTGCACACTGGCAGCGCGCGTCAGCAGATTGTCATCGAAACCATGTGCGATGGCGGCCAGTGAGCGCATAGAGCACGGTGCAACAATCATTCCCGATACCGGAACCGAGCCTGAAGCAATTGCAGCAC
Organism: Leisingera sp. ANG-DT; assembly: GCF_000813785.1. Taxonomy (NCBI): domain Bacteria; kingdom Pseudomonadati; phylum Pseudomonadota; class Alphaproteobacteria; order Rhodobacterales; family Roseobacteraceae; genus Leisingera; species Leisingera sp. ANG-DT. The sequence goes on from NZ_JWLE01000020.1 coordinate 108,687, forward strand.
CGATGTCATGCACGGGGTGGCAGCGCGCAGCCATCGCTCTCAACTCCTCAGAAGCTCCAGCCCCGCATTCCTGAGCCAGGGTCCGCTCAGCGGCCGCGCTGGCGACCAGATCAATTTCCGCTCCCAAATTCAGAAGATGCCGCGCAACCGCCAGGCTGAGAACAGCACCGGAGGCACCCGAAACGCCCAGCACCACCCTATGCGCACTCATGACATCAGTTCCGGCATCAGCCGGGACACAAGTTCCGCGGCAAAAGCCTGATCCTTGGCATCCGCTCGCATGACCCCGCCCCATTCACGCACTGTCTCGCTGCCGGTCTTCGTTGTGGCATCAATACCGATCTTTCCGGCCAATCCAGGTTTCGGCGACGCAAAGTCGAGATAGTCCATTGGTGTGTTCTCCAGCACCATGACATCGCGGGACGGGTCCATTCGGGTAGCCAGAACCCAGGCGATGTCATCCCAGTTCCTCGGATCGATCTCCGCATCTACAGCGATCATCATCTTGGTGTAATTGAACTGCGGCAGCATCCCCCACAGCGCCATCATCACCCGGCGCGCCTGCCCAGGGTAGCGTTTGTCGATGCTGACAATGGCAATCCTGTAAGAACAAGCAGCCGGCGGCAGCCAAAGATCGCGAATCTCCGGGATCTGCGCCCGAACCGTTGGCAGGGCCAGCCGGTTAAACACCTCACCGATGACCGCAGGCTCATCCGGCGGCCTGCCGGTATAGGTGGAGAGATACAGAGGATTTTCGCGATGCGTCACTGCACTCACCTGCATGACGGGAAAAGGTTCCGCCGGATTGTAATAGCCCGTGTGGTCACCAAAGGGGCCTTCGGGGGCAGTTTCCGAAGCAGACACCCAGCCCTCCAGCACAATCTCAGCATCGGCGGGCACCAACAGCGGGATAGTCTTGCAAGGCACCAGGCGAGGACGGGCTCCGCTGAGCGCGCCAGCAAAAGTCAGCTCCGACACGGTTTCCGGCAAGGGCAACGCCGCGGACAGCAGCGTGGCAGGGTCTGCCCCCAGAACCACAGCGGCGGGCATAGGCTCGCCCCGCCCTGCCCAGCCGCGGTGGTGCGCCGCCCCGCCCCGATGAGGCAGCCAGCGCATGATCAACCGCGACCGGTCCAGAACTTGGGTCCGATAGACACCAGCATTGTAGCTGTTGATGTTTTCAGGGACGCTGCCGTGCGGCCGGGTGATCACAACAGGCCAGGTGATCAGCGGCCCGGCGTCCCCAGGCCAGTGGGTTTGTACTGGAAGGATATCCAGGTTTGCATCCGCCCCCTCGCAGGCGATGGCCTGAACCGGGGCGGTTTTCACCATCTTCGGGCGGGTGGCCAGAGCCGCCATGAGCATCGGCCAGCGGGACAGAGCATCGCGCAGCCCGTCCGGCGGCGGCGGCGACCGGAGAGCCGCCAGAAAGCTTCCCAGATTATCCAATCCGTCCTGCGGCACCCCAAGCCCGGCGGCCACGCGCTCCGATGTCCCGAAAAGGTTCAAAACAACCGGGATATCCGAAACCTGGCCGCCCGCCAGCACCGGGTGATCGAATTGAAGCACCGGACCACCGGCCTCCAGCACCGTGCGGTGCACCGCTGTCATTTGGTGGCGCACGGAGACCGGGTCGGACACCCTCTGAAACTGCCCTGTGGAGAGGCACCAATTCAAAAACTGGCGGAGGCTGGGGAATGGCGGATGAGTACGAATGTGACCGCTCCAATTCTGATTTCCGCCGATCCCTAGCAAAGTTTCCCGCTGCGAATTTGTCCGCCGACAAACTCTGGCCGCGCGTGAGGCCATAGACCCGCTGCAATTGAAGCTACCGGCGGGAAAGGACTTCTTTTGCCACACACCCAGCCACAAATCCCAATTTGCCCGGCGGCCCTGGCGAAGCTGCTGCGCCTAACGCCCCTTGTTCCGGTATCACTATCGCTCACGGCCTGCTCAAGGCGTATTGCCAATCGCCACCCCGGCCTGTTCCGCCGCTTGGGTGAGCACAGCCGCAAGCGGTTCATCCTGGATCCCGCGGATTTACCCGTTGTTCTTTGTCTTGAACCCAATGGTGGCCAACCTAAGGTCCGCGCCCTGCGCGGCAGAAGTGAAGGTGACGCCCGGATTTCCGGCCCGCTGGCCGCGCTTCTGGGGCTGGTGCACGGGACCTATGACGGGGATGCGCTATTCTTTGCGCGGGATCTGGTGATTGAAGGCGACACTGCGGCGGCACTGGCGCTGCGCAACGCAGTGGATGACGCCGAACTTGACCTGTCGCAGGAGATCGCCGCAATGTCCGCGCCATTTTCCCGGTTCCTGTTGCGGGCCGTTGCCTATGCTCAGCGGCGCACAGGTGTCTCGCTGGCCCGGCCGGAGGAGGAAGCAGCATGGTGATGGAAATCGTCTGCCCGGCAGGCACGCCCGCGGCCCTGCGCGCTGCCGTCAAGGCTGGGGCGCATACAGTCTATTGCGGCTTTAACGACGAGACCAACGCCCGTAACTTCCCTGGCCTCAATTTCGATCGTGCAGAAATGCGCGAAGGCGTGGGTTTTGCCCACGATCACGGCTCCAAGGCGCTGGTTGCAATCAACACATTCCCCCGCGCAGGCGATCAGGCCTTATGGCACCACGCCATTGACGACGCAGCGCAATCCGGCGCGGATGCGGTTATTCTGGCGGACCCTGGCTTGCTGAAGTATGCCGCGCGCAACCACCCTGGCCTGCGGCTGCATCTGTCTGTTCAGGCAGCGGCCGCCAATGCCGACATCATCAACTTCTACGCCTGCACCTTCGGCGTGAAACGGGTGGTGCTGCCGCGAGTTTTGTCGGTGCCGGAAATCGCCGCCATCAACGCAGAAGCGGAAGTGGAAACCGAGGTCTTTGTTTTTGGCGGGCTGTGCGTGATGGCCGAGGGACGCTGTTCGCTCTCCTCTTACGCAACCGGACTGTCGCCCAATATGAACGGGGTCTGCTCCCCCGCTAGCCATGTGGAGTACCGCGACGAAAACGGTGCGCTGGATGCCAAGCTGGGCGGGTTTACCATCCACCGCGCAGCCAAGAACGAACCCGCGCCCTACCCGACCCTATGCAAAGGCTGTTTCTCTGCTGGCAGCCAAACCGGGCACCTGTTCGAAGACCCGGTTAGCCTCAATGCAGAGCAGCTGATCCCGCAGCTGAAAGAAGCTGGGGTTACCGCGCTGAAGATCGAAGGGCGTCAGCGCTCGAAATCCTATGTGGCGCAGGTCGTGCGCAACTTCCGCGCCGCCGTTGACGCGCTGGAGGCTGGCCAGCCGCTGCCGCAGGGCATGCTGGCGCGGCTGTCAGAAGGCCAGGCCGTGACCACCGGCGCCTACAAGAAAACCTGGAGATAGCCGCATGGAACTGACTGTTGGGCCGAACCAATTCTTCTGGCCGGCCGAAGACTGGAGCGCGTTTTACGGCTCCTTGGCCGAAGCCCCTGTTGACCGCGTTGTTATGGGCGAGTTGGTCTGCTCCAAGCGCCTGCCTTTCTACCAGGAGCGCATCCCCGAAGCGCTGGCCCTGCTAACCGAGGCGGGCAAGGAGGCTGTACTGACAAGCCTGTCCCTTGTAACACTAAAGCGCGAGCGAAAGCATACTGCGGATCTGGCCGCGATGGGGGTAACGGTTGAGGTCAACGACCTGACAACACTGGCGTACCTGCCCAAGGGAATGGGTTTTCACGTCGGCCCGCTGGTCAATGTCTACAACGAGGGCACATTGGCTTGGCTGGCCTCGCTGGGAGCCACGCGTATCTGCCTTCCGCCAGAGCTGCCGCTGTCGTCGGTTAGAACGCTTGCTCGTGCAGGCAGAGAGCTGGGCATCGCCATTGAAGTTTGGGGCCACGGTCGGCTGCCGCTGGCGATTTCAGGGCGCTGCTACCACGCGCGGCTGCACAAGAGGACCAAGGACAATTGCCAGTTTGCCTGCGAGAATGACCTGGACGGGCTGGATGTGAAGACGCTGGAAGGTCAGCCCTTTATGGCGATGAATGGAGTGCAGACTTTGTCGCACAGTTACGCCTGCACCGACTATCAGATCGAGGCACTCGCAGACGCCGGAGTTTCCGCCTTGCGCCTGTCACCTCAATCTCAGGGATTTACCCGTATTTGTCAGAATTATCGCGGCCGTGTGACTGGTGTTCTAGCGCCAGGTGCCATTGCCGCGGATGTGCAGAAGGCTTCCCCGCAGACCCGTCTCAGCGACGGCTTCCTGACAGGCCCAAGCGGTGTGGCCTGGTCCGCGGGTCCAATACCGTCGTGATCAAGCGCAAAGCCTTGAACGCTTTCTGGGATGCCCCGTACCGGCCGTTGTTCCTTTCAGCATTTCTGTACGCGCTTCTTTCTGTCGCCTGGTGGCCGCTGGGCGTTCAGTTAGGTCTCCCTGAACCGGGGCTGAAGCCAGCGGTTTTATGGCATGTCCACGAGCTGCTTTTCGGATTTGCCGCCGCTGCCATTGCAGGCTACCTTCTGACAGCGCTGCCAGGCTGGACAGGACGGCAGCCATTGCGCGGCCCGGCACTTAAAGCTCTGGTTTCTGTCTGGCTGCTGGCTCGTACTGCTTCCGCCATGGATCTGCCGCTGGCCGCCGCCCTGTTCCTGAACAGCGCATTTTTCCTTGCCCTTTACGGATACATCTTTAGCGAACTGGCTGCTGCACGGATTCATTGCAAGCTGGGCTACGCTGGAGCTGTGCTTGCCTTGGGACTGGGGGAAGCATTTTTTCTGGTTAACGCCAAAGCTGGAAATATCTGGACTTGCCTAAACCTTGCGCAATCCGTTCTGATCGGGTTCCTGGTGCTGATGTTTTTCATCGGTGCACGGGCAATCCCAGCCTTCACCCGGAATTGGCTGGCGCTGTCCGGCCGTTCAACTCTTCAAGTACAGGAATACCCCAAAACACGGGCTGTTTCACAGGTTCTGCTCATACTGGCCCTGGCCTTAAAACTTGCCGGAGCTGCAAATGCCGCAAATGTTCTTCTAGTTGCCGCGGCAATGGCAATGTTCTGCTCCATACCAGGCTGGAGAACTCTGGCTGTTCTTTCCAACCCACTTCTTGCCGCGTTGCACGTTGCCTTTCTGTGGCTGCCTGCTGGCGCATTGCTGGTTGGCGTCACCGGCCTGGATCTGGCGGGTTACCCGGTTTCCACGGCTATTCATGCCATTACCATTGGTGGAATGTCCGGCCTGGTTATGGCCATCGCCGGGCGGGCCGGAGCCCATTCCAGCGGCGGGACGATGCGCGCCAGCAAGAGCTTTTCAATCGGGGTGTTACTAAACGGAGCCGCGGCTTGGATTCGCCTCTCAGTTCCGCTCTTTCCAGCTCTTACAGACAAATTGACCGTTGGCGCAGCCCTGTTGTGGTGCACTGGCTGGCTTGTCTTCATTGCAGGCTTCCTGCCCGCCCTATCCGGCCCGCCCCGCCGGCCCGTCCTGAGCGGACGGCGCCTCATAGCACAGGACCCGACGGAACCGTCAGCCCAGGCACCTGAGTGAACAGATTGCCTCATTTCCTAGATGGAAAAACACTGGAGGCACCAGTTGCAGAGTCGCTCCAGCACCAATCACTTGTGGTTTCTTGCCTCAAGATATCACCGGAATTCGGCTCGCTACTTGCCGCCGTTTCGCGGGGGCCTTTACCGTTGATGTGTTCAAGCTGCGCCAGCCGGCGCAGGAGGCAATTGCAAGGGGGCCGGAATGCTGTCGGCGAACAGCTTTTGTCAACCGCGTGCGCGGCAAGAAACCTGACAACACTCCCCGCCAATTCGGTACCTTGCATCCGCAACCAATATCATAACAAACCACCGTGCTGACACAAGCCAATGGCATGATCACCGCAAATCACCTGTATTTGAAAATGAAAAGCTAAGGTAAAAGGCACTCGGCGCCCGGCGATGTATAGGACGAGGCAAGAACTATCCGCAGAAAAGAAAAAAGGCCTGTAAAGGGACATCAAGCAATTCGGATGAGCAGCCAATAAATTGTATCAGGCGCATACGACTGTCCATGTAAATAGACACCTTCACTGAAGTCTGGAGGGTGCCAACCGCCGCATGTAAGGCGTGTCACGAATTACGAATTGATTTCCTGTTTCAATTTGATGCCAATGCGACCTCACCTGCATTGTCCCCAAGACCGCAGTCCGAGACCTGCCTCCGGAAACGGCTGGGAGTTACCCCCTCCTGCTGCCGGAATGCGCGTTCAAAGGCGGAGACTTCAGAATATCCAAGCCATGCAGAGACGTCTTGGAGGTGCGCACCAGGGATCAGCAGCATGCGCTTGGCAATTTCCATCCGGCATCCCGCTAGGAGGTGCGAATATTTTTGCCCCTCATCTTCCAGCCGGCGCCGCAAGGTGCGCCGGGACATGCCCAACGCGGCGGCGATGGCAGTTTGCTCAAAACTTTCTCGGCCGATCCGCATCATCAACTCGCGGCGCACCCGCACGGTAACTGGCGCGGCGCGTTCGCTCTGCCTGGCATTTTGAACAATCGACTGAGCTGCTTCCTTGAACGCAGGGTTGGCACCGCCAGGCAGCGGCAGATCCAGCAGTCCTGCAGAAAACACCAGCCGGTTCGCGGGGGATGCAAATTGCACCGGACAGCGGGGACCAGCCTTGCTGCCGCTTTGCAGAGCGCTTGATTCGTGCTCCAGCGACAGCAGCTCTGGCCGCCAATCCGGTCCGGCAGCAGACCGTATCAGGTTGTGGAAAACCGCCAGCGTCAGCTCCGCGTCCTGCCGCCGCGGCCAGATTCGGTTGTCCAAAATTCTATAGGTCAAAACGGCCTGACCAGCGTCCACTGCCAGCCGCAATTCAGAGTCGCTTTGCACAATAGGGAAAGCATTTCGAAACAGCGACAGTGCTGCACCAAGCGTTGGCGCCTGGTTTATGAATTCTCCAACCTCGCCAAGGTTTTGCAGGTTGAAAACAGAACCGACACGCCAGCCGAAATCGGGCAGTTTCAAAATGCTCGACGCGTGCTCGCAGAAATCCACAAACTGCTTCAGGCCGATCTCCCCCGCCAGGTCCGTGGGACCAATTCCAGCGCTGCGGAAAACCGGGGCAGCATCTCCGTTCAGAAACTCAACGGCCCGCAGCGGGTCGTTCAAAGTGGAGGCGGAAATCCGGGGCTGGTAGGTGTGTGGCATCGGGCAGTTCCTCAGGATTGCGCCAGAATACCGCAAAAATCCGCTGTTCCAGAAATTTTGCCGAAACCGGGGCCGCAGCGGCCGAATCTGTCCGGAAATGTCGGATAGTTGTCCGGAAGTGTCCGCCACAAGGAACGGCCCGCTGGGGCACCTTGATTAAATGGCACCTCAAATTGGCACCTTTGATATCGCAATTGCAGGCGGCGGCCCGGCCGGATCGGTGGCAGCGGTTCTGCTGACGCGTGCCGGGTTCCGCGTGGCGTTGGCCACCCTTCCACCGCGCGGGCCGCGGTACGAGGGCATGTCCAGCCGCGTCGCTGCGATCCTGGCGCGGCACGGTTTGCCGCTGGAAGGAATTGGCCCGGCAGCCCAACGCCATGTCAGCTGGGGCGCTTTCCAGGGCGGGCAGAACAGCGAGCACCTGGCCGACCGCAGCGCGTTTGATGCCGGGCTGCTGGGGGCTGCGCAGGATGCGGGCGTCAGCGTTACCTATGCGGCGGTGTCCAGTGTTCGGCCGAATGCCGGTGAAATCCGCCTGGCCGATGGCCAACGCCTGTCTGCCCGGTTGCTGCTTGAGGCCCGCGGCCGCCGCGCGCCGCGCAAGAGCTCGGATAGGGACCGTGCTGATCTAGTGGGGCCAGATACAATCTCAGTTGCCGGATTTGCACCGCCGCAGGCTGGAGGCATAGAGACACCCCGGATCGAAGCGCGGCCTGATGGCTGGGTCTGGTCGGTTCCAGTGAAACGGGACTGCCTATGGCTGCAAGCCGTGGGCAGCGCGGCTACGCTCGGCCGTAAAGGCGGCAAGGCTGCCTTGGCTGCTTTGTGGGGGACCGTACTTTCAGACATCCCCTTGCCTGCCCGTCCGTCCGTTCATGCAATTGCGCCGCGGCTGGCGGCACCGGATTTGGACCCGCTCTGCCCGCGGCTGGGCGATGCGGCGGTAGCGTTGGACCCTTTGTCGGGACACGGGATGTTCTGGGCGGTGTCCTCGGCGCTGATGGCGGTGCCCATTGCGCGGGCGCTGCTGGCTGGGGAGGCAGAACTGGCCCGCGACTTCTACCGCAATCGGGTAGCGGAGACCTTCTGGCGGCAGGCCCGGGTGGGCCGGGACTTTTACCGCGAGGCGGGATTCAGCACCTCATTCTGGCAGCAGCGCGCGGCCTGGCCGGATGACACCCCTGCCCATGACACGGACATCCACCCGCATGTGAGCAAGCGCGTGGTGGTGCAAGACGGTTTTCTAGCGCGGCGGGAGGTACTGATCACCCGGGACGCCCCCGGTGGTGCGGCCTTTACCGCCGGACAGGAGATCGTCCCTCTGCTGCGCCGCCTGACCGGCCAGCCGCTGCCGGATGCCGCCCGCTTTCACAGCACGGTTCTGCCCGAGGCGCCGCCCCAGGCGGCGCGGGCGATCCATCAATGGCTTTTATCGCAAGGCTTCACCGAGGGGGCGCAGATCCCCTGGGACACCACAAACAGGGAGACTGATTCATGCAACTACAATCCCGCGGCCTGACAGCTGCACTTCTGATGTCAGTGGCGGGTGCCATGCCTGCGCTAGCCAGTGAGGAGCTGCTGCAGAATATCTGCTCCAGCTGCCACACGACGGAGGAAAACGGGCTGAGCCGGATCAGCGGTCAGCGCAAGACGCCCGAAGGCTGGATGATGACCATCGTCCGGATGCAGCAATCGCACGGGCTGGACATCAGCGCAGAGGACCGCCGCGCCATCGTGCAGCATCTGGCGGACACCCAGGGCCTGGCCCCCTCCGAAGCAGCGCCGTTCCGCTATGCTCTGGAGAAGGATCCAAACGCGCAGGAGAGCTTCGACGAGCCCTTCGCCTCAATGTGCTCCCGTTGCCATACCGGCGCGAGGGGGCTGCTGCAGAACCGCACCGCGGAGGAGTGGGAGCTGCATATGGATTTCCATGTCGGCCATTTCCCAACCATCGAATACCAGGCGCTTGGCCGCGACCGGGAGTGGTACAAGATCGCCCGGACCGAGATCGCAGGCTTCCTGGCGGAGCAGAATCCGCTGGAGACTGCTGCCTGGACAGATTGGCAGGCTGCGGAGAAGCAGCCGGTGGCGGGCGATTGGGTGGTGATGACCGATCTGCCCGGCATCGGTGAGGCCTATGGGAAGCTGTCGGTCACGGGCGATGCCTCGCCCTATCAGGTCAGCGGCGAGTTCGTGACGGCGGACGGCACCGTGCATCCCGCGTCCGGCCAGATGAACCTCTACACCGGCTATGAATGGCGTGCAATTCTGGACATTGGCGGCACCTCCTACCGCCAGGTGCTGGCGCTGTCGGAGGATGGAAACAGCCTGCAGGGCCGCCAGTTCGACCGCGGCAACGATGCCCTGGGCGCGCCGCTGAGCGGTGTCCGGGAGGGGGCCGGCAGCGTCATCCTGGGCACAGTTCCTTCTGCCGTTCCGGCAGGAGAAGTGCAGGTACAGGTGGTGGGCACCGGACTGGAAGGTCTGGACGCCTCTGCTGGTGAGGCCACTGCGAACACCTTTGGCGCAGCGCTTTCGCTGGCAGCGGAGGGCAACGGCGTTGTCACCTTCAGCGCGGGCGGGGCTGAGGGGCAGATCGCCCATTACACCTCTGTCGACAGCCTTCGGGTGGAGCCTGAGTTTACCATCGCCCGCGTGGGTGGCGGCAGCGAGGAAGGCCCGGCGGCGGTGCCTGCCTATTTCAACGCGGTTGGCATGTGGAACGGCCCCGACGGCGAGGCCGGAACCGAGGATGACGTGCGCATTGGCCGGGTCGAGGCGCAATGGAACGTGGCCAACGCGCATGAACATGCGGCGCACATGAAGGACACTGAATTTGCAGGCGAAATGCAGTCAAACGGCATCTTCCTGCCCGCAGTTGCCGGCCCCAATTCCGACCGTCCCTTCAGCGCCAACAATGCGGGTGAGCTGAAAGTCCAGGCCGAGGCGATGGGCCAGCAGGCAGAGGCAATGCTGATCGTCACCGTGCAGCGCTTCATCGACCCGCCAATCCGCTGAGACCGGGGAGAGAGACCATGAAAGACTTTCACTATCAGCCGGCCAATGCGCACCGGGTTGAGGTCGAGGGACGCGAGGTTCTGTTCCACGTCCCCACCACCTCGATCTTCGAGATGGACGGGGTGGACCGGGATATCCTCGACTATGTGGCGCAGGAGCAGGTGTTCTCGATGGACGAGTTCGAGGCGCGGTTTGCCGCGGAGGACGCAGCGGTGCGGCTCGACGGGCTGGTGCGGCTGGATATCGTCAACGACGGCCGACCGCTGCAGCCGGAGCGCCCGCCAATCGAGATCGAGACCTTCCCGCTTACGACCATCGTTCTGAACGTCAACACCGGCTGTAACCTGGCGTGCTCCTACTGCTACAAGGAGGATCTGGCGGTGCCGTCGAAGGGCCAGAAGATGGCCTTTGACACTGCACGGAAGTCAGCGGAGATGCTGCTGGCCGAGAACCCGGACCGGGACAGCTACAACATCGTGTTCTTCGGCGGCGAGCCCCTGTCGAACCTGCCGTTGATCCGGAAGGTGGTGGACTGGGCTGAGCCGCATTTTGCGGCGCTTGGCAAGGAGGTGAACTTCAGCCTCACCACCAATGCGACGCTGCTGACCGAACCGCTGATCGACTGGCTGGACGAACACCGCTTTGGCCTGACGGTTTCCATCGACGGGCCCAAGGCGCAGCATGACCTGAACCGCAAGACGGTGGGCGGCAAGGGCACCTATGACACGGTGGCTGCCAAGGCGCGGCTGCTGCTGTCGCGGTACAAATCCAAGCCGGTGGGTGCCCGTGTCACCCTGACCGCAGGGATCACCAACATCGTGGAAATCTGGGATCATCTGAAGAACGACATCGGTTTCGCCGAGGTAGGCTTCTCGCCGGTCACCTCGGGCGAGATGGATGCCTTCAACCTCAACGGCGCCGAGCTGCTGGAGGTGTTCGAGGGGATGAAATCCTTGGGCCGCCTGTATGTCGAGGCGGCGCTGCAGGGCCGCAACATCGGCTTTTCCAACATGCATCAGATGATGAACGACCTCTATGAGGGGCGCTCCAAGGCGCTGCCCTGCGGGGCCGGGGTTGGGATGCTGGCAGTGAACCACGATGGCGCGCTGAACCTTTGCCACCGGTTCACCGGCTCGGAAATGGACCAGTTCGGCACCGTCGACGAGGGCATCAAGCGCAAAGAACTGTCGGGCTTCATCAAGGCGCGGTCTGACCGCACTGAGAAGGGCTGCGCCACCTGCCGGATCCGCAACCTGTGCGCGGGCGGCTGCTACCACGAGAGCTATGCCCATTTCAGCGACCCGATGATGCCCACCTATCACTACTGCGACCTGATGCGCGACTGGATCGACTTTGGCGTCGCCGCCTATGCCCGGCTGATCACCCAGGCACCGCAGTTCTTTCACCACCATGTTGCGCCGAGGAGGGCGTTTGGAAAATGAAACCGCTCAATCAGAAAGCCGAACGCGTTCAGCAGGCCGCGGCCGAAGGCCAGATGGACGAGGTCCGCGCGATGCAAACCGTGACTGCCGGATGCGCCACAACATTCGATCCGGGCTGGGAGGTTGATCCCTTTGGCGGGCTGGCCGCCCTGTGCCAGCCGATGGAGGCCGACCTTTACGGCTGCTCCGACCCCTGCTGGTGGCCTGCGCAGGTGCCCGACATCATGGTCAACCACCCGAACTGGGACGAGGGCGCGCCCAATGCCGCCAAGGACTGGCGCGCGCTTGGCGCCACTTATCCCACCGATGCCGAAACCTGAGGAGACCCGCATCATGAAATCCGCGCTTATTGCTGCTGCCGCGCTGTGCGCTTCAGCCCTGCCGCTGTCCGCTGGCGACCTTCTGGTGACAGTGGCCCGGCCTTCCAACCTCTATGTCTTTGACGCAGAATCCCGTGCCTTAAAGTCGGACTGCGATTTGGGGGCTAATGTAACGCCCGGCGTGATTGCGATGTCGCCGGACAACCGGATTGCCTACGTGCTGCTGAACCATTGGCAGGATGTGGTCGGGGTCGATATCGAAACCTGCGAAAAGGTCTTTCACGCTGCCCAGTCCGAAGGTGACGTGACCCGCCGCTCGCTGGCCTCGCTGGCAGTCTCCAAGGACGGCAGCCAGATCTACACGGTGCGCAATCCGGTGCGCAAACTGACAGACCGGTACGAGGTGATGCAGCCGGAGTTTGCCGTCTATGACGCCGGTGCCGGGCTGGAAGCGGAACCGTCCGCCACCTTCGAGGCGCCGCGCCGCTCCACCCTTATGGCGAGCGACCGCAAAGGCCAGGTCTATGTCGCAGGGCATGACATCTACCGGGTCGACCCCTCCAACGGCGAAACAGAGGTGGCGATTGCCAACGCAAGCTGGGACCGCCCCACCTACAGCCCGCCGGATGTGCTGGCGTTCTGGCCGACCGGCAGCCAGAACAACGAGATGCTGCTGATGTATACGGCGGCGGTCTTTACCGACGAAACTCAGCAGGAAATGGCGGATTTCGTCTGGGGCTACCAGTCGGTTGATCTGAACAGCGGAGAGACCGAGATCGCCGATTTTGCCTCTTTCGAGGTGCTGATGTTCTCGGCTGTGCGCAGCGCGGTGGATCCCAAACACCTCTATGGCGTCTATACCCAGCTGTCCAAGCACAACCTGGAAACCCAGGAGCTGGTGAAGCGGGTGGACCTGCCGCACACCTATTACGTCATCAATGTCTCCAGCGACGGGAAGGAAATCTATGTCGCGGGCACCAATGACGACATTGGCATCTACGACAGCGAGACACTGGACCGCGTGGGCGAGATCCGGATCCCGTCGGGCGGGGATATGTCCGTCTCCACCCTGCATGTCGTGCCGCAGGGATGAACAGGCCTGCTGCCAAACTCTCCCCCCAGCCGGGCGGTGCTGCTGCCCGGGACTGGCCGCGCCTGCCTTCACGTGCTGGCGCCGCGCTTTTCACGCCCGCCACTGCGAGGTGGCTGCTGCCGCTGTTGCGCCCGCACCGGCGGCGGCTGGCGGTTCTCCTGCTGATCAGCTTTGCCGCTGCCGCGCTTGGCCTGCTGCCGCCCTATATTAGCAAGCTGGTCATTGACAGCGGGCTAATGGCGGGAGATGCCACGCAGCTGGTGATTTGGTCGCTGGCTTTGTTCGGGATCGGCCTGCTGGCCACCGGCACCGGCGCGCTGAGCAATATACTGCACATGCGAGCCTCGGTCCGAATGCTGGCGCGGATGCGGCAGCGACTGCTGTCGCGGCTGTCCGCCAAGCCGGTCGGCTGGTTTGCTGGCCAGCGCGCGGGTGAGCTACTGGCGCGGATTGATGGCGACGCGGCGGAAGTACAGAAATTTGCGTTCAACGCGGTGCTGAGCGGCTCCTCGGCACTGATCCGGCTGATTGGCGGCTCCATGATGCTGATGGTGCTGGACTGGCGGCTGGGGCTACTCACGGCGCTTCTGGCACCTGCGGAGCTGGCCTTTCTGATCTGGGCGCGGCCCCGAACCGAGCGCCACGCGGCAGCGGTGCGCGAGATGCAGGGGCAGTATGCGGCGGGGCTGTCCGAGACGCTGTTCGGCCTGCCCGCGCTGCAGGCCGCGCGTGGTGCAGAATGGGCGCAGCGGCGCAGCCTGCGGGATCATGCCGGACTGAGCCAGAAGCTGATTTCACAAAACCTTTGGAGCGAGTTCACCCGCGCAGTACCAGTGCTGTTGTCGGCGCTGACACGCTCCGCGATTTTTCTGGCGGGCGGCCTGATGGTGATCCGCGGCCAGTGGCCATTGGGCTCGCTGATGGCCTTTATCGCCTATATGGGATTTATGACCGGGCCGATGCAGTCTCTGCTGGGACTGTGGCACGCACAGGCGCGGGTCAAGGTGGCCGCGGCACGGCTGGATGCGGTGATGCAATCACCCTCTGCCCCTTCTAACCGTTTCTCTCCTTCCGGCTATGGTCTGCAATTAGACAATGTAACCATTTCTCGCGGAAACACCCCTCCTCTGGGTCCGCTCACCCTGAGCATTCCCGAGGGTGCCAGAGTGGCCCTGAAGGGGGCCAGTGGCACGGGCAAGACGTCGCTCCTGGCTGTACTATGCGGGCGGGCACAGCCCTTGGCCGGACATGTCGCTCTGGGCGGCGCGGACTTGCGCCTGCTTGGCGGGGACAGCCTGCCTGACCGTGTAGCCCATGCCGGGCAGCGGCCCTTCACTGTGCGGGCCAGTCTGCGCGGCAACCTGTTCCAAAGCCGCGCCTTCTGGGCCAAGCCTGAGAATGAAACGCGGGTGTGGGAGCTGCTGGAGCTGTTCGGCCTGGCGGACAGGTTCCGCGGTCCTGAAGGCCTTGACACGATGCTGGGCGAAGGCGGGCTGACACTGTCAGGCGGTGAACGCCAGCGGTTGTGTTTACTGCGGGCGCTGCTGACGCCGTTTGATATCCTGATCCTGGATGAGGCACTGTCGGAGGTGGATCCTGCCACTGCGACTCGGATCCTGGCCTATATCGATGAGGCCTTTACCTGCACCACCCGCATCCTGACCGCCCACGGCGGTGCGGCGGCGAGCGGGAAATTCGACTTGGTGATCGAATTGGCAGAGGTGAAGTCATGACACGCGCACCGTTGATAGCGCTGATTGACGGGCCGCTGGCTGCGGATGCTCCGGGCTTCGCAGGCCGAGCGGATATCTGCGCCATGCACCCGAGAGCGGCAGAAAGCCCGGCGGCACTGCATGCCAGCTGCATGGCCGCTGCCATCCACGCAAATGCAACAGGCGCGCGGATCCTTGGGCTCAGCATCTTTGCGGGCCGCTTGTCCACCTCTCTTGCCAACGTGGCGGAGGCGCTGCACCGGGCCGCGGTGTCGGAAGCGGAGATCGTTCACTGTTCCTTTGGTCATGGTAAGTCCAGTCCGCTGATGGATGAGGCGGTAGCTGCGGTTCTGGCAGCGGGAAAGCTGCTGGTCGCCTCTGCCCCGGCGCGTGGCACGCCGGTTTATCCGGCAGGGTGCGCGGGCGTGGTTTCAGTGCAAGGCGATGCCCGCTGCAACAGCAGCCAATGGTCGCTGTTGAACTTGCCGGGCGCACAATACGGCGCCTGCCCCGTCACCTCTGGCGTTCCGGTCCGGGGTGCCAGCCTGGCAGCGGCGCATTTCACCGGGCTGCTGGCCCGGGCCTGCATGAGCGGCGGCATTGAGAACATGCTGCAAAACCCGTCCTTCACCGGCCGGGAACGCATCGGGACAGGAGGCCCGCAGGCCGCATGATCTGCTTTGACAACTGGAACAGCACGCTGCGCGCCAATTGCGGCCACTATTATGCAACCCCGGATCGGGCCACAGGAAATTGGGCGGGATCGTTTGACCTTCACCGGCGCAGCGGCATTGATGTGGCCGAAATCCGCTGCCTGCCGGCCCGGATTGAGCGCACCCGCAAGGGTATTCTGCGCGACGATCAGGAGCATTTCTTTTTGCTGCGCCAGCTGGAAGGGGAAACCGGCATCCTGCACGCGGGCCGCGAGACCCTACTGAGACCCGGGGATTTTCTGCTGCTCGATTCCACCCGCGCGGCGGAACTGAGCATAACCGGCCAACATGCCGCCTTCCTGTCGGCACATCTGCCGCGGGCGCTGGTGCTGGAGCGGCGCAGGGATATACCCGCAGCAGGGTGCAAGATCACCCCGGCGCATCCGCTGCACGCCAGTCTGTGCGGGCTGCTGGATACAAAGGGCGCAGTCGACAACGCAGAATATATCTTTGATTTAGTGCTGCTGGCCTTTGCCGACGGCCCTCACTCGGGGGCGGGCAATTTGGGCAGCCGCAAGAACCGGTTTCGGCTGGTGCGCGAGACGCTGGAGCTGCTGAGCACCGACCCGGGGCTGACAGTGGACGCGCTGGCCGCCCGCACCGGGCTGTCGCGGCGACAGTTGCAACGCGAGTTTCAGGACAACGGCACCACTTTCACCGGCTGCCTGACCCGCGCAAGGCTTGCAGTGGTGGCGGCTAAGCTGCGCCACGCGGCGCGGCAGGGGGCGCGGGTGCCGATTGCCCAGATCGCCTATGGCGCGGGGTTTGGCGATATCTCCCATTTCAACCGCACCTTCCGCCAGCAGTTCGGCTGCTCGCCGCGGGGTTTCCTCAGCACCTGCACTCTGGGCGGATTTTTGGCGCAGGACGCAAACTCTTTGGCACCCATCCCCAAGACCCCGCCGCCGGGGCGTGGTTGTCTTTTTCAATCAAACCCGGCTGACGGATAAACAGGGAGAACGGCAATGGAATACCGCATGCTGATCAACGGCGAACAGGTTTCGGCGGAGCGCATGATCGAGGTGATCAACCCGGCGACGGAGGAGGTGTTTGCCCGCGTGCCGCATGCCTCCGAGGCGCAGATGGACGAGGCGGTGGCTGCCGCAAAGGCGGCGCAGAAGGCCTGGGCCGAGACACCGATGAGGGAACGGCGCGCCAAGGTGGAGGCGCTGGCCGCCGCCATCGGCGAGGAGGCGGATGAGCTGGCGCGGCTGATCACCATGGAACAGGGCAAGCCGCTGCCCGAGGCGCAGGGCGAGGCCGCCTGGTCGCAAGGATACCTGGCGCATACCGCGACGCTGGAGCTGCCGGACCGGGTGATCCAGGACGACGCGGAGTTCCGGATCGAGACCCGGCACAAGCCGCTGGGCGTAGTGGCGGGCATCATCGCCTGGAACTTCCCGCTGCTTCTATGCTGCTGGAAGATCGGGCCTGCGCTGATGGCGGGCAATGCGATTGTTTTGAAACCTGCGCCCACCACTCCGGTTGCGGCGTTGAAGCTGGGCGAGATCTGCGCGCGGATCTTCCCGGCGGGGCTGGTGAACATTATCACCGATGCCAATGACCTTGGCCCCAAGCTGACGGCGCATCCGGATGTGGCCAAGATCGGCTTTACCGGCTCGTCGGAGACCGGCAAGCGGATCATGGCGAGTGCGGCGGACACCATGAAGCGGGTTACGCTGGAGATGGGTGGCAACGATCCGGCCATCGTGCTGCCGGATGTGGACGTGAAGGCGGCGGCCGAGAAGGTCTATGGCGGGGCGTTCCTGAATGCCGGGCAGGTCTGCCTGGCGGTGAAACGCGCCTATGTGCACAGCGAAATCTATGAGGAGTTCTGCGCCGAGCTGGCGGCGCTGGCCGAACAGGCAGTGGTCGATGACGGCATGAAGCAGGGGACGACCATTGGCCCGATCCAGAACAAAGCGCAGTTTGAGAAGATAAAGGGGTTCCTGGAGGACGCCCGCGCCTGCGGCCGGATTATTGCGGGCGGGGCGGCCAAGGACGGTCCGGGCTATTTCGTGCCCCCCACTATTGTGCGCGATGTGACCGACGGGCAGAAAATCGTCGATGAGGAGCAGTTCGGCCCGGTGCTGCCAGTGATCCGCTTTGACGACATTGGCGACGTGATCGCCCGCGCCAACGCGTCCGACTACGGGCTGGGCGGGTCGGTGCATTCCGCCGATACCACCAAGGCGACCGAGATTGCCGGGCGCATCGAATCCGGCACCATCTGGGTCAACCAGCAGCTGAACATCGGCCCGCATATCCCGATGGCGGGTTTCAAGGGCTCTGGCCTCGGCGTCGAACAATCGGTCGAGGGGCTGGCGGAATACACCCAGATGCAGGTGATCAACGTCGCCCGCGGCTGATCCCATTTTAACACCCGGCCGGGCTGCCGCCGCGGCGGCCCGGTCCGCTTCATCAGCAGAGACTGACCATGACTGACCCGCAAACCGATCCCACCGCCCCGATTGACGGCCTCTCGCATGTGCATGGGCCGGATGAGCCGCCGCTGCAGCATATCACCATCCCGGCGCTGCTGCGGCAGGCGGTGGAGCAGCACGGCAGCCGTGAGGCGCTGGTGTTCACGGATGCCGGCATCCGGATGACCTATGCGGAGCTGGCCCGGAAGGCGGATGAACTGGCCGCGGGCCTGCTGGAGCTCGGGGTTGCGAAGGGCGACCGGGTCGGCATCTGGTCCCCCAACCGCTGCGAATGGGTGCTGACCCAGTTCGCCACCGCCCGGATCGGCGCCATACTTGTGACGATCAACCCGGCATACCGGCTGGCGGAACTGGAATACGCGCTCAACAAGACCGGTTGCAAAGTGCTGATCGCGGCAGAAAGTTTCAAGAATTCCGACTACCTGGGCATGATCCGCGAACTGGCACCCGAGCTGGCCGCCGGTCCGCTGTCTCCAGTACGGCTGCCTGCCTTGCGCTATGCGGTGGTGATGGCGGCAGATACTGGCCCAGGCGTTCTGTCTTTTGAAACCGTGCAGGAGTTAGGTGCGGGTGCGGACACCGCAGAGCTGGACACAATCAGTGCGGGGCTGAAACCGGAGGAGGCGATCAATATCCAGTTCACCTCCGGAACCACCGGGTTGCCCAAAGGGGCGACGCTGACGCATTTCAATATCGTCAACAACGCCCGTTTTGTTACAGACCGCATCAAACTGACCGAAGCCGACCGGCTGCTAATCCCTGTGCCGCTCTACCATTGCTTCGGCATGGTGATGGGCGTGCTCGGTGCGGTTTCAAAAGGTGCCACGATGATTTTTCCAGGGGAAGCGTTCGAACCGGGCTCCGTCCTGGAGGCCGCCGCCGCGGAACACGCAACCGCGCTTTACGGCGTGCCGACAATGTTTGTCGCCATGCTGCAGGAGCTGGATCAAAACCCGCGGGATATTGCCAGTCTTCGCACCGGGATCATGGCAGGCGCCCCCTGCCCCATCGAGATTATGCACCGGGTCAACCGCGACATGCACATGCAAGAGGTGACGATTTGCTACGGTATGACCGAAACCGCGCCGGTCTCCTTTCAAAGCTTCACCACCGACCCAACAGAGAAACGCTGCACCACCGTGGGCCGGGTGCATCCGCATTTGGAGGTGAAGGCTGTGGATGCTGAGGGCCGAACCGTGCCAGCGGGTGAACAGGGTGAACTGCTGGTGCGCGGTTATTCCGTGATGGAGAGTTACTGGGACGATCCAGCTGCTACCGAGGCTGCGCAAGCGGACGGTTGGATGCGCACCGGCGACCTGGCCACCATCGATACAGAGGGATTTTGCAGCATTACCGGCCGCATCAAGGACATGATTATCCGCGGGGGAGAGAACATCTATCCGCGCGAAATCGAAGAATTCCTGCTCCGCCACCCGGAAGTTGGTGATGCACAGGTTTTTGGCGTGCCGGACCAAAGATTCGGTGAACAGGTTTGCGCCTGGATCGTTCCTGCCACCGGCGCCAGCCTTACTGAGGATCAAATCCTGACGCATTGCCGTGGCCAGATAGCACATTTCAAGGTCCCGCATTATGTGCGGATCGTGGCGGAACTCCCTATGACCGTCACAGGCAAACCGCAAAAATTCAAAATGCGCGAAGCCATGGTGCAGCAGCTGGCTTTGTCTTGAAACACGCAACGACGAAAACCAAAGCCAGCTGATAATCGACCAGCAGAACGCGGACCTCAGGACAGGTTTGGAACTTGTAGAGATATGAAGTGCAAGTTGCAGGGAAGAAAAGTGCCTTCGAGGCGAGCTAGGTAAGTCAAAACCGGCCTCACATGAGTCCGCTTGGCGATCAAAGCTGTGGAAGTGGTAACGCCGAAAAGTTTGGAATGTGAGAATTCAGCTCCGAAGCCAGCGCCATCGCTTCCACAACAAACCTTGGTTCGCGACATGGTGACATGAATATTTTCGAATGGGCATGCAAAGGTAATCCCCCCATTTTTGCGGGGGCTTGGTCGTAGAATTTACGCGGCCATTCTCAGTTTCTGGGCGGGGGTCATCCCGCCGTTGCCCATATTCGGACGTTCATTGTTGTAGGACCAGAGCCATTCGGTGGCAATCTGCTGCACCTCGTCGATGCTTTCGAAGATGTAGAGGTCCAGCCATTCGTGCCGGACCGTCCGGTTGTAACGCTCGACATAGGCGTTCTGCTGGGGCTTGCCGGGCTGGATGTAGGCCAGGGTGATGCCCCTGTTCTCAGCCCACTCCATGAGCGTTCCGCTGACGTATTCGGGGCCGTTGTCGACTCGAATTGTCCTGGGTGCGCCGCGCCATTCGATGATCTGGTTCAGCGCGCGCACGACCCGTTCAGCCGGTAGCGAGAAGTCCACCTCTATGCCCAGACCCTCTCGGTTGAAATCATCCAAGACGTTCAGCAGCCGGAACTGGCGACCGTCCTCCTGACGATCCGCCATGAAATCCATCGACCAGACCTCGTTTGGCACCTCTGGAACCGCCAGTTCATCCGGCTTCTCCCGCTTCAAACGCTTGCGCGGCTTGATCCGAAGGTTCAACTCCAGTTCACGGTAGATCCTGTAAACGCGCTTGTGGTTCCATGAATGCCCCTGGACATTGCGCAGATACAGGAAGCTCAGGCCAAACCCCCAGGTCTTCCTCGCCGTTGTCAGTCCGAGGAGCAGATCGGCGATCTGTTCGTTCTCCTCGTTTAGCTTCGGGCTGTATCGGTAGCATGTCTCGCTGACGCCAAATGCCCGGCAGGCCAGCGCAATGCTGACGCCTTTCATCGCCACCGCTTTCACGGCCAACTCTCGGCGCTGAGCTGGCCGTATCATTTTTTTCCGAGCGCCTCCTTCAGCAGGTCGTTCTGCATGCTGACGTCGGCGTACATGCGCTTCAGCCGGCGGTTCTCCTCGGCCATAGCCTTCATCTCACTGATGAGGCTGGCGTCCATCCCGCCATACTTGGCCCGCCACTTGTAGACCGTGGCACTGCTCATACCGTGCTCGCGGCACAGCTCGGATACGGGCACGCCGTTCTCCATCTGCCGCAGAATACCCATGATCTGGGCCTCAGGGAAACGTGTCTTCTTCATCGGAATCTCCTCGTTCATCCTGCTGAGAAAATTCTACTTCCGCATCCCCTTAAGATCGGGGGGGATTACCCAAAGGCCCGTAATTATTAGGATCCAGAATCTACTTAAGGGCAAGACCCGCCGAATGCGCAGCAATCCAATCGAACACCAAGTTCGGGCCGCGCAGGCGGCTTGAGTAATCGCGCGACATGACATAGCCCGCATCGCTGGGCACAACGTCCTTCGTTACCTGCACCAGTCTGCCGTCCTCCAGCAGATTATCAATCAATCCCAGCCACCCAAGCGCAATGCCGTCGCCGGCCACCGCCGACTGCACCACCATGTCGTAGTTGTTGAAGCTTATGTAGTTCTTGGAGCGTTCCCCTGCGATGCCAAGCCGGTCGAACCAGCCCTGCCAGGTCTGCCATTCCGCTGAGGCCGGTTTCGACAGGCTGAGAAGGTGGCAGTCCAGCAGTTTGGCAGAAGCGGCAATGGGGCCGTGGTTTTCAAGATAGGCAGGGCTGCTGACCGCCGTGACCCGTTCTTGCAACAGCATGACATCGCCGTCCGCCATGCTGCTGCGCGGGGCGACGTGGATCTTGATGTCGCAATCATCGCCGTAATCATCCGGCGGCACCTGTGCCGCAAGGATCTGGATCTCGATCTCATCCCCCAGCTCGGCCCGCAAATGCGACAATCGCGGCAGCAGCCAGAAACTGGAAAAGGCAAAATCCGCTGAAATCCGCACCCTTGGCCGCGACTTGCGCTCCATCAGAGAAGAGACCGAGTTGCCCATTTGCGTCATTGCCGGACGCACCACGTTCAACAGCCGCACGCCTTCATTGGTCAGCGACACGCCGCGGTGCTCACGCCGGAACAGAGCAATGCCCAGTTCCGTCTCCAAGCCCTTGATTTTCTGGGATACAGCAGACTGCGTCAGCCCCAGCGCCTCGGCCGCGCCTGTGAAGTTTCCATGCCGGGCCACCAGGTCGAAGGTGTGCAGCGCGACCAAGTAATAGCTCAGCTTCCTATTAATTCCGCTAATGTCACTCATAAATTATTGCCTACTGCAAAAGGGGAAATTTTTATAACAAAAAATGCCCTGCGTAAGTTCTGCTAAGGCCGTAGCCCCGGCGGCGTCAACCGGCAGATCAACAAAGACAGGGAAAATACATGTCAATAAAACCTCCTTTAACGGATTTGCCGATCGGCACATCCGACAGCGGATTCTACCGGGGCTTTAGCCAGATCGTTACCATTTCCTCCAAGCTGATGATCGGTGGGCTGGTGGTCTGGGCCATTGCCTTTCCCGAACAGTCGGGAGCAGTACTGAACTCGATCAACGGCTTCATACTTGCCTCCTTCGGCGCCTGGTACATCTGGACCGTGGCGCTGTTTGTGCTGTGTTGCATCGCACTGGCAATCTGGCCGACTGCCGGACGGCTCAAGCTGGGCCAGCAGGGTGACGCACCCGAGTTCTCCAACTTCTCCTGGTTCTCCATGATGTTCGGCGCAGGTATCGGGGTCGGCATGCTAACCTGGGCGGTAGCCGAGCCGATCTACCACTGGAACAACAACCCGGAAGTGATCCAGGGCCTGACCAATGGCGGCACCGCGGACAATATCCGCATGGCTTACAAGTGGTCTTTCCTGCATTGGGGCCTGGGCGCCTGGGCCTGCTATGCCATTGCCGGGCTGGCGCTGGGATTCTTCAGCTACCGCCGCGGCCTGCCGCTGACCATGCGCTCCTCGCTGACGCCGCTGTTCGGCGCCCGCCTCTCCGGCTCCATCGGCCATCTGGTGGATATCGTCGCCGTTGTCGCCACCATCCTCGGCGTGGCGCAGACCCTGGGCTTCGGGGTGGAGCAGTTTGTCTCCGGCCTTACCCGTATCGGCATTACCGGGCTGACCAATGACGCAGGCACCGCCAACACCACCGGCGTGCTGGTGGCCATCGTGGTGATTATGGCCGCCTCCACCGCCTCGGCGCTGTCGGGCGTCGGCAAGGGCATCAAATGGCTGTCCAACTTGAACATGGTGCTGAGCATCGCGCTCTTGAGCTTCTTCCTGCTGTTCGGCTCCACCTTCTTTGGCCTCCAGGCGCTGGTCGTTGGCCTTTGGGATTACTTGATTGCTCTCCCGGACATGAGCTTCCGCGTCTGGACCGGTGACGGAAACCCGGACAGCGTCGCATCGAAACTGGAAGGCTGGCAGGGCGGCTGGTCGGTGTTCTACTGGGCCTGGTGGATCGCCTTTGCGCCCTTTGTCGGCTTGTTCCTGGCTCGCATATCCAAGGGCCGCACGATCCGCGAGTTCGTGCTTGGCGCGATGATCGTGCCGTCGCTGATGTGTTTCGTCTGGTTCACCTGGGCCGGCGGCACAGCCATCGACCTGGAACTGCAGGGCGGCGCAGGCGGCCAAATCTCCGGCGCACCGGATGGCGACAAGATCTTCGCCATGGTACAATACATGCTGTCGCCTTGGCTGGGCTGGGCGATGTCTGTGATGATCGTGGTTCTGCTGATGACCTACCTGGTGACCACGGCTGACAGTGCGGTGCTGATCGTCAACACCATCAACGCCGCCGGCGACGAAGGCCCCAAGGCCCGCCCGCATATCCTGTTCTGGGGTGTGGCGCTGGGTGCGGTGGTCACAGCGCTCTTGCTGGTCGGGGGCCTGAAGGCAATCCAGACCGCGATGGTGATCGGCGCCCTGCCCTTCTCGGTGGTGATGGTGCTGCAATGCGCGGCGCTGATCAAGGCGATCTACAACGACGGCCGCCGAGCCCAAGCAGGCGTGGCCGCCAAGGTAACCCAGGAGCCCGCTGAATAAGGCATCTCCCCAGGGGCGGCGGCCAGCGGGCAGGGCTGCCGATCCATTCTCCAGACTGCTGCCCGCAACTTTTCGTGTGCCGGACACAGCAATAAACAGCAATAACAGGAAGCAAAATGACCAAATACTACAACAGGGAAACCCTCCACCCCGCGGCTCTGATGCACGCAGAGGAGGCGGCGCAAGGCAAGCTGGACCGCCGCGAATTCCTGAGCCGGGCAACCGCACTGGGGGTCACTGCCTCTGCAGCCTACGGGATGGTCGGCCTCAGCCAGCCGGTGCAGGCGGCGGCCAATGCGCAGCAAGGCGGCACCATCCGCATCCAGCAGGTGGTGCGCGCGCTGCTGGATCCGCCGCTGTTCAACTGGCCGCAGCTGGGCAACCTGGTGCGCGGCTATCTGGAATATCTGGTGCAGTACAACGCCGACGGCACCTTTGAACCCCGCCTCCTGGAAAGCTGGGAAGTCAACGAAGACGCCACCGAATATCTGCTGCACATCCGCCCCGGCGTGAACTGGAACGACGGCCGCGGCACGCTGACCGCCAAGGACGTCGCCTATAACTTTGCCCGTTGGTGCGATGGCAAATGGGAAGGCAACTCGATGGCGGCCCGCATGGGCTCCCTGCAGAACGAGGCCGGCGACGGCCCGGCTGAGGGCGCGCTGGAAATCGTTGACGACCTGACCCTGAAACTGAAACTGACCCGCCCGGACATCACCATCATCCCGGCGGTGACCGAATACCCCGCCGCCATCGTGCCGGACGGCTGGTCCGGCGATCCGGGCGCCGATCCCGTAGGCACGGGCCCGTATAAGCTGGTCGAATACGAAGTCGGCGTGAAGGTGGCGCTGGAGAAGAACACCGACCACGAGTGGTGGGGCGAAGGCGCCTATCTCGACCGGATCGAGTTCATCGACTTCGGCACCGATGCATCGACCCATCTCTCTGCCGCGGAGGCCGAGGAAATTGACATGACCTACGAGACCGTGGGGGAATACGTCGACATCTTCACCTCTATCGGCTGGAACGTGAGCGAGTCCGTGTCCGCCAACACCCTGGTGCTGCGCACCAACCGCGACGCAATTGTAGACGGGGCCTCCCCCTATGCTGACGCCCGCGTGCGCCGCGCCCTGGCGCTGGCCTGCGACAACGCGGTGCTGCTGGAGCTGGGCTATGACGGCCGCGGCACCCTGGCCGAGAACCACCATGTCTGCCCGATCCACCCGGAATACGCCGACATCGGCGCCCCGGTCCGCGACGCCGAGGCCGCGCGCCAGCTGATGGAAGAGGCCGGGATGCTCGATTTCGAGCATGAGCTGATCTCGATCGATGACGACTGGCGGCGCAACACCACCGATGCGCTGGCGGCGCAGATGCGCGATGCCGGCCTCAACGTCAAACGCACCGTGCTGCCCGGCAACACCTTCTGGAACGACTGGGACAAATATCCGTTCAGCTCCACCGACTGGGGCCACCGCCCGCTTGGGGTGCAGGTGCTGACGCTGGCCTACAAGACCGGGGTTGCCTGGAACGAAACTGGTCTCGCCAGCGCCGAGTTCGACAGTATGCTCGAAGCTGCTTCAGCGATCGCCGACGCCGATACCCGCCGCGGGCATATGGAGAAGATCGAGCAGTTCATGCGCGACGACGGAACCATCATCCAGCCCTACTGGCGCTCGCTCTACCGCCACGCCCGCCCCGGCGTCATCGGCGCCGAGAGCCATCCGATCAACGAAATCCACGTTCACAAGCTGGGGCTGGAGGCCTGACCGCCGCTGGGCTTTGGCAGAAACAATAACTGCGCACACCGGTCTCGGTGTGCGTATACTTTTTCGCCATAGATGTTACCGCCAAGGGCACGGGTACAAAAGAAGGGCTGTATTAGGGCATTCCCGTTGCAAGGGTTGCCGAAGACGAAACTTCCGAGCGTCAATAATACGGGAACCGAGGTAACTGGAAAGCCGCCCCGCCACGGCGAATTTCGGTAAGTAAACAACATCTGCAATCAGTAGTAAGCATCGGACAGTCCGATGAGCGGAACCACCTTCACAGGCACTGCAGGAAATCGCCCCATGTCGTCTGCACTGCCCCGTCACCACCCAGTTTGCAAAAGTAAAACTGATCGCAGGGAAAACCCAGGCAGGCAAAAACCGGGCTGCTTGGGAATTTCAAAGTTCCACGCCATTGGCTTTGGCAAGATCCGTGCCACTGTCCAGCAGCGCTCTGCGAACGGCTGTTGCTATCGCAAGGGCAGCCGGGGTGTCGCCATGCAGGCAGATGGTGTCGATGCGGGTTTCGATGCGCTTGCCGCTGGCGGTAATGATGGCGCCTTCGCGCACCATCTCTACCATCCGCCGCCCGGCCTCTGCCGGGTCATGGATCACCGCGCCGGGCAGGCTGCGGTCCACCAGCGTGGCGTCGTCGTTATAGGCGCGATCAGCAAAGATCTCACACGCTGTCTTGCAGCCCAGCTCCCGCGCTGCCTGCTGTTGCGCGGTGCCCGCCAGCACCATCACAATGATTTCCGGGTCCACCGACAAGGCCGCCTGATAGCAGGCCCGCGCCATCGTCAGATCTTCCGCAGCCATATTCGCCAGCGCACCGTGCAGCTTTAGATGCCGCACCGCGCCGCCCGCCGCGCGCGCCATCGCCTGCGCCGCGCCCAGCTGGTAGCGCACCATATTGCCAAGCGTCTCACGCGGCACCGACATCCGGCGGCGGCCAAAGCCCTGCAGGTCGGGAAAACCCGGATGCGCGCCGATGCCGGTACCCTTGGCCACCGCATGTTTCATAGTCGCGGCCATCACATCCGGATCGCCCGCGTGAAAACCGCAGGCGATATTGGCCGAGGTCACGATATCCAGCAGCCCGGCATCATCGCCCAGGCTCCAAGCGCCAAAGCCTTCTCCCATGTCGGCATTCAGATCGACGGTTCGGGTCATGTCATCTCCTCACAAGACATCTTCTTCACCGGCAATCACTCCGCTGATCAGCTGAAAGGACAGCAGGTTGGACATGCTGCGCGGATCCCGGATCAAGGGATAGCACTGGCTGCGCAGCCCCTCGCGCCGCTCCGCCTCTGCCCGCTCCAGCGCTACCGCTTCCTCCATCGCAATGAAACGGAAGCGCAGCTCTGCTCCCACCGCCGCCTGCGCCAAAACGGGCAAATCGCAAGGCAGCACCGTGCCGATCCGCGGGTAGCCGCCGGTAGTCTGGCTCTCCGCCAGCAGTACATAGGGCGTGCCGTCGCCGGTCACCTGGATGTCACCGGGCACAATCACCTCCGACACCACCGTTCGCGCGCCGTTTGGACGGAAGCCCTCGCCATCGCTCTCCATCGGAACGCCCATCCGATTGCCGCGGGCGCCGCGGCGGAAGGCCGTTTGCTCAAACCGCATCAGCTCGGCCTGCGGGAACAGCGACGTCTGCAGGCTCGCCACAACCCGCACGGTGCCGCCCTCGAACCGGTTCTCCGGTGCCAGCCCCAGCCCGGTGATGCCGCCGCTGTCCGGGCCGGTGTCCAGCACGTCGCCTTCTTTCAGCGGCGCACCGATGCCCGCCGCCAGATGCGCTGAACGCGCGCCCAGATGCTCCGGCGTCTGAATGCCGCCGCCTACGTGCAGATAACCATAGCTGCCGCTGCGGGCCGCACCGATCATCAGCCGCGCCCCCGCGGGCAGCAGGTGGCTGGCGTTCCAGGCTAAGGCGGCACTGTCGATGCTGGCCCGCATCGGCGCGCCGGTCAGCGCGATGCGCAGATCGCTGTCCGCCTGGAACTCACCGCCCATGCCGGGCATCTCAACCGCCGCCAAATCCGCGCCCTGCCCCAACAGCGCCGCGCCCTCGGCCAGCGCCAGCCGGTCGGCAGCACCGCCGCGCGAAACCCCGTATTCCAACCAGCCCGGGCGGCCGCCGTCCTGAACGGTCACCCCCGGCCCGGTACGCAGTACGGTCAACGTGCCGGTCATGACAGATCCTCCGCCTTGGCACCGCCCAGCGGGTCGCGCCGCAAACCTTGCAGCTCTTCCGGCGTCACTGGGGTGAATTGCACCTCATCGCCGGGCCGCAGCAGGAACGGCTCCTCCGCATCGGGGCGGAACAGCCGCACTGCCGTCTGACCAGCATGCATCCAGCCGGTAGGTGCCGCCACCGAGAACAGCACCAGCTGCCGGATCGCCACCGCCAGCGCCCCTTCCGGGATGCGTGAGGTCAACTGGCTCTGGCGTGGAATGTCCCAGGCCTCCGGCAGTTCACCCAGATAAGGCTGGCCGGGGGCAAAGCCGATGGTCTGCACCCTGACCCGCGACGCCGACAGGGAGGCCACCGCCTCCGCCTCGGTCATGCCCGCAGCCTCCGCCGCCTGCGGCAGCTGCGGTGCCAGCTCTGTGCCGAACACCGCCGGGATCCGCCACAGGCGGCGCTGGCCGGGCAGCTCTGCCGCGTACCAGTCGCGCTGCGCCAGCAGCGTCCCCAGCCGCGCCCGCAGCGCCGCATGGTCCAGATGCCGCAAATCAAAGCGCACATAGGCCGACACCAGCGAGGTGGAGACTTCCTCGACCCCGTCCCAGCTTTCCTGCGCCAGGGCAGCACGGAACGCCAGGGCGGCGCGGTTGGCAGGCTCGCTCAGGCGGCTGCCAAAGCTCACCAGCATCCCGTCCACACCTACCGTGCGGATTTCGGGGACGGGTGTTGCTGCGCTCACCTCAGCCATCACATCTGCTCCGGCAGGAAGGTCACGATTGACGGGAACAGCACGATCAGCACCAGCGCCACGACCATCAGGAAGAAAAACGGCAGCGCCGCCTTGGCCACGGTCAGAATGTCCCGCCCGGTCAGCGACTGCAGCACAAACAGGTTGAACCCGACCGGCGGGGTGATCTGCGACATTTCCACCACGATCACCAGGAAGATACCGAACCACAAGGGATCAATGCCCGCCTCCAGCACCATCGGCATGATCACCGAGGCGGTCAGCACGACCACCGAAATCCCGTCGAGGAAGCAGCCCATGATCACAAAGAAGATGGTCAGCGCCGCCAGCAGGGTGAAGGTCGACAGGTTCAAGGAGCCGATCCACTCCGCCAGGATGCGCGGAATACCGGTGAAGCCCATCGCCACGGTCAGGAACGATGCCCCCGCCAGGATAAAGGCGATCATGCAGGAGGTGATCGTCGCCCCCATCAGCCCCTCGGTAAAGCTCTGCCGGGTCAACGAGCCGGACTGCCACGACAGCAGCAGCGCCAGCACCACGCCCACGGCGGCGGCATCGGTGGGCGAGGCAATCCCCATATAGATTGAGCCGATCACCCCGCCGATCAGCAGCACCACCGGCAGCAGCCTGCGGGCGCGCTTCAGCTTCTCGCGGAAGGTGGTGGCAATGTCCTCGGTCGGCAGCTGGCTGCGGTTGAGCAGCGCCCAGACCACCACATAGCCCACGAACAAACCAACCAGCAGCACGCCGGGCAGCACGCCCGCGACAAACAGCCGGGCGATGGATTGCTCGGTCGCCACGCCATAGACGATCAGGATGATCGACGGCGGGATCAGCAGCCCCAGCGTGGCGGAACCGGCCAGGGTGCCGATCACCAATTTTTCAGGATAGCCGCGCCGCGCCAGCTCCGGGATCGAAAGCTTGCCGATGGTGGCGGCGGTTGCCGCAGACGACCCCGACACCGCGGCAAAGATCCCGCAGGCAAAGACGTTCACATGCAGCAGCTGACCCGGCAGCCGGTTCATCCAGGGCGACAGCCCGGTGAACATGTCCTCCGACAGGCGCGAGCGGAACAGGATCTCGCCCATCCAGATGAACAGCGGCAGCGCCGCCAACGCCCAGGAGTTGCTGTGGCCCCACATGGTGGTGGCCATCACCAGCCCCAGCGGCGCCTCGGTGAACAGCGCCATCGCGGCGATGCCCACGCCCAGCAGGGCAAAGGCCACCCACAGGCCGGCGCCCAGGAACAGGAACATAAGGACCAGAAGAATGATGGAAAGCGCGGCAACCGACATGATGATCCCCTATTCGCTCAGAAGATTTTCGCCCTTGCCCTCCCAGGAGGGCAGCGCGCCGCGCAGCATGGAGACCAGCTCGTCCGCCAGCGCCAGGGTCAGGATCGCAAGGCCCAGGGTGACCGGCGCCTGCGGCAGCCACAGCGGCACCGACACCATGCCCGCGCTGCGGTCGCCGAACTCCAGCGACTCCAGCAGCAGCAGCCCCATGTACCAGGTGGCATAGCCGCTCATCACCAGCGCCAGCAGGGTCACCGCCATCTCCACCACGGCGCGGCCGCGCGACGGCAGCCGGTTGGTCAGCAGCGTCACCCGGATATGGCCGCCTGCGCGTAGCGCATAGGCCAACGCCAGAAAGGTCGAGGCCGCCAGGAAAAAGCCGGTGAAATCCGCATAGGACGGGATCGTCAGGCCCACTCCGGTTCCGGTCATTGCCACCGCGATCTTGTCGGCCAGGTTCAGGCACACCTGCGCGAAAACCAGCGCCACGATGGCCACGATGAACAGTGCTGCCAGCCCCCCGGCCGCACGGTAGATGAAATCAAGCACAACCCGCATGGCTGCTCCTCCTCCCCAGGAAACCGGACGCCGCTCCCGGCGTCCGGCCATGTTGCAATTACTGCTGGTAGGCGTTCAGCAGGGTGGCACCGGCCTCCCCGGCCTCGCCTTTCCAGCTTTCCAGCATCTGCGCCCCAATCGCGCGCAGGCCTTCCATCAGCTCTTCCGACGGCTCGGACACGGTGATGCCGTTTTCCTTCAGCACCTCGATCTGACTGCTGGTCTCGGCCCGGCTCATCTCCCAGCCGCGCGCCTCGGCCGCTGCCGCGGCTTCCAGGATCGCGGTCTGGGTGGCCTCGTCCAGGCGGCGGAAGGCGCGCTTGTTCACCACCACGATGTTCTTCGGGATCCAGGCCTGAATGTCGGTATAATGGGTCAGGAAGTCCCACGCCTTCGAATTCACGCCGGTGGAGGGCGAAGTAATCATCGCCTCGACGCGGCCGGTGCTGAAGGCCTGCGGAATGTCCGGAACCTCAACCTGTGTCGGCGCAGCACCCGCCAGGTTGGCGAACTGCTCCAGCGTCGCGTTGTAGGTGCGGAACTTCAGCCCCGCCAGATCCTCGACACTGTTGATTTCCTTGGTGGTGTACAGCCCCTGCGGCGGCCACGGCACAGCATAAAGCGCCATCAGCCCCTGCTCGTCCAGCAGCCCGTCGATCACATCCTTCTGCGCCGCCCACAGCCGCTCGGCCTCTTCATAGCTGGTCGCCAGGAACGGCAGCGAGTCTGCGCCGAACGCCGGGTTGTCATTGGCCAACAGCGACAGGAAGAACTCGCCCGCGGGCACCTGGCCGCTGCGCACGGCTTTGCTGATTTCCGGATGCTTGAACAGGGATCCAGCCGAATGGACCTTGATCTCCAGCCCGCCCTCGGTCGCCTCGGCCACGTCGCTGGCGAACTCAGAAATGTTCTTGGTGTGGAACGTGGCGTCCGGATAGGGCGTCGGCATGTCCCAGGTTGCAGCAAGGGCCGGCACCGACAGCCCGGCGATCAGGACGGCTGCGCCGCCCAGCATACGCGAAAATTGCATGTTTTCCTCCCAATGCGAAACATTGCAACAATGTACACATTACGCTGGTAATTTGTCAACGTTTTGTCAAGATGCAGCCGGTGCCCTGCCCCGTCCGGCAACGGCCATAGGCCCGACAGCCTGCTTGATCTTCTTGATACTTTGCCCTTTTATGACCACATGCAGATAAAACGCCGGGGTTTTATCAACAAAAATAGGTGCAAAAAATGGCCGAAAAGAAACCGGATTCCCGCCGAATCGTCTCCTCCCGCCACCTGGCAGAGGGCGAAGGCTGGGAGCTGTCGGAACTGGAGTTTGGCCTGATCATCGCCTCCAACGCCTTTTCCCGCTGGATGACCCGCTGCATGGCGGCGGCAGGTCAGCCGGATCTGAACCCGCTGGAAATCCTGATCCTCCACAACGTCAACCACCGCGGCAAGGACAAGCGCCTGTCCGACATCTGCTTTCTGCTCAACATCGAGGATAGCCACACAGTGAACTACGGCCTGCGCAAACTGCTTAAGGCCGGGCTTCTGGCCTCCGAAAAACGCGGCAAGGAAGTGTTTTACCGCACCTCGTCCGAGGGCGCGGAGCTATGTGCGGCCTACCGCGACGTGCGCCGCCAGTGCCTGCTGGAAGGACTGCCCGCCGCCGACTTACCGGGTAAGGATCTGCGAGAGCTGGCCCGCAGCCTGCGAGCACTCTCGGGCCACTACGACCAGGCCAGCCGCTCGGCGGCATCACTCTAAGCTCCTGCTGGATTGGCCAAGAACAGCCTTTTTTCGGCTAACCTTGCCCCAGAAAATTGCGCTTATGTCTTGGCTAATCCAATTGAGGTTTTGAAATGCAGTGCTGCAGTACTGGTCCTATTACTTGGCCGTGTTGTCCCGGCTTCCGACAACAGGCCAGAACCGAAATGCTAGCGGAATGGTAGAACTATCGCCGCCAGATCGGGTGCAGGACCAGTGGTGGAACGCTGCCGCCCCATAGGCTCTAGACGCCATTGTTACACGGCATGCTGATTCTTATGATCGGGATAACCGATCAGCCATTGGTCTGCTTCAAAACAATCCAGATTTTTCTGCCAGGTCCGGCCAGGCCAGAGTAACTCCACCGACAACTCGTCAGGGTGATAGGCAGCTGTGTAGAGCGTGCCGAACCCTTTGTCGAAGGCAAGGGAATACAGTGGCGGCTTGAGGAACGTTCCGACAAACTTTTCTTTTGTTTCCGGATGTAGCGTCAACCTCTGCAGCAAAAAACGCTCCCTCTCAACAGACGCCGTAAGACGCGCATGACTTGCCCACTCGACGCGTTCCTGGTGGTTGGTGGCGACGGCCGCATGAGTGATCAGGGTGGGACGGTCTGGAGCAAGGAAAGCGGTAAAGTAGTTCCGGTCACGGTCAAGCACTGTCACGTTATAGCTCATGTGGCTGGGTACACGCCGCAGAACATCTTTTGCTTCTTCGATGGTGGAACAGACCTGCAGCAGATACCGGAGGATTAGCGGCACGCCGAAGCCATCCCCCATCGCACGGCGTCCACCGAAAGTCAGAGAAACAGTCAGCCCGGCATCATTCATTCCGTCGAGGAGGCCGAACAAACCATCTGAGGTGCCCATCACGTCCCTCCCGTCCCACCCGGTCTTCAGGAATACCGCATCAAAGGCGAGAGGGTTGTAGTCGTAATTACGGACCAGCAGCGGCTCCTTGCCTGGCCAGATTGCCTGGCTGCAGCCGGCCAGATAGCGCGGCGGGCAAAAAAAACTGAGAAACCGGGACTCCATATCACCACCTCCGACCGAGGCGCACAACTTGTCGTAGAGCCCCACCATCTCGGGCATATGTGTTAACAGCGCTCTGCGGCACTCTGAATAAGTAGGCCGACCAGAGAGGCCCTCGCCAGCCCACCAGTCCAGATAAGCAGTGCGGTATTCAGAAAAGAGCCCGGCCAGTTTTTGCCCCGGCTCCGTTTCCTGCACGGCGCGGAATTTCAGTCTCATTCGCCTTACATAATCTTGAAAGCCGGATCCTCAAAGGCCTGTGCTGACGGAAGCGGCCGCGCAGTATAGGAGCTTTTGATTCCGTCAATCCAACGTTTCGACTTCTCTGTCAGCTGGAAGCCCTTGGTCATCGATCGCCCGCGGGTAACGAGGATGCCCAGATCAGCCCCCTCGTAGCGGTAGTCGCCCGCATTCGAAATACGCAGGAAAAAGGCCTCATCCTCACTTTCAACAGCGCGGCGGTGGTAGTCGAAGCGATCGAATACCACCCGTCCATCCGGCAGCATCCTGTAGATGCCGGATTCCGGGGCTTTGGCCACGATATCCACGGTGTCTTCTGTATGTTTGATCACCATCTGTGACCAGGAATCGATCATGTCCGGGTCCGCCCAGCGGGCGTTCAGTTCCTCAACATCCAGCTTGAACGGCTTTTTCGAGAACTCCAGAAGATGGAATAGAAA
The DNA here is from genome assembly GCF_000813785.1 of Leisingera sp. ANG-DT. NCBI lineage: Bacteria > Pseudomonadati > Pseudomonadota > Alphaproteobacteria > Rhodobacterales > Roseobacteraceae > Leisingera > Leisingera sp. ANG-DT. The sequence continues at coordinate 142,555 of NZ_JWLE01000020.1, forward strand.
CAGGGGCGCATCGGCGTGAGCGAAGGCCGCGTGGTTGGTCATCGAGGACGCCCCCGTAATACGCGGATTAAGCTCACCCAGCCAGATTTCGCCGGTTTTCTTGTCGATCAGGAAATCGAGTTCGAAATAGCCGCGGTAGCCCTCTTTGCGCAGCTGTTCGCCGAACTTGAAGGTCAACTCGCGTGCCTTTTCGCGTGTCTTGGGTGGGAAGGCAGTAGAGAAAATCTCATTGCCGCACCAGCCGCCCCGGTAGGGCGTTAGTTCCTTAAAGCCGACAAGCTCTGTCATCAGCGGGCCGACGATTGTGCCTTCGGAGGTGCAGCAGGCCTCGATGGCCGAGCCGCGGCAATCGATCCGCTTCATAATCTTGATTTCGCCCTGTCCGACGATCTCATGCTCGTGCTTGCGGAAGTCGGCCTCGGTCTTGATGAAAAACGTTGTATGGCCGGAATCCCCGAAGGCGCTTTGCAGCACCAGATCACTGCCAAGATCCGCCTTCTTGCAGATCTTCTTCAGGTGATCATAGCTGTCGACCTTTGACAGCGTATTCGGAACAGAGGGCACGCCGGCCTTGTTGCCAACACGTACGGTCTCGATCTTGTTATCCATCTTGGTCCGCAGCTTCGCCTTGGGGAACCAGACCTCACCGCCAAGTTCCTTGGCCAGCTTTTCAGTCTTCTCATCAAACATCAGGAACACAAATTTCGGCTTGCCGCCGCGTGCCTTGACGTAGTCGATGACTTCCTTGTGCTGCAGCAAGTAGTTGTTGATGTCCTCGATAGACTGAAATTCATCATGCGGCAGCTCAGAAGGCACCAGCACGTTGGGATGGCGGCCATCGAAACAGTCCATGTAACAGATATACTTGAAATTCTTTACCCACTCGTCGAGTCCAAGAAGATTGAAGTTGGTCGCTGAGACAAAATAGACCGGGTCCGTATTGGTGTGGAAATAGCGGCGGATCTCCGAAATGTTGTTCAGAACTTTCTTCGGCATGTATCGTCTCCCAGTAAATTCAATTTATCGTTGGATTTCTGTTTCTTGGCAGGCGTCTATTTCTTGACGGACTTCAGGGCCTCCTTGGTGAAAACGCGCAGCCCCAGATCAGCGCGGAACCCGTGGATCTCGCTAACATCAAGTGCTCGCATGAAAGACAGGATTTCCGGACTGATGACCTGACCTGGCACCAGGATCGGAAAGCCGGGCGGATAGGGTATGATAAAGCTGGATGACACCAGTTCCTCGCCCGCCTCCAGCCGCTGCATCAGGCTGTCATCTGTCGGGATATAGTCGCAGTTGTCCTCGTTGTAGGCGAGGAAGAAGGCGGTACGGATATCGCCCTCCGGCGTGTCCTTACCCGCCCGGAACGCATCGTGGAAGCGGCTGAAATCCGGCAGCGGCGGCACGTGCTCCACCAGCGCCGACACCCGGTTGTCAAACGACCGGCGCTCCATCTTGGAGGCATCGTCCAGAAGCTCGTCCAGATCGTTGGCGATCTCTACAAGTACTTCGATCAGATAGGCGACCGAAGACCGCGTGGTGCCGATATTGGTCATGAACAGCACTGTGTTGCGCGAGGTCTTGTTGATCTGGATCCCGTATTTGTCCATCAGGATCTTGGTCTTGAAAGTGTCGCCGTCCCAGCCGGTGCCTCCCACCGCAAGGGTCACGCGGGTCGGGTCCAGCACAAATTCATCCTGGCTCCACATGTTCCAGGTGTCGATCCAGCCGTGATCGGGGTCATAGTAGGCCTCAACACCGCTTTCGCGATAGGTTTCCGGGATCATGTCGCCGGCAGTCAGTACCCGGAAATATTTCCGCAGCAGCGGATTGTCGGATATGGCGCGCCGGATCGACATCGCGCTTTCGATCTGCTTTTGGACAAACTCGAACCCCTCCAGTTCCACCTGCCGCCGACCAACATCCAATGAGGCGATAATCTGATAATTCGGCGAGGTCGAGGTATGGGTCATGTAGGCTTCGTGGAACGCCTGCTCTACTTCACCTTTAAAGTCCTGGTCGTTGACATGGATCATCGACCCCTGGCGCAGCGAGGTCAGCGTCTTGTGCGTGGACTGGGTGGCATAGGCCCGCACCCTTGCGTCCGGCGGCGGCACCAGCCGGGTGTTCAGCCAAGTCTCCTCGTCAGCGTTCTTCAGCATTTCCTGCTGTGCCTCCCAGGCCTCCGCCGTCTCCGGGCTGCGCAGCGTCTCCCGCAGCGTATTGGCGACGCCCATGGCAGTGCGCTGGCGGTAGGTCGGGTCAAAGCGCGCAAAAGCAAACCACGCCTCGTCCCAAAGAAAGATCAGGTCCTTCTTGATGGCAAGGCATTCCTCCATCACCCGGCGAACATTGTAAACGATGCCGTCAAATGTGCAGTTGGTCAGAAGGACCATCCGGACCCGGTCCAGCTTGCCGGCGGCCTTCAGCCGCAAGAGCGTGTGCTTGATCTCGCGCAGCGGCACTGCGCCGTACATCGAATGCTCATGCAGCGGGTAGCTGTCCATATAGGCCACGCTGGCCCCCGCCAGCACCATCCCGTAATGATGCGACTTGTGGCAATCGCGGTCCACCAGCACGATGTCGCCGGGGCGGACCACCGACTGCACCACGATCTTGTTGCAGGTCGACGTGCCGTTGGTGGCAAAGAACGTGTGCTTGGCGCCAAAGGCCCGCGCCGCCATGTCCTGGGCTTCCTTGATCGGGCCGCGCGGCTCCAGCAGGCTGTCGAGCCCGCCGGAAGTGGCGGATGTCTCAGCCAGAAAGATGTTGGAGCCATAGAACGCCCCCATGTCCTGAATCCAATGCGAGCGGCTGATCGATTTGCCGCGGCTGATCGGCATCGCGTGGAACACGCCTGTGGGCTGTTTTGAATATTCCTTTAGCGCAGTGAAGAACGGCGATTTGTAGCGGCGGTCCACTCCGCGCAGGATATTTAAATGCAGCTCCTGGAAATCTTCCTGATTATAGAACACCCGCCTGCAGCGGCCGAGATCCAGCCCGGCGATGTCTTCGGCGGAGCGGTCGGTGACCAGATAAGCGTCCAGTTCCGGCCGTATCTTCTCTATCAAGCGGCAGGCCTCGGGGCCGTATTGGTGCGGATCAATCGAGTCGACCGACTCCTCCTCGCTTACGCGGGTCAAATACTGGTTCAGGATAGGCAGCTCAATCTTGGACTTCAGCGACAGCCCCGGGCGAACCACCACGGCTTGCACATTGTGATTGAACAGAATGCCAATCAGCGCATCTTCCAGCGACGGCACAATCACCGGCTCGTAGATGAATGGGTCTTCGATCCGCCGCATCCGCAGAAGGTTCTGCCGCAGGAACCGCTCCTGCGATTCCGACACGTCATCGACGATCATCACCTCGAAATAAGGTCGTCCCAGCGCCCGTGCTTCGGGCGCGAGCGACGCTTCATCTTCGTAGTCTTCGTTGTCGATCTCATCCGAGGACAGCGGAATAGACCGCCGCCGGTAAGCCCCAGAGGTCAGCGCCCGCGCAATACGGCGCACCGAAACCGCCAGATCCTCCACATTGCCGTGTTGCAGCAACTTTCGCAAATGCTCGAAAGCGTGGATACCCGGAAACGCCCAATAGCGTTCAATCGGCGCCAGCACATCGAACAGATGCTCTGCCGCGGCCATCAGTTTCTCGCTATGCCGCCCCTCCTGACGCTGCCGGGCCAGTCCCTCAGCTGACTCCCGCAGCGAGCTCCATCTGTCCGCCCGCAGCTGGGTTGCACTGTAATAATCCCGGATCGACGGCAAAGCCTTCCTTTGCGGCTGCAAGTTCAAAACCTGCCTCCCTTCTGTCGCGTCAGGACCTGCGCCGCCTTCCAGTCCGGTTAATCAGAACCCGTTTTTCCAGGAAAAACGGAAAAATGATGCGGCGAATGTAACGTCTGCTCAAAATTCTCCAGTGTACTGCGCGGATCAGAGGCCTGCAGCCCGCGCTGCGATCCCTGACCCGGCGTCTCAAGCGGCCCCAGCGTTTTCAGATAGGCATCAGCCCCGCTGGTGCGGTCGTATACAGTGAACTCCGCTTCCCGGTCGCGGAAGCTCTTCAGAACCTGCCCCAGTCCCTTGAGGCCTGTCTCACGCTGGCGACGGACTTGATCCAGGTCGATCTCGATCGGGAACATATCCTCCTGCCCCGCCGACTGGTGCAGCACGGTGGCCGAAGGGTCCACCACCAGCGAACGCCCGACACCGCCGGCGCTCAGCCCGTTGACGTCGAATACATAGCATTGGAACTGGGCGGCGGTCGCCCGTGCGATTGCGATCTCCGCCTCCCGGTCGGTTGTGCCGGTCAGCACCGGGTGCAGCAGCACTTCCACCCCTTGGCTGGTCAGCTGCCGCGTGGTTTCCGGGAACCAGATGTCATAGCAAATCGACAGGCCGAACCGGCCAACTCCGGGCACGTCAAACACACAGAATTCGGTGCCGGCCGAAATCCCCGCCTCATACGGTCTGAACGGGAACATCTTGGAGTATTTTGCGACGATCTCACCTTCCGGGTTGATCACCACGGAGGTGTTGAGAATCCGGCCATCTTCGGTTTTTTCGAACATGGAGCCGGGGATCAGCCAAATACCAAATCGGCGGGCGTCTTCCTGGAACTGCTGCAATGCATCATTCGGAAACGATTGAGCAAACTGGTCCAGCGGCCCGTAAGGTGCCAGTTCAGAAAACAGCACCATCTGCGTCCAAGGAAACCGTGCCATCAGTATTTCAATCCTATGGCGCATTGCCTCGACATTCGAGTGAAGGGCAGCGACATGCATCTGAACACCAGCAATTGCGAAAGGTGTCATATTGGGCAGATCTCCAACTATCTTTGTTGTTATCACTCTATTTGCGCTCAACAGCCTTGGCTACCCCAAGACGATCAGAGTCGATACCGGCAGCGAGTTGATCTCTCAGGATCTCGATCTCTGGGCCTAGGCCAAAGACGTTGCCCTCGACTTTTCACAGCCAGGAATGCTGCGATCCGCCGATAGCCGTAGCGGCCATACTGGCAGGCAAGCACGATCATGTCCGCAACCAGGCATGATTCGTCCGCCCGGCCCTTGCCTTCCGACCTTCGCGCAGCTCTGGCTTTTAAAGCAGTTGCCTGATTTCCGGGTGCGATATCCGGAGGTCAATATGCAATTGCATATGGGTACTTGGGCTAGCGCGATCCAATCAAGCCAACTTGATATCGAAATTCGATTCGGGAACGGCTGCAATCCAGTCCCGGACAGCCTGGGCGACGAACTCAGGCCGGTTGTCAGACCGGATATAGGCCGGGATACCGCGCAGGATGAACAGGTCGCTCGCCCCCAAGGTAATGACGGCTGAGGGCTCGGATCAGCCGTCGCAAATGTGAAGCTAGCTCACGATCAGAATAATTCCCGGCAGCGAAGGCGTTGCCCCTGCGCACCAGCGCGTTTTACGTTCTTCTGCTTTCACAGTGCTTCCAGCGCGGCATGTGCCAATGCAGAAAGCCCCGCTTTTGCGGGGCGTTAGGCGTTGATATTGTTTTGAATTTTTGGTTGCGGGAGCAGGATTTGGACACTGTTTCATCCAGGCCCAATAACTTACCGCTGCGTCGCCAGCCACCATCCGCTGCAAGCACTGTTTAGTTATCCTCTTGCGTCCGCTGTGCGCAGATAGTAACCTTTGCAAAGATTGACCTAAAGGTCTGCCGAACCGGCGTGACCGGCCCAGAGCGGCCTTTCGTCGATTGCTCATTATGCTGCCACAGCATCCCGCTTTGCGGACATTGGCTTTCATGATCAGTGCTTCTATCATCTACCTCAGATCAAAGAGGTATTCAGATGGAACGCGAACCCAACCTTGTCATTTCCAGCGCCTCGCAGCGCATCGTAGAGGATGGGGTACCATTCAAGGTGGACATCTACAAACTTGAAGGCGGGGACGGTTGGTCGCTGGAAGTTGTGACCGAAGACGGGACATCCATTGTCTGGGACGATCTCTTTGAAGACGACCGAGCCGCCTTCGAGGAGGCAATCAGCACCATTCGCAGTGAAGGCGCAGTCGCTTTCGCCAATGGTGGTTCAAACGTCGTCCCGTTTAAGCAGTAGGTCACGGCCCTTAGCCGCCGCTTGATCCTCACCCGCGCGCGTGGCGACTTGGCCGTATTTTTTCCAGAAGGCAGCGATACAGATGAAACGCATCAGCGCGATGATTTCGGCGATACCTTCAGGGCTATTCAGAAGTCTGAGGCATCAGTTCTCAACTCCTGCGATGATCAACGAGCGCGCATTTCAGAAGCTTCGTGAATACGCTGATACTTCGAACGATGACTTTGTGAAAGCCCTGTGTGTCGGCATCGAGAGATTGCTGCCTGATCGTCAAAATCCTGTGCGGCTCAACCTCATCGCGTCATGCTTTCGGGAGTTGTTGACATATCAACTCGACACTCTCGCGCCCCACGCCGTAGTTCAGCAGTGTCCTTGGTACGTGCAGGACCCGACCGCGAAAGCTGCCACGAGACGTCAGCGTCTCCGCTACGCAATTTCCGGCGGTCTTCCAGATGCAGTGCTGACAACTCTCGGCGTAGATGAGCCTGGCTCGATCGCTGACCTTATCACTCTCTATAACGAGGCCAGCAAATACACCCACGTCCGGCCTGATCGTATCAATCACCCAGACGATGAGGTCGGCGACTTTGTTGTTGATGGCGTATCCGCGCTGGATGGTCTCAGAGAAGAAATTGATCTTCTTTGCGACGACGTAAAAGAGCATCTTCGGCAGGCAATCTCCGAACATACTCTTCAAGAATTTTTGGGAGCCGTGCTCGATGAACTCGACATACTGTCAACGCACACCCGTGTCGAATACCCTTTTGTGGATGAAATCACGGTCGAAAAGATCGACCAGTCGCATGTGTATGTGGGCGTCACGGGTGACGTGAATGTCGAACTCGTATACGGGTCAGGGTCCGATTTCCGCCGGGGTGAAGGCGCAACGCTGGATGATTCATTTCCCTTCGAGGTGAGCTTGCGGTCTCCTGTGACTGATCTTGACAAATTCGAGACCACTCAACCGATTAAGGTCGATACGTCCTCTTGGTACGAGTAAGGAATTCAGGCATCATTCGGACAGACAACCAATCCGATACGTGCGCCGTGTCGTGTCGGCGAGTTGAGCATCCGAAGCCAAGGCTTTCCCGCGCTTACGCCCACTCTCAGATAACTCTGCCAATGCCCTCCTGGCCAAGCCGGAAGAAAAAGACGCCGTTATGCGTGATCTCGCGCGACTTCTTCAGATAGACGAAGACCACAACATCTGATGTGCCGTCGAACTCGCTGGCGACGCCGTGCGCGAGAAGGCGCGCCTCGGCCGTTAGGGCCTCCTCGCTCTCAAAGCCCTTTGCCAGAAGCCAAGTCGCCACGACGAACTGACGGTTCGCGACTGTGTACTTACTGTATTGCGGGCCTTTGCCTGCTCCGCCGCCGCCGCGTCGCCATTTTCGCACGTAGTTCTGAAGTTCTGATAATGCCGGGGGCGCCTGGTTGAGGATTGTAAAGATGATGTCAAAGCGGTGCCGCACTGTGCCGATGGTTGACGTATAGATTTCCGCGACGGTGCGTTGCCACAACGGCGGCATGGTAATCCCCACAACCGTCGGCGTCGCGCGGTTGATTGCCGGAACGGTCTTCTTCCTGACTTGCGCGTCGGAGTTGTGGAACAGTATCCGCTTGCCCTCTGGACCGCGTCCCAGCAAGCAGAATCCGTTTGTGAGATACATTGAAAGCAGGTCTTGCTCATCCCCCTCATAGTCCAGTTGCGTACCGATCAGTGGACGTCGCGTCAGGTAGTGCGCAAACGAAACTTCGGAATCGAGAAACCGCGCCACCATGTCGAGTTCCCCGAGCGAGAGCACTGGTGCCCACGGCTCGTTCGCACCGAGAATGCCGCTCTCTGCGAAGAATTCCCGGGTTGCGGAAAGCGAGGCGAAGTGCTCAAGGCAGATGCTGTAGCTGAAGGCAACCTTCAACCGGTCTAAATTAAGTGGAACCGGTTTGCCGGTCTTCTTTTCCCGTAGGCTTACCGAGACAGTACGATCATTCAAATAGTCCTGAAGTCGGCGCGCCTGTTTCGCGGGCTCAATAAATAGGTCAGACACATTGGTCTCAAGACTTTTCCCAGCGCCGCGACGTGCCGCCGGACTAATCTTTCCGGACTTGGCCTCGAACATGAACAGGAAGTTGTCGAGAACGACAACAACGTCATTCTCATAGCGCACGCCATTTGCCGGATCATCCCAGATCACGCTCCGATAGACAGACGCACTGGGCATAGCCAGTTCCAGTAATTCGGCCAGCGAGTCTTCCAGATATTCAGCACGCGCGTCACTATATGCCGTACGCACCTTCGGTTCATTGCCGATCAAGTGCTCGGCAATACGGAAAGGATGGCTGTAGGGGAAATACTGGATCGGCAGCAGATACGTCTCATCAGGCATGGCAATAAAGGGCTTCTGCCACACCGGGTTGTCCATGAGGAAGCGTCGGGGGTCCGCGCCGGAAAGCTCTCCACTCGTGTGTGAGAACCGTTCAATCAGAGGCAGGATTTCATCACCGAACTTGGAGACAAGTTCTTCCTTCTCAAGCGTGAACAGCCACGGCGTTGCGAGTTCCGATAGTTGATAGCCGAGATGGCTGAGGTCCCTGACAGACCGCTCCTGGTGTCGGCACCTCGCCCACAGGCGCGCTGCAACCGCGCTACGGGCGCAGAAGTATTCGATCCGCGCAATGACTTCTTCGTGCGTCTTTGCCCGCAGCATTTCGCCACAGTTCGCGTAAAATTCCGTGATCCGGTCGCTGACAAGCCGGGACACATCCAAGAGCCGGGCATACTGCGCGGCAAACGGCTCAACTTGCGGAACTTTGACATCAACGCGGGAGAGGATATTGCCGATGATCCCGGCGCACACGTCCTGATCAAAGGGAAAACGGTAGAACATGGTCTGAAGGCGAACCCTCCAAATAAGCACGTCCGTCTTGTTCTCCGTGTCCAGTGCCTCGCCCTGCTCCGCCATGAAGGCACTCATCATGCGTCCGAGTACACGCCAGTGGCGCGAGAAACTGCCCGGTGCTGTGGGAATGCGGGACAGACACGGTGGGCGTGTCAGATAGAGCGCCTGCAATATTTCAAGGCTGCCGAGCTCTATCGATGGATCAGGTTTGCCCATGACAATCGTTTCAAGAATGCACTGGTGTGCAGTCTTCGAAAGCGCCAGGCGTGCATCCCGACTATCAAGAAAGCTCAAAAGCTTCTGAGTGTTCAGATCAAAGGCTTCGCGCGGCGCAAGGCCGTCATCAGCTTCATCCGCCGTGAGACCGTTTGTCCCGACAGCTTTGGCATCTCCCGGAAACTCATAGCCGTGAACGTAGAACTCATCCGTGGGCAACTGTCAGCTAATCCGGTGTTGTTTTGGCGTAGGTCCGAAGCTGTATTATCCAATCCAAAAAAAACTGTGTCCAGTCTGTTGCCATCGGCGCACCCGCCATTCATCTTCGTCGCAGCGAATGTCAGGAAACCGCCCGACCTACAGGTGCTTGCCCGCCAGGCTGGTCGCCAGACATGGGGCCGCTTTGGGCTGCCTATCGTCATTCACGCCTGGCGCGGCGAACGCCCGGTCGGAGCCCGGCGCGGAAGTACCAATATCTCGCTGCGCGCGCTCGCAGCACAAATTTCTCTGCAAACGCGCAGTTTTTGGTGTCGCATCGCGACAGAGAAAACAGTCATCCGCATCTTGCGATTTCGTGCGCAGTGCTGCGAAACGCGGAATTGCCCTAGATACGGTTTCGCCCCAAGACAGATTCATCCCCCTTTTGTTGTTTTTCGAAGTGCGAAAACCGAAGGTACTTAAAATGCACAGGATGCATTTTTATAATATTGATTATGAATTGGTCAGATTTTCCACGCTTCCCTACGATGTAGCAAGGCTTATTTACGGGAGGAAACCATGCTGAAGACCCTGACCAAATCCGCGGCGGCTGTCGCGCTTGCTTCAACCGCTTCCGTCACTTTCGCTGACGGCATTCCTGTCACCGACGATGTGGCTGACAGCGGCAAACTGACTATTGCCAGCGGCCTGTCTTATGCACCGTTCAATATGGTCGACGAAAACGGCAATCCGGCCGGGCTCGATATCGAAACGGCTCAGGCCGCGGCCGATATTCTGGGCGTAGAGCTGGATATTCTGGTCATTCCGTTCTCAAACCAGATACCCAGCCTCGCCGCAGACCGGATCAAAGTTGCCTGGGCGACTTTCACGGTCACCGAAGAGCGACTGGGTCAGGTGGACTTCGTCGCGTTCATGCAAACCGGCTCGGTGGTCGTGACCACCCCGGATCTGGCAGCCTCGTTCGAAGGTGACATGGCTTATTGCGGGCGAAATATCGGCGTTCAAACCGGATCGGCCGGTGATTTTCAAGCCGATCAGCTGTCCGAAAGCTGTGTGGAAGCCGGGAAAGAGGCAATCGAAAAATCGATCTATCCCGAGCAGAAAGACGTTATTCAGGCGTTGCTGTCGGGTCGTGTCGAAGCTCGCCTTGATGACGCAACTTCGGCTGGTTACTACCAGAAAACCAGCGGCGGCAAGCAGGTTGTCGTAGGCGCACCGATGCTGCCGGCTCCGCTGGGTGTTGCGATCCGCAAGGGGGACACAGCGACGGCCGACATGTTGCTGGCCACCTTCAACGAGATGATGGCGAACGGGTCCTACCAATCGGTCCTAGAAGGGTACTCGATGACAGCTGCATCGCTGGACAAGCCCATCCTTTATACCGACGCCTCGCAACTGGCGAATTAGGCCAGTCCCGGCCTCGCTGACTGCTCCCTCAGCGAGGCCAGTTTCCACGGCTTCCACATCAACTGACCAACACCAATCCGCGTGTACGGGTCGCTCATCTTACGAGGAGGGTTCTCCAGTGAGCTCATCAGCCGATATCCAGACCCACGGTTCGCATCTCGATCCGGAAAACCTCAAGGTCATTCCATTGCGCCATCCCGGGCGTGTCGTGGCCGCCGTTCTGGTTGTAATCGCCATTGCGTTTCTTGCGCGTGGCGCCATGACCAACCCTGAACTTCAATGGCCGATCGTGGGCAAGTACCTGTTCCATCCCCAGATCATGAAGGGGCTTTGGGTTACCATTTTCCTGACAATACTGGTGATGGCTCTGGCCACCATCATGGGCATGATTGCGGCCCTGATGATGATGTCATCCAGCAAACTGCTCTCAATTCCTGCCCGTGTCTTCGTCTGGTTCTTCCGCGGCACACCGGCACTGGTCCAGCTGATCCTGTGGTACAACTTGTCTATCCTGGTTAAGAATTTCGCGCTTTGGATTCCGGGCATCGGTACGATCTTTTCGATCCCGACCAACGACATCATGACGCCCTTCGTTGCGGCCACGCTCGCCCTGTCGCTGCATGAATCCGGTTACATGGCCGAGATTATCCGCGGAGGCCTGATGTCCGTGAACAAGGGTCAGACTGAAGCGGCTGCTTGCCTTGGTATGAAACCCAGCTTGCTAACCCGCCGGATCGTCATTCCGCAGGCCATGCGCATGATCATTCCGCCAACAGGCAATGAAACCATCAACTTATTGAAAACCACCTCGCTGGTCTCGATCATTGCGGTGGGCGACGTTCTATACTCGGCTCAGGCGATCTATGCCCGGACCTTTGAAACCATTCCGCTCCTGATCGTTGTGACCTTCTGGTACCTGGTCGTCGTGTCTATCATGTCCGTCGGTCAGGGTTACCTGGAGCGCTACTACGGCCGGGAGGACCATGGCGACAAGGAAGGTTTCCTAAAATCGATCTTCAAATTCAACCGGAGGAAATGATCATGGCTGCGCCTCTTAATCACCGCGAAAAGTTTGGTGTCCCGTCTGACGCAATGGTTTACGCCGCTGGTGTACACAAATCCTATGGTCACCTGGAAGTTCTGAAAGGTGTGGACATCTCGGTGCCTGCCGGAACCTGCACTTGCATCATCGGCCCCTCGGGGTCGGGCAAAAGCACCTTCCTGCGCTGCATTAACCACCTGGAAGAGATCAACTCTGGCCTGCTGCTGGTCGATGGCGACTTTGTGGGGTACCGGCTAGAAGGCGGCAAACTGCACGAGCTGCACGATTCACAAATCTGCCAGCGTCGAGCCGAGATTGGCATGGTGTTCCAGCACTTCAATTTGTTCCCACACATGACCGTGCTGGAAAACCTAATCGAAGCACCGGTGCGGGTGCGTGGTGAATCCGTGAAGGAAGCCACAGCTTATGCCGAACAGCTTCTTGAGCGTGTCGGTTTGGCACCCAAGCGCGATAATTATCCGCGTCAGCTGTCAGGTGGCCAGCAACAGCGTGTGGCCATCGCCCGAGCGCTGGCTATGCGCCCTAAGGTCCTTTTGTTTGACGAGCCGACCTCGGCACTGGATCCGGAACTGGTTGGTGAGGTGCTGGACGTGATGAAAAGCCTCGTCAAGGAAGGCATCACCATGGTGGTTGTCACTCACGAGATCGGCTTTGCCCGCGAAGTGGCAGACAAACTGATCTTCATGGACGGTGGCGTTGTCGAGGAACAGGGTGATCCCAAGGAAGTCATTGCCAACCCACAGTCCCCACGCACCCAAGAGTTCCTCGCCCGCGTACTGTGATTGTTCACGTCACGACTCGAACACTACGAAAACCAACAGGACCAGCTATGCTTCAACCCTCTGCAAATGCCAATCAAATGGTAGCCGATTACTCTGAATTTGGCTTTGAAGTGCCGCTCGACCGCACCGGGCTGAGCACAAAAAAATGGGAAATCGAGCAGATCAACAAGAACGATCCCTCTGTTTTATGCTTCAGCACCGCCGAGATGGATTTCCGGGCCGCTCCGGCGATTCAAAACGCGATCAATCGTGTCGCGCAGAGCGGGCATTTTGGGTATCCGCATAAACGTGACAGCTATTTCGAGGCGATCGTCAGCCATTTCGACCGCAATCACGGCTGGACGATCGACCCCACTTCGATCTACAGCCACGTCGCAATATATCCCTCAATGCAGCCGTTTATCGAGGAGTTGACCGCGCCGGGCGACGAGATTGTCTTTCAATCTCCCGTTCACCACTGCTTTGAAGAGGTGATTAGGGCGAACGGGCGAACACCTCTTGCCAATCCTCTTGTCGTTCGCGATGGGCAATATGTCATGGATCTGGATGGGCTGGCGGACATCGTAACTGAGCGTACGAAGATGCTGATTTTGTGCAATCCTCACAACCCCGTTGGCCGTGCTTGGACCCGTGATGAGCTCGAGGCGCTGAACACCTTCTGTCTGGGCAGGGGAATCTTTGTGCTGACAGATGAAGTCTATTTCGGCCTTGTCAGAGCGGGCAGGAAATACACTCCATTTGCTTCGCTTTCCGAAGAGGCGGCGATGAATTCAGCCACACTGATCTCCGCCAGCAAAAGCTATAACCTGACCGGCACCAAGCATTCGCTGGTCATAATCGACAATCCCGAACACCGGAAGGCGTTCGAGGCCAGTCAGAAAAAGACTAACCTTTACTTCGGCGGCTGCATGTTCGGGCAGGCCGCGACTGAGGCAGCCCTGCGCGGCGGCGATTCCTGGCGCTGCGCGTTGATGGAATACATCGACGGTAACTTTGTGCTGCTGCGCGACACGTTGAACGAAGCGCTTCCGGGCATCACCGTGTACGACTCTGATGCCACCTATTTTGCGTGGCTGGACATGCGCGGTCTCGGGGTTTCGGACGAACAGATCATCCGGATCTTGGACGAGGCGAGAATAGCCGTCACCTACGGCAAGCCTCTTGGTCCGGGCGGCGCGGGTCATATCCGCTTCAACCTGGCCACCGCGCGCATAACGCTGCAGGCCGGGCTCGACAGGTTCGTGACCGCTTTCGAGAAACATCTGAACAACGACTGATACGACTTTAGGAGCCTGAAAAATGACAATCAGTGCTGAAACACGCATCGCCAACCTGGGCCTTGTCCTGCCGGAACCTCCGAAATCCGTGGCCAACTACGTCGCCACCAAGGTCTCGGGCAACCTGCTGTTCATCTCTGGCCAGCTTTGCCTTGATCCCGCAGGCAAACTTATTTCGACCGGTGCTGTTACCGCTGGTGCAACCGTAGAAGATGCTGTCGCCGCCTCACGTGCCTGCGCGGTCAACATCCTTGCCCAGGCGCGCGCCGCGCTTGGCTCGCTCGATTGCGTTTCAGGGGTGTCTCAACTGCGGGGCTACATCGCCGCGCCAGCTGACTTTTCCGATCACGCGCCGATCATGAACGGTGCGTCAGATCTCATGGTCGAAGTCTTCGGTGATGCCGGACGCCACACACGTGCAACGGTCGGCGTTTCGTCGCTGCCCCTGCAGGCCACGGTCGAGGTCGAAGCGATCTTCGAAGTCCATCCGTGATGGTTCGCCCGCTATGATGCCAACAGTAAGCGATACAGGGCCTTCTTGCGATTGTCCTGCAGGCCAACAACCTCTTTTATCAATCCAAGAAACCATTCCCGGCCCGGATCAGGCGAAGTCCCGCTTTCGTACAACAGTTTCAATTGAAGCGGAGGGATTCTGATGGGTGGTTCAAAAACGCGGATGCTGCTGTCTTCGGACAGGGCAAGCAGCATGCCATCCCCAAACGCCGTCAGCATCTCAGTGCCTTCAAGAATGAACGGGATCATGAGGTAATGCGGTGCAGTTGCAACTTTCTTTCTCTCCAGCCCCAATCCTTCCAAAGCCCTGTCGATCATGCCCTGTGAACGGCCATCTGATGAAATCTGCAAATGCTGAGACTTGAGAAATTCACCGAGAGACATCTGCCCAAGCCTTGGGTTTTCCTTCCATCCAGCACACAGCATTTTGTCCTCGGACAGAAGGTGCTCGGAAATGTGGGCGTCTTGCGTCTTGTAATCCCCGACGACCGCGCAATCGATTTCCTTTTGTTTAAGCTGCTTGGCTACTTCAAAATTCTGAGCATGAATAACATTCAGGGAAGCGTTGGGCGCGCGTTCGGCAAAGCTCTTGATCAGGTTGGGCAAAACCACGATGGCGGAATAGTCCGACACGCAAAGAATGAACGACCTTTGCGTCTCCATGGGATCAAATCTCAGATGCCGTTCTATGGCTTGACGAATGTCTGACAGGGACTTGGATATCGTCAGAGACAATTCCAGTGCACGCGGGGTCGGCTCCATTTCTCCGCCAACACGTAGGAACAACTCATCTTCGAATATGTCACGCAAGCGGTTCAGGGCATGGCTCACCGACGGCTGTGTTCTGCCGATACGATCTGCAGCTTTCGTGACGTTTCGCTCGCGCATGATTGCGTCGAAGACGCGAAGCAAGTTGAGATCAAGCTGGTTGAGCGAAAACTCCGGGGCGTCCGGCGTCGGTCTTGCAGAGATCATGCTACTGTCCTTTATGCCGATTATGAATTTGATACTAAACTATATGCATGTTGGTTATTTAGTCGATGGCGTTCGATCAGGTTGCCGGATGCTGGGCTTTGACAGGAGACACCGTCAGATACGTGGTGTGAACGGCGTGCCTGCTCCGCAAAGATGCGGGGCGAGATTGCCAGGTCCAGAACGTGGGCAGCCGTTATCGATTGTGAGCTTTCCATGACCCGGGATGCCCATCCAATCCTTTCTGTGATCGTCAGGCGTTTTGAGAAAAAGTCCTGGGCCAGGATCGAAGAGCTGGTCAGAGAAACCGAGCGTGCCGTGTCGCAACAACCGGGTTTTCTTGGACGACAAGACAACCTTTCGTACGGTGACAGCGGGTGCGAGCTCGTAACCGTCTTCTTCTTTGATTCACACAAGAATCTTGAAAACTGGGAACTCTCCTCGGTTCGGCAGAGATTCGTTGATGAACTGGACCGGCACTCTTCGAGCCGCTCGACTCAAGCCAAGTTTGACGAGCTTACTTTGCTGTCCTCCCCGAAAGCACTGATCAGCAAGATCGAAACCGTGGCTATCCTTATTTTCTGGATCTTGATCCTGGGCGGGCTTCTCGACCTTGCCGCCTCAGCCTTGTTACCGGGGGCGATGAGTTCGATCTGGCTGAATATCCTGAGCGTGTCGGTCAATGTTTTGCTGATTAGCTACATTTTCTTGCCTTGGACCGGAGCGGTGCTGGCAAACCTCAAAGCCCGGCTGTTCAGGTTTCCGCGCAACACACGCCCCTGAAAACCTCACAGTTGAAGGAAAGTACCATGAAGGCATATCTTCACGCACACTTGCTTTTGTCGCCGTTTCTGATCTTCACCATACTCGCGCCTCTCGGCTTCCCGCTTCTTGGCGCGATACTCGGCGCCACTATTGGACTTGCCACCAGCGCCCTGCGGTACGGTGCCACGATCCCACCTGCGTTCATGACGGCCCAGATACTCGGGGTTGTTGGCGTTCTTGGGGCCCTGCTGGTCATGCCTTCCCTCAAGGAAACCAACGCACTTGCAATCGTGTTTTCCTTCCTGGCTGGCGGCGCACTGGTGAGCGTCGTGCAAAACAAACCCTGGACGGCCGAGCTTTCTGCCGGGGACGTTGGCGATTTCGCCGCGCATCCGGCATTCATCAAGTCGAACATCATGTTTTCCGTCATGTGGATGATGATCTTCGCGTGGTTCGCACTTGCCAACTGGCAGGTGTTGTCACCAATCCACCGTTGGGTCCCGATGATCCTGGGTGGGGTAATCACTGTCATCGGGCCCAAATTCCTGATGAATATCGGACGAAAGCGCGGCATCGTTCCACCACCTGACTGACGCCTCAATTCGCACCTGAGTGCAACGGCGAGTACGATAACCACCTTTGTCGCAGTGCCGGGAATGTGCAGTTTGAAATCTGGTGAGCTCAACACCCGTGAATGGCCGCTTCGATGAAATCCTCTGCGCCACCGCAAACGCCCTGCTGCAAGCGCGATGGCTCTCTGCGTCAGCAAAAGCGGCGTCAACAAATGGCGGGTTTGTCCTGTGTGGATGACGTCTGCTTTGCAAGGAAAAAATGCTCTGATTGCGCGGCTGGTCAGTACAGTCCTGTGTTCGGCCTTTGATCGCGACATGCGTTTGAGCCGCTGGCCTTCTGTGGTTGCCGCCAATAATGCAAGAAGTTTCTGGCGCGTGTGCTGGTGATCGAGCGCGGTCTTCTGTCAGGCCTTTGCAGTGCGGTCTGTCATAAGCCGCTGGCCGGTATGGTGATCCGCGGAACAGGTCCAAATCTGATGACCGAGCTCGTTTGCTCGAAGGCCAGCGCTGGTTTTCCCATCCCAGATCTAAACGATCATTTTGCCCATGCAGTCGTCGACTTCTCACCTCCCTTTCACCGGCTGTTGTCGCGTGTGCAGCAGTTCATTTACACTGCGACTGCGCCAGCCAGTTCTCGGTAGTCTTCGTTTCTTGTCAGCATCGCCCAGATAGCGCGTGCCATTTTGTTAGCCAAAGCAATTGCGACCAGCATCTTGGGCTTTCTTTCCATTAGTTTTGCCAGCCAGACCCCATCCGGGATGGATTTTCGCCCCAGCCAGTTCAGCCGTGACATTGCCCCCATGATTAAGAGTTTGCGGATATCAGCCTGCCCGGCCTTTGAGACACGTCCCAATCGTTCTTTTCCACCTGACGAATGCTGGAGTGGGACGAGCCCCAACCAGGCTGCGAAGTCTCTTCCACGTTTGAAGCTCGTCATGCATGGTGCGAACGCCTCTACCGCCAACGCTGTTATTGGGCCGACCCCGGGCATTGTTTGCAATCGCCGGGCGGTGTCGGTTTCGGCCGCCAGGTCCTTGATACGCCGCGTCTTGATGTCGATGCGTTCCGATATCTCAGATATTTGGATGAGAAGATCGCGACACTCATTGCAAACGAGCTCGGGCAATTTGCTGTCTGGATCATCGACAAGCGTTTCAATCCGTTTCAGATGCGCAATGCCTTGCGGGAATGCATGCCCGAACTCGTATAGATAAGACCTGAGTGCGTTCACCAACTCTGTCCTCTGACAGACCAATTTCTCCCGGACCCTGTACAACATGGCCCGAGCTTGTTGATCTTCTGTTTTGGGGTCAACAAAACGCAATTCCGGACGCTGTGCCGCCTCGACAATCGCTTCAGCATCAGCGGCATCATTCTTTTGCCGTTTGACGAACGGTTTAACGTATCGCGGCGAGATCAGTTTCACATCGTGACCAAGGCGAGTTAACTCGCGGGCCCAAAAACTAGAACTACCGCACGCTTCCATTGCGACGACAGAAGGGGCTTGTTTGGACATGAACTGCAGGAACTGTGGTCGGCTGAGCTTTTTCCTGAACTTCACGGTGCCGTCCATAGTTGCTCCATGGATCTGGAAAACACTCTTTGCCAAGTCCACTCCAATCATCATATCTTTTCTCATGGTTGCCGTCCTTTCGTCTCAGTGGCTGTAACACCACTAATTTGGCACATTGCGATGCCGTCGAGGGAGGGCGGCAACCACTCCATCTGATGGGTTCCGTGACCTTGGTCCCAATCGGCATCGCGAGCCTTTAAGCTCAGGACAAACCACGGGTTTTCCAATGTCGCGGATGACCGCACGTGCCATCATTGCATTCGTCTTGCAATTCGTGTTTGTTTTGCTCCTCCGCTTATGCTGCTGATTGCCGGTAATATGTTTCCTTGGTGAGGATCGCCCATATGATGCGGGCAGTTTTGTTCGCCATCGCAATGGTTGCGAGGCGCATTGGTTTGCGTTCCAAAAGCTGCATGATCCAGGGATGCACACGTTCCGGATAGCCACGGGCGCGCTGCACCTGAGAGGTCATGCCGATCACCAGCAGCCTTCGTATGTATCGATCTCCCTTCTTGCTGATCCGGCCCAGGCGTTCCTTGCCACCGCTCGACCTATTCAGCGGCGTGAGCCCGAGCCAGGCGGCAAACTCACGTCCGTTCTTGAACTGCTTGCCATCGCCGATGGTGGCAACAATGGCCGAGGCGGTGATGGGGCCGACCCCGGGCACCGTTCTGATGCGTTTGGCGCGCTCATCAATCCGGGAATGATATTCGATCAGCTTGTCGTAGAAGGTCACCCGATCATCGAGATCAACAACCTGGTCGCAGAGCGTCTTGAGCATGCTCCTGGCCACGTCAGGAATGTCCGGCCAATCATCGGCCTGGAACGCCTTGACGAAGCGCATTGCCGCCACCGGCCCGTTCCCGATCACATGACCGAACTCTCGCAGAAGACCCCGGATCACGTTTAGCATCTGGGTTTTCTGGCGGACGACAAGCTGGCGGACGCGATGCATCGTGAGCAGGGCCTGCTGTTCCTTCGACTTAACGGCCACAAACCGCATGGTCGGTCGGGTAACGGCTTCGCAGATCGCCTCCGCATCGACAGCGTCGGTCTTACCGCGTTTGACGTAAGGCTTCACGTAAACGGCGGGCATCAGGCGCACATCGTGGCCGACGGCGCTCAACTCTCGCGCCCAATGATGTGCTGAGCCGCAGGCCTCGATGCCGACAAGACAGCTCGGCAGCGTCTCGAAAAACCTGAGCAACTGTCTGCGCCGGATCGAACGATTGAAAACAACCGTGCCGTCGGCCGAAATGCCATGGACCTGAAAAACATCCTTGCCAAGATCCAATCCTACTGTCGTAACTTCCATGATGGGGCTCCTTTCCTGTCAGAAGGTGACTTCTGTACCATGCCGCATTGCGCGACAGTCGGGTGCAGACGTCATCCACCCCATCCGCTCTATTCCCATTCGATGCAGACGAAGTGAACGGCAGCGGCATCCAATCTCGGTCACTGGTGCATCAGGCGGCGAAGGTTTCAGGAGAGCCCATAGCGGCCATAGGCGGACGGAAGAATCGTTTGGCCGTTCGAGAGAGTTCTGATCGTGCTATCCTCTGGACAACGACAGATATCCCGGAGGAATGACATGGGTAAACGGGTTTTGGCGGTATTGGTGGTGACCGCCGCAGGCGTGATAGGTCCTGTGTTTGCGGAGGGCGATCCGGAGCAAGGTAGGGTTCTTGCGCGCACCAACTGTGCCCATTGCCACGGCGTAGATGGCAATGCTCGATCGACGTCGTTTCAGCCGGTTCCCATGTTGGCCGGTCAGCCCGCGGTCTATCTAATTCAGGAGATGCGAAACTACCTGGCAGGTGCGCGCGATGACAGCAGCAAAAACGCTGCGATGACTAGAGCACTAGAGGAAATGAGTGATCAGGACATTCTGGACGTTGCTGCATTCTTTGCAGCGCAGAAACGGTATTGAGGCAGCTTTCACGGGTTGCCCCGCAGCATGGATGGCTTGCTCCGGGTGACTGCCATGGGCCTTTTGGGGACATCTGCTGTTGAGTCAGCTTTGAGCCCACTTTATCAATCGCTGCGCAACGCATGAGCGTCAGCGAAGCGCAGCAAAGCTCCCCTTGCAAATCCAGTCCTGTCGCCAGTTCAGGCCACGATTTTCGCCGCGCATCCGCGACCAAAAGCTGCCGTACGTCGTGGGTGCAGCATGAAACTGGCATCGTGTGACCAAGTTGCAGGGCGAAGTGATCTTTCGCTCCGGGTTCCTCGAGTATTAGTTTCGTACGAACAGATGCCCGGCGGTGAAGCCCCAAAGGGCTGAAACCTGCTTTTGGTCTGCAAACACTACTGCTGAAAGGTGTACAATCTACTCTTAAAGTACAGAATATTGCGCAGCTGCGACGGTGATATGCTACTCCCGGATGGGTGACGGGCACACGGACAGCATCCGCCACCGAAATCAGGCGGGGAGCCGTACCATGAAAACCGTAGACAAGGCGATGTTTCTGCTGCGCCAGTTTTCGCTGGAGAACCTAGAAATCGGCTTGAACGAATTGGCCCGCGCCACCGGCCAGGACAAGGCTGTTACCCGCAGGCTGCTGCAGTCGCTCAGCAAGCATGGCTTCATTGAGCAGAACCCGGAGACGCGGAAGTACCGGCTGGGTCATGGCTTCCTGTCGCTGGCCAGGCTGCGCGAGGCCACTGTGCCGATGGTCAAGGCCACCCAGGTGGTGACGCAGTGGCTGTCAGCGCAAGCAAATGAAACAGTTCACGTTGGCATCCCCGCCGAATCCGGGCTGGCGACTGCCTCTTTCACCCTGCCTGCGCGGGGCAATGTGATCAACCTCAGACCCGCGGAAACCTACCCGTATCATTCCTCCTCTTCCGGGCTGGCGTTTCTGGCTTTCTGTTCAGCGAAAACCCGGGACCGGCTGTTGAAGCTGAAACGGGGGAAGCTGACCCGTTTCACGGTGACCGGAGATGACGAACTGCTGCAGATTATCGAGGAAACCCGCAGCCGCGGTTATGCCTGCTGCCGCAACACGGTGGAGGAAGGGGTCGCCAGCGTCGCGATGCCATTTTTTACTGATGGCAAAGACCCGGCAGGCACCATTGCTATCGCTGTTCCCGACCTGAACCTGGACGAAGCCCGGCAGGAGGAACTGGCGGCGCTGCTGCGGACCGCCATCGGTAAACTGGAGACTGCGCTGACCGGTGCGCCCTCCGGGCGGGTATTTTAGCAAGGTGCGATAATAGCACCTTTGGTGCGAAAAATTTCAGAAAATCGATTCTCTCTGCCACAAGGTTTGCAGCAGAGCGGCTGATGCCTGCGCCCCGCGGCGCCTCACCGCTCCCGGTTTGAAACCTGCGGATTGCCTGCACCAGCGGGCTGAAGGAACGATTTGATGGCTTACAATCTCCCGGAACAAGCCCCTGTGGTGATTATCGGCGGCGGCATTATCGGTGTCTCGACGCTGTACCACTTGGCGAAGCGGGGTGTGCCTGCTGTCCTGATCGAGCGGCGCAAGGTCGCCAGCGGCACCACCTGGCACGCTGCCGGCATCGTCGGCCAGCTGCGCGACAGCACCGCCCAGACCGAGCTGGGCAAATATACTGCCCGCCTGTTCCGCGAGCTGGAGGAGGAAACCGGCCAGGCAACCGGCTACAAGCCCAATGGCACCATCAACCTGGCGATTGGCGATGTGCGGCACGAGCAGCTGCTGCGCAGCCAAGACCACGCTCACCGCATGGGGATCGAGAGCTTTCTGCTGTCCCGCGCGGAATTGCAGGAGAAATGGCCGTGGATCGAAACTGAAGATGTAAAATCCGCCTTCTTCGTGCCGTCCAACGGCCAGGTGAACCCTCTCGACGTGACCGTTGCCATGGTCAAGGGCGCCAAGGCGCAGGGCGCGCAGCTGTTCGAGGAGACCAAGGTGACACGGCTGGTTGTCCGCGGCGGCAAGATTGCCGGGGTGGAAACCGACAGGGGTGTGATCGTCACGGACAAGGTGCTGCTGGCCGGCGGCATGTGGAGCCATCTGTTTGCCAAGGCGCATGGTGTCACCGTGCCGCTGCACGCGACCGAGCATTTCTATATCGTGACCGAGCCGGTCGAGGGGTTGCCGAAGGATCAGCCGATCCTGAACATCGCCGAGGAGCGCACCTATTGGAAGGAAGACACCGGCAAGCTGCTGATCGGCTCTTTCGAGAAGCTGGGCAAGCCCTATGGCGCCGATGGCATCCCTGAGGATTTCGAGTTCGACGAGCTGCCCTTCGACATGGAGCACGTAGAGCCGAACTTGGAGAAGATGTTCGAGCGGATGCCACCCCTGGGCGAGATGGGCATCCAGACCTTCTTCAACGGCCCTGAGAGCTTCACCCCCGACGGCCGCCCCTACCTGGGGCCAACCAGTGAGATCAAGGGCCTGTTTATCGCCACCGGGATGAACTCCAACGGCATCCTCAACTCCGGCGGCGTCGGGCTGACGATGGCGGAATGGATGACCGACGGCTCCCCCTCGCGCGGGATGGGGCCAATGCTGGCGCGCCGGGCGCACCCGTTCCAACGCAATACCAAATACAACCACGACCGCAGCGCGGAATCGGTGGGCTTCCACTATGGCGTCTCCTGGGCGGGCCGCCAGATCCACAGCGCCCGCGGCGTGCGGCGGGTGCCGCTGCATTATCGCCTCACGGCGGCGGGCGCCGCCTTTGCCGAACGGATCGGCTGGGAGGTTCCCATGTATTTCGACCCGGAGTGCAAGGGCTGGAACGAGGAGCCGAACCTGTGGTGGAAGGACTGGTCGCCGCATGTCGAGGCGGAATGCCTGGCGGCGCGGGACGCGGCGGTGCTGATCGATCAGTCGATGTATGCCAAGATCCAGGTGCAAGGCCCCGATGCGGTGAGTGCGCTGAACCGGGTCAGCGGTGCGGAAATGGATGTGCAAACCGGCACCTCGGTCTATACCCAGTTCCTGAACTCCCGCGGCGGCATTGAGGCGGATGTCACCATCACCCGCACCGCGCCGGACTGCTTCATGGTGATCACCGGCCACCCCAGCCAGATCCGCGACCAAGCCTGGATCCGCGACCATGCGGACCCGGAGTGGCGGTTCGAGATCTTCGATGCGACCTCAGCCTACGGCCTGATTTCCATCCACGGGCCGAAGTCGCGCGAAATCCTGTCTGCAATCTCGGGCGATGACCTGTCGAACGAAGCCTTCCCCTTTGGCGCGGCGCAGGAGATCGACATGGGCTATGCCCGCGGCTGGGCCATTCGCCGGTCGTTCCTAGGCGAGCTCGGCTATGAGCTGATGATGCCGACGGAATTCACGGCCGGTGTCTATGAGGCGCTGATGGAAGCAGGGGAACCGCTGGGCCTGCGCCATATGGGCATGTACGGTATGAATGCCTGCCGCTTGGAGAAAGGCTTCCGCCATTTCGGACACGACATTGCCGAAGACGACACACCTTATGAATCCGGTCTTGGCTTTGCGGTGGCGCTTGCCAAGGCGGGTGATTTCCTCGGCAAAGCCAGGCTCGCCGCGCAAAAAGCTGGTGGAGCGGCGACCCAGTACAGGACGGTTTCCTGTATCGCCGAAGGCGTCAGCGCAAAGGACGGCCCTTACCTAATCCACAACGAACCGGTTTGGAAGAACAGGGAGATCGTGGGTCATGTGACCTCCGGCGACTGGGGCTTCCGGCTGCAGGCGATGGTCGGGCTCGCCAGCCTCCACCGCGATGGCGGCGTTAGCAAGGCCTGGATCGATGAGGGTGGATTTGAGGTGCAGATCGCGGGCCGGATGTATCCGCTGAAGGTGCAGCTGGCCCCGTTTTATGACCCCAAGGGCGAAATCATGCGTGGCTGAAGCCATCAGCGGGAGGGAGAACACCATGGCTGACAAGGTCATACTGGTCATCGGTACATACGACACCAAGAACGCCGAGCTGGACTTTCTGGCGCAGAAAATCAGCGGCCTGGGCGGCGGCGTGCTGACCCTGGATGTCAGTGTGCTGGGCGACCCGGAGCAGCCGACGGATTTCTCCAAGCACGATGTTGCCAAGGCCGGCAGCAGCTCGATCCAGGCGGCGATCGGCAGCGGCAGCGAGCATGTGGCGATGAATATCATGTCGGCGGGCGCCTGCGCGCTGGTCCGGGAGCTGCACCGCGACGGCGGTATCGACGGGGTGATCATCCTGGGCGGCACCATGGGCACCGATCTGGCGCTGGATGTTTGCCAGGCCCTGCCGGTGGGGGTGCCGAAATATGTGGTTTCCACCGTTTCCTTCTCGGCGCTGATCCCTTCTGAACGTCTGTCGCCGGACATCCAGATGATCCTCTGGGCCGGCGGGCTTTACGGGCTGAACAGCATTTGCCGGTCCTCGCTGGCCCAGGCGGCGGGGGCTGTCCTGGGGGCTGCGCGGGCGGCTGAGCCTGCGGTTAGCGGGCGGCCGGTGATCGGCGTTACATCGCTTGGCACCTCCTGCCTCAAATACATCAAGATCCTGAAGCCGGAGCTGGAACAGCGCGGCTATGAGGTGGCGGTGTTCCATGCCATGGGCATGGGCGGCATGGCGTTTGAGCAGATCGCGGCGCAGAACGGCTTTGTCTGCGTCATGGATTTTGCGGGCTGCGAGCTGGGCAACCTGATGGCCGGTTCGGTGGTCAATGCAGGCCGCGAGCGACACCTGTCGGCAGGCCGCGCGGGCATTCCGCAGATCGTCGCGCCCGGCTGCATGGACCTGATCGACTTTGCCGGCTGGCAGGAAATTCCGGAGCGGTTCCGGGGCCGCCCGATCCACACCCACAACAAGCTCGTGAAGAACACATTCTACAACGCCGAAGAACGCCGCGGCATCGCCCGCGAACTGAACCGGCGGATTGGCGAAAGCAAGGCCCCTACTCATTTGATTATCCCCAAAGGCGGGATCGAGGAATGGGACCGCCCCGGCGGCGACTGCCACGATCCGGAGGGGCTGGAAGCCTTCATCACCGAACTGAGCGCGACAGTTGCCCCTGCCGTCCAAGCGACAGAGCTGGAAGCGCATATCAACGACCCTGCCTTCGCGCAAACGGCGCTGGAAATCCTCGACCGCTGGGTGGCGGAGGGGACCGTGCCGCCCGGCAAGGCTAGCAACTGAAGCAACGGAACACATCAAGGGAGGATTACATGAAACTCAAACTCGCAGCCGCTGCGGCACTTCTCAGCGCAACCGCCGCCATGGCGGAGTATCCGGAGAAACCGGTCTCCTTCGTGGTGCCCTGGCCTCCGGGCGACCTGGAGGACGTGCTGACCCGGATGATTGCCGACAAGTTCCAGGAAATGTACGGCGTTCCCGCGGCAGTGGTGAACAAGCCGGGCGGCGGCGGCGGGCCGTTCCCTGGCGCCGTCGAAGTGGCTGGCGCCCCGGCCGACGGCTATACGGTCGGCTCCTTCGTGATCGGGGTTCCCGTGGTTGGCCCTGAAATCGGCATTCCGGAGCTGAACCCCAATCCCTTCGATCCGGTCGGCATCTTCCTGACCTATCCGTTTGTGGTCGCAACCCTGGCGGACAAACCCTACGGCACCTGGGAGGAACTGTCAGCCTATGGTGCGGAAAATGACGTCTCGCTGGGCCACTACGGCACCTTCCTGGCACCAACCAAGGTGACCTTTGCCGCCGCCATCAAGTCCGGTTTCGATTTCGCCAGCGAGGCGGCCTACGACCTGCTGGATTGCAACGTGCTGGCTTCGGGCGACGTGGATGTGGTGAACGGCACCCTGCAAACCCTTCTGCCCTGCATGGACAGTATTAAGATCCTGGCCAGCATCGGCTCCGAGCGCACCTCGCTTACCCCGGATGTCCCGACCATGGCCGAGGTGGTTCCGGGCCTGGAGCTGTCGCTGTGGAACGGGCTTTTCGTTCATAAGGACACCCCGGCGGACGCGCGCGAAAAGATCGCCACCGCCGCCCAGGCTGCGCTGGGGACAGAAGCCGCGCAGAACCTGATGAAGGAAACCGGCGTACTGCTCTACTGGAAGGACGCCGAAGCTTCTGCCCGGCAGATCGAGAAAGACATCACCGATCTGGCCGAGGTCAACGCCCTGGTCGGCGAATAATTCAGCCAGGGGCGCTTCATTGCGCCCCGGCATCCGCCGCGGCAGGAGGAGGGCGCAGCGATGGCACGCACCAAGTATTTTCAGGAACTGTTTCAGCGCTACCGGCGGCCGGGCGATCTGGTTTTTGCTGTGGCGTTCTTGCTGTTCGCGCTGTTCCTGCTGAGCCAGCTGGGCGAGCAGACCAAATGGGTGAAACGCACCAAATGGTACGGCCAGCCGTCGCTGTGGCCCAGCATTGCGGTCTGGGGGATGGCGGTTTTCGGCGCCTTCCATTTGCTGGGCTCAATGGTCTCCCCCCGCATTCCCGGCCGCCTGAAGGAGGTGGTGTTCTGGCTCCAATCCCTGGAATACGTGCTTTATTTCCTGGCCTATGTCGCCATTGTCCCGCTTTGCGGTTACTTGCCTTCAACCATTTTGTTCGCCCTGTTCCTGACCTTGCGTGCAGGCTTCCGCCGCCCGCAGCATCTGGTGCTTGCGTCATTGTTTGCCACCTGCGTCGCGCTGATCTTCCGGGGCTTTTTGCAGGTGAAAATACCCGCAGGCGAAATCTATCAGCATCTGCCAGATGCGCTGCGCGCCTTTGCGCTGACCTATTTGTGAGGCTGCCATGGAACCGCTTCTTTCCGGTATTCAGATCCTTGCCCAATGGGAAGTCTTCGTGGCACTTGCCATCGGCTCCATCGGCGGCGTCATCATCGGCGCGCTGCCGGGGGTCGGGCCCGCGGTTGCCATCGCCATCCTGCTGCCGGCCACCTTTGCCTTTGAGCCCATCGTCGGACTGACCCTGCTCTTGGGGATCTACGGCAGCTCGATGTACGGCGGCGCCATTCCGGCCATCCTGATCAACACCCCCGGCACGCCGGTCAATGCACTGACTACCTATGACGGCTATCCGATGACCAAGCGCAAGGAAGGCCACCGGGCGCTGTCACTGGCCTATTCGGCGTCCTTCTTCGGCGGCATCTTCTCGGTCGTCTGCCTGATAGTGCTGTCACCGCTGCTGGCGCTGATCGCCCCGCATTTCGGCAGCCGCGAGATCTTTCTCGCCGCCTTTATGGGCATCCTGCTGGTGGTGGTAGCACACCGCGGGCAAACTTTTGCCGCCGGAATGCTGGCCTGTTTCGGCATATTCCTGAACACTGTCGGGCTGGAGCCAGTCAAATACACCAAACGCTTCACCTTCGACCAAAGCTGGCTGTCCTCCGGCTTTGACTTGATTGTCGTCGTGCTGGGACTGTTTGCCCTCAGCCAGGCCTTCCTGCTGCTGATCGAAAAGGACCACGCCCCCGGTGAAGCCCATGTGCAGGGCAGCATGCTTGCGGGCATGAAGGAGCTGCTGGGGATCAAGCGCATCGCAACCGTCTCGTCCTCCCTTGGCGTGCTGATGGGCATGATCCCCGGCGTCGGTGAGTTCACCGCACAGTTCCTGTCCTACACTTACGCCCAGAAGACCTCGAAAACTCCGGACGCCTTCGGCAACGGCTCTCCCGAAGGCCTTGTCGCATCTGAGGCAGCAAACAACGCTGTCCCAGGTGCGGCAATGATCCCGCTGCTGGCGCTTGGCATTCCGGGCGAAGCGCTGACCGCGATGATGCTATCGGTGTTCTACGTCCACAACGTGATCCCGGGTCCGCAGCTGTTTGAAACCCAGTTGGATTTTGTAATGGCGCTTTATCTGTCCCTGATCCTGCTCAACGTGATTGTGCTGGTGTTCCTGCTGTTCTCCACCAACCTGCTGCTGAAGATCATTCAGATCCCGACCCGGTTTCTGGGCATGATGATCCTGACCCTGTCCTTCATCGGCGTCTATTCGCTTCGCAATTCGATCACCGACTGCGCCATCGCCGCGGGTTTCGGCGTATTCGGCCTGATCCTCAAGCGGCTGAACCTGCCGATTGTGCCGATCATTCTGGGCATGGTCCTGGGCGGCATCATGGAAGTCAAACTGCGCGCCGCAATGGCAGCAGTGAAAACCCCCATAGACTTCATCAGCCGCCCCATCGCTGCAATCATCTTCGTGATGATCATCGGGATCCTGGTGCTGCACATCCGCACCCTGATCCGCGAGCAGAAAGCTAAGCGCAAGCCGGATCCGGTTGGGCCTGACTACGAACATTCCAGCCAGCAGGGGTAGGACTATGCTGAACCAGAGAGACATCGACGCCTTCCGCCAGCAGGAAGTGCCGGCCCAAGGCCATTTCATCGATGGGGCGGCGCAGGCTTCCCTGATCGGCGGCATGCTGGAGGTGATTTCCCCCATCGACGGCCGGCCGCTGGCCCGTCTGGCCGAAGGAACGCCTGCCGACATGGAGCGTGCCATTGCCTCAGCACGGGCCTCCTTCGAAGCCGGGCACTGGTCCCGCATGGCCCCCGCCGCCCGCAAGAAGGTGCTGATGAAGCTAGGCGATCTGATCGAGGAGCGGGCGCTGGAAATCGCCGTGCTGGGGGTGCGCGACAACGGCACCGAAATCACCATGGCAATCAAGGCGGAGGCACTGTCGGCCGCCGCAACCTTCCGCTACTACGGCGAGGCCGTCGACAAGATCTATGGCCAGGTCGCCCCCACGGCAGAGAATGTGCTGGCCCTGGTGCATCACGCACCGGTCGGGGTGGTGGGGGCTATCGTGCCCTGGAACTTCCCGCTGATGATCGGCTCCTGGAAAATCGCCCCGGCGCTGGCGGCAGGCAACTCGATTGTTCTGAAGCCGGCCGAGAGCGCCTCACTCAGCCTTTTGAAGATCGCCGAACTGGCGATTGAGGCCGGTGTTCCGCCGGGGGTGTTCAACGTGGTGACCGGCAAGGGCAGCGTCGTTGGCGAGACCCTGGCGCTCAGCATGGATGTGGACATCATGGTTTTCACCGGCTCCGGCGCCACCGGGCGGCGGCTGCTGGAATATTCGGCCCGCTCCAACCTCAAGCGCTGCTACCTGGAACTGGGCGGCAAATCCCCCAACATCATCTTCGCCGATGCGCCCGACCTGGCCGAGGCAGCCAAGGTCTCTGCCGCGGGCATCTTCCGCAACTCGGGCCAGGTCTGCGTCGCAGGCTCGCGGCTGCTGGTGCAGGAGGACATCGCCGAGGATTTCATCGCTGAAATGGCCCGTCACGCCGGGGCTTTCCGGGTCGGCGACCCGCTCGACCTCGCCAGCCAGATCGGCGCGGTGCATTCGCTGGCAGAGCTGGAAGCCAATCTGGAGTTTGCCACCCGCGCCGAGGCCGAGGGCGCCGAGCTGCGGGCCGGCGGCCGGCGCATCCTCCAGGAAACCGGCGGATTCTACATGCAGCCCACTATCCTGGCAGGGGTGAAACCGCAGGACCACCTGTTCCAGAACGAGGTCTTCGGTCCGGTGCTGGCCGTCACCACCTTCAAGGACGAAGAGGAGGCAATCCGCCTAGCCAATGCCACCACCTACGGGCTTTCCGCCGGTGTCTGGACCGCCAATCTCAGCCGGGCGCACCGCATGGTGGCAGGCATCCGCTCCGGCATTGTGCATGTGAACACCTACGGCGGCTCCGACCTGACCGTGCCTTTGGGCGGCGTCAAACAGTCCGGCAACGGCCATGACAAGTCCCTGCACGCTCTGGAAAAATACTCCGACCTGAAATCCGCCTGGATTCAGCTTTGATCCGAGGAAACGCTATGACCCTGCCTGCTAGATCCCAGGACCTCATCGACCGGCGCGCCCGGCTCTTGGGGCCGAATGTCTCCACCTTCTATGATGAGCCGCTGCATATTGTCAGGGGCGAGGGCGTCTGGCTGTGGGATGCCGACGGGCGCAAGTATCTGGATTGTTACAACAACGTGCCGCATGTGGGCCATTGCAACCCGCGGGTGGTGGAGGCGATCTGCCGCCAGGCGGCAACCCTCAACACCCACACCCGCTACCTGCACGACGGCATTCTGGATTATGCGGAGAAACTGACCGCTACCATGGATGCCTCGCTCGACACAGCGATCCTGACCTGCACCGGGTCTGAGGCCAACGACATTGCCCTGCGCATGGCCGAAGCGATGACCGGCAGGCGCGGCATCGTGGCCACCGACGCCACCTATCACGGCAATACCGCGCTGGTCAGCCAGCTCAGCTGTTCGAACACGCCAACAGTGGGCTTCGGGCTGGAGCAGTATTTCCGCTTTGCCGAAGCGCCCGACAGCTACCGCAACCCGGATCCGGGTGGCAGAAAATTCGCCGCCGCCGTGGCTGAACAGATCGCCGCGCATGAGGAGGCCGGCACCGGCTTTGCCGCGCTGGTTGTCTGCCCCTTCTTCCTGAATGAGGGCTTTCCGAACCACCCGGACGGCTGGCTGAAGCCCGCGGCGGAGGTGGTGCGCAAGGCCGGCGGCCTGTTGATCTGCGACGAGGTGCAATCGGGCTTTGGCCGCACCGGCACCCATTTGTGGGCGCATCAGAAGATGGGCGTGGTGCCGGATGTGATGACACTGGGTAAGCCGATGGCCAACGGCCACCCGGTCGGCGGCGTTGTCACCCGCAGCGAGATCCTCAAAACCTTCCGCTCCGGCTACCGCTACTTCAACACCTTCGGCGGCAACCCGGTGTCCTGCGCCGCCGCCATGGCGGTGCTGGAGGAGATCGGGGACCAGAACCTGCTGGCCCATGCCGAAGCGGTCGGCGCCTATGCCCGCGCCCGGCTGAAGATGTTGCAGGAGAAGTATGATGTCATCGGCGATGTGCGCGGCTCCGGCATGGTGTTTGGCGCCGAAATGGTGCTGGACCGCGCCACCAAGGAGCCGGCCATTGCCTTCACCGACCGGGTGATCAACGCCATGCGCCGCCGCGGCATCATCCATTCCAAGCTGGGCCGCCACAAAAATACACTGAAAATCCGCCCGCCGATGCCGTTCTCCCAGGAAAACGCCGATCTGCTGTTTGACACGCTGGACGAGGTGCTGGCGGGAACCCCGGTGCAGCCATGACAGCCGCAGCCGTGGAGCAATCCTTGGTGCTCTGGGGGATGGACGGCGCCGAGAAGCGTCTCATTGCCACCCGTGAAAACCAGGTCTACCGGGTCGATCACGCCGGGCGCGCCTATGCCCTGCGCCTGCACCGTCCCGGATACCGCACCGATGCAGAGCTGTGGTCGGAACTTCAATGGATGAACGCCGCGGCGGAGGGTGGCCTGCACGTGCCGGCCCCGATCCCCTCAACTTCGGGCGAGTTTTTGCATGTGGCTGACGGTATCCAGGTGGATGTGCTGACCTGGCTCTCCGGCGCCCCGGTCGGCAAAACGGGCGAGGATCTGGCCGCCGCCGACCGCACAGGCCTGTTTTATGGCATCGGCCGCGAAATGGCGCGGCTGCACGCTGTCTCCGACCGCTGGACCCCGCCCGCGGGCTTCAGCCGCTGGTCCTGGGACCGGGAGGGTCTGCTCGGCGAGACACCGGTCTGGGGCAGGTTCTGGGAGAATCCCAGCCTTACCAAAGAGGACCGCGTACTGTTCCTTGCCTTGCGCAACGAAGCGGATGCGGAACTGCAAGGGCTGGAGGGCAAACTGGACTATGGCCTTATCCATGCCGATCTTGTGCGCGAGAACGTGATGGCCGACGGCAACAAATTGCAGCTGATCGATTTTGACGACAGCGGTTTTGGCTTCCGGTTGTTCGACCTGGCCACCACTCTGCTCAAGAATATGCGGGAGACCGATTATCCGGCGCTGCGCGATGCGGTGATTGCCGGCTACCTGTCGGTGCGGGTGATCGACTTGGGCGCGCTCGACCTGTTCATCCTGCTGCGGTCGGCAACCTATGCGGGCTGGATCATCACCCGGATGGATGAACCCGGATCCAAGGCGCGCAATCAGCGGTTCATCGGAACAACCCGTGTTCTGGCCCAAAATTTTCTCTCTGGAAAAGGTATGCAGCCATGACCCGCTTCGCAGGCAAAACCGCGATTGTCACCGGTGCCGGAACCGGGATCGGCGCCGCCACCGTCCGCCGGATAGCAGCCGAAGGCGGCAATGTGATCCTGACCGGCCGCCGCCTGGAACCGATCGAAAAAGTAGCAGAAAGCTGCGGCGGCATTGCTCTGGCGGGGGATGCTGCCAGTGCGGAGCATATGGAAGCTTTGGTGGAATTGGCCCGCAGCCGCTTCGGCGGCCTGGACGTGATGGTCTGCAATGCCGGCGGTTTCGGTTTTGGCACCCTCACAGGGATCAGCGACGCGGATTGGAGCGCCGCAGTTCAGGCCAATCTGAACACCGCCATGGTCTCTGCCCGTGCCGCCATGCCGGCGCTGAAGGAGCGCCGCGGAAACATCCTGATGATGGCGTCGATCGCAGCGCTTGCGGCCGGGCCGGAGGCCTGCGGCTACGTCACCATGAAACACGGGCTGCTGGGGCTGACCCGCTCCATTGCCCGCGACTACGGCCGGCACGGGGTGCGCTGCAACGCGGTCTGCCCCGGCTGGGTCCGCACCGAAATGGCCGATGCGGAGATGGCAGAGCTGGTTGAGCGCCGGAGCCTGGAGTCCGTCGAGGAGGCCTACAGCCTAGTTACACGCGACGTACCGCTAGGCCGCGCAGCAACAGGTGAAGAAGTGGCAGCTGCAGTTGCGTTCTTATGCTCCGCCGAGGCTGCCATGATTACCGGGGCGGTTCTGACGGTCGATGGCGGCGCGACAATTGTCGACGTCCCTACACTGGCGTTCTGACTTCGCCCTGCTAGAAAACTGGTTTTGGAGTTGGGCCACTAAATCCTACAGATCAAGAGACCTGTTCAACTCGTCGGGGAACAAGCGCCAACTGCCGTTTGTTGCCCGATCGTACTCTGGTTGCGCAATAACCACTGGGTTTTCCAAAATGGAGATTTCTTCAGGTGAACAGCCCTGCAGAGTCCATTGCAGCTGCCCTTTCTACGGGGTCATTTCCCATCCCGGTTCACATCCATGCGCGTAACCACTTGCGGAACGGCAGCTTTCAGAATGGCGGTCCAGACGCTTCGCCATCGCAGCATCTCAGTGACCGCATCTGGTTCGAACAGCTGCTTCTGGGCTGCCTGTCGTCATTCACGCCAGGTGCGGCGAATGCCCGGTCAGAGCCCGACTTGTGAATTCACTTTTTTCGCTGCGAGCGCACGCAGCGCGAAAATCGCTACATTTGCTGGATCTACAACGCTGCGCCGCGGCAGGGATAGCCGTCGTTAAGGCAGTTGGCACTCTTTGCAAAAGCGTAGGCAGGAATGGTCACAGATTTGTCCAACGATCCCGAAGCGGATCGGATGAGAAATTTTTGCGCAGGCTGCGTGTCAGGGTGGTCGTGCTCGCAAAGCCGCAACGCATGGCGATTTGATCGAGGGAGAGGTTGCTATAGCGAAGCAGCTCGCGGGCGCGGGCCAGGCGAAGAAGCAAGTAGTATCGCCCTGGCGTTGTCTGGAGTTCCGTCCAGAACAGACGGCGCAAGGACCGTTCGGATATATGTGCCTGTTCCGCCAGGGCGGGGATGGACCGTGGTGCTTCAAGCGCTTCGGACATGAGCACGACAACGCGTTTTAGCTTTGGGGACACCGCTTGCGACAATGTCTGATCGGGATAGGAGGCGCCGTGCCGTCTGGCGTTGTCGTGCAGGAACATTGCACCAGCATCAAATGCGACCGAGGCACCGAAACGATCCCGAATGAATTTCAGCATCAGATCGAAAGCCGATGCCGCGCTGCCGCATGTCCAAAAACGGCCATACTGCACATAGCGATCGGGAAGGACCTCGACCTCGGGGAATTCCTCGGCGAATTCCTCAAGAAGCTGCCAGTGCAACGTGGCCTTGCGAGCGTTCAGGAAACCGCCCTTTGCCAGAACCCACGCACCGGTATCGGCGGCAATCACGGTGGCACCCCGGATCAGTCGCCCAAGATTGCGAGCGGGCGTCGCGCCTTTGCTGTCCCGAAAGGCGTCGCCACCGATGATGATGACCAGATCAGGCGGAGGCGCATCTGCCATCGGCATTTCCGGTGATACGCTCAGACCGCTCGAACTGGCCACGGCTCGGTCACCATCTGTCAGGATGTTCCAGCGGATATTCGCACCAGTTTGATCCCGCACCACCCGCAACGGTTCAAGCAGGCAGGCAAGCACCATGTTGGAAAAGGCATCGCACAGGACAACAGAGACGTGGATGGGATGCATTGGCAGATCTGATCTCATTTTTGGCAGAATGAGTATGAAACATTCCTCGGCAATTTCCTAGAGTGGTGGGCGTAACCCGCCGGAACAGGATCAAGTGACCATGCAGAACCGTCCGCTTTCCCACATTCGTGTCCTTGATTTTGGGCAATATCTGGCCGGGCCCTTGGTCGGAATGATGCTGGCCGACCTTGGGGCAGAGGTGGTCCGCATCGATCCGCCAGGTGGCTCCCGGTGGAAGGACCCGGCTTTCGACATGCTGTCCCGTGGCAAGCGCGCGCTGACGCTTGATCTCAAGACAGCAACCGGGCGTGCTACAGCGCTTGATCTGGTCCGCCGCGCCGATGTGGTGATCGAGAACTTCCGCCCGGGTGTGATGGAACGTTTGGGGCTTGGACCGGCGGCGCTCAGACAGGCGAACTCTGATATCGTCTCGCTGTCGCTTCCAGGCTTTGCCTCGAACGATCCGGAGTTTTCAGGTCTTGCCGCGTGGGAGGCGGTGATCGCAGCGCGCACGGGACAGTTTACCGACATGGGGCTGAACCGGCAATTGATGGGGATCAACCCATCCTTCACGCCGCTGGGGCTGGCCTCGGCCTATGGTGCCGCTTTTGGCGCAATGTCGGTCCTGTTAGCGCTGACCGCGCGGCCCCGGATGGGAGGTGACCACATCGAAGTGCCGCTGGCGTCTGCCCTATTGGAGGGGCTGGTTTATAACTGCGAGCAGATCGAAGACTACCCCGACCGCTACAAATCTCCACGTGAGCTGGAGCTGGAGCGGCGCGCACGCGAGGGTCTGCCCAACGATCTGAGTTTTGCCGAACTGTCAGAATTTCTTGATCCGTTCTACCGCACCTACACCTGTGCCGATGGGCGCGGGTTTTACATCGTATCCTGCTCAATCGTGAACCATCCCCAAAGGGTGCTTGAGGTTCTGGGCCTTGGCGATCTGTTGAAAGACCTGCCGGATTTCGATGTCTATGTCGATCAGGCGGATTGGCCCGGGGAATGGGCGCTGCGCAGCTACCCGGTGGGGGAGGATGATCGCAAGCGCCTTTCGGATGCGATGAAGGCCGCTTTCCTGACCCGCCCCGCGCATGAATGGGAGGAGCTGTTCGGAGTGGCCAAGGCTCCGGCTACCGCACAACGCAGCACAGCGGAATGGCTGGCGGATCCGCATGCGTTGGCCTCGGGACTGGTGGTCGCGCTTGACGATCCCCGCCATGGGCAGATGCGGCAGATGGGCAACGTCGCTTGGCTGGCCGATGACCCGGGCGCGATGGACATGGCCGCAGGGCCTGAGCGGGACGGTTTTCGCGCTGCGCTAAGCGGCGTTCTTGCAGAGCCGCCGCGAAGGCCCTCGGGCGGCGACAGCAAGGGCCTCTGGCTGGACGGACTGAAGGTGTTGGATCTGACCAATGTCATTGCCGGGCCTACCATCGGATCGACACTGGCACGGTTCGGGGCGCAGGTTACGCTGGTCCAACCCGTACGACCTTCGGTCGACCCATGGAATGCGGTGGTGTTCGGGCTGCACGCGCAGCGCGGCAAGGAAAGCGTGCTGCTCGATCTTCGCTCGGAACAGGGGCAAGAGGCGCTTTGGCGATTGGTTGCTGAGGCTGACGTGATCACTATGAACGGCACTGATCAGCAACGCGATGCACTAGGTCTGACCGAGGCCCGCCTAAACGAAGTCAATCCACGCCTCATTCTTGTGCAGTTGGATGCCTGGGGCGGGCCGCGTCGCGGAGCGAAATCGGATCACCTTGGCTATGACGACCTGGCACAGGCGGCGACAGGCGTGATGACCCGCTTTGGCGGCGGGCCGGAGACACCCGAGGAACACGCCCATTTCGGCACCATCGACGCGCTCACCGGCCATTGCGCCTGCGTAGCCCTTGGTGCGGCGCTGGAGCGGCTCAGTGTGACCGGCAAGGGCGGTGTTGCCCGTGCCTCACTGGCCGCCGCAGGTGAGATGATCCAGGCGCAATTCATGTATGATTTCGACGGACGCCCAGCGTTCGACGAACCTTCGGGACGTGAGGTGCGCGGTTCGGGGCCATTCTATCGCTGTTATGCCGCCGCTGATGGCTGGATGTTCTTTGCAGCCCCGACAGAGCGTGACGCGGCTCTGGGGCGGGTTCCTGATCTGTCCGATCTCGTCGGAAAGGATGACGCCGACCTTGAAGATCTGCTTGCCGAGCGGTTTGCACAAAAACCGGTGGTCGACTGGATGCGAGCCTTTGCCGGTGGATCGGTGGGTATCACGCCGCTTGGCTCTTTGCATGGCACCCGCGATGCGGGCCTGCAGCGTGAAAGCGAAGGCGAGATCGACATCTCCAAGGCGACCTTTCGCGCGGTGCGCCATGATCAGCACCCGATGGGGCGGTGGGTCGACCTCGTCGCGCCCAATGCGGTGAGGCCCGAGAAAGCCAAAATCACCATACCAGGGCCTGCTCCGAAATACGGGCAGCACACGCGCGCGGTCCTCGCGCGTGCAGGCTATGCGGACGACGAAATCGGGCGCATGATCGAAAGCGGCGCAGCTTCAGAAAGTTGGTCGGACAAGTATTTGCCAGAGTAGACATATGAAACAGGATCACGCCGGACCGGCAACCACGCCTCGCACCCGCGCAAAAGCGCGTCATATCCTTGATAACTACTATATCGGACCGGCGCGCGACGACGAGGTGCTAGAGATCTGGGGCTATACCCCCGAGATGAGCTATGCCCCCGGGGATTGTGTCGCGCTGCATGTTTCGACCACGGCGGATGAATGGGAGTTTGAGATCGGCCGAGACGGGCTGGACTATGTGCCATTGCTGAGCAAAAGCGGCCTGCCGGGGGCGCATCATTCCACGCCACAGGATTGCTCGGTCAAGGGCTGCGGCTGGCCCGAGGCCTATGCATTCGTGATCCCCGATGATTGGGCGCCGGGCGGTTATCTGGTCACGTTTCGCGCGCGCAAGGGCGATGATATTGTTGAAGAGCACCATGTCATCCTCATCAGAACCGCCCCCGATGCTGCGCCGCCACCCTATGTGCTTGTCTGCGCAACGGGCACTTGGCTGGCCTATAATTGCTGGGGTGGGTCCAATCACTACGAGGGCATCACCGGGCCAAATGGTGATGCCTTTTCGCCCATCGTCTCGACCCAGCGGCCCTGGACGCGCGGCCTGTGCAAATTGCCCGAGGGCGCACCACGCGCGCTGCGCGAACAGCCGACCAGACCCGGAGAGATGGTGCGCTATCCTTACATGGAGTGGG
The DNA here is from genome assembly GCF_000813785.1 of Leisingera sp. ANG-DT. NCBI lineage: Bacteria > Pseudomonadati > Pseudomonadota > Alphaproteobacteria > Rhodobacterales > Roseobacteraceae > Leisingera > Leisingera sp. ANG-DT. The sequence goes on from NZ_JWLE01000020.1 coordinate 180,364, forward strand.
CCTATGCCTATGGCTATTCCAAGAAATATGCCTCGGCGGGCTGGGCCAGCTACGAACGCCATTTCGCCCGCTGGGCCGAGGCTGAAGGCTATGAACTCGACGTGATTGCTCAGCATGAATTGCATAGAGACCCAGATCTTCTGAACCGCTATGCCTGTGCCATCTTCGTTGGGCACGATGAATACTGGAGCGCAGAGATGCGTGACGCGGTCGATGACTATGTCGAAACTGGTGGCCATGTCGCGCGGTTTGCGGGGAATTTCCTGTGGCAGACTAGAATCGAGGACGAAGGCCACACACAGGTCTGCTACAAGTATATCGCAGATCAGGACCCATTGATGGGGACAGCACAAGAGCACCTTGTCTCGGGCGCCTTTGAGGTGGCACCGGTCAATCGTCCCGGCGCGTCGACCTTCGGTGTCAACGCCCTGCGCGGGGTCTATGCCGGTCTTGGCAATTGTGTGGGCGGCGGTGCGGGCGGCTTCACGATCTACCGCGACGATCATTGGGCCTTTGACGGCGCCGGGCTTGGCTATGGCGACGTACTGGGCGCGCGCTCGCGCATATTCGGCTACGAGGTCGACGGGCTAGACTATCGTTTCGAGGATGGGCTGCCCCATCCTACCTGCTCGGATGGGGCCGTGCCGGAGATCGACATTCTCGCCTTGGGGCTCGCCACCAATATCGAGGCCGATCACGGCATCTGGGGCGAGACGCTCTATATCGGGTCAGCGGACGCGGCCTTCAAAGCGCAGGTGCTTTTCGGAGAGGTCACACCCGAAACCCTGGACGCTTGCAAACGCGGCAACGGAATGATCATCTCGTGGCCGCGAGGCAAGGGCGAGATATTCGCCGCCGCGACCTGCGAATGGGTCGCGGGCCTGATCCGGCAGGACGCCCAAGTCGAACAGATCACACGAAACGTCTTGAACAGGTTTGGCAAATCAAAGGGTCGCTCATGGTAGCTTCTGCGTCTTGCTTGAAGCAGACCTCTGCTCAAACCGCGGCGTCCGGCAAAGTTGGGTTCAGCACGGCAGCTGCATTTCTTCGACACCGTCTTTTTCTGTGACCGAAGCGCAGATGCTCGACAGGGTGCGCGGCTGTTCAAAGGGCCAAGGTGTGCCGCGGTGCAATATTGCCCTTTGATCCCAGATCAGAACATCGCCGACCTCCCATTTATGCGAATAGGTGAACTCGGGCCGCGTGCAGAAGTCCATCAACTCGTCCAGAAGCACCTGGCTTTCGGCCTCGTCATAGCCGTCAACCTTGTACGCATGGCTGGCGATGTAGAGAGCTTCGCGCTCGTTCACAGGGTTCGGCCAGACTGACTTCCAGTGGGTCGCGGGCCATTTGTGGAACATCGGTTGCTTGGCCAGCTCGGGTGAGATCTTGGCGCGCGAGATAGAGTAATGATGCCAGATGCCCCGGTCGCGGATACGCGATTTCAAATCCTCTGGCATCGCCGCCCAGGCCGCGCGGGTTGAGGCTAGTTCGGTGGCACCACCTTCCGAAGTCACCACCCGCCCGATCAGGATATTGGTCAACGCGGGCGTGGGAATGAACGTGCTGTCGGCATGCCACAGGAAATTCGATTCCAGTTGCAGGCGCTGCATGTCCATGGTTCCACCCTTCAGCGATTTGTCGATCGCCTCGTTCGTGACCTTGGGGATCTCGAACGCTTCGCCTTTCTTGCGCTCATCTGCCTTGCGGTCCTCGATCGGACCAAAGGCCTGGGCCAGCGCCATGTGATCCGAGTCACTGAAATTCTGACGACGGAAAAGTAGCGCCGAGTGTTCCTCGAACAGCGCGCGCAATTCGTCGAACCGGCCTGACGGCACGAAATCAGCCAGCGCGACGCCTGAAACTTCGACACCAAAGGCCGGGGTGAGCGGGGCGGTTTTGATATCAGTTTTGATCATGACAAGACCTTTGCTTCGATGTCTTCGGGTCTAGGTATTCACAGATGATACGCTGCAAGCTACCTCAGGCCAAACTTCGCGGATCTCAGGAAATCTCGCTAAGATCTTCGAGTTCCTGTCTGGTCCAAAGACCACGTTCGCGGGTTGCTCCAGGATCTCACGCGTCTTCTCACGCGCGGTATGGAGCAGGGCCGGCGTTTCGGCATCGGCCCAGGCTTGCGGTGTCGCGCGGTCAGCCAAGGCGGGATAATAGTAGTCGCTTTGCATGCGGCCCAGCGTTTGATCACTGCCGAGGAAATGCCCGGGACCGCCAAGGCAGACCTCACGAATGACGTCAAAGGCAAGCGCGTCCTCGTTGATTTCGAAACCACGGGTTGCTCGCATGACCGATCCAATGAGGTCATTGTCGAGCACAAAGCTTTCTTTGCTGGCGGCCAGCAACGAGCCGTACATTCCCGCAGCCTCATAAATCAGGTTGGCACCTGCCAATGCGCTGAGAAGCTCCGTGATCCCCTTTTCATATCCGGCTTGGAAATCAGGCAGTTTGGCATCCGTCATGCCTGCACTGACCGCGCACGGAATCCTGTAATGCTGTGCCATCTGCGCACAGGCCGCCATCAGAACCCCTTGCTCGGCACTGCCGCCCGACATGGCTCCGGTCCGCAGGTCACTTACGAAGGGCAAAGCGCCGAAGAGCGCCGGATGACCGGGGTTGAGCAGGTTGACGTAGACGAGGCCCGCCAGGACTTCCGCCGTTTGCTGCGCGACCGCACCGGCGAGCGGGGCGGGGCTGGTCGCTCCGGCTTGTCCGGCGGACACGAGCTTCAGGGGTGTTCCCGTTTCGGCTGCGCATTCGATGATCCCCAAGGCTTCCTCGGCAAAGGTGAGGGGCGGCACGATGAAGCATGTGGAGACACAGCAGAACGGGCGCGCACGCCAAGCATCCTCCCCGCCTGCGATCATGTGGAACATCTCAACAGCCGCTTGCATGGTCTCAACCGAACTGAAGGAGGTTCCGATTGGCTTTTGGGTGCCCGCCGCGCAGGCATAGGCCGTGTTAAGCTCCATCGCATGCGGATCGAGGATATCGCGGGCGACGACCGTGCGCTGGAACATGTGAATGTTGGGCAGAGCCTCGGCGAGCCGGGCCATATCATAGAGGTCCGCAAGGGTCGTATCGCGCACCTCGCCACTTTCACTGTCCACGATATGGACCGCAGCGCCTGACGTTCCGAGGTGAATGCGCGTTCCAGAAGGGTCGAGATCATATTCGGGCGTCTGACCGTGCAGCTTGAAGCCACGCCCGGCGGTTTCCAGAACGCGCTCAACCATGTCCGAAGGAAAGAGCAGCCTGCCTGCCTCGGAGACCGACCCGCCAGCGGCCACAACGGTGTCGATGCAGCGAGGCGTTGCACTCGCGATGCCGATCTCAGCAAGGATACGCAGCGCCGTTTTATGGATTGCCTCAATCCCGTCCTTTGGGATTGGCCTGTATTGGCCGCCTTCGATCCCTGGCCAAATTGACGTCGTGGGGCCAGAACCGGCACCGCCCCGCCGTGCGGCACGCCGGGCGTCGCGTCCTGATCTTGCTCTGCTCATTGGACAAATCCTTCTTCGAAAAAGAGGTCGGTTATGGACGGCGCAGATGGCCAGTTCGGCAGCTTGCCAAGCCACACAGCGCGCCGCGTGTTCGCTTCAGACATCGGTCCGAGACTGGCTTTGAACTTTGCCATCACATCGCCTTGGGACATTGGAACCTGAGGCGCGCCAGTTGGGTACACACAGCGTTCCTCATGTCGTTCGCCAGAGTGCAGGACGACCTCCAGACGATCCGGATCATCCGGGCTGTAGTTCAGATCCGGTCTTTTCGGCTGGAACGGGCGTAGGTCGCAGCGCTCGATCAAGTTTGAGATTTCGGGATGGGTCCAGGTTTCACGATCAAGGTCTGCAAGCGTCAGGCCACCGTGAAGAAGCCCCATTGCCACAACAAATGGTGCGCTGAACAGGGCTTCCGAGCGTGCCTTCGGTCTGTCGAACGGCAGAACAGCGGCGTGGAAATCCGGCATGTGCAGGATAACTCGCGCAATCTCACCCGCATGAAAATGGTCTCGCATCGCCAAGGCGCATGTCATGAGGCGGTGCGTGTAGCCGCAGCTTGGCCAGGGTTTGAGCACAAGACCATGTTCGCTGAGCGCGTATGACGTCCCGACCTTATCTAGTGCTTTCTCCAAGCGGTCCGCGTTGAGGCCACCCATGAGGGCCGCGAGGCCACGTGGATGATCCAGGACATGGGGCTGTGCGCTAAGCCCGGCTTGCGCCAGGCACGCAGCCTCTACTCCGGCACGAGCCGCAAACCCTGCCTGGACAGGCTTGGCGTTTGACCCGAACTGGCAGGTGTACCCGGCGGCAGAACTGCAGGCCAAGGACATGGCGCGCTCGGTTTTCGGCGCGTTCAGCCCCATCAGACGCGCGCAACCGGCCGCAGCTCCAATCGCGCCCAGCGTCGCAGTGGAATGCCATCCGGCGTCGTAATGCACGAAGTTCAAAGCTTCACCGAGGCGGGCAATCACCTCGAACCCGGCGAGATAAGCGCGCGCCACGTCCTCGCCGCGCGTGTGTGGGTCTGCGACGGCCAACAATGCGGGCAGCAATACGACGGTCGCGTGTGTGTTTCCTGGCACTTCCCAATCGTCGAAATCCAAAGCATGCCCGGCAACGGCATTCAGGAATGCTGCATGTGGGCGAGAGAAACGCTCAAATGATCCCACAACACGAGAGGGTCCTTCCCCACCCATATGGGTCACAGCTGAATGGCAACGTTGTGCGACGTCGGTTCTGGCCCCGACAATCATGCACCCAAGTGTGTCGATTACACCGTCCCTCAGAACCGCCGTGGTTGCCCGATCCGGGGTTAAGGCGTCCTCGGCAACAAATCTTGCGAGGATTGTGAGCGCGGCCTCTTTCATGCGAATGGCTCCGCCTGATGGGGGGCCAAGTCCAGCCACACAGATTTGGTTTGAGTGAAGGCAAGAAGACCTTCGATCCCGTTTTCGCGGCCATAACCGGATGCCTTGAAACCACCGACGGGAGATTGCGGCGCCGAGGCGAAGTAGTTGTTGATATAGACCGTGCCTGCACCGATCCGATGGGCGAGCCGCATCGCCCGCGCGCTATCCTTGCTCCAGATCCCGGCCGCCAATCCAAAGTCGCTGTCGTTTGCAATTGCCGCTGCCTCATCATCATCCCGCACTGGAAGCACTGCGAGAACGGGGCCAAAGATCTCTTCGCGTGCGACGGCCATATCGGGTGTCACATCGGTGAACACAGTCGGCTCAATGAACCAACCGTCACAGAATTCAGGGTGTCGCGTGCCGCCTCCTAGCGCACAGGTTGCCCCGTCAGCGTTTGCCGTCTCGATCGCCTTCAACACCCTGTCAAAGTGCGGTTTGTTCGCGATCGGCCCAACATGCGCGTCCGGCGATGCAGGATCGCCAACAACAGCCTTTTCCGTGAGCGCGATGATCCGCGAGACAAGCGCGTCATGCAGGTCATGGTGAACCAGCACGCGGCTGCCTGCGATGCAGCTTTGTCCTGTTGCGGGGAAAATCCCGGAGACAATGCCGCGCGCGGCCAATTCCAAGTCGGCGTTATCCAGGACAATCTGGGGCGATTTCCCCCCAAGCTCGAGGATCACGGGCTTCAGGCACGCACCGGCTTGCTGTGCAACGGCACGCCCTCCGGGACCGCCGCCGGTAAAGCTGACAAGGCGGACCAAGGGGTGGCGCACCAGTGCGGCCCCGGTCTCTGCCTCGCCGGTGACGACGTTGATTAATCCCGGCGGGAGGTCGGCTTCCTGCAAGAATTCGACCATCGCCAAAGTTGAAACACTTGCCTGCTCTGAAGGCTTGATGACAACCGTATTGCCTGCCGCAATCGCTGCCGAGATTTTCCAGATCGCAATCAGTAGCGGAGAGTTCCATGCCGTGATGCATCCCACGACGCCAAAGGGCTCTCTTCGCGTGTAGTTGAAAACATTTGGGACATCGACCGGGATATTGGCGCCTTCGATCTTATCGGCGAGACCGGCATAATAGTCGAAGCTGTCCGTCAGCCAGCCGCGCAGACCAGACTGAATGCCTTGCAAGTCTTTTCCATTGTCAATTGTCTCAATCAAACCGAGGGCATCGGCATTCCGGCGAAGCACATCCGCGATACGCCGCAACAGACGCCCGCGATCAGCCGCGCCCATTCTACTGAATGGCCCGTTTTCAAACGCCTCATGAGCAGAAAGAACGGCTCTTTCGACGTCCGCTTCGCTACACCTTGGGATGTTGGCCCAGACTGTGCCGGTTGTCGGATTGAAGCTCTCCATCCACTCCCCGGTCGCAGGGTCATGGAACGCGCCGCCCGCGAAAAACTTCCACTTTCGGTTGTTCATCTCACCACCCTAGTCGAATACGATGACACCGCGCCCGGCTTTGCCGGCCAGCATGTCGCTAATTGCGGTATTGATTTCAGGCAGCCGGTAGCGGCGACCGATCAGTTGGTCCACGGGCAGGTCACCCCCCAGGAAATGTTGGCCATAAGTCTTGAAATCGCGGGTCGTGCAGCACGAGCCAAAGATCGAACCCGTGACAGTGATCTCGGCCCGCGTGATCCCGGTTGAAGGCAGGTCGATCGTTGCATCATTGGCGTCCATCCCGACAAAGATCACCTGCCCACCGGGTCGGCAATACTCAATCGCGGCGCGCTGCAACGCGCGTTTTCCGACGGCTTCAAACACATGGTCCGCACCATACTCTGTAAGCGAATGGATGGCCGCGCCCACATCTTGTTTGGCATCTATGAAATGCGTGGCTCCAAGCGCGCGCGCTTTGGTCTCGGCCTGCGGTGAGGCATCAACTGCTATGATCTGCCGCGCCCCGGCAAGCTTGGCGCCCATGATGATCGACAGACCAACACCGCCCGCTCCGATCACCGCGACTTTGTCACCCTTTGCCACTTTGGCACGGTTCAGTGCGGCGCCTACACCCGTGGTGACGGCGCATCCCAAAAGGGCCGCAATCTCGAATGGAACAGCCTTGTCGATCTTCACACAGCTCACGTGCGGCACGATCACGGTCTCCGCCCAGCAGGCGAGCATCGACAGGTGTCGGACCGGTCCTTGTGCGTTTGAGAAGCGACAGGTGCCATCGAGCATCGTGCCGTCCCACAGCGGGGTCTTGTAGGCTTGGCACAGATGGGTTTGTGCGTTCTTGCAAAAGAAACACGCGCCGCAATAGGGGATCCAGCTGAGCACGACGTGGTCGCCGATCTCCAGGCCATCAACCCCATCGCCCAGACCCGTAATCGTGCCTGCACCTTCGTGGCCAAGCACAACCGGCAGATCGTGCCCCGCCTGGCCTGAAATGACGTGATAATCTGAGTGGCAAACACCCGCCGCCCCCATGCGCAGGCGCACTTCGCCAGGTCCAGGTTCGGCCAGATCAAGCTCTTCCACTCGAAGAGGTTGGTCAACGCCATACATCACCGCTGCTTGCACTTTCATTGTTTGCCTCTTTGGATTGCTGTGCGCAAAGCATCGAGCGCCTCGGCCGATGTCGCCACGGAAACTTCCGGGCCGGGATAAGCTCCTGAACGCGCGTCATCTGCAAAACGCTTTAAGGCAGAAACCCGAGCTTTCTGTAGGTCTGCCAAACGCGTGGCAAAGTCCTCATAGGCTTTGACATGACGCGGTGCGTTTGTGGTCGTTCCCAAGGTGTCCTCGGTAAACTGAAACACGATGTCAGCATGCGGACCTGAGCCGATGGAACTCACGGAAAGTGACGTTGCCTTTGTGATTTCAGCTGTCAGCTCTGCTGGAACGACTTCTATTTCGACAGCATATGCGCCCGCATTCTCCAGATCGCGAATATCCTGCCAAAGTTGCTGGGCCTCTGCGGGTGTCTTGCCGAATGCGCGGAGGCCGCCCAGCCAGATGCTCTTTCGGGGCACAAGTCCCGCATGCCCCATCACAGGGATTGCTGCCGCAGACAGGTATTCAATCCATCGGACAGGCCCACAGAAATAGACCGCGTCAGCCCCGTCCTCCATTGCCTCATAGGCACCGCGCAAGAGGTCTTCCTGGCTCGCAAAGCGCGTAATGGGCAGAGCGACATTCAAGAACATGTTTGGCGCAGCTGCGCGCATCATGCGAAGTTCCGCGCCGACAGAAACGCTCAGCATGTCAAGGCCTGCTTCAACAGCCGCTCGCGCTTCCTCTTCCGTCGTGGCCGTCGCCTGCACCAGCGTCCGTTGGCCCTTTATGGCGATGATGTCAGCCACTGTGAGCTGCCGCGCTGCGGGATCGCCGCCCATTGTGTAAATCCGTTTCATGCTAACGCCCCAAACGACGCTTGCGGTCGCGGATGCGCCGAGTGGCCTCAGGCGTCCCATTGTGGAACGAGCCAAAGACAACATCCCAAGGCACTTCGGCTGTGCCGTAATTGCATTCAAAATAGCGGTGGTGCAGCTGGTGGAAGAAATCCCCAAGCGCCATGCGTTTGCGGTCTTTCACAAACAGTTTTTCAAATCCAGCGTGTGAGACCGCCGGATTGAGCGCCAGATTGTACAGATGGAAGATCACGTGGATCGGGTCTGACGGAATGACAAAGTGGATCAGCACGGAAGAGAAGTAGCCTAGGTGTTCGACCGGGTGCATCGACATCCCCGACCACGGACCGACATTGACATTGCGATGATGAAGCGAATGTACCCGCTTGTAGATTGGCGGCCAGTGAAGAAGGCGGTGTATCCAATAGAAATGGAATGACGCCCACAAAGGGATCAGGACGAACCAGATGACCGACCAAATCGGTGCATCGCTGAAACCTAATACAGGCGCAAACCCATCGGCCGCACACCAGAAGTAAAGAACCTCGTAGAGGGTCCAGACCGTGACCCCTGAGGCGAGCGACCAAAACACATTATCGTAGACCTGATTGCGGAAGGTGAAATTGCGATTGTTCACAGCCTGATCGCGCGCATCGAACTTGGTGTTCTCTCCTTGCCCGCGCCACCGCCAAAGCCAGAGGTGTAGGCTTCCCGCCACAAGGATGAGCAGAGCCATGTTGCGGGCCCAGATCGTAACGATCCAGGCAAAATCAAGCGTCTGCATGACCTCCCACGACGGCTGCAAGAGCCACCAGATCGCTATGGCAAGCCCCAGCTCGATCACTGTGGACGACAGCGCCAGCCAATACGAAGCAAGCCACTTGATCGTTCGGACAGGTCGGAGTGGCCAGGTAAAAACCGGGCTCACAGGAATGGGCATGGCAGGATTCCACGCCCACTCTCTTGCACCGCCCTCCGGTACGGAATGATCTGAGGCTTGATCAGTCACCCTTAAAAATTCCCCTATTCCGACTCCATTTCATTAATTTTGGGCTTTTATTGACCTCATGAGAACGCCTAAAAGAGCTATAATGGCTATTCCATAGAGGAATGATGTATGGCTGCATTGAACTGGAAACTTCTTACGGCCTTCGAGGCGGTGGCCCGGCATCTGAATTTCACACGCGCGGCAAATGAGTTGAACGTGCAGCAGCCCTCGATCAGCAGGCGGGTCGCTGAACTCGAAGCGGAGCTTGGTGTCAAACTGCTCGTTCGCACGCGCCCAAATGCGGCTTTGACGGCAGAAGGAGACCAATTGTATCGGGCCCTCTCCAAAGGGATCTCTCAGGTTTCAGACGTTATGAACCGCATCAAGGCGCAACCGGATCGGAACGTTGTCGTGGTGAACACAACCATCGGATTTGCGAGTTGCTTTCTGATGCAGCGCCTTGCGCAGTTTCGTTTGAAACACCCTGATATTGCGATCGAGCTCGTCTCGCGCGACCAAAACGAAGCGTACAAGAGCGAGCAAGCAGATGTGCTGATCGTTTTTGACGAGCCAAAGAACCTCCCCACCTCACAATCAGCACGTATTTTCTCTGAAAAGCTGATCCCGGTCGGACATCCGGATGTGTTTCGTCCAGTTGGCGATGATATGGAAGCGCTCGCAGACCGTGAACTCTTGCACCTGTCAACCGGGATGCATGCGCATGATTGGGATATCTATTTCAAGGGAACGGATATCGTGTCACCCGCGCCAAGCTCTGAGCAGAAGTTCACCTCTTTCATGGTGTATCTTCAGGCCGCGCTCAATGGTGAAGGCATCATTCTGGGCTGGGAAACGCTGTTTCAAGATCTTCTGGATCAAGGACAACTGATCCGGCTCTCAAGCCGCGAGGTGCAGACCGAGCGGGGTTACTTCAGTTGCTTGACGCACCGAGCTGATAATAACCCTTCGGCTCTGACTTTTTGGAGATGGGTCTCGTCGCTGGCTGATTAGGTCGGCCCTTTGTGTGCTTTTTTGGGGTGATCGCCGTGGACGCGCCCGTGCATAAAAGGGTTCGTGTCCGCTTATCTCAAAGGGAAACCTCCGCGACTTCTTGACCCCCCGGAGAACGGGCCTTGTTCGCGAAACCGTCAACGACAGCTCTTCCCCGTCTAGCTGTGCGGAACGGGCTTCAGCGAAAGTGAGGTCTCGGCCTGGGTGAAATCGTCCCCGCTGAATGACAGATATGGTGACGTGGGGTGCAATGCAGCGAAACGCGCGCCGCAACCGCAAATGAATGCTGCGTCAGCAATAGCGGCAAATGCACAAGTCCGGTTTTGTCCCGCGTAGTTAGCATTGAAGCTTCGCGCAGTAAGTGACTGATTTCCGCCCTTGTCGAACTCTATCAATCTGAGCGGTTCTCCGGAACTAAACCTCAAACCTCTCAATTGGATCGTTGCGCTGGAAGATTGCAGCAACCACTGGATCCTCCGGCAGGTCCAGTTTCTGCCGGCATTCTGCCAAAGCTTGCGCATCCCTGGCAATCGCCCTGCGATGCTCGTGCAGCGCATCCTCGATGATTTCCGCGATGATCTTCAAAAGGATCTCGATGAGCGACATCGCCGGCGACAGCCGTGCATGCAGCTTGAGCGGCAGCGGCCGTTCCGGACCGCCGCGCGGGCCGGCCACCAGCCTGCCTCCACGCCCGTCATTGCCGGCCACCCAATGCAATTGATCACGGCGGATCAATTCCAATCCTAAAGAAATTGCTTCAACCCGCTTTTGAACAGCTCCCGCCCTTTCTTCCTGACCCTTTATCGATCTTTCCCTGTCCTCAACCTCCTTCTCCCGGCTCGCCAACGCATTTTCTCTTTCCCTGACCTCTGCCTCCTTCTTTTTCATTGCAATATATTCTGCCGCAAGGCGGCTCTCTTTTTCTGCCAAGGCCTTGGCCTGCGCTTCCAGCGCCTGCTCTCGCACTTCCAGTTGGGTCTCGAACCGAAGGTTCGCCAGCTGCTCTTCCGCGCGGGCTTTGGCACCGGCCTTGCGCGCAGCGTATTGCTTTGTGGTCAGGCGCTCGTGGCCCGGTCCCTTGCGCAGAAGCCCGCAGGGCCTGCCGACCGCTTCGTAGTAGCGGTCTTGAAAGCGTATCATCCCAGCATCAAACGCTTCCTTTTCAGGGTTCTTTTCTTTCCGCTTCTTCCGGGCGGCATGCAGATGCCGCCCGTTCTCCTTCTTCCACGCCTCGAGCTTTTTGGCATTGGCAGCTTCCGCCCTGGCGCAGGCTTTCTCCCATTCAGCCAATGCCCGTTCATGTTTTGCCATATTCTTTTTCTGGGTGACCCGGTTCTTGCTCGGGCGCGGCTTCTTTGGTTTCGGCGGCTTCGGCTTTAATTCTGGCTTCGGCAGGGACGAGAGTGTCCGCGGCTTCTCATGGCTGGCCCGGTAATCCGCCGCCGCCACTTTGCCGGCGTGCAGCTTGTTGGCATCCAGCCGCGGATCGTTCATGTTCAGCGCCAGGATGTGCATATGCACATTCGCCTCATCCAGGTGGAACGCCGCAGCAAACTGGACACCCCGCGGCATCCGTTTACGGAAGTCCTTCAAGGCAAGGTTCGCCCATCTGTTGATCACCGGCTGGTGCTTTTTCCGGTCTGCCAGAAACTCGCGGGCTGCAATTGGATGAGAATGAACTTCTGTGTACAAGGTCGGCGCATCAGAACGCAGTCTGCGGGTGTAGCTCTTGCCGGACGACGCCGTGACTGTTTCACGTATTTCACAGCAGCGCCGGTCATGCAGTGCTTGCAGTTCGCTGATTGGGATGGCGCCGTGGCGCAGGACCTGAACCGGCGCACGCCGATGTTCGACATGTTTGCAGAATTCCGGACTTCGCAGCGCTTCTTCAAATATCTGTCTTGTACTGTTCCACTGATCTTTCGTGCCCTTCACCAGCTGCGGCTTCCGTGTATAAGTTTCGACGTGGACGTACTGGTAGGCCATGAGGCGGTACTCCTTTTTTCATTGGGTACGCGGCCTCTGTGAAAACGCAAAACGCGGATCCGCCTCAGAAACTCTTCATTTTGAGGATAAGCTCTTTTGCCATATAGTTTTTCTGGGGCTTGGGCAGCTCAGACAGGCGCACAAATGCGCGTTAAAGCTCTCCAAAGAGACAGACTATAGGTAGCTGAAGCTACCTCGTCTGCCCCTTACGCCGGGGAGGCGCTCCAGCAGCCCTGCGGGTGCTTGCGCGGCCGGTTCCCGGCCTTGCACTTGAAGAACTTTCAGGTGGTTTGTTTTGGTTTGAGTTGCCTGCTGGTGTTCTCTGGAACCTGTCTTCCGGGAGGACTGATCCAGTGCTTCACCGTTTCTTTTCCGATGCAGCAAAGCTGAGAATGCAAAGCAGTTCCCACAGGATCGTTGCCGCGACCAGAGCGGTGTTGCCCGACCGATCGTACGGCGGAGAAACCTCTACCACATCCGCACCAATCAAGTTCAGTCCCTGGAACCCCCTGATCAAAGCCTGGACCTCCCGCGGCAGCAGCCCACCAATTTCCGGTGTTCCGGTTCCCGGCGTGAAAGCCGGGTCGATACTGTCGACATCAAAGGAGATGTAAGTGGGACCTGTGCCAACAATGCTGCGGGCCTCCGCCAGCACATTGTCCAAGCCCATCTGGTAGAACTCCTCGATATGGATCACCCGCATGCCACTGTCATAAGAGAAATCCCAATGTGGTTCAGCGCGGCCCCGGATGCCGATCTGAACCGTGCGTTCCGGGTCCAGGACACCCGCCAGGACCGCATTGCGAAACGGCCCGCCATGGTGAAAACGGGATCCGTTGAATGGCCCCCCGGTGTCGGCATGGGCGTCAATATGGATCAGTCCGGCAGGAGCGTCGCGGCCGATAGCCTTGAGAATGGGATAGCTGATCGAATGATCACCGCCGACTGACAGCGGCATGACGCCTGCGTCTGCGACCGTTTGGTAATAGTCTTCGATTTCCTGAGTTGCCTGTTCCAGATTGTAGGTGCTCGCAATCGGCACATCGCCGCAATCGGCGAAACGCGCCAGCGTACCCGGAATGACTCCGGTTGCATGGTTTTTAGGACCCGCAGCCAGAACCGACAGTTCCCGGACCTGCTGAGGCCCGAACCTGGCACCAGGCCGGTTTGTCACCGCCAGATCGAAGGGCACGCCGAGCATCGCGATATCAAGGCCGGCGAACCCGTCCTGCAGCGGCGTACGCAAAAACGAGGAAATCCCCGCATAAGGGGCAACATGCTCCCTTTTGTCGCCGCCATGCGCCACTCCGCTGTCCAGATAAGCCTGAAGAGCCTGGTCGTTGAGATCGGATTTTTCCGCCAGCACGCGCAGGCGGTCGAGGTTCATCGCGGTCATAAGGTTCACTTCCCGTCCAAGTTTTCCGGCAGGTTCAGATTTTCATGGAAAAATCACTTTGGTAAATTCAAAATATATAAATCATACTTTACTATTACCAAAGGAATGCGCCGTGCTGAGCCTCCACGAAAACTCGATCCGCAAGCTCAGGGTGTTCGTGACGGTTGTCGACTGCGGCGGGTTTGCTGCCGCGCAGAGCGTTTTGAACATGTCCGCGGCCACAATCAGCATCCAGATGAAAGAGCTTGAAGAGCAGCTGGGCATGACCCTGTGCCAGCGCGGCCGCTCAGGGTTCCGGATCACCGACCAGGGGACAGCGGTCTATGAGGCTGCTCAAACGGTTCTGGGGGCTTTCAGCAATTTCAACCTCGCCGCCGCAGAGATCCAGAACCGGCTGGTCGGAGAGGTGAAGATCGGCCTGCAGGCAAATATGGCCACCAATCCCGCCTTCCGCCTGCCGGAGGCGGTCCGCAAGTTTCAGACACGCCCCAACAAGGTAACCTTCCGACTGGAGGAAACCCGCTCCGCCGATCAGCAAAGCCGCACGCTGGACGGCCGCTATGATCTGAGCATCGGCTTGTTTCCTGCCCGGATAGCGGGTCTGGACTACACCCGGCTGTTCACTGAGCGCGTTGCGCTTTATTGCGCCTGCGCTCATCCGCTGTCGCAGATCACCGATGAAAGCCGCCTGCTTCAGGAAGTTGGCAGCCATGCCATGGTGTCCTCCGGCACCGCATTGGAGCAGGTCCTGGAGAAACCTTCCGCCCTGCCCTCACCGTCTGTGTTCACTGAGGACATGGATGCAGCCATGCTGTTTGTTCTTTCGGGACAGTACCTTGGGTTCCTGCCGACGCATTTCGCACAGATATGGGAAGACAAGGGGATGGTCTGCCCAATCCTGCCCGGCAGGTTCGCCACAGAATTGGAATTCCACTTGATCACCAGGCGCGGCGGGCGGGACAACAAGGTCGTGGATGTCTTTATTTCCGATTTGCTGGATGCACACAGCGCTGAATAGCGTAGCAGCGGCAGAGCCTTTTCGCCGCGCCGCTGCAGAGTGATGCCCCTCACTCGGAGGTCAGCGCACTGAAGGTTTCAATGTCCCGTTCGATCAGTGCCTCTGTTTCGGCACGGTTCTTCCAGTAAATCTGGGCGCCATTTGTCTGCACGTAAGTTTGCGCCTCCTCGCTCTGCATCGCCCGGACAGCGGCCGCTTCGATCTTGGCGATGATGTCCTCCGGCGTTCCCTTGGGGACAAACAGACCGTTCCACAGGACGATATCCAGAGAGGGTGCGATTTCCGAAACTGTGGGAACATCAGGGGTCAGAAACACCCTCTCGTCCGTAACGCTGGCCAGCACCTTGATCTCGGACAGGCACGGCGCAACAAGTGCTGCCACCGAATTCATGACATCCACATCGCCGGACGCCAGCGTATTGCAATCCAGCGCGTCATAGGCGGCCTCCGAGCCGAACTCAAAGCCCAGTTCTTCAGCGAGCCCGAAGGTGACATGGGTCGGCACCAGCCCGGCACCGAAATGGCCAAGCGTGACATCATTCTCCCGGGCATAGGCCGCCAGTTCTTCCATTGTGCTGTAAGGTGCATCCTTTCCTGCCACGATCAGGAAAGGATAGGTCATGAAGACGCCAACTGGAACAAACGGGTTCGGAGATAATTCCGGAATGCCAAGCGTGGGTCCGACCACCGGCACCCCGATAACAAAAGACCCGACGGTGTACCCATCGGCAGGCGCCGCCGCCACGTCCAGCGCACCGGGAAACGGCCCGCCGCCGCCGCCCGGCTTGTTCACAACGGCCGCAGGCACGCCATACAAGTCCTGGAACTCGGTTGCGATCATCCTGGTCAGAACATCTTCCTCTCCTCCCGGAGGCCACGGAACAATGAACGACACCGGTTTTTCGGGGTAATCGGCAAATGCCGCGGGTACAGACCCCACGCATGCGGTGAGGGCAATTGCTGCCAGTTTCAGCATCGGATTTTTCATGGTCTACTCCCTTGCCACAGAGCCCGGTTTCTGTGCTGCGCGTCACCTGCCGGCAGCGTTGGAAGCCGGAAGCAAAGCGAAAGGCTCCACTGGCAGCTAAGAGAGCATGCTGACTTAGGTTGAAAAATTAAAAAGAAAGAAACTTCACTTTCAAAATTTCGCGGGTATCACCCATGGCACCTGGCTCTGACGTGTCCCCGAAAATAGCGATTTTCGCGATTGGTCTTCAGTACAAGCTCAAAAGTGCTGTGGACCAATTCGGCCGACTGGTCTGCCGGACACTCCCAACCGGGAGCTTCGGGTGGCTCCTTGCTTTGGGTTTTCTGGTTCTCAGAAAAAAAGCAAATACGACGTTAAACTCAGGGTCGTTACTTCTGATCTCCGCTTCCCAAGTTGGCATCCAAGCCAATCTCGATCAAACGCCGAATAGCTTCATTTTCTGACTGCAAGCGATTTTCGAACCTGAAGTCGGCAATACGTTTTGCCTGTTCTTCTGTCAGATTCACAAGTTTCTTTACTGGGTAGACTGTCTGCTTGGCCATAGGACACCATTAAGCGATATGCAGCATATTGACAATGCTACATATAACGCATATGCTCAATATGCGGACGGTAGAGGTGTCGTTACCACCTTACCGTCCTAACCACACTGACCTCGACTAGGAGACCAGCATGACTACCATCCCCGTTATCACGCGCCCCGGCGCGGCAAAAGCCCTGTGGCCCGCATCTGTCGCAGATGACAGCCCCACCTTCATCACCCGCACCTTCGACACGCTGACCAAGGCAGTGGACGAAGCCCTCGAACTGGAGCGTGATCTGTCGCACGCGCTTTCCTGGGATCCCGCGTCCACCGATATCCAAGAGGCTGCCGAAGCCCGCTGGCAGGATTGTCTTCAACTCAGCGGCGACATCCTGACCGCACAGGTGGTCCGGGCCAGCGACTTGCCTTTGCAACGCATGAGCATGCTGCTGCACTTCCTCATCGAGTCCACGGGAGCGGAAGAGGCTCTCAGATTTCAGCAGCTGTACTTTGAGAACCAGGAGCTGTTCAACGTCGAGGACGCTGTACGTCGGCCCCTGATGCAAACAGCCGCACGTCAGATGAACGCACTCGTCGAACTCTCCTTAGCGGCTGAAGCGCAGAACTTCCTGCCGATCTAAACCCAACCTCCCAGCATTCTTCTGACCCGGCCCGCGGCGGACACGCCGCTGCGCCCGGCTCAGCCATGCCATTTCTGAAGTTTCAGCAAGCGCCAGTTCCGGCGCCTGCCCTGCCCATTTTTGCCTATGCGGAGGCTCCCATGCCCCACTCAACCTGCGAACATTTCCCGCAAACGGTCCATCCCCACTGGCGCGCCGCCGCCAGCGCAAAAGGTTTCAAAATCGTCCAGCGCATCAAGGACCGCTATCACCTGCTCCTATCCTGCCACACCTGCCGACGCACACATGCCAGCAAGATCTTT
>NZ_JWLE01000021.1:0-120056 GCF_000813785.1 Leisingera sp. ANG-DT
TCACTCTTGTAGCTCATGGCAAGGTTCCTGCTGAGTTTGCATACAATCGCCGGCACGGGAATGCCGGTTTGGCGGTAGACTTAGCCAAAATGCGGCACAATACGCGCGTGATTTCCGACATTATCACGCCTTGATGCGGCGTGGGGTCTTTCGCAGGCCCTGCCAAGGTTCCTTAAAGGAAACGGAATTCCCCAAAACTGGCCGCCTAGGGCGCCCAGGCGCGCTGATCCGGTACAAAGAGCGCAAGTTCGCCGCCCAACTGCAGGGAGCCGGGACGTTCGACCCAGGCGGTGATTCCCCGGCGATTCTGTGCGGCGGGCTTGAAGCGCGCGCCAAAGCCTGTGTGGTCTTTCTCAATCTCGCGGCCCGGCAGCACGCAGGGACGGTTTTCCATGTCGACCGTCAGCGTTACCCCGTCCGGTCCCTGCAGACGCGAGGACGGCGGCACGAAGGTGAAGTCAGGGATGCCGCGCAGCACGATGGTTGCGCCCAGATGCGCAGGGTTAACGCTGTCCATCCCCATGTCCGCCGCGATTAGGGCCAGTTCCTCTTCCGACAGGATGGTCAGCTGGCGCACGTTGCGGATTTCGGTGCCTTCCGGGTACAGGTTCCTGACCCGCACGCAGGAGGGGCGGTTCCCGCCCTCGTGGCGCCCGCCGGCAATGCCGCCAAAGCCGAGGTCCAGATGATCTGCGGGCACCGCCTGCAGGCCGCTGTCCGCGGGCACATGGCCCAGCCAGGTAATCTGTCCTGTGAATTCCGTTTTCCGCAGCACCGGCATGCCCGCTCTCCCTCGCATAAGTCTTTGACGTTGCAGTGAGCATACAGGCGGCGCGGACCGGCACCAGTGGTGCCGCGATGGTTTTTTGTGGTCCCGCAGTTCAGCGCCGGAAATGAAAAACCCCCGGAGGCCAGCGGCATCCGGGGGTCAAAGCCTTGGGTCATCAGGCGGAGGGCTCAGGCTCCATGCCGCCCTCTGGCGGGGTCTTTTTGGGCTTCGCCTTGGGGATCGCGGTGACCGAGGCGTTGCCCTGATCCTCGCTGTCGTCCTCATCGTCGCCGGCCTGCGGCGGCTCGCCGTTCATCACCCGCTTGATCTCGTCGCCGGTCAGGGTTTCGTATTCCAGAAGGCCCTGCGCCAGACGCTCCCATTCCTCGTTCTTGTCCTTGAGGATCTCCAGCGCCTGCTCATAGCCCTGCTGGATGAAGCGTTTGACCTCTTCCTCGATCAGCTCTTTGGTATTGGCGGACACAGAGAAACCCGCAGTGTTGCCGGAGTAGCCTTCATGGGCCTCGGCATAGTCGATGTTGCCGACCTTGTCCGACATGCCCCAGCGCAGCACCATGGCACGGGCCAGCTGGCTGGCCTGCTGGATGTCGCCGGCCGGACCGTTGGAGACATGGTCCTCGCCATACTTGATGACTTCGGCTGCCTTGCCCGCCATGGTCATTGCCAGTTTCTGCTGGCACTCATCGCGGTGGTAGTTCAGCCGGTCCATTTCGGGCAGCGACACCACCATCCCCAGAGCGCCGCCGCGCGGGATGATCGTTGCCTTGTAGACTGGATCGCACAGCGGCAGGGCCAGACCGACAACGGCATGGCCGGCCTCGTGATAGGCGGTCTTTTCCTTCTGGTCCTGGGTTAGCACCATCGAACGGCGCTCGGCCCCCATCATCACCTTGTCCTTGGCGGATTCGAAATCCTCCATAGTGACAAAGCGGCGGCCGACACGGGCGGCCATCAGCGCCGCCTCGTTCACGAGGTTGGCCAAATCGGCACCGGAGAACCCAGGCGTGCCGCGGGCGATGATGCGCAGGTCCACATCGGGCCCGAGCGGAGTCTTGCGGGCATGCACGCCAAGGATCTTCTCGCGGCCCTTGATGTCGGGGTTGCCGACGGTCACGTTGCGATCAAAGCGGCCGGGGCGCAGCAGCGCCGGGTCCAGCACATCCTTGCGGTTGGTGGCGGCCAGGATGATGACGCCTTCGTTGGCCTCAAAACCGTCCATTTCCACCAAGAGCTGGTTCAGGGTCTGCTCGCGCTCGTCATTGCCGCCGCCATAACCGGCGCCGCGGTGACGGCCCACCGCGTCGATCTCGTCGATAAAGACGATGCAGGGCGCGTTCTTTTTGGCCTGCTCGAACATGTCGCGCACTCGGGAGGCGCCGACGCCAACAAACATCTCGACGAAGTCGGAGCCGGAGATGGTGAAGAACGGCACGCCCGCCTCGCCCGCAATGGCGCGGGCCAGCAGGGTTTTACCGGTGCCCGGAGGGCCGACCAGCAGCGCGCCCTTGGGGATCTTGCCGCCGAGGCGCGAGAATTTTTGCGGGTTGCGCAGGAATTCGACGATCTCTTCCAGTTCTTCCTTGGCCTCGTCGATGCCCGCCACGTCGTCAAAGGTGACGCGGCCGTGCTTCTCGGTCAGCATCTTGGCCTTGGACTTGCCGAATCCCATGGCGCCGCCTTTGCCGCCGCCCTGCATCCGGTTCATGAAGTAGATCCAGACGCCGATCAGCAGCAGGAACGGCAGCAGCGTGATCAGGAAGGACTGGAAACCCGACTGCTGCTGCTTTTCAGCGCGCACCGGGATGTTCTTCTCGATCAGAAGAGCGGTGACTTCGGCATCGGCCGGTTTGATGGTCACATAGTTTTGCCCGTCCGAGGTCGTGTAGCGCACCTGTTCCCCATCCAGAGTGACAGTGCTGACCTTGCCGGTCTCCACCGAACTCACGAAGTCCGAGAAAGTGCGTTCACGGCTCTGCATCGTGCTGCCGGAACCGCTGAACAAATTGAACAGCGCCAGAATCAGCAGAAACAGAACAACCCAAAAGGCGATATTGCGAGCGTTGCCCAAGGAAAGTTCTCCCTATCAGTAAGGCGCACCTGTCAGGCCGCCTGCGTTGAGCTTAAAATAAGGATCATTCGAGCAGGTTCAATGCGATAAAAGGGATGCAAAGAACTCTTCTTCATTTGCCACCGGTTCGGCCGTCCAGCCATTGCCCATTCCGGCCACCGGTGCAGCCGCCAGTTCGGCACCGCGCCACACGGCAGGCGAGGCCTCCAGAACGGTTCCCGGAACCCCGGTTGCACGCCAGGACGGACAGCTGAACAGCCCGTCGCGCCCCAGGGGCCGCACTTCGCAACCCTTTGCATCGCCTCCGAAAACCTTCCATCTGTCATCCCAGATCTGGCCGGGAAGCGAGGTCACGCCTGCAACCGCATTGGCTTCGCGGCAGATCCAAATCTGTTTGGAGGTTGTCAGAAGGTGGCAGCCGGCAACTGTAGCCGCGCCGCCGCCGCGCGCCGCCAGAACGGCGATTTCCATCGGCACCCGGCGCGGCGGATAGGAGGAGCCTGACACCCATTGGATGGCCTTGACCAGCAGGCGGTAGCCGGTTTCGCCGGGGAGAGTGCGGAACTTCCGCTGGCAAAGAACCACCGCGCCGGCCTGCACATGGGCCATGTCGCGGGCGGCCAGGAAGACGTACCAATCCAGCGCTTCGCGCGCCTTGTTCATGTTTTCGGCAACCCGGGACAGCACCGTCGGCGTCAGGCCCAGCGGTGCCAGTTCCGCCAGGGCGCGGCGTGCCCGAACCCGTTCATAGCGGATGTCGCTGTTGCTGGGATCCTCGCACCATTCGATGCCGCGCTCCTGCAGGAACTGGCGCAGTTCGCTGCGGGTCACTTCCAGCAGCGGCCGCACCAGGGTAACGCCCTTGTGCACGCGGCGCGGCGGCATGCCGGAAAGCCCCGACACGCCAGAGGCCCGGGCCATGCGCATCAGCAGGGTTTCGGCCTGATCGTCCGCTGTATGCGCCACGCAGAGGGTAGAGATGCCATGGCGCCTAGCCCAGGCACACAGCAGATCATAGCGCGCTTCGCGCGCCTGTTTCTGCAGGTTGCCCTTGCCGGGACCATCCTCCCACCGGATCACCTCGTGCGTGATCCCAAGTTCAGAAGCAACTTCGCCAACCCAGGCGGCTTCAGCCGCTGATTCCTCCCGCAAACCGTGGTCCACAGTCGCGGCAAGGAGCTCAACCGGCTCACCTTGGAAGGCTTCTTTCATCAGATGCAGCAGCGCCATGGAATCGCTGCCGCCAGAGACGGCAATGCCCAGCTTGCCAGTCAGCCTGGACTGGAACTGGCCGCGCAGCAGTCCCAGGATATCGCGCCGCAGCCCGGTCAAGAACAGCCCAGTTTGGCCATTTCTGCCGCGGCCTCAGCCTGCTGCGCAGCGCCGGGGAACCGCACTCCGACTTCAGACAGCGTGACACAGGCCTGATCGGTCTGGCCCAAGCGGCCCAGGGCCGCGCCCAGTTCGAACAGCGCCTTGGGGGCCACAGGCCCGGCGGAGTTTCCGGTAAACGCCGCCAGATAGGCCCGCGCTGCTTCGCGGGTGTCACCCAGACCGTCCAGCGCCTTGCCGCGGCTGAATTCGGCAGCGGGTGCCAGCGGGCTGCCTGGATAGGACTGGTTGAAGGCCGCGAATTTCTCTGCCGCGTCCTGATACGCGCCGTCCGCCAGAAGCTTTTCGGCGGCATCAAAGTCCGCCTGCTCGCCAATGGCCAGCTCTCCGGCCGCCGGTTCGGTGCCGGCCGTGCCGGCCACCGCACCCGAGCCGCCGGCGGCAGGCAATTCCCCGCCGCCCAGCGTGGTGGTTTCCTTCAGCGCGCCGACATCGCCGCCTTCCAGCTCAACCAGGCGGAACTCCAGGTCGCCGATCCGGTTGGTGCCATCAGTGACGATCCGGTCGACCCGGTGGCCCAGCTGCTCGGTCTGCAGCGTCAGCCGCTGCAGTTCGCTCTCGATCGCGGCAACCCGGTCCAGAACCGTGTCGCCTGACACATTCGCCGAGGGGGCGCCTGTCGTCGACATCTCGCGCTTCAGCCGCTGGATTTCGACATGCAGAACGGTCAGCTCCTGGCGGATGTCCGCCAGCGTTTGGCTGTCCTGCGCCGCCAGCGGCAGCGGCAGGGCCAGAACGGAGGCCAGAAGAACTGTGCGCAGGCGTTTCATCGCGTTACCCCGTCAGCCCGCCGGCCAGCACGGTGACCGCGCGGCGGTTCTTGGAATAGCAGGCCTCGTTTGAGCAGATCTCCAGCGGGCGCTCTTTGCCATAGCTGACGACCTTCAGGCGGTGGCCTGCAACCCCTTGCGAAATCAGGTATTCCCGCGCGGCATTGGCGCGGCGGGCACCCAGGGCCAGGTTGTACTCGCGGGTGCCCTGCTCATCGGCGTGGCCCTCGATGGTGACAACATAATCGGCGTTCTGGGTCAGCCAGCGCGCCTGGCCCTGAAGGATGCCTTGTGCCTCAGGCGTCAGCGTCGACTGGTCCACAAGAAACAGAACCCGGTCGCCGATGGACTGCTGGAAATAAGCCGGGCTTGCCGGATCCAAGGCCCCTGCCCCGGCACCTGCCCCTGCGCCGGCTCCGCCGCCGTTTGCCGTATCATCCCACCGGTTGTTGCTGCAGGCCGCAAGGCCCAGGACGGCAACAGCCGCAATTGCCAATTTCAAACCGCTCATGTTGTCTGCCTATCCCTTTGCGTTTCTTGACCGGAAATTAACATATGCCCGGTTCAGGTTCCATGCGGGTATCCCCGCCTTATAGATTCAATTAATTCTGCAATGGCGACCAGGCCGGGTCCGAGGCCCCGTCCGGTGTCTTCACAGGTTTAAGGTTGCGCCCGGTGATGTCCACAGAATACAGCAGCGCCCGCCCAGCACTGCCCTGGCTTTCGCGGGTAAACATGATCACCCGGCCATTGGGCGCCCAGGTCGGCCCCTCGTCCAGGAAGGACGCTGTCAGCAGCCGTTCCTCGCTGCCGTCGGTACGCATCACGCCGATGTGGAAACGGCCCTTGTTCTGCTTGGTAAAGGCAATCATGTCGCCGCGCGGCGACCAGACGGGCGTGCCATAACGGCCCTGGCCAAAGCTGATCCGCCGCGCCTCGCCGCCGCCTGCCGGCATGACATAAAGCTGCTGGCTGCCGGAGCGGTCGCTTTCGAACACGATCTGGCTGCCATCCGGCGAGAACGACGGCGCGGTCTCGATCGACGGGGCCGAGGTCAGCCGCGACTTGGCCCCGGTTTGGATATCCATCGAGAACAGGTCGGTATTGCCGCCCTGGGTCTGCGAATAGACAATGGTGCGCCCGTCGGGCGCAAACCGCGGCGCAAAGCTCATGGTGCCATCTCCGCTGGACAGCACCTTGCGCTGCACCTGGCCCACGTCCAGCACATGGATCTGCGGGAAGCCGCTCTCATAGCTGGTATAAAGCACCCGGTCGCCGGTGGGCGAGAACCGCGGCGCCAGCACGATCGAGGCGCTGTTGGTCAGGTACTGCACATTGGCACCGTCGTAATCCATCACCGCCAGCCGCTTGCGGCGGTCGTTCTTGGGGCCGCTTTCAGAGACATAGACCACACGGCTGTCGAAATAACCGCTTTCACCGGTGATCCGGCTGTAGATGGCATCCGCCACCTTATGCGCCATCCGCCGCCAGCCGTCGGTGGTGCCATTGAACTGCAGGCCGGTGCCCAGCTCTTTCTCGGCGAACACATCATGGCCGCGGAACCTGACCGTCAGCTGATTGCCGTTGACGCTGACTGCGCCGGTGATCAGCGCCTGCGCATTCACGGCTTTCCAGTCGGCGTATTTCACCGGATTGTCGAAGCCCGTCACCTTGGAGATATGGGCGCTGGCCGGCACTTCCCGGAACAATCCGGTGCCGCTCAGGTCCGCCGCGATAACCCGCGCAATCTGCGCCGCATATTCCGAGGCTGCCGGGGTTTCCGGCACGAAATCCGGCACCGCATAAGGCAAGGGTTCGATCACGCCCTGGTCGATCTCGATGCGAAGCGGGCCATCCTGAGCCATGGCCGCGCCCGCGCCTGCCGCGGCTGCGGCTCCGATCAGAAGGGCTGCCAGTATTTTCCTCATTTGATCCGCATCCTTTCAGGATTGAATGTCATCTCAATATCGCGCCATTGCGCGTATTTTTCAGGGGGAAGCTGAAAGCCTGAGGACCCGCAGCGGATAATCGCCCGCCGGGCCGCCTCATAGGCCTGCTTTGCCGCTGCCGAAGACCCGCCGGTGCTGGACAGCATCCGGATCGAGCCGGTGTCCGGCTTGCCGTCCTGGGACAGCGACACACCGACAACCACAGTTGTCTTCAGCGCATCCGTGGACAGGGAGCCAACGTTCCAGCAGCGCGACACCTCAACCCTCAGCGCGTCCTTTTCGCCCAGCGTCAGCGGCGGGCCGGAGGGTTCCGGCGCCTCCACATCGGCGCCGCCCGCCAGCGCCTCGGCCAGCGCATCCGCCACTGCATCGGCAGTATCCGTCTGCTCTGTTTCAACCGGCTGCGCCGCTTCTGTCACCTGCGGTTCCAGGTCCGGCTGGGGCCGAGCGGGCCGGGTCTTGGGCCGTTTGGAGACCGCGGGCGCGGCGGAGGCTGCCACATCCTCGCCCTCGTTCTCCTCAGTCACAATCCGGTCGCTCGCGGCCTCACGCGCAGTGGCGTCTTGCACGTCCTGCTCAGTCTCGGCGCCTTCTTCCGGCGCCACCTCGGGCTGGACGATATCGTCGATCCTGGTGTCCGGTTCCGGCGGTGCAACCGGTTCCGGCGCCACCCGGTCCACCGGGCGCGGCGCCGTTTCGGGCCGGACCTGCGGCACCAGCGAAGCCACATCCGGCTCTTCCGCAGCAGAGGGCAGCTCGATCGGCACTTCCGGTTCCGGCGGCTGTTCCGGCAGCTCTGTTACCTGCGGATCCGGCTCTGCCGGGGCAATGGGTTCCGGCTGGGTGATTTCCGGTTCCGCATCCGGCTGCGGTGCCGGTTCCGGCGCGGGCTGCACCGCGGCGGGCTCGTTCAGCGGAGCAGGCTCCGGCGACACCTGCGGCGCCTCACGCTGCTGGCTCAGCTTCTCGAATTGCTCGGATGAAATCAGCGCGACCTGCTGCACGTTGGACGGCAAGGGTTCGGACGGAAACCAGGCACCGAAGACAACCCATGTCATCAGCACCCCGTGCCCGGCAAGTGAGATCTTGGTTCCGGTCTGCACCGTCCGCGTCCCCGCCTACTGCCCTGTGCTTTCAGCCCGCTGCCCGTCCAGCGCCGGGCCACCGGTGTCAGTGACCAGCCCCACGTTGGAAAAACCGCCCGCATTCAGCGCGCCCATCACCTGCATCACGTCCGAATAGGCAATCCGCCCGTCGGCGCGCAAGAACACCCGGTCCGAGGAGCGCTCTGCCGCAATCGCGCGCAGTTTGGCCACCAGTTCCTCGCGCGCGACCGGCGTGGTTTGGATTTCCACGCCGCCCTCGGCGGTCATGGTGACGGTCAGCGGTTCTTCCTCGTCGCCGGGCAATGCGCCCGCGGCGGTCTTGGGCAGTTCCACCGGCACGCCCACGGTCATCAGGGGGGCTGCCACCATGAAGATGATCAGAAGCACCAGCATGACGTCCACAAAAGGCGTCACGTTGATTTCGGACATCGGCCGGCCGCGCCCGCGGCGGCGGCCCCGGCGGCGGTTGCTGCCGCCTGAAGGCTGCTGGACTGCGGCGCCCATAGCCTCAGGAATCCAGCTGGCGGCTGAGGATGGTGGCGAACTCGTCGGCAAAGGCCTCGTAGCCGCCGATGATGCGGTCGCTGTCCGCGCTCAGCTTGTTGTAAAAGACCACCGCGGGGATCGCCGCCAAGAGGCCCAGACCGGTCGCCATCAGCGCCTCGGCAATGCCCGGCGCCACAACGGCGAGGTTGGTGTTTTGCTGTTCTGCGATCTCGATGAAGGCGGTCATGATGCCCCAGACGGTGCCGAAGAGGCCAATGAAAGGCGCAGTGGAGCCAACAGTTGCCAGCACCGACAACCCGCCCTGCAGCCCTTCGGTTTCCTTGGCAATCGCCACATCCATCGACCGGTCAATGCGCGCCTGCGCGCCTGGGATCAGCCCGCCGTCGCTGCGGTGGCTGCGCCGCCATTCGGTCATACCGGCCGAAAAGATGCGCGCCGCCTGGCCGGGCGGCTCTGCCCCCACTTGGTCAAACAGCTCATCCAGCGGATTGCCGGACCAGAAGGCGCGGTCAAAGGCGTCTGCCTCCCCGCGCGCTTTGCGGTAGTTTATCGTTTTCTGAATGATGATGCCCCAGGACCAGACCGAGGCCACGATCAGCATCAGCATCACCAGTTTCACGGTTACGGTGGCCCGCGCGAAAAGGCCCCACATGGAGAAATCAATCTCCTGCGCCAGCGCCAGAGTTTCTGCTTCCATTCGCCTGCTCTACGGTTTTCCCAGCCGTTTATCCGGCCTTATTTGGCAAGACGCTAGCGCAGTTCAATGGCAAAGGCCAATAAAACAGGCGGCCGGGCGCCAAATGTTACCGCAATGCGCGAATCTCTGCCGGAAGCCGGGCCGGTTTGCCGCCTGTGGTTATGCAAACAATGGTGACCTGCGCGCGGAACAGCACCTGGCCGTCCCGTGCGACCTCCTGATTCAGGACCATCCGGGCGGGGGTAACATTGTGCATGGAGGTGATGACCAGCAACTCCTCGTCGAACTTGGCAGGTGCCAGGTAATCCGCCTCGATCCGGCGCACCACATAGATCAGCCCTGCCTCGCGCATGGCGTTCTGATCGACCCCGATGCCGCGCACCCAGTCACTGCGGGCGCGCTCGATGAAGCGCAGGTAGTTGGCGTGATAGACAATCCCGCCCATGTCGGTGTCCTCATAGTAGACCCGGACGGGAAATTGGTGGTTCATTGCCTGCTCTCCTGCGTTTGCCCGCGCACCCTATGGGCGGCGCCAAACCGCTGCAAGCCGGCTCATCCCTCTAGCGGATACTCCGCCAAGTTGTCATACCGCGCGCCCTCTGGCGCCAGCGTCGATTGGAACAGCGCAAAGCTCTCCGCTTCGCATTCCAACCGGAACTCCGATGCTACGGCCAGAAAACGGGCAATCTTTTCGACCTGCCCCGCCTCCATGTGCCGGGGAAAACGCGCCAGCGTCACATGGGGGCGGAAGCGTTCGCGGGACAGCTCGATCCCGGCAGTGCGGCAGGCGCTGCGGACGTGGTCGCGCAGGCGGGTCAGCTCCGGCGTTTTCCGCACCTCTGCCGCCAGCACCCGCGGAAGCTTGCCGCCAAAGGTGTCCAGACCGTTGAAGGTCAGCTGCAGGGGCGGCACGCTGATCTCTGCCAGAAGCTGATGCAGGGCCTGCAGCGCGGCCTCCGGCTGGTCATCGAGGAAGGCCAGCGTCAGGTGCATGTTCTCTGCGGGGACTTGGCGTCCCACGGTCAGCCGCTCCTGCACGCGTTCCAGCGCATCCAGGGCTGAGTCCGGCAGCGGCAGGCCGACAAAGGCGCGCATCAGCTCTGCGGCGGTTCCGCCGGCGCCTGAAGCCGCGCAAACAGCCGCAGAGCATGGGATTTATCCTCCGCCGCAACCGGCATCATCCGGTCGTAAGCGGCCGCGATTACTCCCGCGATTTCGGGCCGCAGGATGGTGGCGCCGGTCTCCGGCAGAACCGCCAGCGGCGAGGCCTCGGCGAAGGCGGAGTCGCCCCACATCAGCGCCACCTGCACCGCCTGAGTGAGCGCCAGCGTCTCGGCCGGCATCTGCGCCATTGGTCCTTTCATCCGCAGGAAAACAAACGCCGCCTTGATGCCGCCCTGATCGTCAAAGCGGAAGGCGCGGTACTGGCTGGCATCACCGTCTCTCAGCCGTGCGACCAGCGTCTGCAGCCCCGGGATCAGCCGGTCCAGGTCCGGCACCTCCAGCAGTTCCTCCCACTCGCGGAAGAAGAAGAACATCAGGTTGGAGCCCAGCTCCGGATCGGTTTCGGCCATCTGGTGGCCTGCCAGCGTCATCACTGCTTCCAGTGCGCCCTTGACGGTCTTCAGGGTCTCGTCCTGCACCCCGAACACAATCGGCGCCACCGGCCGGCCCCAACGGGCAAAGGCGTAGGCGCCGTCATTGCGGGTGAACAGGGTTTCGATCTGCTCCGGCGTCAGGTCTGGCAGCTGGGCGGTCATTTGCGTCTCCTTGGTCCTGCCCCGTCTATGCCGTCTGTATGCCGGGACAGCAAGGGGAAGGCTCCCGCGCCTGGCCGGCCTCCTGGCTGCGCCAGGCCGCCGGCAGCAGCCTTGGGCCCGGCGCCGCAGGCGCGGCGCAGTGCATTCAGATAGGTCAGCAATATTGCCCGAATGTTTCGCGCGCGAAACATTTGGACAGAAAGACTGACACAACTTATAGTGGCAAATCCCAGTTTTACCCGAACAGGTCGTTCTGGCTGCGCGGCGGTGGCATGCCGAGGTGCGTCCAGGCCTTTTGCGCCAGCATCCGTCCGCGCGGGGTGCGCTGGATCAATCCCTGTTGCAGGAGGTAGGGCTCGATCACCTCCTCCAGCGCGTCGCGGCTTTCGCTGAGGGCCGCCGAGATTGTCTCAATCCCCACCGGTCCGCCGCCGTAGTTTTCCGCGATCAGCTTCAGATAACGGCGGTCGGCGCCGTCCAGCCCCAGCTGGTCCACCCCCAGCCGCGTCAGGGCACCGTCGGCCAGCTCCCGGGTGATGGTGCCGTCGCCCTCCACAACCGCGAAGTCCACCACGCGGCGCAGGAGCCGCCCGGCGATCCTGGGGGTGCCGCGGGCGCGCCGCGCGATTTCGCGGGCGCCGGCGTCATCGGCGGGGGCGCCCAGTTTGCGGGCGTTGCGGCTGACGATCTCAAACAGCTCGTCGATGGTGTAGAACTGCAGCCGGGTCGGGATGCCGAAACGGTCGCGCAGCGGTGTGGTCAAGAGGCCCATCCGGGTGGTGGCGCCGACCAGGGTAAAGGGCTGCAGCTCGATCCGCACGGTCCGCGCTGCCGGGCCTTCGCCGATCACCAGATCCAGTTCGAAATCCTCCATCGCCGGGTAGAGCACCTCCTCCACCGCCGGGTTCAGCCGGTGGATCTCGTCGATGAACAAGACGTCGCGGGCTTCGAGGTTGGTGAGGATCGCTGCCAGGTCGCCTGCCTTGGCCAGCACCGGGCCGGAGGTCATGCGGAAGTTCACTCCCAGCTCGCGCGCGACGATCTGAGCGAGCGTAGTTTTGCCAAGGCCCGGGGGGCCGTGGAACAGCGTGTGATCCATCGCCTCGCCGCGGCGGCGGGCGCTCTCGATGAAGACGCGCAGGTTGGCGCGGGCCTCAGCCTGGCCGATGAACTCGCCCAGGCCCTGCGGGCGCAGGGCGCGGTCGTTGTCTTCCGGCAACGGCTCGGGGCGCAAGGCGGGGTCGGCGTCAATCATTTGCGATACTCCGCGTGCATCAACTTTTCTGCAGTACCGCCCGGCCGAGAGGCCGGGCAGCGCCCGTCCCGCCCCCCACGGGGCGGGCGCTTCGCTTCCTGCCCCGCCGGGCCAGTCGCTGCCCTAACCGAAGTCATGCAGTTTTTTGCAGACATTCTCTTATCCCTTCGGCGCCAGCAGGCGCAGCGCGGCGCGGATCAGTTCCGGCTCATCCGCATCCGGATAGGTCGCAGCCGCCTCTGCCACCGCAGCCGCGGCATCCGAGGGGCCGTAGCCCAGATTGCCCAAGGCCGACAACGCCCCGGCGGAAGCAGCCGCCGCACCGCTGGGTTTCTTGGGCGGCGCCTTGCGGGCCGGCTTCGCAGCAGGCGCGGGATCGGCATCCTCGACCACCTCCAGCCCTGGGCCGTCCATCGCGTCCACCACGGTGCCACCCATCGCCATCACGCCGGGCGCCTTGTCCTTGAGATCCAGCACGATGCGCTGCGCGGTCTTGGGGCCGACGCCCTTGGCGGCCTTTACCGTGGCCCAGTCCCCCAGTGCAATCGCGCGGCTCACCCCGTCCGGCCCAAGCGCGCCGAGAATGGCCAGCGACACCTTGGCGCCCACCCCCTGCACCGAGGTCAGCAGCCGGTGCCATTCCTTCTCCACCAGCGAGGTGAAGCCGTAAAGCTGCATCAGGTCCTCGCGCACCACCATGTCAGTGTAGAGCGCGATGGCTTCGCCCACACCCGGCAAAGCCGCCATGGTGCGGTCGGAGCAGTAGACGATGTAACCAACGCCGCGCACGTCGATCAGCACGTGATCCTGCGCCCGGTAGTCGAGCCGCCCTGTCAGCTTGCCGATCATGCGCGTTTCTCCCTTAGCTGGCGCTGCTGCGTGCCGCCGTAGTAGGCGTGGCAGATCGCAATCGCCAGCGCATCTGCGGCATCAGCGTTCTTGGGAAGGCACCCCGGCAACTGCAGCTTGACCATATGCATCACCTGCTCCTTCTCGGCGTGACCCACACCCACCACCGTTTTCTTGACCCGGTTCGGGGCGTACTCGCCCACCGGCAGACCCGCCTTGGCCAAGGTCAGCAGGGCCACCCCCCGCGCCTGGCCCAGCTTCAGCGTGCCGGCGCCGTCCTTGTTCACGAAAGTCTGCTCGATCGCCGCCTGGTCCGGGGCGAATTCCTCGATGATCTCGGAAACCTGGTTGTGCAACGACAACAGACGCTCGCCCAGATCGTCGCCGTCAGAAGTGCAAACACCATTAGCAACATGGCTGAGACGGCTGCCGCGCGATTCGATTACGCCCCATCCAAGGTTCCGCAACCCCGGATCAATTCCCAAAATCCGCATGATCTGCCTGCCCTTGCCCGCGAGCCGGCCCGCTGGCCGGAAATTATTTTGACCCAGCACTAGCACAAAAGGCGAACATGTCCAATTGCTTTCATAGCTGATTGTTTCCGGGAATCCTGCAGCTGCGGCCTGGAAACGACCCTTCATACCGGCGGGAACGACATTTTCGGGCCCATTCGGAGCCTGGCCGTAAACCCCTTATTTACAAGGCAAACAGCTATGCAGTTAGTGCATATGACACATGCAATTTCAGGCCTTGCTGCGCTGATTTTTCGCCACTAGATGCCCGCCATCGCAATGACGCGACGGATGCTAACAGCTAATCAGAGGACACGGATATGGCCGCATTTGATACCACCCGCACCACCTATGGTTCCACCGGCCTGTTTGGCCGTTTCGGCGATCTGTTCGCCGCTGCAACCGGCGCCTTCGCCGCCTGGAACGACGCCCGCGTGACCCGCAACGCGCTGAACGGCCTGTCCGACCGCGAGCTGGCCGACATCGGCATGTGCCGCGGCGACATCGATGGCGTCGCCACCGGCAAAACCGTCTTCTGAGACATCCCTGATTTCCGCCCTGCCTCCTCCCTCGGGGCGATTAGGGAAACGCCGCGGA
Organism: Leisingera sp. ANG-DT; assembly: GCF_000813785.1. Classification (NCBI taxonomy): domain Bacteria; kingdom Pseudomonadati; phylum Pseudomonadota; class Alphaproteobacteria; order Rhodobacterales; family Roseobacteraceae; genus Leisingera; species Leisingera sp. ANG-DT. The sequence continues at coordinate 14,253 of NZ_JWLE01000021.1, forward strand.
CCTGCAATGGCCGCGGCGTTTTTTATTGGCGCGGCCGTGCAGCCAGCCGCCGGCAAAGGAAAAGGCCGCCTGCCCCGTGAGCAGCGGCCTTTCACACTCTTTCCTGCAGTTTGATCCGGGTCAGCGCAGCACTGGCCCGATCTTCTGAGCGATGTAAATGGAAGCAGGATCAGCCTGCATGATAAAGGCCCCCGCGCGCTCAAGCGCACTGCCTTCGGCAAGGGTCCTGACCCTTTCGTCATAGCTGCCAAAACCAAGCGCTGCCATCAGGAAGCCCTTAAACAGCAGGAAGGCCCCGGCAAAGATCACCACGGTGCGGGCCGAGATCCGGGACTGCACCCGGCGCGGCTGAATCACCAAGAGCCCGTCCGGCCGCATCTTCGCGGAAAAGCCTTCGGACATGGCATTATGCTTGCGGTTGATATGCTTCAAACGCGATTGGAACGTATCACGATGTTCGCCCATCACTAGTCTCCGAACTGGCCCCCACCAGCGGATGGCCCATCATTGGCTAAAAATGCGGCAAAAGTGGGGCAAGCCCCTCAAATTTGCCGTAAACTTAGTTCAATCAGCCCGCTTTACGGAGAAGTAACGTTGTCCATTCACCAATTTCGTCCCGGCGCGCCAGATTGGCGCCGTTCTGTGCATAAACGCTGACCACGTCATCGGCCTGCTCGTTCAGGATTCCGGAGAGAATCGCATAGCCGCCGGGACGCAGATTCGCCGTCAGATCCGGCGCCAGGGCCACCAGCGGGCCTTTCAGGATATTGGCGAAGATCAGGTCATAGGGCGCCTGCGCCTGCAATTCCGGGTTGTCGAAACCGGCCGCTTCCAGGCAGGTGACCTGGCCTTCCATGCCGTTGGCCTTGAGATTGGCCTCAGCCACCTCGACCGCGACCTCGTCGATGTCGCTGGCCAGGATGGTGCCATCCCAAACGCGCGCTGCGGCCATTGCCAGCACCGCGGTGCCGCAGCCGATGTCAGCCACCTTTTCGCCGCGGAAGCCCTCGTCCAGAAGATGGTCCAGCGCCTTGAGGCAGCCCAGCGTGGTGCCGTGGTGGCCGGTGCCGAACGCCATTGCCGCCTCGATCAGCAGCGGGATCTTGTCTGCGGGCAGCTTGTCCGCGTCATGGGAGCCGTAAACGAAGAAGCGGCCGGCCTCGACCGGCGCCAGTTCGCGGCGCACATGGGCGACCCAGTCGGTTTCCGGCACCTCTGAGACCACAAAGGGTTTGGCCTCATGCATCGCAGCCAGCAGCGCCAGGCCTGCCTCGTCGGGGGCTTCGGTGAAATAGCCGCCAACCTCCCACAGGCCGGAGCCGTCCTCCATCTCAAAGACGCCGATGCCGGTAGGTTCCGGGATGAGCCGCTCCATGGCTTCGCCCAGCGCTTCGGCCTGGGCTTTTGCAGTGAGCGTGGTGAGGGCGGTGAATGTGGGCATGGCGTTGCTCCTGAAACTGTTGCCAAGCGCCTAGGCTGCCGCGCGGCCCGCGTCAAGCATCCGCCTGGCCTGAGGCCAGGCAGCGCCCGCGCTCACCCCGTGCGCGGGCGCTCCGCCCCTTGGCGGGGCGGAAGGGTCATTCCGCCGGCGCAGGCCGCGCGTATTTGCTGAAGATGGTCTCGTTCCCCGGTTCCGGGTGGCGCGGGATCAGCAGCGACAGGGACAGCGACACCAGCGCCATGGCTGCCGCCAACGCAAAGACCAGGCCCGGCTCATAGACCCAGAGGAGGCCAAGCAGCACCGGCAGGAACACCGCGGCGATGTGGTTGATGGTGAAGGCCACGGCGGCCGTCGGGGCGATATCGCCCGGGTCGGCGATCTTCTGGAAATAGGTCTTGAGCGCCAGCGCCAGGGCAAACAGAACATGGTCCACCACATAGAGCACAGCCGCAATCACCACTCCCCAGCCGAACCAGTAGATGCCGCCATAGGCCGCAAAGACGATGGCGAGCCCTGCGTATTCGAAAATCAGCGTGCGGCGTTCGCCAAAGGCGGCCACGGCCTTACCCAGAACCGGCGCAACGGTCATGTTGATCACCAGGTTGATCAGGTAAAGCCCGGTCAGCTCATGCACTTCAAAGCCGAACTTCTCGACCATCATGAAGCCTGCAAAGACTACAAAGATCTGCCGCCGGGCGCCCGCCATGAACTGCAGCGCGTAGTAGAGCCAGTAGCGCTTGCGCAGGATCAGCTTCTTGGTCTGCGGGTGCGGCGCGTCGAACTGCGGATAGGCAAAGAGCGCAAATAGCGCGATGGCGGCAGTCAGCCCGCCTGCGGCCAGGAACACGGTGTTGTAGCTGAGGCCCAGGCTCTCCCAGGTCAGCACGATCAGCCCGTAGACCACCAGCGTTGCCGCCGACCCGGCCGCCACCAGCCAGCCCAGCGTCTGCGGCGCGCGGTCCTTGGGCAGCCATTGCAGCTGCAGCGACTGGTTCACCGTCTCGTAGTAGTGAAAGCCTATGGAGCTGAGAAGCGTCACCATCAGCAGGCCGCCGAGCGAGGGGAACCAGGCGGTGACTGCGGTGGCCACCCCCAGCATCACCAGCGAGATCAGCCCCAGCACCTGCTCGCGCACGAACAGGATCACCGCGATCACACCAACGGCCAGGAAGCCGGGGATCTCGCGCACGGTATGCAACAGACCGATGTCGGCGCCGTCGAAATTGGCCGCTTCGATCACGAAATTGTTGAGCAGCGCGCTCCAGGTGTTGAAGGCAATCGGCATCGCCAGCGCCATCAGGAACAGAAGCGTCACCGGGCGGCGCCAGAACGGGAGGCCCTGGGCCTCAGAAAGGGGCATCGGTTTGAACATGAGCAAGGGTTTACGCCTGTTCCGCCGGTCTGGCGAGGGGGAAAACCGCCTGCACATTAAGCTCCGCATCAGCGCGCAGAGACTGGAAATGCGAGGCTCTGCCTCGCACAGGGATATGCCGGGCAAGAGAAAGGCCGCTTCTTTCTGGTCAGAAATACCCCGGGGGAGGCCGCAGGCCGGGGGCAGCGCCCCCTGCCCGGTCTCAGAAAAAGCTCTGCGGGTCGATGTCGATGCTGAGGCGCAAGTCGCCCTTCAGCCGCAGCGGCGCGGTCCAGCGGGCCAGCGCCTCCTGCAAAGGCACGCCTTTCGGCGCCTTGACCAGCAGGCGCACCCGGTGGCGGCCGCGGACGCGGGCGATGGGGGCCGGGGCGGGACCGAACAGCTGCGCACCGATCTGGCGCAGCGGTCCGTCGTTGCGGGCCATCGCATTGCCGAGGTCAAAGACCGCCGCCAGATCCGGCCCGGACAGGATGATCCCGGCCATCCGGCCATAGGGCGGCACGCCAGCGGCCTGACGCTCGGCGGCTTCTGCTTTCCAGAAGCTTTCCTCATCCCCAGACAGGATCGCCCGGATCACCGGGTGCTCCGGCTGGAAGGTCTGCATCAGGGCCTCGCCCGGGCGTTCGGCGCGCCCTGCCCGGCCCGCCACCTGGCGCATCAGCTGAAAGGTCCGCTCTGCCGCGCGCAGGTCGGAACCCTGCAGGCCAAGGTCGGCGTCAATCACCCCCACCAGCGTCAGCAAAGGGAAGTTATGGCCCTTGGCGACCAGCTGGGTGCCGAGGATGATGTCGGCTTCGCCTGCGGCGATCTCCTCGATCCGGCTTTTCAGCGCGCGGGCAGAGCCGAACAGGTCGGAGCTGAGCACCGCGATGCGCGCCTCCGGGAACAGGGCTGTGGCTTCCTCCGCCAGCCGCTCGATGCCGGGGCCGACCGGGGCCATCTTGCCCTCCACCTCGCAGGACGGGCAGGCCTCCGGCACCGGCTTCGTCTCGCCGCACTGGTGGCACATCAGCCGCTTCATGAAGCGGTGCTCCACCATCCGCGCATCGCAATGGTCGCAGGCCACCTGGGCGCCGCAGGCACGGCAGATGGTAACCGGGGCAAAGCCGCGGCGGTTCAGGAACAGGAGCGATTGCTCTCCGCGTTCCAGGCGCAGCTTCATCGCCTGTTTCAGGGTGGGCGAGATCCAGGTGGAGGGCAGCAGATCCTCTGACCGCATATCCACCGCGCGCATGTCCGGCAGCACCGAGGCGCCGAAACGGGAGGTGAGGTTCAGGCGGTTGTACTTGCCGGCCTCGGCATTGGCCCAGGTCTCAAGCGAGGGCGTGGCGGAGGCCAGCACCACCTGTGCCGAGCACATCGCCGCGCGCAGCACTGCCATGTCGCGGGCGTTGTACAGAACCCCGTCCTCCTGCTTGTAGGAGGTGTCGTGTTCCTCATCGACGATGATCAGGCCCAGGTCGCGGAACGGCAGGAACAGGGCTGAGCGGGCGCCGATCACCAGCTGGGCCGCTCCCTGCCCGACCATTTTCCAGACCCGGCGGCGTTCGGTCATGGTGGCGCCGGAGTGCCATTCAGCCGGTTTGGCGCCAAAGCGCGCCTCGACGCGGGTCAGGAACTCAGCGGTGAGCGCGATTTCGGGCAGCAGCACCAGCGCCTGCCGTCCAGCACGCAGGGCGGCGGCGACGGCCTCCAGATAGACCTCGGTCTTGCCGGAGCCGGTGACACCTTTGAGGAGCGTGGTGCCATAACGCCCGCTTTGGACGCCCTCGGCCAGGGCGGCGGCAGCCTTGGCCTGATCCTCGGTCAGCTGTTTTGAGGGCAGTTCCGGGTCGAGATGCGGATAAGGGGTGTCGCGGGGGGCTTCCTCCTCGCGCAGGGCGCCCTGCTTGACCAGCCCCTTCACCACCGAGGGTGTCACATCCGCCATATCGGCGAGTTCCCTGGGTGTGAAGGCAAGGCCGCCATACTCCTCCAGCACCTCCAGCACCCGGGTGCGGGCATCCGTCATCCGGTCCGGCACGCCCTCGCCCCGGCGCAGGATCTTGCGCATCGACGGCGGATCGGAAAGACCCGGCGCACGGGTGGCCAGCCGCAGCATCGCGGGCATGGGTGTCAGGGTGTAGTCGGCAGCCTTGCCAAGGAACTGGCGCATTTCGGTCCGCATCGGGGCCACATCCAGCACCCGGATCACCGCGCGCAGCTTGGCCGAATCGAAATCCCCGGCACCCGGCCCCCAGACCACGCCCAGCACCTTGCGCGGGCCCAAGGGCACCTCGACATAGGCGCCGAGGTAGCAGCCGCCCTCCGGCGCGCGGTAATCCAGCAGCCGGTCAAGGGGTTGCGTGGTCAGAACCCCAACCCTCTCGCCTGCCTGAAAGAACTCCTGCCCGCTCATACTGCTGCCTGTGTTGCCGCCCGTATTTCCATGAGGTAAAGGCTGTGGCGACCGAGGCCAACCCATCCAAAGGACTGCCCCATGAAATTCTTCGTAGATACTGCCGAGATCGGCGCCATTGCCGAGCTGAACGATCTGGGCATGGTGGACGGTGTCACCACCAACCCCTCGCTGATCAAGAAATCCGGCCGCGACATCATCGAGGTCACCAAGGAGATCTGCGATCTGGTCGACGGGCCGGTTTCTGCCGAGGTAACCGCCACAGATGCGGAAACCATGATCGCCGAAGGCCGCAAGCTGGTGGAGATCGCCGAGAACATCGCGGTGAAGGTGCCGCTGACCTGGGACGGCCTGAAGGCCTGCAAGACCCTGAGCGACGACGGCCACATGGTGAACGTGACCCTGTGCTTCTCCGCCAACCAGGCGCTGCTGGCGGCCAAGGCGGGCGCGACTTTCATCTCCCCCTTCATCGGGCGTCTGGACGACATCAACCTCGATGGCATGGAACTGATCGAGGACATCCGCACCATCTATGACAACTACGGATTCGAGACCCAGATCCTGGCGGCCTCGATCCGCTCCGTGAACCATGTGCTGGATTCGGCCCGTATCGGCGCTGACGTGATCACCGCTCCGCCCGCGGTGATCAAGGCGATGGTGAACCACCCGCTGACCGACAAGGGCCTGGATGCTTTCCTGGCCGACATCAAGGCGGCGGATATCAAGATCCTCTGATCGTTTCGCGAGACAAACGTTTACGAAAGGCGCCCCGGTCCGGGCGCCTTTTTTGTTTCTTCTTGTGCGGTCTGGCTCTGATGCACGCCCCCCGCAGCAATTTCCGCACATCCCGCATTTTTCCGCGGCATCGTGCAAATCCCATGCTATACACGTTTCCAAACCCGTCAGAGGTCCGGAGCCGTAAGAGTTCACATGAGCAGTTCAAGCAATACAGTCAGCCTGGAAGACCAGTTGCGCGAGGCGATCCTCGCCAAACCCGATGCGGTGCTGGAGGATCAGCACCTGATGAACGCCCTGGTTGCAGCCAATGAGCGGGCGATGGGGTCCAACGTCGTTGACCTGCGCGGCATCGCGATGGAGCGGATGGCGGCACGGCTGGACCGGCTGGAGGATACCCACCGCTCGGTGATTGCCGCGGCCTATGACAACCTGGCCGGCACCAACCTCATCCACCGCGCCGTGCTGCGGCTGCTGGAGCCGCGCGATTTCACCGCCTTTTTGGCCTGCCTTGAGCAGGACATGCCGGAAATCCTGCGCGTCCATGCGCTGGCGCTGGTGCTGGAGACCGCCCAGCCCGGCGGCGCCGAGGTGGAGCGCAAGTCCGGCGCACTGAAGCTGGCAGGCCCCGGCTTTACTGAAAGCTATGCCGGCCAGCCCGGCAGCGACCGCCCCGTGACCCTGCGCCAGACCCAGGGCGGCAGCCCGCGGGTTTACGGGGCTAAGGCCGAATGGATCCGTTCCGAGGCCTGCTTGATGCTGGATTTGGGCGAAGGCCGCCTGCCCGGTATGCTGGTGATGGGATCGGAAGACCCGCATCAGTTTTCGCCGATGCAAGGCACGGACCTCCTGACTTTCTTTGGCGGCGTCTTTGAACGCTCGATGCGCTGCTGGCTGTCATGACGCTGATCTCGCCTGCCTGCCGGGATGCGCTGCAGCTGTGGCTGGAGCGGCTGGGCGGGCTGGAGGACGCCTCAGAAAACACCCTCACTGCCTACCGCGGCGATGTGACCGCCTTCCTTGCCTTCATGACCCAGCACAGCGGCGGGCCGCAGGGGCTGGGGGCGCTGGCGCGGATCACGACTTCGGACATGCGGGCCTGGATGGCGTCGGAGCGCAACTCCGGCACCGGGGCACGGTCGCTGGCGCGCAAGCTGTCGGCGGTCAAGAATTTCTACCGCTGGCTGGCAGAGCGTGAAGGGTTTGAGCCGGCCGCGGTGCTGCTGGCGCGCTCCCCCAAGTTCCAGAAAAAGCTGCCGCGGCCGCTGGCGCCGGAGGCGGCCAAGGCCGTCCTCGAAACCGTTGAGCTGCAGTCGCAGCAGGATTGGGTGGCGGCGCGGGACGTCGCCGTGGTGACGCTGCTGTATGGCTGCGGGCTGCGGATATCCGAGGCGCTTGGGCTGACGGGTGCGGATGCACCGCTGCCGCCGGTCTTGCGCATCCTGGGCAAGGGCCGGAAAGAGCGCGTGGTGCCGGTACTGCCCGCCGCCCGCGATGCAGTGGAGCGTTACCTGTCGCTGTGTCCGCATCCGCAGGAGGCGAAGGCCCCCCTGTTCCGCGGCGTGCGCGGCGGCGCGCTGAACCCGCGCCAGATCCAGGGGGTGATGGCCAGGACCCGCGCCCAGTTGGGCCTGCCCGCCACCGCCACCCCGCACGCGCTGCGCCACAGCTTTGCCACCCACCTGCTGGAGGCGGGCGGCGACCTGCGCGCAATTCAGGAACTGCTCGGGCACGCGTCGCTGTCGACCACCCAGGCCTATACTGCGGTGGACACCACCCACCTGCTGGAAGTCTACAACAAGGCCCACCCGAAAGCGTGACTTGACCCCGCCCGCCTTGCTGGCCTTTGCTGTCAGCAGGAGGGTCTACCATGCCCGATGAACACCCCGCACAAGTGGAACTGACCAGTATCCTGACCTGCCCCGCCTGCGGGCATCAGGCGGCAGAGGAGATGCCGCAGAACGCCTGCCAGTGGTTTCATGAGTGCCCCGCCTGCAAAACCCTGCTGCGGCCAAAGCCCGGCGACTGCTGTGTTTTCTGTTCCTACGGGACCGTTCCGTGCCCGCCGGTGCAAAAGGGGGACGGCTGCTGCGGCTGACCGGTTTACCGCCCGGTTGAATAAAATCCGCACTAATTTCCGCAGCAGGCAGCAAGCCTCTGTTAAGGCGCTGCAGGCCAGATGGCAGAAACCGATCCAGAAAGGATTCTGCCATGACCCCCGCCGGCTTTGCCGTTTTGTTTGCCGATGGCGCCCCTGCCGCCCCTGCCCCGCCGCCTGATGTGCAGCCATGGCAGCGCGACAGGCCCGCACAATCCCCTTTCTCCTCGCCCGACATCACCGACCCGGCGCCGCATGGCCGCCGCATGGCGCGGATCCAGTTGGCGGCGGGTACGGAATTCCGCCCAATTCTGCACTGAACGGTTGCGGCTCCGGGGCAAATTCGCCATCACGGTCGCATGACACCTCAGATCCGCGCTCTTTCCGTTCACCTGCTCACCGCAACCGGCGCCGTCTTTGCCATGCTGGCAATGCTGGCGGCGGCTGAGGGTAAATGGAGCCTGATGTTCCTGTGGCTGGTGGTTGCCTTCGCGGTGGACGGCATCGACGGGCCGCTGGCGCGGCACTATCACGTCAAGCGCTACTCGCCGGAGTTCGACGGGGTGCTGCTGGACCTGATCATCGACTACCTGACCTATGTCTTCATTCCCGCCTTTGCCTTGTTCCAATCCGGGCTGATGGCGGGCTGGACAGGGTGGTTTGCGATCATCGTAATCACCTTTGGCAGCGCGATGTATTACGCCGACACCAGAATGAAGACCAAGGACAATTCCTTTTCCGGCTATCCCGGCGTGTGGAACATGCCGGTGCTGGTGATCTTTGCGCTGGAGCCGAGCCATTGGACCAGCCTGGTGCTGGTGACGCTGCTGTCGGTGGCGATGTTCCTGCCGCTGAAGTTCATCCATCCGGTGCGCACGGTGCGCTGGCGCAAGGTGTCGCTGCCGATGGCGCTGGCCTGGACCTTCTTTGCCGGCTGGGCCGCCTGGGTCGACTTCCACCCGGCCAGCTGGGCCCATTGGGGACTGGTGGTCACGTCGGTCTACCTGCTGTTTGTCGGCATCGCACAGCAGATCGTGCCGGAACGGCAGCGCACGTCCTCAAGGGCTTGAAAACCGCTCTGCCACTTGAAGGGGCACCGCCCCTCTGCGCCCTGCGGGCGCATTCACCCCGGGGTATTTTCAACCAGAAAGAAGCAGCCGCCGCGGCTGTCATAAAGACGCCTCTGCCGTAAAGATCAAATCAGCAGGCTGGCGGCGCCTTCGTGTTTCAGCAGAGCCACCTTGGTCTCCACCCCGCCTTTGCCGGAAAACCCGCCAAGGCCGCTGGCGCCCAGCACCCGGTGGCAGGGGATGATCACCGGGATCGGATTGCCGCCGCAGGCATTTCCGACCGGCTGCGGCGGTGCCCCCAGCTGTTTGGCAATATCGCCATAGGTGCGGGTTTCGCCAAAGGGAATCGCCAGCATCGCATCGCAGACGGCGCGCTGAAAATCAGACCCGTCCACCTGCAGCGGCAAGTCGAACACCGTCAGTTCCCCCGCAAAATAGGCGCGCAACTGATCCAGCGCCTGTGTCAGCAGCGCGGATTGCCCGCTGGCCTCCGCCGTCCAGTCCAGCCGCACGATGGCGCCGTCCCGCTCTGCCACACTGAGCGGCCCGACGGGCGTCTCAAGACTTGCTGAAATCATCCTTTTCCTCCGGCCTGCTCCCGGCTGCATTCTCTGGTGCCGGTGCGCGGTCCGCAAGCCCGGACATCGGTCCCCGCCTGCCGCGTTAACGCTTTGTTAACCAGTGCTAACGGTTTACCGCCAGATTGCATCAAATTCGACTAAAGTGAGTTTCAAGAAGAGAGCTAAAGGTCAGTCAGATGATTTCAGCAGTTTCCAGCCCTGCCGGTTTCTACAACGGCATGAAGCAGATCCAGACCCAGCGCCAGCAGGCACCGGCTTCGGGAACCACTGCACGGGAACCGGCTGATGCGTCTTTGATCAAAGGCATGACGCGCACTCCAGCGCGGGATGCCGTGCAGGCCGGCAGCCCTGCTGACGCCCTGACCGCCCAGTATGTCGGCCCGGCCCGGGAAATGGCGCGGGCCGAGGCGCTGGAACCGCGCCCCGCAAAAGGCATCGACATGGACGCCTACTATCAGGATCTGATGAATGGCTGCCAGGCAGGCCCGAAGCCGGTCAGTGTGCTGACCGCAGAGGCGAACTATGCCAAGGTGCAGCGCATCATTGGCTGACCCGCCAAACCAAGGCCCGTCTGCAAGGGCACATACCACGCCGCCTGAATGTGTTTACCTGCCGTTAAGCCTGTTGTGTTAAAACTGGTTAAAGAACGGTTCAGTGCCTCTGCGAAGGACCCTCTGTGATGTTTATACCAGTTTCGGGACGTATAGATCCCATCAGGCCAAACCGCGGTTTTCTGACCGCCCGCCCGGTTGTCCGCTCCGATGACCCGGACAAGAGCGAAACCGCCGACAACACGCCGCGCGGTCAGGACGAGCATCCGCAGGATGCGCCGCATCCGGAAAACAGTGACCTTATCTGGGACGCCGCGGGACGCGAAACCGCTGCACCCGGAGATGAGCTGTTTTACGAAAACGCTGTCCTGGCAGAGCATCTGCTGATGCAGCGCGCCTGGCCGGCAGACCGGATCCCGCCCGGCGGGGCCCAGGCAGCCTATCAGGGCTATCAGGAGGCCAGGACGCTGACGGCCTGACCTCTCCGTCTTATTGCAGCTGTGCCCAGAACAGCTCCAGGTGCCGCGACATGATCTCTTCGAACCGGCCGCTGTCCCGCAGCTTCTGCAGTCCTGCGTTGATCCGGTAGAGATGGGTGGTGCCGCGCCAGTGGCGCTTGGAAATCACCACATGCAGGCCTTCTTCTGACAGCGGCTTCTCCAGCGGCACCACGGTGTCGCGCAGGTCCTCTGCCACAATGGTATTGGCACCCAGGAACAAGTTCACCGCCGCCGCGTCCACCTGTCCCTCTGACACCATGCGGAAACAATCGGCCGGGGTTTCCGGCTGCACCAAAGTGATCTTTTCGCCATCCAGCCAGCGCCGGTCCGCGCGGTTCAGGTCATGGGTGAAATAGCCCGCCGGGCGGCACAAGGTCTTGCCCTCGACGTCGGCGTCCTTGCTGTATTCAAATCCGCCGCCAGCCCGCACGAACAGCATTATGGGCATGGTCATGACGGGTTCGGAGAAATGGAAATTCGCGCAGCGCTCATTGCCAGGCTCTGCCGCGCAGTCGGGCTTGAGCCACGGAAATCCCATGTCGAACTCTTTCTTGTCCAGCATCGGGAACAGGTGCTTGGACCAGTCGTCCTCCCAGCTGACCGAATAGCTGACCGGTGCTGGTGCCAGCTCAAGTGCTGCGTTGATCAGCTCTGTCACCATGCCCTGCCCCGGCAGGCTGCGGTCGGTGAACGGGCCGTAGCCGCTGCCGGTCAGCAGCGTCAGCTCTGCCTTCTCCTGCCTGAGCGGCGTGGCATCCGGCGCGGTGGCGCCGGTGAGGCAGGGGATGAAAAGCTTGCGGCCCGGCAGCACCGTGGCACCCGCCAGCAGTTTCTGGTTGCGGTAGTAAACCATGGTCCAGCGGTTGCGGTCGCCGTAATGGGTCTCTGCGATGGAGAACAGCGTATCGCCGGGCTGCGCCACATAGTCCACGTCGCAGATCGCCCAGGCCGCAGCGGGTGCCATGGTGAACAGGGCGGCCAGCTGCAGGAGGCGTGAAAAAAGCCGTTTCATTCAGGCACCCCCCCTCAGAACCCGGCCCAGATGCGGGCCATGTGGTCTTCGACGATGGCCTGGTAGCTGCCGTTTTCCTGGATCGAACGCAGGCCCTTGTTGATCATTGCCAGCATTTCACCCGCGCGCGGATGGGTCTTGTGCACCACCACATAGATGCCCAGCACCGACAGCGGCTGCGGCAGAACCGTGAACTGGTCGGCAATGCCCGCCTCCTTCATCACGCTGCGGCCGGTGAATTCGTTGATCGCCACCGCGTCCGCCTCGCCCGCGGCCACCATGTCAAAACAGTCCTTCACCTTGTGCGGCTGCTTCAGGGTGATCTTCTTCTCCGCAATCCAATTGCGGCCGCGCTCATCCAGATCGAAGGTCAGGTAACCAGCGGGGCGGCACAGGGTCTTGCCTTCGATGTCGCTGTCGCTGGTGAACGCAAACGGCCGGTCCTTGTGGGCAAACAACAGCATCAGGGTTTCGAACATCGGCTCGGAGAAGTGGAAGTTCTGGCAGCGGTAGCTGTCGGGCATGGTTTCGCAGTCAGGCTTGTACCAGGGGAAGCCCAGGTCCAGCAGCGCATTGGACAGCAGCGGGTCGAAGTGCGAGGACCAATCGTTGACCCAGTGGATGGCATAGCCCTCAGCCGGGGCGGCCTGGGTCATCGCTGCATTCACCACTTCGGTGATCAGGCCGCCGTTGTGGGACGCCTTGGAGGTGAAAGGCGCATAGTCGTCGCCGGTCAGCAGGTTGATTTTCTGGCGTACAGCCGCGTTGCCCGGCGCCACCTTGACCGGCACTGCAACAGCAGGCGCGGCAGCGGTGATGTCCTTGCCGCCCGGCAAGCCCAGAGGCAGCCCTTCGAGGCAGGCGAGAGACAGTTTCATGCCAACCCGGATCGCGCCAGGTTTAGGGCCGATCTGGTCGATGTTGCGGTTGTGGATGGCGCTCCATTTGCCCGCGTCCTTGTAGAGCTTGTCGGCAATCACCGACAGGCTGTCACCGGATTGCACGGTATAGATGCCGCCGCAGGTTTCGGCAGCAGCAGACGTGGCAAAGAGGCCGGACAGCCCGATGGCGGCGGCAGCGAAAAAGGTCTTCATGATCCCCCCGGAAGTGTGCAGCACCTGATCCGCAGAAATGGCGGGTGGCGCCCATTGTATTGATTTCTTGTTGATTGAGGTCCGCGGGCAGTGCGGCTGCCCGCGCGGCAGCGCCATTCTGGCGCCGCAGCTGACGGGTCTTAGTTTCCGACGAACAGCGCCAGCAGCGTTGCGGTATCCACCTGCCCATCGGCGCCGATCAGGCTGGCCGGGACGGAGATTTCCTGACGCTCATAGGCGCCGTTCACCAGCTGATCGATATAGGCCGCGGACTGGCCCTGCGCGGCAGCGGTCAGCACCATCTTGTAGAGCGCCGAGCCCTCTGCAGGCGCAGCCTGGACTGAAGCGGCGGGCTGAGCCTGCTTGCTGCGCAGCGCTGCCAGCGTGCCTTCGGTGATCCGGGCGACCAGCGCGTCCTCGCCGCTGGCGGCAGTGCCCTCGAGCCCTGCCGCTGCTGCGGCACCAGCCGGGACCGCTTCCACGTTCTGCTCCACCGGCACTGCCACGGCCTGAACAGCCTCTGCAGAATCGCTGCCGCCAAACTGAAAATAGAGCAGCATCGCAGCCGCCACCGCAAGGCCGGCCGCCGCCAGACCCAGCTTGGGCAACGCCGAGGGGCCTTCAGCCGCCACAGGCGCGAACTGCTTCGGTTCGGGAGCGGCTTTCGGCTCCGGCTTCGCGGGTTTTAAGCTTTTTGCCGGCTGGCCTGGCTTGGCGGCCTTGACCGCGCTGGCGGCGGCGCTGGAAGCGGGCTTTGCCTTGGCGGGCTCAGGGTGTGCCGCCACAAGCCCGATCTTGATATTCTTCGGAGCTGACACCCCGTCAATCCGCACTGCCTTGCCGCGCGCCTCACCCGGCTCAGCCGCCGGTTGCGCGTCCGCTTTCAGCTTCAGCATAGAAAACTGTCCCCCTGCCCCATGCCACTTATTGAAATGACGTTTTAAATCTACATGGAATTAACGAATTCTTAACCAATTGTAGAAAACCGGTCAACATCTAGAGGAATCCGATCCTGCAGGACACAAGGCATTTCCCGGAAAAAGTGTGAAAAATGCCATAACATCATCGCAAAAAGGACAACGCCCGGCGCGTGGCCGGGCGTTGCGTGCAATTCAGAGGTGAGGAGCGGCTTACCCCAGCGCGCTGTCGCAGCGGCCGCAGACGCCCTCATGCCCGTGGCTGCCGACATCCGGCAGGATCTTCCAGCAGCGCTGGCACTTGCCGCCGTCGGCCTTTTCAAACACCACCGACACGCCGTCCACTTCCGGCATCCGGAAGGCTTCGGCGGGGGCCGGGTCATTGGTCAGCGCGATGTCCGAGGTGATGCAGATATCAGCGAAATTCACCGATTTCAGCGCCGCCAGCGCTTCGCCGTCGCGCACATGCACCACAGGGGCGGCCTCCAGCGAGGCACCGATCACCTTGTCGGTGCGCTGCACCTCCAGCGCCGCGGTCACCACCCGGCGGGCCTGTCGGATCTTGGACCATTTGGCGGCCAGCGGCTCATTCAGCCAGTCGGCGGGCGTGTTCGGGATGTCCTGCAGGTGAATGGAGCTGCCTTCGCCCGGGTATTTCTCCAGCCAGACCTCTTCCATGGTGAAGACCAGGATCGGCGCCAGCCAGGTGGTCAGGCGGTGGAACAGGATATCCAGCACGGTGCGCGCCGCACGGGCGTTCAGCGTGTCGCCGTCGCAGTACAGCGCATCCTTGCGGATGTCGAAGTAGAAGGCCGACAGGTCCACGGTGGCAAAGTTGAAGACCGCCGAGAACACTCCCTGGAAGTCGAACGACTGGTAGCCGGTGCGCACCTTGTGGTCCAGCTCGGCCAGACGGTGCAGCACCCACTGCTCCAGTTCGGGCATGTCCGCGGGCTCAACCCGCTGATCCTCGCTGAAGTCGCCCAGGGAGCCCAGCATGAAGCGCATGGTGTTGCGCAGGCGGCGGTAGCTGTCGGCGGTGCCTTTCAGGATCTCCGGCCCGATCCGCTGGTCGGCGGTGTAATCGGTCTGGGCCACCCACAGGCGCAGGATGTCGGCGCCGTACTGCTTGACGACCTCTTCCGGCACGATGGTGTTGCCGAGCGACTTGGACATTTTCATGCCCTTCTCGTCCAGCGTGAAGCCATGGGTCACCACGTTGCGGTAAGGCGCCCGGCCCTTGGTGCCGCAGGCCTGCAGCAGCGAGGAGTGGAACCAGCCGCGGTGCTGGTCGGTGCCTTCCATGTAGACGTCGGCGATGCCGTCCTCGGTGCCGTCTTCGCGGTCGCGCAGCACAAAGGCATGGGTCGAGCCGCTGTCGAACCACACATCCAGCACGTCGAATACCTGATCGTAGTCATCCGGGTCCACGGAGTTACCCAGCACCCGCGCTTTGAAACCATCCTGGTACCAGACGTCGGCGCCGTGCTCTTCAAACTCTGCGACGATGCGCTTGTTCACGTCTTCGTTGCGTAAGAGGAAGTCCGCATCGGTCGGCAGCGCGCCCTTCTTGGTAAAGCACGTCAGCGGCACGCCCCAGGCGCGCTGGCGCGACAGAACCCAGTCGGGGCGGCTTTCGATCATCGAATGCAGGCGGTTGCGGCCGGTCTGCGGCCACCATTTCACCAGTTCGTCGATCGAGCGCAGAGCACGTTCGCGGATGCTGCTGCCCATCTCATCCATGCCGTCGTCCAGCTTGCGGTCGACGGAGGCAAACCACTGCGGCGTGTTGCGGTAGATGATCGGCGCCTTGGAGCGCCAGGAATGCGGGTAGCTGTGCTTGATCTTGCCGCGCGCCAGCAGGCCGCCGACCTCAACCAGCTTGTCGATGATGGTCTTGTTGGCATCGCCCTCGCCGCCCTTACGGTTCAGGATATAGGTGCCGCCAAAGAACGGCAGGTCGGCCCGGAAGCCGCCATCGTCCATCACGTTGTAGGTGATCATCTGCTCCAGCATGTTCAGATCACGGTAGAGTTCGAATTCCTCCATGCCGTGGCTGGGGGCGCAGTGGACAAAGCCGGTGCCTTCGGTGTCAGTCACGAAAGGCGCCGCGCGGAAGTCGCGGATACCGTCCCATTCGCCGTTCGAGCCTTCGGCACCGTGCAGCGGGTGGGTCAGGCCGACGCCTTCGAGATCGGAGACAGGAACATCGGCGACCCGGGTGTACTGGTCCTCGCTCAGGCGCGCGCGCTTGAACACCTCAGCCGCCAGATTGTCGGCCAGGATATACTTGTCACCCACGGCGGCCCAGCATTCATCCGGGGTGCCGGTGACCTCATAGAGGCCGTAGGCAATGTCTTTGCCGAAAACCACGGCCTTGTTCGACGGGATGGTCCAGGGGGTGGTGGTCCAGATCACCACCTGGGCGCCGGCCAGCTTGTGATCTGCAGGTTCGGCAACCTTGAACTTCACCCAGATGGTGAAGCTTTCCTTGTCGTGATACTCCACCTCGGCCTCGGCCAGAGCGGTCTTTTCGACCGGCGACCACATCACCGGCTTGGAGCCCTGATAGAGGGTACCGTTCATCAGGAACTTCATGAACTCGTCAGCGATGACCGCCTCGGCGTGGTAGTTCATGGTGAGGTACGGATCATCCCAGTTGCCGGTGATGCCCAGACGCTTGAACTCCTCGCGCTGGATATCGACCCAGCTGTCGGCAAAGGCGCGGCATTCCTGGCGGAACTCGACAACCGGCACCGCATCCTTGTTCTTGCCCTTCTTGCGGTACTGCTCCTCGATCTTCCATTCGATCGGCAGGCCATGGCAGTCCCAGCCCGGCACGTAACGGCTGTCAAAGCCCATCATCTGATGGGAGCGGACGATCATGTCCTTGATGGTCTTGTTCAGCGCGTGGCCGATGTGCAGGTGGCCGTTGGCGTAGGGCGGGCCGTCATGCAGGGTAAAGGGCTTGCGTTCCGCGTCGCCGCCCTTGACCGCGGCGGCCTTGTCGCGGAGTTTGTCGTAGACGCCGATCTCGGCCCAGCGCTCCAGCCAGGCGGGCTCGCGCTTGGGCAGGCCTGCGCGCATCGGGAAATCGGTTTTCGGCAGGTTCAGGGTGTCTTTGTAGTCAGGCGTCTGGGGCGTGTCGGCGCACATCGGGGGCGTCCTTTGGATGATCAAGGTCGAAAATTGGGATATTCGGTTCGGCGCGATGGCTCAAGCGCCTTTGCCCGGCGGCTCAAGGGTTTCAGAGCGCCGGGGATATAATTCGAATAATGATGGCCGCGAATAGGGACATGAAGCGCCTTATAGGACGGGCGCGCGGGAGGGTAAAGCGGCAGATGTGCCGCATTTTGATGAGGGCAGCGGCAAATACGCCTTCCCTCTTCCGCTTCCGCCGCCTTCACCCTATCTAGCGGATGATGGCAGGCCGGAGCAGACAATGACCGACACCGAAACAACAAACCCGCTGGCGCGATTCGAGATCACCGCAGAGGAGATTTCCCGCGTGGTGGCGGTGTTCTACATGCAGGTTCGTGCGGACGATGTGCTGGGCCCGGTGTTTGCCGCCCATGTCACCGACTGGCCGGAACATGAGGAGAAGATTGCGGGCTTCTGGCGCAATGCGATCCTGCGCGAGCGCAGTTACAGCGGCAATCCGATGCGGGTGCACGTCTCACGTCCCGACGTGAAGGCAGAGCATTTCCCGCTTTGGCTTGGGCTGTTCCACCAAGTGCTGCGGGCGGAGCTGCCAGAGCGCACCGCGCTTCAATGGGGCGCCTTGGCCGACCGCATCGGCGAGGGCTTCCGCACTGGCGTGGTGGCCATGCGCCAGCCCAAGAACCAGCCGCCTAAACTGTTCTGACAGCGCCTATTTTTCTTTTGAAAACAATCCCGTCAGCGCTCGCTGCACCACTTTGCGGGTGCTGGGTTTATGCTGCGCAGAGAACGGCATCGGGCGGCAGACCTCCATCGCGGCAATGCCGACACGGGCGGACAAGGCGCCGTTGACCAATCCCTCGCCGAAGCGGCGGGAGAGCTTGGACAGCACCGACCCGCCCAGCACCGGCTCCAGCAGGTCATCGCCAGCGGCCACCGCGCCGGTGGCGGCCAGATGCGCCAGCACCGCGCGGGTCAGCCGCCAGGAGCTGAAGAAACCGGGACGGCCGCCATAGATCCCCGCCACCCGACGGATCATCCGCAGCGAGGAGACCAGCGCCGTCAGGATATCCGCCAGCGCCATCGGCACCAGCGCCGTCACCGTCGCAACCTGCCGGGCCGCAGCCTCCACCTCGCGCAGGGCCAAGGCATCGAGCGGCACCAGCAGCTCCTCCTCCGCCAGCAGGAGGAGCGCGTCGCCATCCATCACCTCCACCTGCCGCTCTGCCAGCCGTGCCTGATGCCAGCTCAGGTCCTCGCGCCCGTTGTAGAAAGCTTCCAGCCGGGTGGTGAAGACGCGGGCGGCGGTCAGATCCGCAACCTCTGCTGCCTGATGGCGCAGCGCATCGACGCGGCGCAGCCGGGAGAGTGCGGCCAGTTCGCGCAAGACCATCGCCAGCGCCAGCAGCAGGAGCACCCCCAGCCCGGCTGTGACGGCCCAGCCCAGCACCGGCACCCGTGCAATCAGGCCGGCGGCAAAATCCCAGGCCGCGACCGAGGCCATGGCGCCAATGACGGCAACCAGCAGCGCCCAGAACCAGCGGGCCAGCCGCGAGGGGCGGCGCGCCGCAATGCGGGCGGCCTGTTCCATCGCGTTTGGCCGCGCTGCCATCGGTACGGGATCGGGCACCGGCGGCGCCTCTGCGACAGAGGGGGCGTCAGCCTCCTCCTCCAGATCAAACAGGACTGGCTTGTTGCTCATGCCGCGGCCTCCTGTACTGCGCGCCACTTATAAGTGATGTCAGGCAGGCCCTCTTCATTGCCAGAGCCATCGCCGCGGGCAACCTCGGCAAACCCCTCCCGCAGATAGAACCGCTGTGCTCTAGTGTTGGCGGCAAAGGTGTTCAGCACCAGCCGCGGCGCTTCCGCCTTGGCCGCATCCAGCAGCATCTTGCCCGCGCCTTGGCCGCAGGCACCGGGAGCGAGGTAGAGAGAGCAGACCTCCTGCTCCTTGCGGGCGAGGAAACCCAGAACTGCCCCGTCCCGCTCCGCCACGGTCACCCAACCCCGGTCAATCATCATGCCGCAGAACATGATCGTTTGGGCCGATGAATAGAGCTTGGGCATCCAGGCGGTATCTTGCTGGAAGCGGTAGAGAATATCACCGGTCGCCCCCGCATCGAGAGGCGTGGCTGGGCGCAGGCAGAGGGTCACAGGGCATCTCCAATCAGGAAGTCTGCGGCGCGGTCCAGGCGGATATGCGGCGGGCCGCTGCCGTGTTTCAGGGTGAGCGGCGCGGGTGCAAATGCCATCGACTGGTAGTCGCCTTCCAGCCAGCGTTCAGCGCCTTGCCGCGCTGGGGTGAGCAGCTGGGCCGGGTCTTGCGGCAAAGCCCCAGGGTAAAAGGCCGCCTGCTTGCCGCTGTCCAGCAGGGTGCCGCGCACGCAGGGCAGTTCGCTGCCGTTGTGGGATCGCATCTCCTCCGTTGTGGTGCGCAGGGAGGCCAGCGCCAGCGCCGCGGTCTCAGCGCCGGCAAAACGCGCACGGTCCTGCGCCTCGCGCGTGAGCGCCTCGATGATGGCGGTCATCTGTGGATGCTGGGCGTGGTGCAAATGGTCGGCCTTGGTGGCGGCAAACAGGATCTTCTCCACCCGTTTGCCACCCAGAAGCCGGGTCAGAAAATGGTTGCGGCCCGGTTTGAAGGCGCTGAGGATATCCGTCATTGCATGGCGAAGATCCTCCACCGCCTGCGGGCCGGAGTGGATCGCCGAGAGCGCATCGACCAGCACCACCTGCCGGTCGATACGGGCGAAGTGATCGCGGAAGAAGGGTTTGACGACCTTGGATTTATAGGCCTCGTAGCGCCGCTCCATTTCCCGCCACAAACTGCCGCGCGGCGGGCTGGCCTCAGCCGGAAGCGGGGTGAAGGTCAGCACCGGCGAGCCTTCCAGATCGCCGGGCAGCAAAAAGCGGCCGGGGGTGCAGTCATAGAACCCGGCGGTGCGGGCGGTTGTCAGGTATTCCGTGAAGGCGGCGGCGAGCGACTGCGCCTGCGGCTCCTCATGTGTTCCAGCGGGGACGGCTTTGGATTGTTCAACCAGAAAGCGGGCCGCCTGCGGGCGGCTGGCAATGCGGGACAGCACATCGGCAGACCACTCAGCGTAGGTTTTGTCCAGCAAGGCCAGATCCAGCAGCCACTCGCCGGGGTAGTCGACAATGTCCAGATGCAGCGTGCGCGGCCCCTGCAGGCCTGCCAAGAGGCCCGCGGGCCGCACCTTGAGACTGAGACGCAGCTCGGAGACCGCCCTTGTGCTATCCGGCCAATGGGGTGACGGCCCGGTCAGCGCCGCGAGGTGGTTTTCATAGTCGAACCGCGGCACGGTGTCGTCAGGCTGGGGCTGCAGGAAGGCGGCCTCGATCCGGCCCTCGCGCGCGGCGCCAAGCTGCAGCATCCGGCCCCGGTCCATGAGGTTGGCAACCAGCGAGGTGATGAATACCGTCTTGCCCGAGCGCGCCAGACCGGTGACGCCGAGCCGTATGGGCCGGTCGAACAGCGCTGCGGAGAGGCCGCTAGTGACGCTCTCCACCCCGCTCATCACCCCGTCTGCAAGGGAGGTTATCACCAAGGCCCTGATCCTGCTCTGTTCTTGCTGAGCACAAGATAGGCAGCATCCCGCCGGGATACCAGAGCGCACGCGGGGCTTGCCCCGGCTCGGCCCTGTTGCTACTTGCCCGGCCATGCCGCGTTTTGCTTTGAAAGTCGAATACCACGGGAAGCCTTTTGCCGGCTGGCAAAGGCAGAAGGAACTGCCGTCTGTGCAGGGCGCGATCGAGGCTGCGCTGGCACGGCTGGAGCCGGGGGAGCACACCATTGCCGCCGCCGGGCGCACCGATACCGGCGTGCATGCGCTGGGACAGGTGGCGCATTGCGATATGGCCAAGGAATGGGACCCGTTCCGCCTGTCTGAGGCGCTGAACTACCACCTGAAGCCCGATCCGGTCGCCATCGTGGACTGCGCCCGGGTGGACGGCGACTGGCACGCGCGGTTCTCAGCTGTGGAGCGGCAGTATCTGTTCCGCATCCTGATCCGCCGCGCACCTGCCACCCATGACGCGGGCCAGGTCTGGCAGATCAATCACGATCTCGATGCGGAGGCCATGCAGGAAGCCGCCAACCATCTGATCGGAAATCATGATTTCACCACCTTCCGCTCCTCGATCTGCCAGGCGGCAAGCCCGGTCAAGACGCTGGATGAGCTGCGGGTGGAGCGGGTGCAGGGGTTCTCCGGGCCGGAGATTCACTTCCACGTCCGCGCCCGCAGCTTCTTGCACAACCAGGTCAGAAGCTTTGTCGGCACGCTGGAGCGGGTCGGTGCCGGAGCCTGGGAACCGGCGGACGTGAAGGCCGCGCTGGACGCTTGCGACCGCGCTGCCTGCGGGCCGGTCTGCCCCGGGCACGGGCTGTATCTGGCGCGGGTGGGATACCCGGACGATCCCTTCGGCTGAAGCTTGAAATCCGGGGGGGTGACATCTGTACACCCCCTGTGCAGCCCCTGTGCACCGGGCCGCTGCCACACCCCTGCCATTCTATCGCCACACCCCTCCCTCACACTCACGCAGGACCTGACCAACCGGCAGCGTTCCTGCGGCGGCACTGCGCGCGGCGGGGCTGCCCAAAAACACGAAGCAGAGACCCCGAATGCCCGCTACAGCCAAACCGCCCCTTCTGGCCGTCCTGATCGACGCCGACAATATCTCCGCCAAATACGCCGAGGCGATGTTCGAGGAGATCGCCTCCTTTGGCGAAGCCAGCATCCGGCGCATCTATGGCGACTTTGCCGGCGGCGGCCCGCAGGGCTGGAACAAGGAGAAGCTGGCGGCGCTGGCGATCGTCCCGCATCAGCAGTTTGCCAATACCACCGGCAAGAACGCCTCTGACATTGCGCTGGTGATCGACGCGATGGACATTCTGCATTCCGGCCGCTTCGACGGCTTTGTGCTGATCTCCTCGGACAGCGATTTCACCCGGCTGGCCAGCCGCATCCGCGAACAGGGGGTGGATGTTTTCGGCATGGGGATGCGCAAGACGCCCGCGGCCTTTGTGCAAGCCTGCAAACGGTTCATCTATGTGGAGAACCTGCTGGAGGAGCCGGCAAAAACCAAGCCGAAACCCAAGAAGGAAGAGGGCAACGGCAATGCGCCGGCGGAGCTGGCGGACCCGACCAAGCTGGTGGTGCGGGCAATGGATGCAATCGGCCAGGAGGACGAGTGGTTCACCCTCGGCCAGATCGGCCAGTATATCACCGCGGCGTTTCCGGATTTCGACACCCGCAGCTATGGCAAGCGCAAGCTGAGCGAGCTGATTGCAACACTGAAGCTGTTTGAGACCAAGCGCGGCGAGGGCAATCAGATCCTGGTGCGGCGGCTGGACTGAGGCTGCGATTACCGTCTTTCGTTTGCGCGCAAACCGTGGCTTAGTCCCGGCAAAGGGACGCGGCGACGGGAGGAACGCGCATGGCAATGCTGATCAGCATCGGCCACGATGGCTGGTATACCGAGGAACAGCTGGCGGAGGAACTGCGGGCAATGGCGCCCGGTGCCGATATCCGGCCGGTCTCTGCCCCCGGCAATCTGGATGAGGTCACGGTGCTGGCGGTTTCCGCGCTGAAGGGAGATCTGCCGGAACATTTGCCGAACCTGAAGCTGGTGCAAAAGCTGGGCGCCGGAGTGGATACCATTGTGGCGCACCCCAGCCTGGCACCGCATGTGCGCGTCGCCCGGCTGAGACCGCTGGAGCCGGCGCATGAGATTGCGGAATTCTGCCTGGCCTATGTGCTGCGCGATCAGCGCAACATGCTGGCCCATGCGGCCTCGCAATCCCGCAGCGCCTGGGAACCGCGGGCGCCGGGGCGCCCGCAGGAAACCACGGTGGGTATTCTGGGCCTGGGCCATATCGGCGGCCTGACGGCGCAGCTGATGCGCGACTTGCGGTTCCGGGTGCTGGGCTGGAGCCGCTCGCCCAAGGAGATCGAGGGTGTGGACTGCTGCCACGGCGATACGGCGCTGGTGCAGATGCTGGGCGAATGCGACTATGTCTGTTCGATCCTGCCCTCCACCCCCGCCACCCGGCAGCTGATGAATGCGGACACACTGGCGGCGATGAAGCCGGGCGCGGTGCTGATCAACGCGGGCCGCGGCGATCTGGTGGATGAACCGGCGCTGCTGGCGGCTCTGGACAATGGCACGCCCGGCCATGCGGTGCTGGATGTGGTGAGCAAAGAGCCGCTGCCCGCGGACAACCCGCTGTGGTCGCATCCGCAGGTCACCCTCACCCCGCATGTGTCCGGCTGGCACCTGGGCGACGCGCTGAAGGACGTGGTGGAAAACCTGCGGCGGCTGGAGGCGGGCGAAGAGTTGCTGCACGAAGTGGACCGCGAACGGGGGTATTGAGCCCTTGCCCTGCGCAAGGCACCTGCTAGTGCGCAAGACTCGAAAGATAGGCGATGATGGCAACCCGCGCGGCGCGGTCCTGCTGGCTGCCGCGGGTCATGTCTGTTCCGGGAACGGTATTGAACGGATCGGCAAGGAAAACATTTAGCTCGTCGGGCGTCCATTGCCCTGTCTGCGCTTTCATCTCCCCGGAATACGGGAACCCTTCGACCGATGCCTTGGCCCGGCCAACGACGCCTGCAAGGCTAGGGCCAGGGTGCTGCCCTGTATTGATTTCACCGGGTGTCAGACCGTGGCACCCGCCGCATTCAAATGCCAGAATGCGTCCTTCCTCGGGGTCGGCTGCTTCCAGCTCCCCGGGCTGCAGGGGCGAGACCGGTGCCGGGCCGGCCCCCATTTCCCGCAGGAACGCGACCATCTCAGTCCGGCCCTTCCGCTGGGCATAGTGCACGGCGGGCCACCCGAAGCGCACCGCCGCCGCATTCACATCGGCGCCGTGGTCAAGCAGCAGGCGGGCCGCCTCAATTGCACCGCGCTCAGCAGCCTGATGCAGCGGCATCAGCAAGTCTTCACCGCCCGGCAGGTTCGGGTCGGCGCCAGCCTCCAGCAGGATTGAGACGATGCCGGTGTGATTGTTTCGGGCGGCAATGCCGAGCGCCGTGCCGAATTCTGTTGCGGTGTCAGGCAAAGCGCCCGCAGACAGCAGGTAGCGCACCGCCTCCTCCTGCCCGCGCTGGGCTGCGAAGTAGAGCGGCCTGGCCAGCGTTTCCGGGTCAGGGCTGGAGCCCTGGGGCAAGGCCGCCTTCAAGGCCGGCATATCGCCCGAAGCGGCTAAGGGGACCAAATTTTGAGCCACAGCTGCGCCGGGAAGAAGAACAAGCAGCAAAAGCAGGCGGGCTGGCCGGAAGAAACGCAGCGGCATCTTGCGTCCTCCTTCAGAATGTCTGACGGACGCAGTGTAACATGGCGGGTGCATCACGCCAAAACGCGTCGGCACAGGCCCTGCGCCGCTGGGAAATTGTGTGGCGGCCCCGAGCGGGGCCGCAGCCGGATCAACTGATGAAATCCTTATACCCGGCCTCATCCATATAATCGTCCATCGGCGACAGGTCCGACGGCTTGATCTTGAAGAACCAGGCGTCGCCCTCGGCGTCCTCGTTCACCTTGCCGGGATTGTCGGCCAGCGCCTCGTTCACCTCGACGATCTCGCCGTCCAGCGGGGCGAGAATGTCGGAGGCTGCCTTGACCGATTCAATCACCACGATCTCGTCGTCCTTGGAGACCTCAGTGCCCGGCTCCGGAAGTTCGACATAGACCACTTCGCCCAGCTGCTCGGCGGCGTGGGCGGTGATGCCGACGGTGATCAGGTCGCCCTCGGGCAGCAGCCACTCGTGTTCCTCGGTGTATTTCATGGGGATGTGTTCCTTCGAAGAGGCGTGGGTTTCAATGTCTCTGGCCGCCGGAAATGGCGCCGCACATGGCAAGGGAGCCCCTCGCATACGCGGGTATACGGTATCAACGGGGGGGCCGGGCGATCAAGACGGCAATTCACCCGGAGATGGAGAATTTGCTGCCCTGCCACCGGTCAGAACAGGTTGAAATACTCCGCCTGCTCCCATTCGCTGACGGTATCAAGGTAGCGTTCCCACTCAAAGGTCTTGAGCTGCAGCAGGTAGTCAGCAGTGTCCGCGCCCAGCGCCTCGCGGCAAAGCGTGGAGTTTGCGAACCCGTCCAGCGCCTGGCCCAGCGAGCGCGGCAGGCGGTCGGCGTCTTCGCTGTAGGGCGACAGGGTGGGTTTCGGGGCCTCCAGCCCCTCCCGGATGCCGGCAGCACCTGCGATGATCTGGGCGGCGAGCGCGTAATAGGGGTTGGCGGAGCTGTCGGGGGCGCGGTTCTCGATCCGACTGGCGGGGTCGCGGGGCTGCATCAGCGCGCGCAGCATGGCGCCGCGGTTGTCCTCGCCCCAGCCGATGCGGCTGGGGGCCAGCTGGAACGGCAGGTAGCGTTTATAGCTGTTCACCGTGGGGGCGATCAGCAGCGAGGTTTCTGAGGCGTATTTCAAGAGGCCCGCCATCCAGGCGCTGGCGGGCGGGCTGAGCATCCCGGCGGTTTCCGGCATGAACAGGTTGCGGCCCGTGGCCAGATCCTGCAGCGACTGATGCACATGCCAGCCGTTGGCCATGGCATTGTCCAGCCGCGGCTTGGCCATGAAGCTGGCGTGCAGACCGTTCCGGGCGCAGACCTCCTTGACCATTGTGCGGAACATCACCATCGCGTCGGCCTGCGCCATGGTGCCGTCGGGGGCAAAGGTGAACTCGACTTGGCTGGGACCCATCTCGATTTCCACCGAGCGCACCGGCAGGCCCAGTTTCTGGGCGTTGCGGCGCAACAGATCCAAGATGCCTTCCGCCTCGCCATAGCGGGTTTCGGTCAGATACTGGTAGCCCTGCGTCAGGTTACGGGTCTGCACCGGGGCGCCGGGGCGGGTGGCCTGGGCATGAGCGTCCGCCTTGTCGGCCAGCTCAAACAGGTGGAACTCCACCTCCAGCCCGAAGGTGGCGGCCATGCCTTGCCCCGCCAGCATCTCCACCTGGCGCTGCAGCACAGCGCAGGGGGCAAAGGGGATGGGCCGGCCGTCCGGGTAGACCGGTGTGCAGAAGATCCAGGCGGAATGGCCGGACCAGGGCAGCGCCCGCCAAGTCTCCGGGCGCGGCACCAGCAGCACGTCGCCTGCCCCCTGCATCGGGCCGGCCAGATCGGCGCCCTCCTCCCACACCGGGAAGGCGGTGCGGTGCGAGGTGTCCTTGAGCAGCAGGGTTGCGGGCACATTGAGGCCGCGGTCAAAGACGGAAGCAAAAGCTTCCGCCATCACCGTCTTGCCGCGCAGCAGCCCGTGCTGGTCGGGGAACAGCACCCGAACCGTCTCGATCCCGTCAAACTGGGCGCGGGAGGTGATTTCCGCCGCCTTCCGGCAGTCCTCAGGTGACAGCAGCCCCAGGCGGGCCAGTTTGCCGGATGTGAAATCTTGTGCCATGGGCGGCCTCTCGGGTGTGGAGCTAATTGAAATTGCACCGGAAACACCTGCACGTCCAGCCGGCGGCGGGATTTGCCGCAACCCGTTGCGCAATCTGGATATTGCGGAGGTTTTGCGCCTTGACAGCGTTCGCAAAGCGAACATTGTTGCCAGCATTCGCACAAAACTGCTGCAGCCAGCGGTGACTACAGGATCAGAACGGGACGGCCAGGTAATGACAGCGGCAGATCAGGACAGGAATATTTCGTCGAGCTTTGCCAAAGGGCTGGCGGTTCTGGCGGTGTTTGACGCAGAGACTCCCAGCATGACCCTGGCAGAGATTGCCCGGCGCAGCGGCCAGGACCGCGCCACCGCCCGCAGGGGCGCGCTGACGCTGGTGCAGGCGGGCTATCTGCGCCAGGACGGTCGGATGCTGTCCTTGACGCCGCGGGTGCTGGCGCTGGCGGGCGGGTTCCTGCAGGCCAACCAGTTCGGCCGCCGGGTGCAGCCGGTTCTGAACCGCCACGCCCGGCAGATGCAGATCGAGGTGACGCTGGCGATGCTGGATCAGGGCCGGGTGCTGCTGCTGGCGCAATCCACTGTCGAGCACGGCCATATCACCTATGGCTTCACCGCCGGCTCGCATATTCCGCTGGCCCATACCAGCCTGGGGCGGATGCTGCTGGCCGGGCTGCCGGAGGAGGAGGCCGCATCGGTGCTGGCAGCGGCGGAAATCCCGCGCCATACCAGCCAGTCGCTGACCGATCCCGGCACCATTCTGCAATGCGTCGCACAGGCGCGGGAACAAGGCTACTGCCTGACGGACAGCGAGTTCGAGGCCGGGATCACCGGCTATGCCGTTCCGGTGTCGCGGCCCGGCCAGACGCCGATTGTGGCCGGGTGCTCCGCCCCGCGGGGATCGCAGCCGGAGGCGGATGCCGAGCGGCTGCTGCGCGGGCTGCAGCTGTGCGCGGCAGAGCTGCGCCAGGCGGAAGCGGTGGATCACCTTTAGGGTCCTGACCCTAAGCAGCACCTTGCAAAGCCCCTGCCCTGCGTTAGGCTGAGGCCAGTGATTTCCGCAGGAGCATTTCGATGATGAAACAGACTGCATTGGCAGCGGCCCTCTGCGCCGCGCTGGCCCCGGCTGCAGGCGCCAAGGGCGTGGAAGGCAAGCAGGTCACCGTGCTGGGCCGCGATTGGGTGGTGGCCCCGGTGGAAGACGCCCCGGGCCGCTACAGCGCCACCCGCACCAACCGGGAGCATCTGGCCTTCCGTCCGCCCGCGGTGCTGACCGCGCGCCAGGCGGTCCGGGCCATTCGCACCGCCACCGGCTGCAGCGTCAACCTGGACACGATGGTGCGCAACATCACCGGCACCTATTACGCCCAGGTGATCTGCCGCAAATAGGCACTCCCCTGACGCTTGTGCGGTTTAGCAGCGTTTTTCTGAAACATCCTCTTGGGAAATGTGATCATTTTCCGGGAGCCCATGGATTGAGCGGTGCCGGTGCGCCTGCCATAGATTGCGCATGAAACTTGCTATCAACGGATTCGGCCGCATTGGCCGCGCCATCCTGCGCCAGATTCTGACCACATCGCGCGGAGACGGCATCGAAGTGGTGCGGATCAATGATATCGCGCCCTTGGACATGTGCGCCTATCTGTTCCAGTACGACAGCACCTTTGGCCCCTTTGCCCATCCGGTGGAGCATGGCGGCGATGCGCTGCAGGTGATGGGGCGCAGTATTCCGGTGAGCCATGAGTCCGACCTGACCAAAGTTGACCTGAGCGGTGTCGATCTGGTCCTGGAATGCACCGGCATTGCACGAACGTCCGATGTGGCGGAACGCGGATTGAAAGCGGGCGCTGCCAAGGTACTGATCTCCGGCCCCTCCCCCGCGGCGGAGCTGACCGTGGTGCTGGGCGCCAACGAGGAGACGCTGGGCGATGCGCGGATTGTCTCCAATGCCTCCTGCACCACCAACGGACTGACGCCGCTGGTCAAGCTGCTGGACGGGATCGCCGGGATCGACACCGCGCATATGACCACAATCCATTGCTACACCAACTCGCAGCCGATGGTGGACGCGCCGCGCGGCGATTTCGCGCGCTCGCGCGGCGGTGCGCAGTCGATGGTGCCGACGACCACCTCAGCCATGCACCTGATCGACGAGGTGCTGCCGCATCTGAAGGGACGGGTCAGCGGGGCCGCGGTGCGGGTGCCGACGGCCAGCGTTTCCGCCATTGATCTGGTCGCGCATCTGAAAACCCCGATGAACGAGGCAGAGTTCACTGCAGCCCTGCGCGAGGGCGTTGCCGCGTCTAAGGTGCTGGACTGGACTGACAGGCCGCTGGTCTCCTCCGACCTGCGGGCGCGGCCGGAATCGCTGGTGATTGCCGGGCCGGAAACCCGCATGGCCGGGGACGCCCAGGTGCGGGTGTTCGGCTGGTATGACAATGAATGGGGCTTTTCGGCACGGATGCTGGATGTGGCGCGGCTGATGGCCGGGTAGACCGGACGCTTTGCACTGCCCTTGCTGCAAGCCCGCCGCCGGCGGGCTTTGCTATTCCTGCCGGCAGCGCCGTTTGCCTGCCAGACGGATCCAGCGGAAGATCAGCGTCAGCGCCAGCATGCAAACGGCCAGGCCAATCAGATCGCCGGCGGCATAGACCGCCATCACCGGCAGCTGATCGCCGGGAAAGATCAGGCCGGAGAAGACCACCGACTGCCCCGACGAATTGATCAGGGAGGCCAGCGCGCCAACCGCCAGCAGGCTGGTCCAGGCAATCCGCCGCTGCTGGCCGGCGTACAGGTTCCACCCGAACATCCTGGCAATTTCAAAAGCCGCAAAGGCTGAAACCGCACTGACAGCGATGGATTGCAGCAGCACTGATTCCATAACCTGCCGCACACCGGCGTCGGTGAATATCAATTCAGAGAGGAAAGCGCCTGCGGCCAGCGGCAGAACCGCCCGCCAGCCCAGCAGCCAGACCGCCAGCACCCGCACCCCGTGCGGCAGGTAGACCAGGCTGGCAAAGACCGTCACCTCCGGCAGGAAAAGACCCTGCACAGGTGTGACCACCCAGGCGGTCAGCCCGTGGCAGATAACATAGGCGGCCGTGATCACCGCAAAACTTTGAAGGCCAGCAAACAGCTGAAAAACTCGTCTCATGCCGCTCCCTTTAGACAGGAGCGGAGAAACCTGCAATCCGTGGAATGTATGAATGACGCAGCGCCGTCACTTTGCCGCAGAATCGAAGCTCACCACATAGTGCTTGGCCTTGCTGCCGCCGGCCCGTTTGATCAGTCCCAGCTCGAGCAGCGATTTCAGCGTGCGGTGGAATGTGGCCTGGGCCAGCCCCTGGACCAGCCGGTGATTGCGGATCTGTTCGGATTGCACCGGCTCACCCGGCGTCCTTGTCAGCGCATTTGCCGCCAGCAGCACATCGCGTTCCGACCGGCTCAGGCTGTCCAGTCCAAGGTCACGCTCCATCTGGTGAAGCATGTCGCGAAGTTCGAATATTGGTCTTAACCGGTCCAAAACCGCTCTCCTGGGTCCTCAACACCTGCATCCCGGCCTGTCCCGGGAGAAATGATACCACGCAACTTTATCAAACTGACAATTATATGGACAGTAAAATCATGCGTGGTATCATTCCAGTCAGGCTGGCTGCTTTGTGAGTGGTGGCTGCGCCTGACGTTACTTTTGTTCTTTGTTAAACAGTGACAGCTCCGGCGGGCATGCCCGCCGGAGCTGGTTTAATCTATCACACACCTCCTTTGGCTTGCCAATCCTCATTGCCCGCGAGGCCGGTAACACGGGGCAATGCGCGGCAATCCGCCATCGCGCGGGGCCGGCGGATTGCCGCCGCTTTGCCGGTTCCATCCGGCAATTTTCCCGTGCTAGGCTCACCTTCAAGGCGCCTGTGCCCCTGTTCGGGTCCAGGCGGATTTTTACGCCCGCTGCCGGAGCAGACATGAATTTTCCTTTCCGCCCCCGCCCCTTGGCGTGCGCTTTAGCCTTCAGCCTTCAGACCCTGCTGCCGCTGCAGGCCAGCGCCGCCGAAGCAACGCTGCAGGCGCCCGGTGCAGATCAGGCCCTGACGGAAAAATTGCGCGGCTCCTCCGCCTCGGTCGCGGCCAGCGGCGAAACCAATGTGCAGGAACTGCTGGCGGCGGCGCTGTCAGATTACCGCACGCTGGTGCAGGTCCTGTATGATGCCGGGCATTTCTCGCCGGTGGTAAGCATCCGCCTGGACGGACGTGAAGCGGCGCAGATCCAGCCATTGAACCCGCCAAGGAGCGTAAAAACGGTGGAAATCACCGTGAGACCCGGCCCGCAGTTTGCCTTTGGCAAGGCGGAGCTGGCACCGTTCCCGCAGAACAGCGATGTGGAGATCCCCGAGGGCTTTGCCTCCGGCAAGCCCGCCGGCACCGGGGTGATCCGCGATGCGGCCATTGCCGGCGTCCGGGCGTGGCGCCGCAGCGGCCATGCCAAGGCGGATGTGGCGGAGCAGAATATCACCGCCAACCACCTGCAGGCGCGGCTGGATGCCCAGCTGAGGCTGGCGCCGGGGCCAAAGCTGCGGTTCGGGCAGATGCGGATCACCGGCGACACCGCTGTGAGCCAGGATGCGATCCGCCGCATTGCGGGTTTCCCGGCGGGGGAGGAGTTCCACCCCGATCTGATCTCCAAGTCCGCCACAAGGCTGCGCCGCACCGGCACGTTTTCCAGCGTGGTCCTGCGCGAAGCGGAGCATCCAAATCCGGACGGCACACTGGACTTTGTGGCGCAGGTGGAAGACTTGCCGCCGCGCCGCCTGACCTTTGGCGCCGAGGTCAGCTCCTCCGACGGACTGGAGCTGTCGGGCAGCTGGATGCACCGCAACCTGTTCGGAAACGCCGAGAAGCTGCGGATCGAAGCGCGCATCAGCGGCATCGGCAGCAGCAACGACATCGACGGCCGCGTCGCAGTGCGGCTGGACCGGCCCGCGAAACTGGGGCCGGACGACCTGATCTTCTATCTTGCAGAAGCCGAGCGGCTGGACGAGGAGCATTACACAGCCACCCGCGTCTATGGCGCCATCGGCGCGCGGCGGACGTTTTCGGAGACGTTTTATGCTGAAGCCGCGCTGGGCGTGTCCTCCACCCTGGCTGAGGACGTGTTCGGCAAACGCAGGTTCAAATACGTGGCAGGCAGGTTCCGGGCCGAATATGACGCCCGCGACAGCCGGGTGAACCCCACCGACGGCTATTTCCTGCAAGGGACTGCCACGCCTTTCATCGGTTTTGGCGGCAGCAAGTCCGGCTTGCAGGTGAAAGGCGATGGGCGCGCCTATTATGGATTGGGCGCTGACGACCGGATCGTGCTGGCAGGCCGCTTGCAGCTGGGGTCCGTGGTGGGCCCTTCACTGAGTGAGGTCTCCCCCACGCTGCTGTTCTTCTCTGGCGGTGCGGGCACCGTGCGCGGGCATGAATACCAGTCGCTAGGCGTGCCAGCGAATGGCGGCACCGCGGGCGGGCGCAGCTTTGCCGCCCTGTCTGCCGAAGTTCGCGGCAAGGTCACTGACAAGATCTCGCTGGTCGGTTTCTACGACCTCGGCTTTGTCGATGCGGACAGTTTCGTTTCCGGTTCATCAGCACGCCATGCAGGCGCGGGCATCGGTGTGCGCTATGATGTGGCCGGGATCGGCCCGATCCGGCTCGACCTTGCCTATCCGGTGGACGGCGGGTCCGAGGACGGGCTGCAATTCTATATCGGGATAGGACAGGCGTTTTGAGACAGGTTCTTGGCTATACGCTCGCATTGGGCCTGACGGCACTGCCTGCTGCGGCGCAGGAAACCACCGAGGAAGATGCTGGCGGGCTGCTGGTCGACTTCCTGGAGGACACCCTGTCCGGCGACAGCCGCTATATCAGCGTATCGGGGCTGGAAGGCGCATTTTCCTCTGAAGCCAAGATCAAGAAGATCACCGTAGCCGACGAGAGAGGCATCTGGCTGACCGTCGAGGGTGCGGTGCTGGACTGGAACCGGCTGGATTTGCTGCGCGGGCGGTTCTCGGTCAATGAGCTTTCGGCGGAGCGCATTGCAGTGGAGCGCGCACCGGAGCCGCTGCCGCCGGACCCGGAGCTGCCGGAGGCGGAGACCACGCCCTTTGCACTGCCGGAATTGCCGGTGGCCATCGAACTGGGCCAGATCAAGGCGGCCCGGATTGAGCTGGGCGAGGACCTGACTGGAACAGCCGCCAGCCTGCGGGTCGAAGGCACGCTGAAACTGGCGGACGGGGCGCTGGACACCAAGCTGGAGGCCGCACGGCTGGACAAGCCCGGCGACCACATCCGGCTGGAAGCGGGATATGCCAATGAAACCCAGCAGATTTCCCTGGACCTTTCGGTGGATGAGGCCGCGGGCGGGCTGATCTCGCGCGGGCTGAATCTGCCGGGCAACCCCGACTTGCAGCTGACCGCCAAGGGCACCGGGCCCGTCACGGATTTCACCGCGGATATCGCCTTCAGCACCAATGGCACCGAACGCCTTGGCGGTCAGGTGGTGCTGGCGGCCCGCCCCTTGCCTGAGGATGCCGCCCCCGAAACCCCGCGCGACATCGGGTTTTCTGCCGACCTGGGCGGCAATATCGACGTGCTGCTGCCGCCGGTGCACCGCCCGTTCTTTGGCCCCGGCCTGCGCCTGAACGTCAAAGGCCTGCGCGAGGGCAGCGGCGCCGTAACGCTGGATACGCTGGTCCTGCACACCAATGCCCTTCGGATCACCGGCGCCGCAGCGCTGGATGCGGGCGGCAAGCTGGCCACCGCCAACCTGAAGACCGCGATCTCCCCGCCCGCAGGCCAGGCTGCGGTCACGCTGCCAACCAGCGACGGCCAGACCACGCTGGCCAAGGCCGACCTGCAGCTGCAGAAGACGCTCGAAGGCCGCTGGGTGCTGGACGGGGTGCTCAATCAGCTGAGCCATCCAGGCGCGCTGGTGGATACCGCCGAAATTCTGGGCCGCGGCACCTTGGATCAGAGCAGCGGCTTTGCGCTGGAAGGCCGTCTGACGGCCGGCCTCAGCGGCTTCCAGCCGCGCGACCCGGCATTGGCCAAAGCGACCGGCAACGAAATCCGCTTTGAAGGCACGCTCAGCACTGATGGCCCCGGCGCGCTGCATATCACGGACATGGAGCTGCGCGGCAGCGACTACCAGGCCGCAGGCGATGTCGCCTTTGATGGTCTGGAAGAGGGGTTGAAAGTCACCGCAGACCTGACGGCGGGTGCTGCGGATCTTGGCCGTTTTTCCGAGCTGGCGGGCCGCCCGCTGGGCGGTGCGGTTCAGGCCGTGGTCAAGGGATCCTTCATCCCGCTGACCGGCGGGTTCGACACCGATCTTTCAGTGCAGGCGCAGGACTTGTCAGCGGGCATCGCCCAGGCGGATGAGCTGCTGGCAGGCACCACCACCGTCGCCCTTAAGGCGGCGCGGGATGAAAACGGCATTGCCATTGACCGTTTTGCCCTGGCTGGCAGCGCGCTGGAAGCCGCCGCGGCAGGCACGCTCAGCAACCAGTCCGGCCAGCTGGACATCACGGCCCGTCTGAACCGGCTGGAGGTTCTGGTACCGCAAGCGCCCGGCACGCTGGAACTGGCAACCACCCTCAGCCGCACCGGCGATACCTTCAGCGGCGTGGCGGAGCTGAAGGGGCCGCATACCTCCAGCGCCAAGCTGGACGGGTCGGTGACGCTTGAGGGGGACGCTGATTTCACCTTTGCGGCAGCCTGGAACGAGCTGGAACGCTTTGTGCCGCAGCTCGCGGGCCGGCTCAGCGCCGAAGGCATGGCGGAACGGCGCAGCGGCGAATGGCAGGCAACCGTCCAAGCCGAAGGGCCTGCGGGTATTTCGGTAGAGACCGAAGCCCGCTTCACGGAAAGCAACGGCAGCACCGATCTGAAGTTCGACGCAGTGATGGCTGAGCTGCAGCGGCTGGTGCCAGACCTGCCCGGCCGGCTGGCCGCCACTGGCACCGCAACCCGGCGCGACGGCACCTGGACCGTAGACAGCACCGCCAGCGGCCCGGCCGGCATCGACAGCCGCATCGAGGGCAGCTGGAACGAGGCGAAGGGCACTGCCGATGTGACGGCCAAGGGCACCCTGCGGCTGGAAGGTCTGAACCCATTCATCTCTCCTAACCTCATGCAAGGGCCTGCGAATTTCGACATGGCGCTGCGCGGGGTTCCGGCGCTGGACGGGGTCAGCGGCACCATCTCCGTGCTAAGCGCGTCGCTTGCCATCCCGGCCGCGGCGCAGCGGGTGGACGATATCAACGCCACGGTCTCCATTGCCCGCTCCAATGCGCAAGTGCAAGTCTCGGCCCGCCCGCGCGACGGCGGCACGGTGCAGATCAGCGGCCCGGTCGGGCTGCTGCCGCCATTCAACGGAAACCTGCAGATCGCGATTGGCGACGTGGTGGTGACAGACCACCTGTCCTATGAGTCCCTGCTGAACGGCAGCCTGGCGATGTCCGGCGCCATGGCCGGCAGCAACCGGATTGCAGGCCAGATCAACGTGGGCGAGACCAGCATCAACCTGAATACCGCAGGCGGCTCCGTATCCTCTGCGCCGATCCCGCCGATCCGTCATGTGGGCGCACCGCAAGAGGTGCGCCGGACCCTTGCCCGCGCCGGGCTGACCGGCAGCGGCAGCAGCGGGGCGGGCGGCTCCGGCAGAACAGACCTGGACATCATGATCAGCGCCCCATCGCGGATCTTTGCCCGCGGCCGCGGGTTGCGCTCGGAACTGGGCGGCCAAATCCACCTGCGCGGCACCACCGCGCGGCCCTCGCCCTCCGGCCAGATCAGCCTGATCCGCGGCACCTTCGATATTCTCGGCCGGCGGCTGGAGCTGGACGAGGGCCGCATTACCCTCTTGGGCGACCTGAAACCCTATCTGGAGTTCAAATCCACCGCCGCCACCGAACAGGGCACCGCGACGCTGGAAATTTCCGGCCGGGTCGACGCGCCGGAGATCAAGGTGACCTCCGACCCGCCCCGCCCCAGTGAAGAGGCCTTGGCACTGCTGCTGTTCGGCGACAACATCGGAGATATTTCACCGCTGGCGCTGGCGCGGCTGGCGGGCTCTGCCCTGACCCTCAGCGGGCGCGGCGGCGGCGCCCAGAGCAAGGTACGGCAAGCCACCGGAGCGGATGACGTCGACATCGGCACAGACAACCTGGGCGCAGGACAGCTGGGGCTGGGCGGCTATGTGGCGGAGAACGTCTATACTGATTTCAACGTCAACACCCAGGGCGACAGTGAACTGAGCATCAACCTGGACGTCACCAAAAGCCTGACGGTTCAAGGCACTGTGGACAGCGAAGGGGAAACCGGCGTCGGCCTTTTCTTCAAACGGGACTACTGACAGGCAGGGCTTGCAGCGGAGGGAATATGCCGGCAAGCTGCAAGCAGAATTCCGGGCAACCGCAGATTGGGGACGCTGTGGGAAGAACACTCACCCAGAAACTGGCGGACCGCGCCAGCCGCATGGCACACAGGGTCAGATTCCGCGCCTCGCTGCGCCATCTGCACGGGCCGGCGGGGTGTTTTGCTGCGCCGGACCAGGTGGTTCTGATCGCCCTCGTGCGCGACGGCGCCTATTACCTGGATGTGTTCTTTGACCACTACCGGCGGCTTGGTGTCTCGGCGTTTGTGTTTTTTGACAACGGCTCTGCTGACGGCACAATCGAACGGATCCGGCAAGAGCCGGATACTGCGGTGCTGCAGTCCTCCCTGCCCTGGCTGGAGTTTGAAAACACCTTTCGCGCCTATGCAGCGGAACGCTATGGCCAGGATCGCTGGTGCCTGTTTGCCGACATGGATGAGCTGTTCGATTTCGAAGGAAGCCGCAGCGCCGGGCTGGCAGGCCTGACCCGCTACCTGGCGCGGCAGGGATACACCGCACTGCAAGCCGAGATGCTGGAGATGTTTCCCAAGGGCCCGCTGGCTGGGGCAGCCGGGCTTTCATACGCAGAGTCTGTGCAGCGTTTCCGTTTCTCGGATGTCAGCGCAGTGCGGGCGGTCCCTTATACGTCTGAGGACACCGGTTTTGCCTATTACCTGCGCCAGAACGCCCTGCCGCCCGGCGGCGCGCAGATGCTGTTCGGCGGCGTGCGCGGCAAGGTGTTTGGCGAAAACTGCTGCCTCAGCAAGCACCCGCTGGTGTTCAACGGGCCGGGCGTCCAGGCAGCAGCGCATCCGCATGCCTCGTCAGGTGTGCGGGTGGCAGATCTGGAAGGCCTGATCCGCCACTACAAATTTGCCGGCGACAGTCTGGCGCGGGATCTGCAGAGCCAGGCGGAGGCCGTGTCGGAACACGGCGAGGACCGCCAGCGCAGCAGCGCAATGCAGACGCAGCCGGACCTGAGCCTGTGGTCTTCGGACGCGGTAGAGGGCGCGGGGATTTCAGAGCTGCAGCGCCGGGGCTTCCTGCGCAGCTCGCCCGCGTACCGGGCTTTTCTTGCCGGAGAGGCCGCATGAGCGCGGCCGCCATCGCCGCGGTTGTCATCGGCCGCAACGAAGGAGAGCGGCTGATCCGCTGCTTGCAATCCCTGCGAGGCCAGGTGCAGCAGCTGATCTATGTCGACAGCGGCTCCACGGATGGGTCCGCAGCTGCCGCGCGGGATATGGGTGCGGAAGTGGTGGCCCTGGACCTCAGCCAGCCCTTCACAGCCGCCCGCGCCCGCAACGCCGGGCTGGCGGTGCTGGAGACCGGGATCGAGTTTGTGCAATTCGTGGATGGCGATTGCGAGGTGAACCCGGACTGGATCGCCACCGCCGCGGATTTCATGCAGGCAAATCCCAAGGCAGCAGTGGCTTGCGGACGGCGGCGGGAGCGGTTCCCCGGGGTGTCCGTCTACAACCGGCTGTGCGATGCGGAATGGGACACGCCCGTTGGCGAGGCCAAGGCCTGCGGTGGCGACGCGCTGATGCGGGTGGCGGCGGTCTATACCGCGGGCGGCTACCGCGATGGGCTGATCGCCGGCGAGGAGCCGGAACTGTGCCTGCGGCTGCGCCGGGCGGGCTGGCAGGTCTGGCGGCTGGACGCTGAGATGACCCTGCATGATGCGCAGATGCTGCGGTTTGGGCAATGGTGGAACCGCAGCCGCCGCGCAGGCCATGCCTTTGCCGAAGGCGCCGCATTGCATGGCGCCGGGCCGGAGCACCACTGGGTAGCAGAGACCCGGCGCGCCTTCCTGTGGGGCGCCATCCTGCCAGCAGCCATCGTGATGGCCGGGCTGCTCCGCCCTGCTCTGCTGCTGGCGGCACTGATCTACCCCGCCCAGGTGCTGCGCCTGTCCCGCCGCATGGGGTTTGAACAGGCTCTGTTTTCGGTGCTCGGAAAATTCGCTGAGGCTGCGGGCGCGCTGGAGTTTTACTGGCGCCGCTGGCGCGGTTCTGCGCGCGGCATACTAGAATACAAGTAGCCCGCCGTCAGCGCGCCCGGATGCGACAGGCCTTAAGTGTCAGCCCGGGCAGAATTGCCAGGCATTTGGCATAACGCGGCAGCAGCCGCGTGGGGCTCGACAGGGCCCGCCAAAGCCATTCCATCGCCATGGCGCGGACCCAGGCGGGCGCGCGTTTCTGATGGCCGCCAAGGAAGTCCAGCCCGGCACCGACGGAGGCAAAGCCTGCCGCGGGCGACAGTTTGCGGCCGCGCTGGGCAAACCGCTCCTGCTTGGGCGCACCCAGCGCCAGGAAACACAGGCAGCGGCCGGTTTCATCCAGCCGGTGCAGGATCTGATCTGCCTCCTCCCCTTCCGGATCGAAGCGGCCGGAAGGGGCGTGGGTCCAGGCCACCTGCAGCCCCGGCACCGCCTCCGTCAGCGCATTTTCAGCGTCCTGCAACGCCTCTTCCGTGCTGCCCGCCAGCACCACCGGCACCTTGGCCTCAGCCGCCAGGCGGCAGAGCGGCAGCACTATGTCGGAGCCTGGCATCAGAGCCACCGGGCGGCGGGCAAGGCGGGACAGCCAGACGATGGGGCGCCCGTCCGCCACCACCAGATCCTGCGCCTGATAGGCTGACAGGAACGTCTCCGACGCCTCCATCTTGACCAGGTGATCCAGGTTCACCGTTGCCAGCGCAAAGCCTTGGCCCGCCTTGAAACGGGCGAGAATTTCTGCCTCTAGCATCGCACGCGCAGGAATGTTCACCGCAACCCGGCGGCCGTGGATTTCAAAAAACATGGGCGTCCCCGGTTCACTTCCGCCCATCTGATACCGTCGCCACCGTCGGCAGACCAGAACCAATGCGCAAGCCGGTCCTGCGCCGTGGCAAAGCTGCATCCTGTTAACCCGATATTGCAAATCCGCGCGACATCGCCGCCCGCAGCGGGTAAAGTTTGACGCAAATACCGGGGAATTGAGGGGGCACGGGGCTTTGCCCAACGCTTTGGCCTATCTGATGCTGCTGGCCTGGCCGCTGGCCAGCCTGATCCTGTTCCGGCGCCTGCCGCTGGAACGGGCGATCCTTTGGTGCATCATCGCGGGCTACCTGCTGCTGCCGCCGCTGGCAGAGTTCGACCTGCCGCTGGTGCCGGACATGGACAAGTTCGCGATCCCCTCGGTGATGGCCTTTGTGCTGTGCGTTTTCCTGCTGCGCAGGCCGGTGCCGCTCTTGCCGCGGCATCCGGCGGTGCAGCTGCTGGTGCTGCTGTTTGTCTTTGGGGTCATCCCCACCGTTCTGACCAACGGCGAGCCGATCCTGTTCCGCAAGATCGCCAACTCCGACCCGATCATCTTTCTGACCGATCAGCTGCCAGGGCTGCGCTGGCGCGACCTGGGATCGGTGATCATCAACCAGGT
Source organism: Leisingera sp. ANG-DT (assembly GCF_000813785.1). Taxonomy (NCBI): domain Bacteria; kingdom Pseudomonadati; phylum Pseudomonadota; class Alphaproteobacteria; order Rhodobacterales; family Roseobacteraceae; genus Leisingera; species Leisingera sp. ANG-DT. The sequence goes on from NZ_JWLE01000021.1 coordinate 53,430, forward strand.
GATTGTGCTGATCCCCTTCCTGCTGGCGCGCCGGTACCTGTCCACGCCAGAGGCCCAGCGCGAGCTGCTGCTGGCGCTGATGATCGGCGGCCTCGCCTATACCATTCCGTCGCTGATCGAGATCCGCTTCAGCCCGCAGATCAACGTCTGGATCTACGGCTTCTTCCAGCATGACTTCAGCCAGATGATGCGCCAGGGCGGCTTTAGGCCCATCGTGTTCCTGCCCCATGCGCTGTGGCTGGCGTTTTTTATGCTGTCGGCGCTGCTGGCGGCCACCGCGCTTGCCCGTGCCGCCAAGGGCGGGGACCGTGTCCGGCTGGCGCTGGCCGCAGGCTACCTGTTTGCCGTGCTGGTTTTGTGTAAAAGCCTCGCCTCGCTGGCCTATGCGCTGGCCTTTGTGCCGGTGGTGGCACTGGCGCCGCTGCGCTGGCAGCTGCGGGCGGCCCTGCTGCTGGCGCTGATTGCCGTGGTCTATCCGATGCTGCGCAACGCCGGGCTGGTGCCAACAGAGGAATTGGTGGCCCAGGCAAGCACGATCAGCGCCGAACGGGCACATTCGCTGAACTACCGTTTTGAAAACGAAGCCCAGATGCTGGCGCGCGCCGCCGAAAAGCCCTGGTTCGGCTGGGGCGGCTGGGGCCGCAACCTGGTGCGGCACGAAGAAACCGGGCAGATCCTGTCGATCCCGGACGGCCGCTGGATCATCGTGTTCGGCACTTTCGGCTGGTTGGGCTATATCGCCGAGATGGGCCTGCTGGCGTCCCCGCTGCTGCTGCTGGCCCGTGCCGCGGCCCGGGAGCCCCGGGGCAGTGTTTCACCCTATGCAGCCCCGATTGCGCTGATTCTGGCAGCCACCATGGTGGATATGCTGCTGAATGCCACGCTGATCCCGATCACCTGGATGTGCGCCGGATCGGTTCTGGGCTACGCCGAGAGATTGCTCTACCCGGGCTTGTTCCAGAAGAAACCCGCACTATTTGGCGGGGCGCAGGCGCTTTTGCCTGACACCGCCGGGGCTAAGCAGCGCAGCATCCTGTGATGCCGCAATCTTTCCGCTTTTCCGGCCGAAATTGACACAATGCGTCCATAGGACAGCCGCATGGATTGACGAAAGTAAATTTGAGTTCACCCGGCCCCGCGGAACAGATGGGGATCCAAGCCGCCAGGCCGGGACAGCAGCCGGGGAGAACCCCGGCACCCGAAAATAAACCCGTCCGGCGGGCCCTGCCATCTTCGCAAAGCGGATTGGCTGCGGCGTGCCGGGCTGTTTGCGAAAGGCCAGTGGGGTCAGGTATTGACGATGCAGGATCGGACATCCGCAGCGGGGCGCGCCGCCGGGAATAATGCAGGTGATATTGCCATTGTCGGCCTGTCGGTAACTGTGCCCGGCGCCGGTTCTGCTGAGGCGTTCTGGCAGAATCTGCGCGATGGCATCGAATCGATTGAGGTTCTGGACCGCGAGACGCTGCTGGCAAACGGCGAGCGCGCCTCTGTCCTGGCCGATCCGAATTATGTGCCTGCCACCGCACGGCTGCAGGGGTTTGAGGAGTTTGATGCGGACTTCTTCGGATTCAGCCCGAAAGAGGCCGCCATCCTTGACCCGCAGCACCGCAAATTCCTGGAGGTGGCCTGGGGTGCGATGGAAAACGCAGGCCATCCGCCGGAAAGCATCGGCGGCCCCATCGGCGTCTACGCGGGCTGCGGCATGGGCAGCTACTTCTATTTCAACATCTGCTCCAACCCCGCGCTGGTGGACGACGTGGGCATGTTCCTGCTGCGCCATACCGGCAACGACAAGGATTTCCTGTCGACCCGTGTCAGCCATGTATTCGACCTCAAGGGGCCGTCGGTCAACGTGCAGACCGCCTGCTCCACGTCACTGGTGGCGGTTCATTACGCCTGTAAGGCCCTGCGCGAGGGCGAGTGCGACATGGCACTGGCGGGCGGCGTCACCATCGAACTGCCGCAAGGCCGCGGTTACCTCTACAAGGAAAACGAGATCCTGTCGCCCGACGGCCATTGCCACGCCTTCGACCACCGGGCGCAAGGGACTGTGTTTGGCTCCGGCGCAGGTGCAGTGGCGCTGAGGAGGCTGGAGGATGCGATAGCCGACGGCGACCACATCTGGGCTGTCATTAAGGGTTCTGCCATCAATAACGACGGTGCGGACAAGGCAGGCTATCTCGCGCCTTCCGTCGGCGGCCAGTCGGCAGCGGTGCAAAAGGCACTGGTGGCCGCGGGCACCCCGGCGGACACCATCGGCTATGTGGAATGCCACGGCACCGGCACCTATCTGGGCGACCCCATCGAAGTCTCTGCCCTGACTGACGCCTACCGGGCCACGACCCAGGACAGCGGCTTTTGCCGCATCGGCTCGGTCAAGACCAACATCGGCCATCTGGACACCGCGGCGGGTGTTGCCAGCCTCACCAAGACGGCGCTGGCGCTGCACCACAAGGAAATCCCGCCCTCGCTGGGATTTGAAGCCCCGAACCCGGCGATTGATTTTGAAGCCTCGCCGTTTCGCGTGAACGCGGAGCTCACCCCGTGGACCCCGCATAAGGGGCCGCGGCGCGCCGGCATCAACTCTTTGGGCGTCGGCGGAACCAATGCGCATGTGATCCTGGAGGAAGCGCCGGAGCGCGCGGCCTCGGAAGAAAGTGATTTTCCGTTCCAGATCCTCTGCGTGTCCGGCCAGTCCAAGGCGGCGCTGGACGCCAATACGCAAACCCTTGCAGAGTACCTGAAGACAAACCCGGAGGCCGATCTGGCCGACGTTGCCTATACCCTCAAGGAAGGCCGCCGCGGCTTTGCCAAGCGCCGGGTGCTGGTGGCAGAGACCGCCTCCGAAGCCATTGACCTGATTGAGGAAAACGACCCCCGCAAGGTCTTCACCCACGACCGGCTGGGCGGCAGCCCCGAGGTGGTGTTCATGTTCCCCGGCGGCGGCGCGCAATACGCAGGCATGGCGCGTGACCTTTACGAGACTGAGCCAGTCTTTGCTGACTGGATGGACCGCGGCCTGGATCACCTGCAACAGAGCCTCGACTACGATATCCGCGCGATCTGGCTGCCGGAGGACGGTGAGGAGGACGCCGCCAATGCCAAGCTCCAGCAGCCCTCGGTGCAGCTGCCGCTGATCATGATCGTGGAATACGCGCTGGCGCAGCTGTGGATCAGCTGGGGCGTCAAACCCGCCGCGCTGGTCGGCCACTCGATGGGAGAAAACACCGCCGCCTGCCTGGCGGGCGTCATCTCCTTTGAGGACTGCATCGACATGGTGCTGCTGCGCGGACGGCTGTTCGACACTGTGCCAGCAGGCGGCATGCTGTCGATTGCCCTGCCGCTGGCCGAGGTTGAGGCCATCATCGGCGAGGATCTGGATATCGCCAGCGTCAACGCCCCCTCCCTCACCGCGGTCTCTGGCCCGCAGGAGGCGCTGGACAGGCTGTCAGCCGACCTGACTGCCCGCGAGGTAGAACACCAGCGCATCCCCATCGACATCGCCGCCCACTCGCGGATGCTGGACGGCATACTGCAGGAATACGGCGATTTCATCCGCTCCTTGTCCCTCTCGGCGCCAACCCTGCCGGTAATCTCCAACCGCACCGGTGTCCCGCTGACGGCAAACCAAGCCACCAGCGCCGATTACTGGGTCGGCCAGCTGCGCAATACCGTGCGCTATGCCGACTGCGTCGAAACCCTAGCCAAGACCCCGGACCGGGTGTTCCTGGAGGTCGGCCCCGGCAAGGCCCTCAGCGCCTTGGCGCAGATGTCGCCTGCGGTGAAACAGGGCCAAGTGCTCAGCACGCTGCGCCACCCGGATCACCAGGTGATGGACGACAGCTATTTCTTCGGCGTCATCGGCCGGCTTTGGGCCTGCGGGGTGGAGGCCGACTGGCCGCAGATCTGGGGCGACGCGCGCCGCAACCGCTTGCCCCTGCCCGGCTATGCCTTCCAGCGCAGCCGCTATTTCATCGAGCCCGGCAAACCGGCAATCGAAGAAGAAGCCCAGACCCCGGCGCGCCATGACGATCTGAGCAAATGGGGCTACCGCCCGGCCTGGCGCCCGCGGCTGGCAGATTGCGCGCTGGATGTCGCGCAAGAGCTGGCGCAGGAGCCGTACAACTGGCTGATTTTCGAGGACGAGGCAGGCCACTCGGCCCGTGCTGCCGAAAGACTGGAAGCAGCGGGCCACAGCGTTGTGCGCGTCCGCGCAGGCGACACCTATGCGCAGCTTTCACCCGCTTCCTATATCCTGCCGCCGGAACAGGGGCGTGCCGCCTATGGCGCGCTGCTGGCTGATCTGGCAGAGGCCGGGCTGCTGCCGGACCGCATCGCGCATTTCTGGCTGGTGACGGAGCGAGAGAGCTTCCGCCCCGGCTCCTCCTTCTTTGATCGCAACCTTGAGATGGGCTTCCATTCCCTGACCGCACTGGCGCAGGAGCTGGGCAATACCGATCTGCCCGGTCCAGCGCATCTGACGGTCTTTACCACCGGTGCCGCGCAGGTCCGCGGCGAGGCGCTGCCCTACCCGGAAAAGGCCATGATCGCAGGCCCCCTGGGCGTGATCCCGCGCGAGCTGCCGGGGCTGACCTGCTCGGCTGTGGACATTGAACTGCCGCAGGCGCCGCAAGGCCTGTTTGCCCGCCGCAATCCGGCGCAGGCCGGTATCACCTCCCGCTTGCTGGAAGAGCTGATGGCAGAGCCGGCCAGCAGCACCGCCGCCTGGCGCGGCGAAAAACGCTACGAGCTGAGCTGGCGCCCGCGGCCGCTGCCCGCGCCGGAAACGCCTCCTTTCAAACAGGGCGGCCACTACGTGATCACCGGCGGCTATGGCGGCATCGGCCTGACCATCGCAGGCCACCTGATGCGCGGCTACGCCGCCAAGGTCTCGCTGATCTCCCGCGACGGACTGCCGCCGCGCGAGACCTGGGAGCGGTATCTGGCCAGCCACAGCCCGGCCAACCGTACCGCCCAGCGCATCCGCGCAGTGATGGCGCTGGAGGCGGGTAGCAAGGGTGCAGTACTACCGCTGGCCGCCGACGTCTGCAACAGCGGCGACCTGCGTGCAGCGCGGGAGCAGGCCGAGACGGCCTTTGGCCCCGTCACCGGGGTGATCCACGGTGCCGGCGTTATCAGTGATGGCCCGCTGCTGGCCAAGGACGAGGACCAGATCGCCCAGGTTCTGGCTCCCAAGGTCAGCGGGCTGCGGGCGCTGGATGCAGTATTCCCGGACGGCAGTCTGGAGCTGATGGTGCTGTTCTCCTCCTCCTCCACCGTGACCCGGCCTGCGGGGCAGGTGGATTACATCGCCGCCAACGAATACCTCAACGCCTGGGCCAAGCACCGCGCAGGCGGGCAGACCCGTGTGATCGCGGTGGACTGGGGCGTCTGGGCCGACACCGGCATGGCCGCCGACGCCATGGCAGGGCGCAATGGAAACACCGGCGCCAGCACGCCCGAGCCCTGCCCGCAGCCGCTGCTGCTGCAGCAGGCTTTCGATGCCGCCGGAAACCGCATCTTCACCCCCGGCTTCAGAACCGCGGACTGGCTGCTGGATGAGCACCGCACCAAGGATGGCACCGCGCTGGTGCCCGGCACCGGCTATATCGAAATGGCCGCCGAGGCGCTGGCGGCCATCGGTGTGGAAGATCCGTTTGAGATCCGGGACCTCTACTTCCTGCGCCCGCTGATCGCCGGCGAAGACAGCCCGCGGGGTGCGCTGGTAAAGTTAGAAGCTAATGAAAATGGTTATGAACTGTTTGTTTACTCGAGATTTACAAATGGTTACCGTCTGAACTGTCAGGCTTTGCTGGCCTTAGCGGCGGCGGCAGAACGCCCCGCCCCCCTCCCCCTCCAGACGATTTTCACCCGATGCCCGGAGGAGCAGGCGCCTGTGCGCGGGCGCCTGCGATCCCCGCAGGAGGCGCATCTGAACTTCGGGCCGCGCTGGCATGTTCTGGACCGCGCCGCACTGGGGGACGGCGAAGGCATTGCCGCCCTGTCGCTGCCGGATGCGGCGGCGGCTGACGGCTGCCTGCTGCACCCGGGCCTGATGGATCTGGCAACCGGCTGGGCCATGAACCTGATCCCCGGATATGAAGGCACCGCGCTGTGGGTGCCGGTGTCCTACGGGACCATCCGGGTCTTTGCGCCGCTGACACCGCAGGTCTTCAGCCATGTTCGCCTCTCCGAGGGCTCCGGCAGCGGCTCAGCAGCTTTCGATGTGACTCTGACCGGCCCGGACGGCACTGTGCTGGTCGAAATCGAGGGTTTCCGGATGCAACGCCTGGCGGGCGGGTTTGATGCGGCAGCGGAGCAGGGTGAAGCAGATGCCACCGCCGCCCAGCTGGGGCTGGAACCCGCCAGCAGCCCGCAGCCGCTATCGCCTGAGGAACGACGTCTGCAGCTGAACATCTCCAATGGCATCAAGGCAGAGGACGGCGGCGAGGCCCTTGCCCGCGCCGTGGCCTCTGGCCTGCCGCAGGTGGTGGTTTCTTCGCTGGACCTGCCCGCGCTGATTGCCCAGGCAGACCAGAGCACACCGGCCGAGACCGAGGCCCAGACATTCGACCGCCCGCAGCTCGACACCGATTACGTGGCACCGCGCAACCCGGTGGAGGAGCAGCTGGCCAAGCTGTTTGCCTCCCTCCTGGGCGTCAGCCAGGTCGGGATCGAGGACAGCTTCTTTGACCTTGGCGGCCATTCCCTGATTGCGGTCCGGCTGTTCGCACAGGTCAAACGCGCCTTTGGCGTGGAATTCCCGCTGTCGGTGCTGTTTGAAGCGCCCAGCGTCGCCGCCCTGGCAGAGCGGATCATCGAACGCACTGGCGGCGGTGTTGCCGAGGAACCGGGCAGCGAACCGCAAGCGGCGGAAGATAAACCGAAATTCACCCATCTGGTGCAGCTGCATCCGGGCGATGGCACCGGGCGGCGGCCCTTCTTCCTGGTCGCGGGAATGTTCGGCAACGTGCTGAACCTGCGGCATCTGGCGCTGCTGGTGGGCAAGGACCGCCCGGTCTACGGCCTGCAGGCCAAGGGGCTTGTGGGCAATGATGCACCGCACGACAGGATTGAGGACGCCGCCCGCAGTTGCCTGAGCGAAATCCGCCAGATCCAGCCCGAGGGCCCTTATCTGCTGGGCGGCTTCTCCGGCGGCGGCATCACTGCCTATGAGATGGCGCAACAGCTGAAGGATCAGGGCCAGGACACCGCGGCGCTGATCCTGCTGGACACGCCGCTGCCGGTGCGCCCGGTCCTGAACCGGCAGGACAAGGCGCTGATCAAGCTGGCCGAGCTGCGCAGCAAGGGGATAGGCTACCTTGGCGAATGGGCCAGGAACCGCATTGCCTGGGAGTTCGAAAAGCGCCGCGCCAAACCAGCCGAAACCGGCGCCCAGCCGGAGTTCAACAACCGCAAGATCGAACTGGCCTTCCGCGCCGCGGTCGAAACCTACGGCCTGCAGCCATGGCACGGCCCGCTGACCCTGTTCCGCCCGCCGCTCGACCGCAAATGGCAGGTCTCGGGCGGCAATTGGGTCAGCAGCGAGCGCGAATACGTGTTTGCCGACAACGACTGGACCCGCATGGCGCCCGCCGTTGAGGTCGAAGAGGTGCCGGGCGACCATGACAGCATGGTGCTGGTGCCAAACGTCAGCGTGCTGGCGGCAGGCGTCAAGGCGCGGCTCGACGCAGCGGACCGGGCAGCGGCCTCCGCCCCGCCGCGCACGGTCCGGGCGGCGGAGTGACTACCATGGCCCAGCAGCGTATCCTCATCATCCTGTTGAATTTCCGCACTCCGGAAATGACCCTGCAATCCGCCGAGGCGGCGCTGCAGGAGCTGGAGGATTTGCCGGGCGAGCTGCTGATCATCGACAATGGCTCCGGCGACGGCTCCTATGAGCATGTCCGGGCGGCGGCAGAAACCCGCGGCTGGCTGGACAGCAACCGGGTCCGGGTGATCGCCTCGCCGGTGAACGGCGGCTTTGGGGCCGGCATGAACATCGGCCTCAGCACCGGTTTGGCGGACGGCAGCCCGCCGGAGTTCTACTATCTCCTGAATTCGGACGCTTTTGTGCAAGGCAGCACTATCCGCACCCTGCGCGACTTCCTGCTGCAGCATCCGGGCGCCGGGCTGGCGGGCTCCTTTGTGCGCGGCACCGACGGGACCCCGCACCGCACCGCCTTCCGCTTCCCCTCCATCGCGGGCGAGTTTGAGGCCAGCGTGCGCACCGGCATCTTCACCCGGCTGCTGAAACCCTGGGTGGTCGCCATGGAGATGCCGCAGGCAGAGGTTCAGGTCGACTGGACCGCCGGAGCCAGCCTGATGATCCGCCGGGAGGCGGTCGAGGCCGTTGGCGGCTTTGACGAGACCTTCTTTCTCTACTTCGAGGAAACCGACCTCTGCCGCCGCGCCGCCCGCGCGGGCTGGCGCACCCACTATGTGCCGGCCAGCGAGGTGGCGCATATCGGCTCCGCCTCCACCGGCATGAAGGGCTGGCAGCGCACGCCCGGCTACTGGTTTGACTCGCGTCTGCACTACTTCGTCAAGAACCATGGCCGCGCCTATGCCGCCGCAGCCACATTGGCCCGCATCAGCGGCAGCGTGATCTATAGCCTGCGCCGCCTGATCCAGAACAAGCCGCAGGCTGATCCGCCGTATTTCCTGCGCGATCTCTGCCTGCACAGCCTGCGCGCGCTGTTTGCGCCGCGCCGCACAACACTTACGGAAACGCGCCTCCCTTCTCCGCTTGCAAAGGAGCAGAAATGACCGCATTCACCTGTGCCCTGATCGGCAATGAATCCCTTCTGATCGGCTGCGCCGATGCGCTGCTGGCGCGCGGCCACCTGATCCGGGCGGTGGTGTCCCAGGATGCGGACATTCGCACCTGGGCCGCAGGCAAGGGCTTGGAACTGCTGGACACTCCTGCAGACCTCAGTGGCGGCTTTGACTGGCTGCTGTCGATTGCCAACCTGACGGTGATCCCGGATGCGGTGCTGGCGCAGGCGGCCAAGGGCGCGGTCAACTTTCACGACGGGCCGCTGCCCCACTACGCGGGCCTCAACACCCCGAACTGGGCGCTGATCAACGGCGAGGCGCTGCACGGCATCACCTGGCACCTGATCGAGGGCGGCGTGGATGAGGGCGACATTCTGGCCCAGCGGTTGTTTGATGTGGCCGAGGATGAGACCGCCTTCAGCCTCAACTCCAAATGCTACGCTGCCGCGATGGACAGCTTTGGAGAGGTAGTTACCCAGCTGGAAACCGGTGATCTGAAACGTCAGAAACAGGACCTGAGCCAGCGCCGCCTGTTCAGGAAGTCGGACCGCCCGGCGGCAGGCGGGATGCTGGAATTCACCCGCCCCGCGGCGGAACTGGCGCGGCTGGTGCGGGCGCTGGACACCGGCGGCTACTGGAACCCGATGTGCGCCGCCAAACTGCGCATCGGCGGCACCGTGGTGCTGGCTGGCGCTGCAGAAGTTGCGGAGGGCAGCGGCGCACCGGGCACCGTCCTGGAGGTCAGTAAGGCCAGCGTAAAAATCGCAACCGGCAGCGGTGCCCTTACACTGTCCCGCCTGACCACATTCGCGGGCCAGCCTCTGGACGTTTCAAAACTGGCCGCAGCCGGAGACGAGGTTCCCTCCCTGACCGCAGCAGAGGCCGAGGCACTCACCGCCCGTCTCGCTGCGGTCCAGGGTGGTGAAAGCCACTGGCGCCAGCGGCTCGCCGCGATGCAGCCGGTGCAGGTCCCGCTGACATCGGATACTGGCGGCAGCGGTTTCAACCGCTTGGACATCGCCCTGCCCGCCGGTCTCAGCGAGGAACAGGCCGCAGCTGCTGCCCTCGCCTTTGCCCTGCTCAGCAGCGGCGCGGAAACCGGCGATGTGGCGCTGACGGTAGAGGGGATGGAGGGCCTGCCCGGCCTGATTTCCGGCTGGGTGCCGTTGCAGGCGCGTCGGCAGGACCGCGTTGCATACCTCGTTGAACGCAGCGCGCAAGAGATTGCCAAGGCCCGCAAAACCGGCGGCTTTGCCGAAGACATTGTGGCCCGCGCGCCGGAGATTTCGGCGCAGGCTATGCCCGGTTTCGGTCTTATGCTGGGGTCCGATGCAGCGATTGAGGGTTGCGCTGCTACAGCCTCCCTGACCAATGGCACCATGGTGCTGCACTGCGACGCAGCCGCTCTGACACCAGACGCCGCAGCCCTGCTCGCCGCGCGGCTGGAGCTGGTGCTGACTGCCATCGCAGAAGACGGCAGCTGCAACGTGGCAGAGCTGCCAATCCTGCCCGAAGCCGAGCGCAAACTGCTGCTGGAGGACTGGAACCAGACCGCCACGGACTACCCTGCGGACCTGACCATCCACGCCGCGTTTGAGGCCCAGGCTGTAAAGACCCCGAAGGCCACCGCGCTGGTGTTCGAGGACCAGAGCTTCACCTACGCCGAGGTCAACGCCCGCGCCAATGCAGTAGCGGGGCGCTTGCGTGAAATGAACGTAAAACCGGGCGTGCATGTCGGCATCCACATCCGCCGCGCGCCGGATCTGGTGTTTGCAGCGCTTGGGGTGATGAAGGCCGGCGGCGCCTACGTGCCGCTGGATCCCGCCTACCCGGCCGACCGCATCGCGCATTACATCATCGACAGCCAGGCGCAGGTGATCGTGACCCAAGGCGCACTGGCCGCCAGCCTGCCTGCCTCAGACGCGCAGGTGCTGAAAATAGAGGACGTCCCTGCGGGGACAGAAGGTGAAAACATTGATGGCGGTGCCACCGGCAGCGATCTGGCTTATCTGATCTATACCTCCGGCTCCACCGGCCTGCCCAAGGGGGTGATGGTCACTCACGACAATGTCGCGAACTTCTTTATCGGCATGGATCAGCGCATCCCGCACCAGCCCGGCGATGCCTGGCTGGCAGTGACCAGCCTCAGCTTCGACATCTCGGTGCTGGAGCTGTTCTGGACCCTCTCGCGCGGGTTCAAGCTGGTTTTGTCCAGCGATGAAAGCAGACTGGAGCTGTCCAAGGGGCCGGTGGCGCTCAGCGACCGGAAGATGGATTTCAACCTGTTCTACTGGGGCAATGACGACGGGCCGGGGCCGCAGAAATACCACCTGCTGCTGGAAGGCGCCAAATTCGCTGACCAGCACGGCTTCAACGCGGTCTGGACGCCGGAACGCCACTTTCATGCCTTTGGCGGGCCTTACCCGAACCCGTCCGTCACCGGCGCCGCTGTCGCCGCGGTGACGCAAAACATCGGGGTGCGCTCCGGCTCCTGCGTGGCGCCGCTGCACCATCCGGCGCGGATTGCCGAGGAGTGGGCAGTAATTGACAACCTGACCGCGGGGCGCGCCGGCATCGGCTTTGCCTCCGGCTGGCAGCCGGATGACTTCATCCTGCGGCCCGAAAATACCCCGCCCGCCAACAAGCCCGCGCTGTTTGAAACCATTGAGACCGTGCGCAAGCTGTGGCGCGGCGAGGAGGTGGGTTTTCCCCGCAGGGACGGCGGGGAGCACAGCGTCCTCACCCAGCCCCGCCCGGTGTCCAAGGAGCTGCCGGTGTGGGTCACCACCGCGGGCAACCCGGAGACCTGGCGCGAGGCGGGTGCGATCGGGGCAAATGTGCTGACCCACCTGCTGGGCCAGAGCATTGAAGAGGTCGCGGACAAGATCCGCATCTACCACGATGCCCTGCGCGAGGCCGGCCATGACCCCGCGGATTTCAAGGTCACGCTGATGCTGCACAGCTACCTGGCGCAGACCCGCGAAGAAGCCCGCAAGGTGGCGCGGGAACCGATGAAGGACTACCTGCGCTCTGCCGCAGGGCTGATCAAGCAATACGCCTGGGCCTTCCCCGCCTTCAAGAAACCCGAAGGCGTGAAGAGCCCGTTTGAAATGGACCTGGGCTCACTGTCGGAGGAAGAGTTGGAAGCCATCCTCGACTTTGCCTTTGAGCGTTACTTCGAGGACTCCGGGTTGTTTGGCACCATTCAGGACGCCTGCCAGCGGGTGGAGCAGCTGAAGCGGATCGGCGTCGATGAAATCGCCTGCCTGATCGACTATGGCATCGCGCCGGATGTGGTGCTGGAGGGGCTGAAACCGCTGGCAGAGGTTCTGCGCCTGTCGAACGCGCCGCAGGAACTGGCGGCGGATGACTTCTCGCTGGCGGCGCAGATTGTGCGTCATGGCGTCAGCCACATGCAATGCACCCCGTCGATGGCGCGGATGATTTCTGCAGATGCTGACGCCAGCGCCTGCCTGGGCCAGCTGCAGCATCTGCTGGTGGGCGGCGAGGCGCTGCCGGGGGATCTGGTGCAGGCCTTGCAGGACACCACAAACGCGAAGCTGCACAACATGTACGGGCCGACCGAGACGACGATCTGGTCGACGGTGGAGAAAATCAGCGCCGTCCCTGCGGGGACAGCCGGCATTGGCACGCCAATTGCCAATACGCAGGTCTATGTGCTGGATGAAAAACAGGCGCCTGTCCCCGCGGGGACTCCAGGCGAGTTGTATATTGGCGGCTCGGGTGTCACGGCGGGCTATTGGCAGCGGGAGGAGCTGACCTCTGAACGCTTCGTAAAGGCACCGTTCGCTGCAACACCCCTTTACCGCACCGGCGATCTGGTGCGCTGGAGCAGCGCGGGCAGTCTCGCCTTCCTGGGCCGCACCGATCACCAGGTGAAAATCCGCGGCCAGCGGATCGAGCTGGGCGAGATCGAGGCCGCACTGGTGGCGCAAGCCGGTGTGACGGGCGCCGTTGTGGTGCCGCTTGGCGAAGCTGGCGCAGAGCAGCTGGTTGCCTATATCACCGCCTCCGCACCTGTGTCCGGAGAGGCCCTGAAACAGGCGCTGGCGGCGCGGCTGGCTGAGGTCATGGTGCCGGCGCATATCGTCACCCTGGACGCCTTCCCGCTGACACCGAACAAGAAAATCGACCGCAAGGCGCTGCCAGACCCGCAGCCCGCGCAGGCCAATGCCGCCCCGGCAGTTGCGCTGGACGCAGGCGCGCAGGCCCGTATCGCCACGGTCTGGAGCCGCATTCTGGGGGTCAGCGGCATCGGGGCGCAGGACAATTTCTTTGCCCTGGGCGGCCATTCCCTGCTGGCGGTGCAGGCGCACAGGGAATTGCGCGAGGAACTGGGCACCGCGAAACTGTCAATCACCGACATTTTCCGCTTCCCGACCCTGGCAGGACTCGCTGCCCACATCGAAGGGCTTGCAGGTACCCCGGCAAATACGGAACAACAGCCTGAGGCAGCCGCAGCCCCAGACCGCAGCGACATGATGTCGAAACGGCGGATGATGCGGGCAAACCGCAGGGCAAGAACCGGATGACAGACAGCAACAGCAAACTGGCAGAGCGGCTGGCCCTGGTCCGGCCGCTTTTTGCCGCCGATGTGGCATTGGCCGGGGCGGACCCGCTGGGCACGCCGCCCGCGCCGCTGGCGGAGGAAGCTGCAGGGCTGTCGCCCAACGCGGTGGAGAAACGGCGCAACGAGTTTGCCGCAGGACGGTCCGCTGTGCATCAGGCGATGCGGCAGCTGGACGTGCCCCCTGCCCCAGTACAGGTCGGCAGCGACCGGGCGCCGGTCTGGCCCTTGGGGCTGGTCGGCTCCATCACCCACACCAGGAGCTGCGCCATGGCGGTTCTGGCGCGGGCCGGCGAGGTGCAAGGGCTGGGCATTGATGTGGAGGAAGACGTGCCGCTGAAGGACGAGCTGCTGCCAGCTATCTGTTCCGACCGTGAACAGGCCTGGCTAAAGCGGCAGGACAATCCCGGCCAGATGGCCAAGGTGATCTTTTCCGCCAAGGAGGCGGCCTATAAGGCACAGTACGCAATAAGCCGGGCGTTTTACGGCTTTGACGGGATGGAGCTGGAGTTTGATCTGGCCGCAAGCGCATTTCAGGCGTTTTTCACTGCCGACCGGCCACCTTTCAAGCGCGGTGAGGCGGTGGGCGGGCGGTTTGCCATTGGTGCGGGCCTGATCATGACCACGGCAGAAATCCGGGGGCGCGGATGATGGGGCGGCGCGGGCTTCTGGCCGCAGGCGCTGCCGCGGCCACGCTGGGGCTGATGGCGTTTGTCACCCGAAGCCGGCCGGTGCCGGTGCCGCCGCCGCTGGACCCGCCGCAGGGGCCGCTTAAGGTGTTTCACCTCGGCCATTCGCTGGTCGGGCCGGACATGCCGCATATGCTGGCGCAGCTGGCACCGGAGGGCCACGGATACAACAGCCAGCTGGGATCGGGCACCTCGCTGAGGGGGCATTGGGAGCCAGACGAGGCGATCCTTGATTTTGAGACTGCCAACAAGGCGCCAGCCTACCGCGATGCGAAGGAGGCCATCGGGTCGGGTGAATACGGCGCCGTGGTGCTGACCGAGATGGTCGAGCTGCGCGATGCGCTGAAGTATTTTGATGCTGCCAAGTATCTGGGAAAATGGGCTGATCTGGCGCGCGGGGCCTCGCCGGAGACGCGTCTCTACTTGTATGAAACCTGGCACCGGCTGGATGACCCGGATGGCTGGCTGGAGCGGATTGAGGGAGACCTTGAGGCCCTGTGGACGCGGCAACTGCTGGGTGCCGACAGCCGCCGCACTCCGCAGCAGCCGGTCCACCTGATCCCCGGCGGGCAGGTGCTGGCCGCAGTGGCACGAGCGGCGGAGGCCGGGGAAATCCCGGGGCTGGCTTCACGTGAATCGCTGTTTGCCCGCACACCCGAGGGAGACCTGGACACCATTCACATCAACGATCTGGGGGCATATGTGATCGCCCTGACCCATTATGCGGTGCTTTATCAGAGCTCACCGGAAGGTCTGCCGCACCAGCTGACCCGAGCGGACGGTTCCCCGGCGCAGGTATTCCGCCCTGAGGCGGCCGCCAAGGTGCAGGCTATCGTCTGGGAAACCGTGCGCGCCCTGCCCCGCACAGGGATTGCTGCCGCGGGAGCGCCAGCATGAAACTGGAAGCGCTGATCACCTCGGTTGTGATGATCGGCCATTCGCTGTTCGGGCCGGACAATCCGCAGATGCTGGAGCAGCTGCTGGACACGCAGGCAGAATCCCGGGTGGAAGCGCAGATCATCAATGGCGCGCCGCTCAGCTATAACTGGCAGCACAGCGACAGCGCCGAAGGTGTTGATTCACGTGAAAGACTGAAGGCGCCCGCGGATGCGGTGATCGTGACTGAGGCGATCCCGCTGGCCAATCACCTGAAATGGAGCGGCACGGAACAGGCGGTCACGCAGTTTTATGAGCTGGCGCGCACGGCCAATCCGGAGGTGCAATTCTACCTGCAGGAAACCTGGCACAGCCTGGACAGCGGCACCGGTGCCGATGTGCCTTTTGATGACGGTGCGGATGTGCCGTGGCGGGTGCGGCTGGAACAGGATCTACCGCGCTGGCAGGCGGTGGTGGAGGACGTGAACGCCGCCACCGGCGGCACCGTGAAACTGCTGCCAGCCGGCCAGGCAATGGCGCGGCTGGATGATGCGATCCGGGCCGGCACGATGCCGGGGCTCTCTAGCATCCGCGACGTCTTTGCCGATGACATCCACCCCAATGCCACCGGTTTTTATTTTATGGCACTGCTGCAATATGCGGTGCTGACCGGGGAAGATCCCGCGGGGCTGCCGCATCAGCTGAAGGACCGCTGGGGCAAGCCCTACCGTGCCCCCTCACCCGAACTGGCGGCACGGCTGCAGCAGATCGCCTGGGCCGCCGCCCGGGGGGACGGTGTGCGCACTGCGGCTTTGCCCGCAGATCCCGCGCCGCTGCCGCAGGACCCGCCTGAACCCGTGCTCAATGCCGCAGTGCTGGAAGCTACGGTGGCGCCGGCAAGAACAGCCTCCCGTCAGCCCATTGCTGTCAACCTCGCGGGCATCGCGGACTGGAGCACCCAGGCCCCCTTCCTCGACCATTTCAAAACCGCGCGGCCCTGGATCGGCCATCTGCCCAGGCGCTGGGGCGGCGCGGATCATGGTGATCTGCTGGCGGCGGGCTATCTTGATCCGGCGGGCTGGCCCACCGCAATCCCGCCGGAGCTGAGCTCTATCGGGACGGTGATCCTGACAGATATGCCAGAGGAAGCGGTGTCGCTGGCCGGCCGCTATGTGCTGCGGTTCGAGGGGGAAGGCATCGTCGAGGTTTTGGGGCGGGCAAAGAACGTCCGCTATGGCAAGGGTGAGGTGCGGTTCGACTTTACTCCCGGCCCCGGCCCAGTGGAGATCCGCATCCAGCGGATGGGCCGCGACGGCGGCTATGTGCGCAATATTACCGTGGTGAAGGAAGAGCATCTGGACGCCTACGATAGCGGCGCCCTGTTCAACCCGCTGTGGCTGGGCCATCTGGACGGATTTGCCGTGCTTCGGTTCATGGACTGGATGGCCACCAATGACTCACAGCAAACGGGATGGGAGGACCGGCCTTTGCGCTCGGATTACACCTGGGCGCAGAAAGGGGTGCCGGTGGAAGTGATGCTGGAACTGGCTAATACGCTGGGCGCCGATCCCTGGTTCAGCATGCCGCATATGGCAGATGACACTTATGTCCGGCAGTTCGCGCAGCAGGTGGAGCGCGGGCTGGACGAGGACCTGCGTGCCTATGTCGAATATTCCAACGAGGTCTGGAACTGGCAGTTCCTGCAAGCCGCATGGGCCGATGCGCAGGCAAAGACGCGCTGGGGCGGCGACGGGCTGTGGATGCAGTTTTACGGCGGCCGTGCAGCGGAGGTGGCGCAAATCTGGACCGGGGTGTTCGGCGAAGACAGCCAGCGGCTGGTGCGGGTAATCTCTTCTCAGACCGGCTGGCTGGGGCTGGAGGAGCAGGTGCTGGCTGCACCGCTGTGGAAGGCAGAGCAGGCCGGGCGCCGGGCACCAGCCGCATATTTTGATGCCTATGCGGTGACTGGCTATTTCGGCGGCGTGCTGGGGCTGAAGGAACGCGCCGCGCAGGTGCGGGCTTGGATCGCCGGCAGCCGGGAACAGGCGCAGGCGGTTGCCGCCCGGCGCGGGCTGAGCGGTGCGGCCGCGGAGGAGTTCACGGAACAGCACCGGTATGATGCCGCAAGCGCCCAGGCCGGCGCTGAGCTGCGCGACGGGCTGATTTCGGGCGAAGCAGCCGACACGCTGACCGACCTGCTGGGCCGGGTGCTGCCGTATCACGCAGAAGTTGCGCAACAGCACGGGCTGGAGCTGATCATGTACGAGGGCGGCAGCCATGTGGTGGGCATCGGCCCGATGGTCGAGGATGCGGCGCTGACCAGCTTCTTCACCCATTTCAACTACACTCCCGAGATGGGCGCGCTCTATCAGGAGCTGCTGGCGGGCTGGCAGGCGCTTGGCGGCAGCTTGTTCACCGCCTATTCCGATGTCGGGGCGCCAGGAAAATGGGGCAGCTGGGGCGCATTGCGGACATTGAGCGACCAGAACCCGCGCTGGGACGCGCTGGTGGCTGTGAAATGACGCCTCGTGTCTCGGTCCTGATCCCGGCCCATAACGAAGCGGGCTATATCGGTGATTGCCTTCAGGCGGTCTTCGCCTCTGATCCGCTGCCCGAGGGCATGACGGCGGAGGTGCTGGTGCTGGCCAATGGCTGCACCGATGCGACTGCCGCGCTTGCCCGGGATGCCTTGCCCCCCGACGGCTGGGATCTGCAGGTGCTGGAGCTGCCGGAGGGCGGCAAGCTGGGGGCGCTGAATGCGGGTGATGCTGCGGCACGCGGGGATATCCTGATCTACCTGGATGCCGATGTGCTGGTTTCGCCCGGCCTGCTGCCCCAAATCGCCGTGGCATTGGACTTGGAGGCGCCGCGCTATGCCAGTGGCTGCCCCCAAGTCTCCTCTGCACGTAGCCCGGTGACACGGGCCTATGCGCGGCTGTGGATGCAGCTGCCGTTCTTTTCCAGCGGAGTGCCGGGGTTCGGTATCTTTGCCATGAACCGGGCCGGACGGCAGCGCTGGGGGAACTGGCCGGATATCATTGCCGATGACATCTTTGCCCGGCTGAAATTTGCGCCCGGCGAGCGGGTGCGGGTTCCGGCAAGTTACAGCTGGCCGATGGTCGAGGGGTTCCGCAACTTGGTGAAAGTGCGGCGGCGGCAGAATGCCGGCGTGTCGGAAGTGGCGGCGAAATTCCCTCAGCTGACGCGCAACGAGGACACCGTGAAGGCCAGTGCGGGTACTGCGCTGCAACTTCTGTTGCGGGATCCGTTGGGCTTTCTGGCCTACGGCGCAGTTGCCCTGGCCGTAAAAACACCGCTGTTCGCCTCCCGAACCCGCTGGACCCGCGGCCGCTAAACGCTGATTTGCCGGGGCGCTCCCGCGCCCGCAGGTAGGCAGGCTGCGCCAGACCACCCTTCGCGGCCTCGGGCCAGGCTCAGCGGGAGCGGTGCATCTACAGATGCGCAGGCGACGGGCGGGAGGTGCCGCTTATTGTTTGATTGCCTCGCGGAAATGCGCGGTCAGCTTTGCGGCTTCGATTGCACTGGCGTGGCGCTCCAACACCCGAATGCGCCCCGCCTGCCCCATGGCGGCCAGCTGCTCCTCGGGGGTTTCCGCCAGATCCAGTACTGCTTGAGCCAGTTCAGTCTCGTCCCCCGCAGGCACCAGCCAGCCGGTCTGCCCCGGCACCACCAGTTCCGGCGTGCCGGCGATATAGGTCGCAATTACCGGACGGGCGGCGGCCATTGCCTCCATCACCACCATCGGCAGGCCTTCGGCAAAGGAGGGCATCACCAGCGCATGGGCGCGGGCCAGTTCCGCCCGCACGCCGTCCTCTGCCAGCCAGCCGGTGAGGGTGATATTCCGCTGCAGCCCAAGGTCGGCAATTGCCGCCTCCAGTTCCGGACGCATTTCACCATCGCCGATCAGCGCCAGATGCACATCCGGGATATGCTCCACCAGCTGCGCCATGGCGCGGACCAGCACCATTTGGCCTTTCTGTTCCACAAACCGCCCGATAGCCGCCAGCCGCAGCGGCCCTTGCGGCAGCGGTGCCGGGTCCGCGAAGTGTTTCGCTTCGATGCCGCAATGCACCACCTTCAGGCTGTTCCATTTGCCAAAAGGCGCCCATCGGCTCAGCTGGCTTTTACCGAAGCTGCTGACTGCCACGGTGAAGGCGGCGCGGCTGATCTTCTCGCCCAGTGACAGCGCATGGGGGGCGTCGAATTCCTCTGGCCCGTGCACGGTGAAACTGTAGCCAGGGCCACCCAGCACATGCGCCAGCATCGCCACCGCCGCGGAATTGGTGCCGAAATGGGCGTGCATGTGCTGCACGCCTTCTGCCTGACAGCGCTGTTTCACATGGGCCGCTTCACCCAGATAGACCAGATGCCGCAAGACGCCCTTGTCCGAAGCACGCGCCAGTTTGAAAGCCAGCCTCAGCGCCTTTGTAAAATGGAGCGGGCCTGCCAAAGCCTCTCGCGTCAAGGCGGCCAGAAGACCGGCCGCGCCAGCCTTCAGCACATACACTGTGCGAGCGGCCTCTGCCTGATCGCCCGGATCGGCCAGCGTTGTTTCGGAAGGGCGCATCGCCAGGCGCAGGACCTCCAAGCCCTGATGCTCCAGCGCCTGCAGTTCACGGCGGATGAAGCTGTGCGAGGGCTGCGGATAAGTGTTCAGAACATAGGCGATTTTCAACGCAGCGGGTTCCCTGCAAGTGCATGTATCCGCGGCAGGTTAGCGCCGGTTTGGCAGCTTGCCCAGCACCCGCTGCCGCTTGTCCCGCGGGCGTGGAGAATGCGGCACAGGCAGCAGGATTGTCGCTGCGTTTCAGCCGCTTGCACGGTTCCCGGCCTCCGCAGCCCCCACAAGATTGACGCCCCTGCCCCGCCCGCCTAGCCTGCGGCACCGGAGTTTTAAGGATGTGCGACAGAATGCAGCGGGTTGCCTCGCTTTTTGCCGGTCAGGGGATGATGGCGCGGGTGCTGCGCTCCGCCTCCTGGCTGATGATCGGATACGGCGGCAGCCAGGCCTTGCGGCTGGCTTCCAACCTGATCCTGACGCGCATCCTGTTCCCGGAAGCCTTCGGTATGATGGCGCTGGTTACGGTGGTGACGGTGGGGCTGTCGCTGTTTTCCGATGTAGGCATCGGGCCGTCGATTGCCCAGAACAAGCGGGGAGACGATCCAGCGTTTCTTGATACGGCCTGGACCATTCAGGTGATCCGGGGGTTCGGGTTGTGGGCGCTGACGGCTCTGCTGGCTTGGCCTGCGGCCGCGTTCTATGGCACTCCGGAGCTGCTGATCTACTTGCCCATCGCGGGAGCGGGGCTGGCGGTTGCCGGCTTCAACCCGACCCGGATCGAGACCGCACACCGGCATCTTCTGGCGGGGCGGGTCACGGTGCTGGATCTGGCGGGCCAGGTGATTGGGCTGGCGGCGATGGTCGGGCTGGCGCTGGCTACGCAATCGGTGATCGCGCTGGTGCTGGGCGGGGTCATTCAGGCCGCAGCCAAGCTGGCGCTGTGCCACTACGGCCTGCCGGGGGCGGCCAACCGCTTCCGCTGGGAGAAGGCCGCAGCGCGGGAATTGATCCATTTCGGCAAGTGGATTTTCCTGTCCACCGCGTTCTGGTTTCTGACCTCGCAAGGGGACCGGGCGATCCTGGGGAAATTTGTCAGCTTGGAAGTGCTGGGTGTCTACAACATCGGCTATTTCCTGGCGAGTTTTCCGATGCTGCTGGGCCATGCGGTGAACCAGCGGCTGATGATCCCTGTGTATCGCGACAAGCCCGCACAGGCGGCGCCGGAGAATCTGCGGCGGCAGCGGCAGCTGCGCGGCGGGCTGACCGGTGGTATCCTCGGGTTGCTTCTGGCGATGGCTTGGGCCGGGCCCTGGCTGGTTCAACTGCTGTATGATGACCGTTACATGCAGGCCGGGCCGATGATGGTGCTGATCGCGCTGGCACTGGCGCCTGCGGTGATCACCATGACCTATGACCAGGCGGCGCTGGCGGCGGGCGACAGCCGCGGGTTCTTTGTATTCTCCGCCGCGCGGGCCTGCCTGCAGACAGTCATGTTTCTGGGCGGGGTTGCCTGGTTCGGGCTGGCAGGCGGCATTACGGCGCTGGGTCTGGCAATGCTGGGGGCTTACCCGGTGCTGGTGCGGCTGGCGCGCAGGCATCACGTCTGGGATCCCCTGCATGATACTGGCTATGCGCTGCTGACACTGGCCGCTGGCGGGGCGGCGCTGCATTGGCATTGGGCAGAGGTAACTGCAATGGCGGGGGCGCTGGGAACACCCTGATCTCAATAACCAGGGAAAACTGACTCATCGGCCAGCTAACGGTTGCTGATTTCAGACAAAATTTCCTACGCCTTGCGCCGGAACAGCCCGCGGCGCGGCGGGCGCGTGTCCATTTCAGGGATGGACACCACCGGTACCAGGCCGGTTTCCCGCTCCATTTGTGCGGCGGTGCGCAGCACTGGATGGCGCAGTTCCTGCAAGAAAGCAGCCAGCAGGGCAAGAATCGCACTGACCGCCGCGCCCATAAGCGCCTTCGTTTTACGGGCACCGGTCACCGGGTAGTCCGGCAGAGGTGCCGGCTCAATCACCGTCAGCCGTTCTGCCTGACGGCTGGTCTCCAGCCGGAACCCAACCTCAGCCTCGTTGCGGCGGGCCGTCATTTGCGCCAGCTCCCCCTGCAGCTGCGCCAGCCGCCGGTCATAGGCGCCCAGCTGGCGCTCCACCTCCGGGGTGGTCTGCAATGACGCCTCAAGCCCGGCCTTGCGCTGGGTCAGCAGTGCCTCCTGGGCGTCCAGCGTGGCCAGCTGCTGCTCGGCCTCTTCCTGCATGCGCCGCGCAGTTGCAGGGCGTTCGGTAGTCTGGGCCTGATCAGCAGCGCGGCGGATCTCGATCCGCTCGCGGGCGATTTCCAGGAGACCCTCGTTCATCGCGGCGATTTCGGCCCGGCGGAATTCAATTGTGCCAGGCAAGGTCACATCATTTGCGTTGCGAAAGGCGGCGATCTCATCCTCCAGCGCCGCGACCTGATCCGCCAGGGCCGCTTCCTTTTCTGCAAAGAAGCTGAGCGTTTCGCGGGCCTGGTCGATGCGGGTGGCGATGCTGAGTTCTATGGTGCGGCGCCCGAATTCGCTGGCGACCTGCTGGGCCTGCTCTGCGGTTGGCATCCGGGCGGTAATGGTCAGTACCGAAATAGTGCCGTCGTCGGCAAAGCCTTCGCGAGCGGCTGCAACGCCCGTAATCTGCACGGAAGTCCGCAGCTGCACGACCTTTTGCAGATCGGTCAAGGCGTTCTGGTCAGCGTAAATGCCATATTTTTCGATGATTTCCAGCAGGGTGCCACGGGCCATCAGACGCTGTTCGATCAGCTGCATACGGCGGGCAGAGGAGCCTTCGACGGTGGATTTGGCCAGCTCTCCGGCGATCTGCGGCTGGGTGATCTGAAGTACCTCGGCGGTTTCATATTCATGCTGCTGACTGGCGGCGAACCACAGTGACACCAGGCAGCCGAGGACAAAAACGCAGGCGATCATGAACAGCCTGCGCTGCACCATGTCCAGAAAATCACCCAGAGAATAAATCGGCCCCATCTGTCTGCTCTCATGCTGCCGGGGTGCCCGGTGTGTTCAAATGCCAGCCGGCCTCATACGGACCGCCGCCCGGTTTTACACCATAGCAAACAGGCGAAACTATGGCGTTTGCGTCTTCAGTGCAGGGGGCAGTCGGATTTGCGCGCCCGGTTCAGCACCACGCCCAAAAGCTGAGTGTGTCCCGCCAGCACTTTTTCGCAGGCGGCCAGCTGCGCGGTGGTTGTGCTGGTGCCGTCGGAGATCAGCAGCACCCCGTCGACCTGCGGCAGGACGGCGGCAGTGTCGTCATGCTCCAGCACCGGCGGCAGATCAAACAGCGCGGTATCGGCACCGCTGCGAAGCATCAGTTCGTCCAAAGCGGCGCTGCAACTGCGGCTGTGCAGGATTTCGGCGGCGTTCTGATCCGCCGCGCTGTTCAGGCCAACCGCCAGCGACGGCAGCGGGCGCAGCAAGTGGTCTTCCATTGGGGCAGCGCCGGACAAAAACGCGTTCATATCCGCCTGAACCGGTATCCCCATGGCTTGTGCCACCCCAGGGCGGCGGAAATTCATGTCAAGCAGCACGGTCCGGCTGCCCGGCACCCTTGCCAGGCTAAGCGCCAGGTTGACCGCCGAGAACGTGGTGCCGCAGCCCCCGGCAGGGGCCGTCACCGCCACCCGCTTCCAGCCGCGGGCCTTCAGAGTGTGCAGCAGCCGAGTGCGCAACAGGTCAAAGGACTTGGACGCGGGCGCAGTGCGGAAGCGGCTAACCAGAGGCAGGCAACGCGACCCGTCTGCCCCTGCATCAAACGGGACTTGGCGGATCCGGTCCCAAGGCTCCGGCAGGGTGGCGGGCAACTGGGCGGCAACAGATGAGGCGGGGGCAGATAAGGGACGTTCCGCCGCGGCAGCGGAGGGTGTGGCATCCGCCGGCGCGCGGCGGCGGAACCGCTTGAAACCTTGCTCGGTCATGACGTCCTCGTCGTCCTTCTGTGTCTTCTGCTGGCCGCGCACCGGGCTGGCGGTGACGGCTCCTGATGACGCAAAATGCTTCACAACCTTGCTCCCTGCAATGGCTGGCTGATCTGCTGCATGCGCCTGACGGCCCGGACAACAGATCAAACTGGCCTTAATATCCCGTGCCTTTCAGCACGACACCGACGGTCCGCCAGATCAGCGACAGATCCCCGGCAAATGACAGCCCGCGCTTGTAGCCGGCATCCGCCTGCGCGCGGCTGGCGAAGCTGCCCTCATTGCGAACCGACACTTGCCAAGCGCCGGTAATGCCCGGCCGCAAGGCAAAATAGGCCCGCGCATCGCCATATAACGGCAGCTGCTCCGGCATCATCGGCCGCGGTCCGACCAGGCTCATGTCCCCCTTGGCCACGTTCCAAAGCTGCGGCAGCTCATCCAGCGAGGTGGCGCGCAGAAACCGCCCGACCCGGGTGATCCGCGGATCGTTCTTCAGCTTTTGAGTTTCCTCCCATTCCCGGCGCAGAGCCGGGTCAGTGTCCAGGTAGTGCTGCAGCAGCTGGTCAGCATCCCGCACCATCGTGCGCAGTTTCAGAATGCGGAACACCTGACCACCGCGGCCCAGCCGTGCCTGAGTGTAGAAGGGGCGGCCGCCCTCCAGCGCCAGCGCAGCAGCGCAAAGAGCGATCAGCGGAAGAACCACAGGCAGGCTCAGCAGCACCAGCAGCACGTCCAGCCCGCGTTTACCGCCGCCGGCGTATGCTCCGCCGCCAGCGCCCTTTACGGCTTGCCGAGCCGGTGAAAGGCCGCTCAGCGAGGCATTCATGTTTGCTGCCTTCAAATGCATAGAATTGAACAGGGGAACGGCCGTTGCAGACCGTCCGCCTTCCGCATCAACGTGCACCAAAGACAGCCCCGCCCCTCCGGGAACCATGTCTTTCATTCCACACCCCTCGATCCAGCCAGTCGCCTGGCCGGGCCGCCGCTGAATGCGGCGGTCATTCAAAACTCACATTGACAGTCCGCAAGCCAATGGCCGCGGAATGCCGCTACTGATTTTCCGGTTCAAAACCGGGCACGCCCCCACGCGCCCGCGCCATTTTTTTAATGCCGCCCAATTCCCAGGCGGCGGTGCGTTGCAGCACTCCGCCCTAATTAGGACAAATTTAGGCAATTGCGCGCAAAATTTTCATTTTCCTGCAAAACGACCTCAAACTGCGCCTTGCACAGGAAGAATCAGGAAACAATGGAAGAAGACTGATTAGAATTGTTTCCGCAAGAGTTCGAACGTTTCCCGGAATCAATGTTCCGCTGCTTTCGGGAATTTTCCGGGCCGCGAAGCCGCGGGAAAATGTCCCTTGCCACCCTCAACTTATTCGGAACCGAGCGGAGTAAACCCATCCGCCAGAGACGGTACCAACTGCACAGCAGACTGAAAATCGGGGCCAACAGAAAGCACTCGCCTGCTGATAGCCTATTGCCGGTGGATATTGCAATTCCCCGGGAATGGGGAGGAGCGATTGAATGATCAATACCGCAATTGCCCTATTGAACAGCAACAGTGCGGAGCATGAATATTGCAGAAAGTCCCAGTATTCCTGCATCTCCTCGCTGTGAACCGGCAGGCCGCACACTTGCCGGAAACCGGAAACACAGCCATAAGCCTCAGCAAAGCGATGGCAGAAGGGGCGTAGCCATGATGCAATCTCCCAGCAGCGGCGCCAGCTGGCTGGCCGCCAACCTGGACGGAACCGCACTGACCGCCTGGACCATGACCGGCAGCACTGCAGGCCCGGCACAGCGGCTGCACCTGCCCGGCAACGGCCCGGATAAACTTGCTGCAGGTTTACGGCAGCTGCTGGCAGGCGGGGCACTGCCGGTAGTGCTGGGTGGCAGCACCCTGGTGCCTGTGCAGACGGTGCCCGCCGTTCCTGCAGACCTGCCTTTGACGGCAACCCCGCTGGAAGAGCTGAACGTTCATGCCCTGCCAGGGCTGAGCCAGTCTGCGCCGTGCGGACTGATACAGGGTGCCGCAGCCCGGCTGAGCGGCTTCTTGCAGCTGAACCCGGACTGGGACGGCGTGGTCTGCCTGCCGGACACCGGTGTGACCCATTGGGTGCAGGTCAGTGCCAGAGAAGCAGTCAGCTTTCAAAGCGCGCTTACCGGGCAGCTGGCGGCTGCGGTTGCGCAGCCAATGGCGCTGGAAGCCGCAGGCAGCTGCAGCAAGGCAGCGCTTGCTGAGGCGGCAGCCGACGGCATTGCCAAACCGGAACTGCTGGCAGCGCGGCTGGCGTCTTTGCAGGCGGACGCCGCGCTGGGGCAGTTGCAGGCGGACACAGCGCGGGGACGGCTCTGGGGGCTCCTATTGGGGGCGGAGCTGGCTGCTGCCCGCCCCTACTGGCTGGGCCAGAACCTGGCGCTGCTGGCTGAAGCGCCGCTGCAGCCGCTTTATGCCGCGGCGCTGGAGGCCCAAGGGCTGCCGGTCACCGTGGCAGACCCGCTGCGCATGACGCTGGAAGGGCTGACCCGGGCCTGGGCCGCGAACTGATCGCGGCACCGGCTTGCGGCATGGGCGTACTTCGGGGCTTCCAGAACCCGCAGCGCCAAAACTTCAGCGGCCGGTCCTGAAGCGCGCACCCTTGCCGGGCGGGGTTTCCGGCGGTCCGGCAAAGCACTGTGCGATGCGCATCCAGTTTTCCGCTGCTGCACCAACGGCCTGCAGCCGGGTATCCTGGATATTGCGCACTTGAGTGACAACTTGTGCAAACTCCACCGCAGAGCCTTTGATATAGTTCGCGTCCTGCGGGGCATTCCATTCCCAGAGCGCTCCCGAAGGCCCGGTCAGCTGGACAAAGGGCGCTGGCTCCGGCACGTCCAGCCCGCGGTTGCGGAAACTCCAGCCATATGTGGCTACCCCCAGATGCGCAATGTTGCGGATGCGGTCCTGCTCCTGCCGCTCATGCCCCAAGAGGTCGAACACCTCCTGCCCGTGCGCCCAGGTCTCCATCTGCCGTGCTGTGATAGAGCTGAGCGCACTCATGTCCGGCCCGATCCATTTCAGCCGCGCCTTGGGATCTGCCGCAGCGAATGCATCGGCGCAGCGCTCCGCCCCTTCACGCCAGGCCGCAAGCAACGCCCGGCCGCTGAGGCCGTCCAGCCAGGGAAACTGGCATTCGAGGATGGTACGCCCAGCTTGCATGTCCTGCAGGACCGGCGCGATGAAGGAGGTAAAGGCGCCCTCCCCTTTCAGCGAGGCCTCTGCCGCAGCGTTGAACAGGTGCAGATGCCCCAGCACATGATCAATGGTCCAGTCTTTGAACTGAGTTGCGCGGTGAAACTCCGCCTCCGGCAGTTCCTCAAGGATGGCTGCCAGGGTGCGGCTTTCGGCGCGGAAATCTTCAGCCTGCTGCATAGTTCTCCCCTTATGCTCCGCCTGGCAGGATAGCCGGGCCGGGCGCAGGCCGGAAACAGGAACGAAACGTCACAATTTGGGGCGCCGGGACGGGCTCAGGGCAGCGGATCGGTCTTGAACAGGCGGATTTTCAGCCCGCCGTGGGCCACCGGCGCGCCAAAAGGCAGGAACGGCAGATTGGTCGCCTTGGCGAGGCTGGATTCCGAGGTGACAATGCCCACGCGCCAGCCGGAGAACCGCTCCGTCAGCACCTGCCCCAACGCGCCGTAAAGGGCATAGAGCAGTTTCTTGTTGCCGATCCGGGCGCCATAGGGCGGGTTGACGATGACCAGACCCGGCGGGCCATCCGGGCGCTGCAGGGCGCTGACCGCGGCCTGTGCAAATCGGGTGCAATCGTCCACGCCCGCCCGCTCCGCGTTTGCAGCGGCCATCTCCACGGCGCCCGCGTTGCGGTCGGAGCCATGGAACAGGATGTCCGTTTTCCGCGCCTCGCCCTGCTGCTTCAGCTCTGCCCAGGCGTCCGCATCGAAGGTTGCCAGCTGCTCAAAGGCAAAGTTGCGGCTGCGGCCGGGCAGCAGGCCCTTGGCGATCTCTGCCGCCTCGATCACGAAGGTGCCGGAGCCGCACATCGGATCGACCACAGGCTCGCTGCCGTTAAAACCGCATTCGCGCAGGAACAGGGAAGCGAGATTTTCCCGCATCGGCGCCTTGCCAACAGCGGATTTGTGGCCACGCTTGTGCAGACCCTCGCCCGAGGTATCGACGCTGAAGACACAGAGGTTGTCCTCAATGCGCAGCTTGACCGTCAGCTCTGCGTCCTTGGTGACGGGGGCGCCGAGGGTCTCGGCAATTGCCTTTTCCACCCTCTGGGCAGCGGCGCCGGCGTGGTAGATCTTGGATTTCTTGTTGGTGGACACCTCCACCTTCACCGGCACATCCGGACGCAGCACGTCACTCCAGGGGAACTTGCGCGACCGTTTGTCGAGCTGGGCCAGATGGAAGGCGCGGAATTCGCCGATCCGCGCCAGCACCCGCGCAGCGCCGCGCAAGCACAGGTTTGCGCGCCAGACCTCGCGCCAATCGCCCTGCACCGTGACCCCGCCCGGCACCGCCTTGGGCGCGGCAAAGCCCAGCTCCTTGGCCTCAGCCAGCAGCGCCTGTTCCAGTCCCGGCGGTGCGGTCAGGAAGATCTCGAATGTGCTTTCTTGCGTCATGCTGCCCTCCTTAGACGCAAAGCAGATCCGCGGCGACTGTTTTTTCCGGTCGCGCCATGAGAGAAACTGCCGTTGCGTTACAACCGCAGATGCCGCGCTGCGGCATAGCGTTGACGCTCAACAGAGGAAACAATTTCCAAATGAATTCAATACAATAAGCATTACTAAAAAATTAGTTTGACAATGCAATCCAACCTATGAAAGCTCTATGCCAGTCAGGTGCAGGCAACGCGCAGCTGGCCTCAAGAGACTTTCAGGGAGGAAGAGATGCGTAAGTATCTTCTCTCCGCAGCAGCCGTTTGTGCGGTGGTTGCGGGATCAATTGGCTATGCCGACGAAATGGCGGCCAAAAAATGGATTGATGAAGAATTCCAGCCGTCGGCTTTGACCAAGGATGAACAGCTGTCAGAGATGCAGTGGTTCATCAAGGCCGCGGAACCTTACAAAGGCATGGAGATCAACGTGCTGTCGGAAGGCATTCCGACGCATAGCTATGAGTCCGAAGTGCTGACCAAAGCGTTTGAGGAAATCACCGGCATCAAGGTGAACCACCAGATCCTGGGTGAAGGCGAGGTCGTCCAGGCCGTGCAGACCCAGATGCAGACCAAGCGGAACCTCTATGACGGCTACGTCAATGACTCCGACCTGATCGGCACCCACTCGCGCCTGCAGCTGGCGTACAACCTGACCGACATGATGGCAGGCGAGTTCAAGGACGTGACCAATCCCGGCCTCGACCTGGATGACTTCATGGGCACCCAGTTCACCACCGGCCCGGACGGCGACCTGTACCAGCTGCCCGACCAGCAGTTCGCAAACCTGTACTGGTTCCGCAAGGACTGGTTCGACCGCGAAGACCTGCAGGCCGCGTTCAAGGAAAAATACGGCTATGACCTGGGCGTCCCGGTCAACTGGTCCGCATATGAGGACATCGCCGAGTTCTTCAGCGAGCAGGTCAAGGAAATCGACGGCACCGCGATCTATGGCCACATGGATTATGGCAAGCGCGCGCCGGACCTTGGCTGGCGGATGACCGATGCGTGGCTGTCAATGGCCGGTGCCGGCTCGAAAGGTGAGCCGAACGGGGTGCCGATCGACGAATGGGGCATCCGCATGGAAGAAGGCTCCTGCAACCCGGCTGGTGCCAGCGTGACCCGCGGCGGCGCGGCAAACGGCCCGGCAGCGGTCTATGCGATCCGCAAGTGGGACGAATGGCTGCGCAAATACGCGCCTCCGGGTGCCGCGTCCTATGACTTCTACCAGTCGCTGCCGGCACTGGCACAGGGCAACGTGGCACAGCAGATCTTCTGGTACACCGCCTTCACCGCCGACATGGTGAAGCCGCAGTCCGAAGGCAACAACACGGTCGACGGCGACGGCAACCCGCTGTGGCGGATGGCGCCCAGCCCGCACGGCCCCTACTGGGAAGAAGGCCAGAAGGTCGGCTATCAGGACGTGGGCTCCTGGACCTTCCTCAAGTCCACCCCGCTGGACCGTGCCCAGGCGGCCTGGCTTTATGCCCAGTTCGTGGTGTCCAAGACCGTGGACGTGAAGAAATCGCACGTTGGTCTGACCTTCATCCGCGACTCTTCCGTGAACCACGAGAGCTTCACCGAGCGCGCACCCAAGCTGGGCGGCCTGGTCGAGTTCTACCGCTCGCCTGACCGTGTGGCATGGTCGCCGACCGGCATCAACGTGCCGGACTATCCGAAGCTGGCCCAGATCTGGTGGCAGCAGATCGGTGACGTGAACTCCGGCGCCTTCACGCCGCAGGAAGCGATGGACCGTCTGGCCGAGGAAATGGACATCACCATGGGCCGTATGCAGCGTGCAGACGAGCAGGCGAATGTCTATGGCGGCTGCGGCCCGCGTCTGAACGAAGAGAAAGACGCGGAATGGTGGTACGCCAATGGCGGCGCCAAAGCCCCGCTGGAAAACGAGAAGCCGCAGGGCCAGACCGTCAACTATGACGAGCTGGTGGCCCGCTGGGCAACCAACTAAGGCCTCCTCCCGGCCCGGCCAGCGATCCCCATCATCTGGCCGGGCTGCATCAGGCCCCGGAAGACCCTTTCCCGTCATCCGGGGCCATCTTCCCCAAGATCAGAGCGCGCCCCTGCCCCGCGCGCGAACAGGCCGCCTGCCAGAAAGTCAAAGCAAGATGGCACTCGAACTCAAGGGTGTGACCAAGCGCGTCGGCGCCATTCAGCACATCAAGGAAACCTCCCTGCTGCTGGAGCCCGGTCACTTTAACGTCCTCCTCGGCGCTACCGGCTCCGGAAAGACCTCACTCATTAAACTGATGGCGGGCCTCGACCCGATGGCCAGCGGCCAGGTGCTGATGGATGGCGAGGATGTCAGCCGTCTCAGCACCCAGAAACGCAACATCAGCCTGGTGCATCAGTTCTTCATTAACTACCCGCATATGACTGTGTATGAGAACATCGCCTCGCCGCTGAAAGTGGCTGGGATGGCGAAGTCGGAAATCGAAGGCCGCGTCGAAGAGGCTGCGGAAATCCTGCAGCTGAAACCGATGCTGCACCGCCGCCCGCACGAGCTGTCCGGCGGTCAGCAGCAGCGCTGCGCCCTGGCCCGTGCAATCGCCAAGGAAAGCCGCGCGGTGTTCCTGGATGAGCCGCTGGCCAACCTCGACTACAAACTGCGCGAGGAGCTGCGCGACCAGCTGCCCGAACTGTTTGCAGGCCGCGGTGCGGTGGTGGTCTATGCGACCTCGGAACCGGAAGAGGCGCTGCTTCTGGGCGGCAAGACCGCGCTAATGCGCGACGGCCGCGTGACCCAGTTCGGCCCCACCGCAGAGATCTATCGCAACCCCGGCAATGTCGATGCGGCGCGGGTGTTCTCCGATCCGCCGATCAACACCGCCGAGATCACCAAGCAGGGCAGCATGGCCCGCTTGGGCGCCGGCGTCACCTGGGAGCTGGCTGGCGACGCAGCCGGTCTGGCCGATGGCACCTATACCATCGCGATCCGCCCGCACCATGTGTTGCCGCAGCCCCGCAACGGCGCTGATGTGCAGCTGTCAGGCCAGGTGCAGGTGACAGAACTCTCCGGCTCTGAAAGCTCTGCCCATTTCGACATGGGCTCCGGCAGCTGGGTCTCGCTGGCCCACGGCGTCCACCCCTACCAGGTGGGTGAGCTGCACGACTTCTACATGGACCCCGCGCAGGCATATTTCTTTGCCCCCGACGGCAGCCGCGCGGCGTGAGGCATCAATGGCTAAAATAACACTCTCCAAACTGCGCCACAGCTATCTTTCGGCACCTAAGTCCGACTCGGATTACGCGCTGAAGGAAATCGACCTCGACTGGACCGACGGCGGCGCCTATGCACTGCTCGGTCCCTCAGGCTGCGGCAAATCCACCCTCTTGAACATCATCTCCGGCTTGCTGGTGCCATCCGAGGGCCAGATCCTGTTCGACGGCAAGGACGTCACCGCCCTGCCCCCGGACCAGCGTAACATCGCCCAGGTGTTCCAGTTCCCGGTGATCTACGACACCATGACGGTCTACGATAACCTGGCTTTCCCGCTCAGGAACCGCGGCCGGGATGAGGCCACCGTGCACCAGCGGGTGATGGCAATTGCCGAGATGCTCGAAGTCACCGAGATGCTGGAGCAGAAGGCAGCAGGCCTCAGCCCCGACAACAAGCAGAAAATCTCCATGGGCCGCGGCCTGGTGCGCGAGGACGTCAACGTGGTGATGTTCGACGAACCGCTCACTGTGATCGACCCGCACCTGAAGTGGAAGCTGCGCTCCAAGCTGAAGGAGCTGCACCAGCGGGTGAAGGCGACGATGATCTACGTCACCCACGACCAGACCGAGGCGCTGACTTTTGCCGATCAGGTTGTGGTGATGCAGCTGGGCGAGGTTGTGCAGATCGGCACCCCCGTCGAGCTGTTCGAGCGCCCCGCGCACACCTTTGTCGGCCATTTCATCGGCTCGCCCGGGATGAACATCCTGCCTTGCGAGCTGCAGCACGGTGCGGCCGTGTTTGCCGGTCAGCAGATTGCGCTGGAAGGCCCCATTCAAGGCGCCGCGGAGGGTCAGACCGAAATCGGCATCCGGCCTGAGTTTGTCTCGCTGGCGGGCCACGGCTTGCCTGCCATAGTCACCAAGGTCTCTGACATCGGCCGCCACACAGTGGTGGAGTGCGAGGCCGGCGGCTGCCGCATCAACGCCGTGACAGAAGGCGCCGCGCCGGAAAAAGGCAGCGCCGTGCACCTGGCCTTCCGCCAGGACATGACCCGGCTTTACGTGGACGGCTGGCTTGCCACCGCCCCGGCCAATGCCACCGGCGAACAAGGAGCAGCCTGATGAAAACCGAAAACCAGAAAGCCTGGTTCTTTGTCCTGCCGGTGCTGGCGCTGGTCGCCTTCAACGCGCTCATTCCGATGATGACGGTGGTCAACTACTCTGTGCAGGAGACCTTTGGCGACAATGTGTTCTTCTGGCAGGGGCTGGACTGGTTCCAGCAGATCCTGCGCTCCGACCGGTTCCACGCGGCGCTTGGCCGCCAGTTCCTGTTCACTTTCCTGATCCTGATCATCGAGGTGCCGCTGGGCATCGCCATTGCGCTGTCGATGCCGCGCAAGGGGTTCTGGGTGCCGGTGTGCCTGGTGCTGATGGCGCTGCCGATGCTGATCCCGTGGAACGTAGTCGGCGCGATGTGGAACATCTTCACCCTGCCCGACATTGGCCTCTTGGGCTATTTCCTGAACCATGTGCTGGGCATCTCCTATGACATGACGCAGGACCCCATTGCGGCCTGGGTGACCATCGTCACCATGGACGTCTGGCACTGGACCTCGCTGGTGGTGCTGCTGAGCTATGCCGGCCTGGTGTCGATCCCCGACGCCTATTACCAGGCGGCCAAGATCGACGGCGCCTCCAACTGGGCGGTGTTCCGGTTCATCCAGCTGCCCAAGATGAAAACAGTGCTGACCATCGCCATCCTCCTGCGTTTCATGGACAGCTTCAACATCTACACCGAGCCGTTTGTGCTGACAGGCGGCGGTCCCGGAAACTCCACCACGCTCTTGTCGATCGACCTGGTGAAAATCGCGCTTGGCCAGTTCGACCTCGGCCCCGCTGCGGCCATGTCGCTCATCTATTTCGCAATCACGCTCCTGGTCTCCTGGCTGTTCTACACGCTGATGACCAAGGACGATCTGAACTAAGGGAGGGATCCAGATGCAGAAACGATCCATCGTCCCCATCGTCTATATCCTGTTCCTGATGCTGCCGATCTATTGGCTGGTGGCGATGAGCTTCAAGACGACCAATGAAATCCTGTCGGGCTTCTCGCTGTTCCCGCAGACTTTCACGCTGGACAATTACGCAACCATCTTCACCGATCCCAGCTGGTACTGGGGCTATATCAACTCAATCGCCTACGTGTCGATCAACACGGTGATCTCCATCGCGGTGGCGCTGCCGGCGGCCTATGCCTTCAGCCGCTACCGGTTCCTGGGCGACAAGCAGCTGTTCTTCTGGCTGCTGACCAACCGGATGGCGCCTGCCGCGGTGTTCGCGCTGCCGTTCTTCCAGCTCTATTCCGCGGTGGAGCTGTTCGACACCCATCTGGCGGTGGCGCTGGCGCACTGCCTGTTCAATATCCCGCTGGCGGTGTGGATCCTGGAGGGCTTCATGGGCGGCGTGCCCAAGGAGCTGGACGAAACCGCATTTGTCGACGGTTATTCCTTCCCGCGCTTCTTCGCGACGATCTTTATCCCATCGATCAAGGCAGGCGTGGGTGTGGCGGCCTTCTTCTGCTTCATGTTCTCCTGGGTGGAGCTGCTGCTGGCCAAGACCCTGACCGCCGTCGCCGCCAAGCCGATTGCCGCCACCATGACCAAAACCGCCTCCAGCGCGGGTTATGAACTGGGGCTGCTGGCGGCTGCGGGAACTCTGACAATCATTCCGGGCGCCATCGTGATCTGGTTTGTCCGCAACTACATCGCGAAGGGTTTCGCGATGGGGAGGGTGTAATGCTTTCATGGATGGCCTGGACCTGGCCCACTGCCCTGTTGTTCATCGGTATCTTCAGCGCCATCGGTGTGCTGATCATCGCCGAAATCCGCCACCCTGGCGGCGCAGCCCGCAAGGGCGTGCTCGGCCTCACCACCACCCGCGGCGACCGGCTGTTCATCAGCCTGCTGGGAACCTCCTACATCTTCCTGGCCTGGCTGGGGCTGGTGGGGATGCCCTTGTGGTGGCCGCTGGGGCTGTCGATCGCCTGGGGCATCTTCTGCTTCTGGAAGGTTTGACCCGCGACTTCAAACAAAGTCGGGACAGGCCTTGAAGGCAAACCCGTCCTTCAAGGCCGTCTCAGCCAAGACCCCGAACGGATGCGCCAGGCACCATCGCGAATACTGGCCATCACCCTGCAACCTGCTGAGAAGACTCGCGCGGCAGCGCACATTGTGACAACAAAAGCCCCGCTGCCGCGCATCTTCTAAAAAAATAGTTTTCACGGAAGCCTGCTTCCCCTAGCATGACTGGAACGATCACATGAGCCGGACTGCCGAGGCGATGCGCAAGAAACACGACACTTCCCTGCTGACCGAGGTTGAGCTGGAATTCATGACCGTGGTCTGGGACATGGGCGGCGGCACCGTGCGTGATATCCTTGCCGAGCTGAACAAGATGCAGGAACGCGCCTATACTTCGGTGGCCACGGTTCTCAAGATCATGGAACAGAAGGGCTTTCTCACCAGCGAGCGCAAGGATCGCTCCCTGGTGTACCGCCCCGCCGTTCCCAAGGCAGAGTATCAGAAAACATCTCTGAAAAACCTTTCGAGCAAGCTTTTCAACGGCGCGCCCGCCGCATTGGTGGCGCGGCTGGTCGATGATGAGGATGTGACCGACGAGATGCTCGAGGAGATGCGGGCGCTCTTGGAGGAAAGGCTGGGGGATAATGAACGCTGATGTTCTGCTGAATGCCTATATTGATCTGAATATCCTGCTGCTGGCGGGCACCCTGTTGTGGTTCGCCGCCCGCAAGGCGCTGGCGCGCAGTCCGCTGGGGCGCGCCTACCGGCCGCAGCTGCGGCTGCTGAACGGAATGACGGTACTGCTGGCGGCCTCGCCGCTGCTGATCCTAGCGTTTACCCGCTTTGTCATCGCCCATCCGCCTAATTTCTCTGACATGCTGGTTTCGCAGTATCTGCAGGGCAATGTCAGCATGAGTGCCGGAACTTTTGAGGCCACCCTCGGCCTGCGCGAAGATGCGGTACGCGGCCTCACCAGCCTGCAACCCGGCTGGGCGCAGGCCGTTGCAGCGGCTTTTGCTGTTGGGGCGCTCATCTGCCTGGCGCATGTGGCGGCCTCTGTCTTCCGCCTGCGGCAAAACCTGGCCGGCTCCTTCCTTTGGAAACGCATTGGCCGGGTACAGCTGATGGTGTCCGATGACATCCGCGTGGCCTATTCCACCCGAGGGCTGCTGCGGCGCTATGTGGTGCTGCCCTCGGCATTGCTGAATGATCCGCGTGACCTGCGCCTGACCATCGCGCATGAGCTGCAGCACTTCCGCCAGCGCGACATCGAATGCGAGTTTCTGCTGGAGCTTCTGCGCCCTGCCCTATTCTGGAATCCCGCCTTCTACCTTTGGCGGCGCGAGGTGCGTCTGTTGCGCGAATTTGCCTGCGACCAGGCGCTGATGGCGCGGCCTGCGTTTGATGTGCGCGCCTATTGCGAATGCCTGATCCGTGCCTGTGCCCTTGCCGCGCGCGGCCCGGCACTGTTCACCCGCCGCAGCCCCGCTGTGGCGCTGGTAGACCGCCGCGAAACCCGCCGCGGAGCCTCCCTGCAACGCCGCATCATTGCGGTGACAGCGGTTCAGCCGCGGGGGCCGAACTCCCTTGGCTGGGGGCTGGTCTCTTTGACGATGGCCGGGGTGGTGCTGGCGACGGCGGTGCTGCTGCAACGCCCCAGCGACTGGAGCCATGACCGCATCATGCTGTCGACGATCGTCAACCTGGAGCGCATGGCCAGCCGCAACAGCACTCCGGAGCTTGCCGTCAGTGCCCTGAACGGCGGCTTTGCTGTGCCAAGCCAGTAACTCTCCCGGCCAGTCGCCACCTGTGAACACAGTGATCTTGGCAGGTGGCACCGGGAGCTGCCACCAGTTAACTTAAAGACGCAATCTTGCGCAGGCGATCCACCCTTTCAAGAAAAAACTCCGTTGCTCCCTCCTCTGAGAGAGGTCAGCGCGGCGGAAAATGACTGCTTCAGCGCGGCGCGAAGCGGGAAACATGCGTTCTTAGCCCCCGAAAACTGACGCTAAACCGCTTCAACCCCAGGCGGTTAGCGCCTTAGTCAGCGGGTTTTCACCTTTCATCTGCATGTATTTGGCAGGTTCCCGCTGTGGCAGCAGCACGGCGGAGCCTGAGGGTTTTCTTTTGGTACATGCCAAGTCCACAACAAGCGCAAGTGTTAGCTTACGGGTAAAAGGTGACGGGCATGTACCAGACGGACTACAAACCGATTGGCGGATACGGCCAATTCAATACTATTCTTCAGCTTCAGGACGGCCGCATCGACATCTCGGAAGATGGCAGCGTTTCCCTGATGCGGGCAGGATCGGCAGGCGAAAAGGTTGGCAAGTCGGCCTATAGCACTGCAATCAATTCAACTGATGCCTCCGGTCTGATCACCGCCGAGTTTGAGTTCATGATCCCGGATGGCAATCCGCTGAGCCATATTTATCTGGCAGACCTTGAGAGCAACGCCTCTAGCAGCGGGTTCAACCCGGGTGTGCGAATTCAAGTCCGTGACGGGTTGATCCGGGTCGAACGCGGCAAGATCGGTATCAAAGAGTTGTGGCCGGCGGATCAGGATGAACTGCTGCAGACCGGAAAATGGTACACTTTGAAGATCGTCATGCGTCCCGGTGATCAAAACAGCGGAGAAATTCAGCTGTATCTGGATGGTAAGCTCGTCGTGGACGAGCAGGGCCAGACCATGGACACGCGCTATGCCAATGGGGAAATCGACCGCGTTCAAATCGGCCTTACCGCCAACGTAAACGACTATGACGCGGCCTTGGCGGTTCGGAATGCCGAAATCACCGTTGACCATCCTGGCACTGGCAATGATGGCCACTACAGCCTGAACCCGCTGGATGCGCTTCAGCACTCGGTTGGCATTTACCGCAATGGCACCGAAGCTGACCCCGTATATGTCAGCGAAATCAATCCGGATCAGCCTTCAACACCCGAACCGCCGGTGGAAGAACCCGGTTTTAACACCATTACCGGCACCCCGAACGACGATGTTCTGAAGGGAACCGGCAATGCTGATGCCGTTCGAGCATTCAATGGCAGGGACTGGCTTGATGGGGCCGGAGGCAGCGATCTGCTTCGGGGCGGTGGTGGACTTGACACCATCTCTGGCGGCAGCGGCGATGATACAGTTTATGGCGGAACCCGTGGTGACAGGCTGTATGGCGACTCTGGCCGGGACGAAGTTCACGGAGGGAAGGGCTACGACCAGATTCACGGCGGAGGCGGTGAGGACAAGCTGTTCGGCGGCAACGGAAAGGACAAGCTTTTCGGAGGCAATGGCCAGGACGTGCTGTACGGCGGCGCCGGTGAGGACACGCTAAAGGGGGGCAGCGGTAATGATACCTTCACGTTCAAAACCGGGGCGGGCCAGGACATCATCACTGATTTTGCAGTGGGTTCCGATCAGGTGCACCTTGATTTCACCTCGGAGGAATTGAACGCACTACGTTTTCGGAGTGTTGCAGGCGAAGACGGTGGAGTGCTGATTATACAGGGAGAAGACAGCCTTCTGCTTCAGGGGGTAAGCTACTCTGATCTGTCCAACAGCGACTTTCTGCTGAACGGGTCCTGAGCAGGGGTTGCTGCCGTCCTGCCCGTCCCTGTTTCAGGTCCGCGGGCGGGGTTTTCCTGATCTGAGAGATTGACGCAGAAGCTGCAACTGGCTGGCAGTCTCCAGACGCAGACGCGCGCCCAGGCTGGCACGGCTGATACGCAGGCTGCAGGTTTGCATCCGGCTGTTTGCCATCCGCTTGAGGTTATGACGCGCGGACCAGAGATTGAAGGACACAGCCCCCTCATCCAAGCTGTGTTTGATAGACTTGAACATCAGGGCGGTACCGGCCCCCAGCTCGCCCCCGTTGGGCGTAAGGGCTGTGAAGTAACCGTGATGCGTTCCGCCCCGGTCTGCCAGATTGAAAACAAAGGCAACAGGCTGCCCCCGGAGTGAAGCCGACCAGAACCGCAGTGTTCCGTCCCTTGCGCAGCCGCGAATCTGGTCTTCGTATAGCTGTAAGCCGACGTGGCGCATGCGCGGGCAATTCTTCCAGCTGGCAGACACCACCGCCCTAAGCACGTTTACCGCGGCCTCCGGGTCATCGTCAGGCGGGCTCAGGCAGACTTCGCAGCTGGCTGCCAGTTTCCGCTCGGCTGAACGCAGGTTGCGGCGGTTCTTGCTGCTGAGCTGTGCCTCCAGCTCAGCGCCGCTTGCCACGCCTTCTACCAGGTAATAGCCCAAGCCGGCACGGTTCCCGACGCAGTAGCCCCCCCGTTCAAATGCCTGAGCCAGACAGCGGCCCAGGCGGTTGCTCTCCGGCAGGTTTTCAAAGGTAAGGTCCAGCCAGCGCATCTGTTCCAAGGCCTGAACCAAGGCCGAGGACAATTCGTGCTGGTCCAGCTGCGGGTCAAACAGCAGATCAAAAGCCGGGGATGACCCGTAAACAGGCGGCCCTGCGCGCCAGGCCAAGGCCGCTTTCCAGTCGCGCCGGCGGAACAGCGGCAGGAAGGCGGCCAGGTCCCCGCCCCGCCACAGACACAAGCACACAGGTCTTTGCCCTTCGGCAATTGCAGCACGTGCCCACGGCAGGAAAAAGCCTGGCCTGTCAAAGGCACTGGCGCCGGCCGCCGCAGACAGGGCCGTCAGCTGCCCTTCCAGCGCCTGCAGTTCAGGCAGGCTGCAAGCAACTTCGGCACGCAGTGTCGGCATTCAGGTTTCCTCCTTATTCTGCCGGATCCCGGGACCAGGCGTCCCGCGGGGGGCCATTCACGGTTGCCGGCCAGACCCAGACAGGAAAGTCTGCCGGCCGCCGGCTGGCACGCCGCCGCTGAGCTGCTGCAAGCAGCGTCTGCGGCACGCCATAGGCAATCAATTGCGCGGCCTTTGCGACAGCCAGATCCGCCGCCGTCAGTGCCTGTTTGCGCTGGTCCCGGCTGGCAAAGCTGGAGTTCGGAGCATATTCCGGCGGCCGGATGCTGTCCGCCTCCAGCCCGGCGGCCGCGAGCACCGGTGCCAGTACCTTGCCCGGATCGGCGCGCAGGGTTTCATAGTCCGCCAAAAAGACGCGTTTCCTGCCCAGTTGCCGCTGCAGCTGGCGCATGCAGCGCTGATGAAACACATTCGAAGCACAGGCCCGCCCGATCAGAAGTGCGCGCCGCGGGTAAGATGGCGGACGGCGGCCATAGGACCACAGCCGCGATCTCAGGAAGCCCGGGTTGCTGCGGCTCACGCATAAAAACAGTGCTCTGGGCACAGCCTTGGCTATATCTGGCCCCAGCAGGGTGTGGTGCGGCGATT
The DNA here is from genome assembly GCF_000813785.1 of Leisingera sp. ANG-DT. NCBI lineage: Bacteria > Pseudomonadati > Pseudomonadota > Alphaproteobacteria > Rhodobacterales > Roseobacteraceae > Leisingera > Leisingera sp. ANG-DT. Next base: position 93,141 of record NZ_JWLE01000021.1, read on the forward strand.
TCTCAACCCAGGCCATTGCGTTCTGCCGTTGCGACAGCGCTTCCATAACCCCGCAGAACAATTCTGCAGGGCTGGCGCTGGCTTCGGCTGCCTGCTCTCCCCACCTGCGCGAAAACCCGCATAGCCGGTAGTATTCGCTGCGCAGGAAATCCCCTGCTGCATCGGCGCGCCAGCCAGCACTTGGCCAAGGCTCCATGGCTGGTGCGAAGTGCGAGAAGAAAATACTTTCATGCACCCCGTGGTGACGCTCCGCCGCCACGGCGGCAACTCCGGGTTGCGCCGCCAGCAGATTGGCAGCCAAAGTGGTGCCGGAGCGCTGCAAACCCAGAACAAAAATGGGCATGGCACGATGCGTGGTCATACGCCCGCCCCCGCCTGCTGCCGCAACCCGCGGCACGCGCGGCGCAGGTTGAACAGCAGAGCATGGCTGGGCTGGCGCAGCGGCAGAACATAGGCCGGCACCAGCGGCACTGCTTCCGGCCTGAAAGCTGACTTGAACTGCGCGCGGTTTCTGGCCCCACCGGAAACTTCCGCGCCGCCAGCGTCAGGCACGCTCACAGCACCGGCCATGTCATATTGCGCAAACCCCTGCGCCTGGGCGGTTTTCATGGCCTCCCAGACGAGCGGATACCCTGCAGCCGCACTGGAATGCTCCTCACAACGCGCGAGGGCCAGCCAGAACGCCCGGCTGCCATCGGCAATCATGACATGCCCGGCCACAAGCTTTCCCCGCTGCCATGCCAGAAGAAACGCGCCCTTGTTTCGCGTCATCTGCCATTGCGACTCTACCGGCGGCACAGATTCCAGACCCAATCCGCGCGCGCGAAAGAATGCCTTCATCAGCGGTTTGAACTGCAGGGCTTCTTCCAGGCTTGCAGCAGGGCGCACCTCAATCCCTGCCTTTTGCGCCTTGCGGATCTGCCTGCGGCAGCGCTGCTTCAGCCTGGATTGCAAATCCTCTGCGGAGCCGTGCAATCCGACCAGCGCCGTTTCCGTGTGTTGAGATTGAGCACCAACTGGCAGCCGGACACAGCCTGCGGCCTGTAACATTTCACAGACTCTCTGGACTTCCACTTCACCGCTCCAGCGCGGGTTGAGCTGCATCGAGCAGCAGCCTTCGCGGCGCAAACGCGCTGCAAAGGCTGGCAGTACTTGCGCCAGCGCCTCCGGCGTCCTGGTAACAGGCCCGCGCCGGAAACTAGCAAAGTACCGCCCCGGCGCGAGCCATGATAGACGCGCGACGCCAAAGCCGGCGATGCCGCCATCCGGGTAGCATGCAGTCAGCACAAGATAACGGTGGCGCGGCGGCGGCGGGCAGACAGTGGCAAAATCAGGAGACTGCAGCCAGGTAGCGGGCGGGCAATCCTGGAGGAAAGCTTCGACACTGCTGCTGGCCGCAGATTGCGGCACCTGATCCAAACTGACATGGATTTCTGCATTTTCAAAGCTAAGGCGCTGCAGCATGATCAGGTCCTTCCCTTGCCACCAGCAAGGATGTCGGCCCGCCGCGGTTTGCGGTTTGGCAGCAGACCGCGCACCCCTGTCAGTTCCCGCAATGCATCCTCAAGCTTCAGCAGCCAATAGGCCGGGCTGCCCCGCCGTACCCCCCGAAGGCGCCGGACCTGATAGGATCCGGTTTCGAATTCACGCAGGTAGTGCGTCCTGCGGCCGAATTCAAAGCGTACAGGCCGCCCCTGGCTGATCACCTCCCGCAGGCTCCGGTACATGACGCTGCGGCCTGGCGACAACTCGGAGAACTCCTCGTCAAACTCCGAGAACAGGCCATACCAGGTGTCTTGGCAGCGGACCGCGCAAAAAGAAGCAATGTCCTTCTCCCCGGCCCGCAACAGGATCAGGCTGCCGCAGCCTCGTGCGGCCAAGCGGCGCCACAGTTCATGCAGGAAAGTGCTGCCCCCTTGCAGAGCAGCCAATCCGGTTCCTGATGTTTGCTTCCAGCTGCGTTGCGACAACACGAGCATCCTTTGCACTGGCGCGGTGTCCTGCGACTGAAAAACTTCCAATTCCGCCTTGGCCTCTTGCAGCAGCCTGTCGCTGATGCGGACTTTCTTGCGGAATGAGCGGCTGCGGGTTTCACAGTAACTGTCCCAATCGGTGAGGTTCTCTGCGATTGAGCTTCCCTGGGCGCGATCCTGCCGCAGCTCCAGCCCTCCAATACGCAGGCATCGGGTGGCAAACACGTCACGGGTGCAGACGCGGAACAGTGCCAGTTCAATGCCGGCCCGCGGCGCAGACTTGCATACGGCTTCCAGCAGCGCCCTCAGCGTTTCACGGCTGGTGGCGAGAAATTCGAAAAAGCCCGCGTAGTGGCACAGCCAGCCGGTCAGCACCCGCGGCCGGAAGAAGGGCAGCAGCTTGCTGAACCGTTTCCGGATCAGGCACATGGGTGCGGCCGCGACCATTTGGCTGGCCTGCCAGATTGTGATGACCCGCAACTCGCCCGGCGAGCCAAATCCAGCGTACTGTGCCGCCAGCCAGTCAAAGGAAGAAAACAAGCGCCCGCGGCAGCGTTCGTGCATGCGGCGCCATTCCGGCTCCAGAACGGCCAGGTCTTCCCAGCAGTTCAGGATGCGGGTTTGCAGCGGTTCCAGCGCTGCGCATCGCAGGGCCGCGCCATCACTCATCTGCCACCCTCCGCGCCGGAGCCCAGCGCACACTGTGCACCCCGGCCATCGCCCGCAGAATGCCAAACCCCATTGCGGCATGGCCCAGCACAAAGAAGCGGCAAAGCCCTGACCCAGGCAACCGGGCCAACAACGGCCACAGCAGCGATCCGGCTGCGACGCCGTAGATAACCATCTGCATCAGCAAGACCGCAGTATAAATTCCGCCATGTGCCGTTGCAGCCGCGAGGCTCAGCACCAGCAGCAGCGGCAACAGGAAGGCCACGATCCGCCGCAGACCCTTGTGCAAAAGCAACTGCAGTGCATAGAGCCCGTATTTGCCAGGGTTCATAAGACGGCGCATCCGCATCAGGCCGCGCCAGCCTCGTTCCGTGGAACGCACCCGCCGCATAAACTCCTCCCCGGTGCGGCTTGTGACCGCCTCCTGCGCGACCGCCCGCGGCTCAAACACAAGGCGCCGGTGCTGCGCAGGGGCCTGTACTGAGATGAAAAAGTCATCTGCAACATCGCCAGGCACCCGCTCAGGCACCAGTTTCCGCCGCATAGCGTAGAGCGTACCCTGAGCCGACACCGCACCGCCCAAACGGCTCTCTGCTGCTTTGAGGGCCGAGTCATACACCCAGAACAGGCGTTCTGCCCGCGCCAGCCAACCGCCGCGGCCCTTGCGATGCTGCGGCTGCAGGCGGCCGCATACACCGCCTGTGTCCGGCCGTGCAAATGGCGCCAGAAGTTGCCGCAAGGCGCCAGGTGACAGCATGCTGTTGGCGTCGGAGAAAACCACCACATCCGCGTCGATCCGGGCCAGCCCCGCGGTCAGCGCTTGCGCTTTGCCGCCATGCTCCGGCGTCTGAAAGGCGCGGATGCGCGGGCTGCCAAGCGACAGCGACTGCTCCAGCGTCGCGTCCTCAGAACCATCGGAAACCACTAGCACATCCAACCGGTGCGGGCCGCAGTCCTGTGCCAGGACCGTTTCCAGCTTGGCTCGGATCGCGGCTTCTTCGTTGCGGGCCGCAATCAGCACCGTAGCCCTCAGCGGCTGTTCCGGCGGCAGCGGCGCCCGGCGCCCGAACACCGCGGCCAGCAGGCACCAAAGCAGCCCGTAGCCCGCTAATGAGAAGCCAATCAGCCCAGCGCAGACCCAGAACAGCAGAGTCATTCCGCTGCCCTCCCCAAAGCCGAAGCTGAATAGGCGCGGAATAGATCGAACTGGCGGCGCGCATTGACCGCCAGCGAAAATTCCTCCTCCACCAGCCGCCGCCCTTGGCAGGCAATGGTGTAGGCCGCCACGGGATCTGCCTGCACGTCTTCCAGCGCCCGGACCAATTCCTCAACGGAGCCCGGTTCGATCAGGAAACCTGTCCTGCCCGGGCGGATCAGTTCCGGGATGCCGGACACATTGGTGGAAATCACCGGCCGCTGGAACGCGAGTCCCTCAATCGCCACGTTGGGGATACCTTCAGTGCGCCCGGAGGGGCCGATCACCGAAGGCACCGCGATCACATTGGCGCTTTGATAGAGCTTGCCAACTTTGGAAAAGTCCTGCTTTCCAAGGAACGCAACCCGCTCACCCAGGCCTAGTTCCGCCGCCAATGCCTCCAGCTGCGCACGCTCCGGCCCATCGCCTGCCAGCGAGCAACGCCAGTCCGGCACCTCCATCGCAGCCAGCGCGCGCAGCAGCAAGTCCACGCCCTTCCGTACTTGCAAGGAGCCTACATAGAGCACGTGAAACGGCCCGTCCTGCGGTGGTGGGCCAAGCTGCGGGATCGTCTCCACATCGACGCTGGAGTGGATCACCTGAATTTCCCCGGCGCAGAGGCCGCGGACATGTTCCGACAGAAAATCCCGTCCGTAATTGCTGATGGTGCGGACAAAGGCGGCCTCGCCCAGCTTCTCCGCCAGCAACCGCTGGGTACGGAAAATGTCATGGGCGCGGCAGCTCACGGAATAGGGGATGCCTGTCAGCCGGTGGATCACCCACGCCGCGGTCGCCGGATGGCCTGCGAACTCTGCATGCACATGATCGGCGCCCCAGTCTGCCAGTTCCCGGGCTATTGCGCTGGCGGCAACAGACACCACGGCGGACTTCCCGGCCAGAACCGGCTTGCGGCCCTGTTGCGTGCCGATCACTGCCGGGGGCCCCGCCATATTGCCCAGCTGTGCCGTAAAGCTGGCCAGGGTAGCCGGGCTGATCAGCCCGACGTGACGGGCAATGGCGCGGGTTGGCTGCGCAAACTCATGCAACACTTCGGAGGTGTTATAGGGCGACAGATGGTACAGCCGGACCTCAGCCCCGAACTCCAGAAACTTCAGCACATCCCTCAAGATGAAGGTTTCAGTGAATTTCGGATATTCCGTAACGATAACTGCCAGCCGCATGTCAGTTTCCCCCACCCCCGTTGCCCGCCTGGCCTGTGCCGGCTGTCCCGGTGCCTCCCCCAAGGCATAGCGTCCGGGCCGCCACACAGAGTGCGGGCAGGATCCACATAAACTTAGTGTCTTCATTGGGCATGAACAGCGATGCGATCAAAAAGGCTGCAAAGCCGTAGGCCAACGCCTTGGCAAAAACCGACAAGCCTGGCACCGCGGCGCGCGCGGCCTGAACCGCCGATCTCATGGCGGTCAGCATCACCCCCATAAACAGCGCCAGGCCGATTAATCCAAGCTCTGCCGCAACTTCCAAATAGCTATTGTGCAGCTGCCGCGGTCCCGGCTCCCGGCCCGGATACCAGCGGAAATCATCCCCGGCATAGAAATGCGGGTAATTGCCGGGGCCGACGCCGAAAACCGGGTTCTCCCACAGCAGCTCCAACCCGATCAGGTTATAGGAAAACCGCCGCAGCAAGGTCCGGTCAGACCCCTGCTCAAAGATCGTACCCATACGCTCCCAATAGACCTCAGGCACAAACGGCAGCGCCGAGGCAAGGGCGGCGGCAAGGCATATCAGCATCAGCGGGAACAGCCGGCGGGTCCGGTTCTGCCACATGTAAGTCAGCGCGATCAGCATCAGGGCAATCGCCGCCGACCGGGCCAGCGTCAGCACCAGCGCAGCCATGCCCACCAGCACCACCGCGCCGCTGAACCACCTGTAAGGTTTGTGTTCGAAGAACAGAACCGCAGCAATCACAACGGTGCAGAGCAGCATATGCGCCGCAGTAGTTGGATTGTAATTGGAAGCGCCGGCGCTGCGGGCCTGGCCCTCGAACTGGGCGGTGGTGGCAGCAGCTTCGGTTGCCACCAGCCGCACGCCCAGCATACTTTCTGCCAGCACGAATAAACCCGATACCAGCCCGGTCCCGACCAGCACCCAGACCATAGCGCGCAGCCGTCCCGGTGTGTCAGCCAGGGCAACAATCAGGAAGAACAGCACAATCACGCTGGCAAAGCCAATGACATGCTCTTTGCCGGCTGCGCGGAACTCGCAGGATAAAAACGAAATGCAGAGCCAGATCAGGAACAATACAACCAGAGACTTGGTCCGGCTGGGCGGTCCCAAGCGCAGCGGACGCGGCTTGCGGTAGCTTTGAATCAGCATCCCTCCTACGGCTGCAACGCTGAGCAATTTGAACGCCGACAGCGGCAGAGCCTTGGTCAGGAGGCCCGCCAGAGCATCGAGATGGGAAAAGACGACCAGCAGCAGCGCCGCGGCATAGGGGTTCAGAGTGAGTATTCCGCCGGCGGCGAGGCCGGGCACCAGCATCAGGCCCTTCTTTGGGGACTCGGCGGCATAGGCGACCAGCAGCAACGCCAGAAAGCCAAGCCCGCCTGCCAGCAGCAGATATCCGGTCAACCGCCAGATCATGCCGCGGGTGCGCCCTGGCATTGCCGGCTGCGTTGCCGTCGCGCATTCACGCGCCTATGCAAGGCCTTGCTCACCCCCGCAGCCAGGATCACCAGATACCAGTATGCGTTGCCCTGAAAGCAGCGCACCGTTGCGTGGAAATGCCAGGTGTCAATCCAGGCACTTTCAAACCCAGCGGCGTTTTCCCCCGCATGCACCCGGCTGATCACCGCCGGATCCTCCCCCGCCCGGTTGCTTCCCTGTCCGGCCGTGGTCGCCCAATAGCCCTCCTGCGCGGCAATGCGGCGGGCGAGGCTGGAGGTGCGGTTCTGGGGCCAGCAGAACAGTTCGGGTGCTTTGCCAAGCCGGGCCTTGAACTCTGTCCGGCAGCGGGCCAGTTCGGCCCGAACCCGGGCGCCGTATTCCGCCGCCGTCTCCTGCTGCCCGCCTGTAAATGCCGGCGCCGCCAGAGCCGCATCGCTTTCAGGAATCGCCGTCCCTGCCGGGACCGCAGGCGGTTCCTCCGGCAGATACCAGTCGTGCTTGCTGCCGCGCATGGCCGCCCATTGCATCCAGGCGTGACGTTTCCAGTTTTCACGGGTGAGCCGCCCCACTGATCGCGGACCGACAGGCACCCGGATATGATCCACACCGTGCGGCTGCACGTCAAAGACCTTGTCCGGGCCAGCTCTGTCCAGCGCCCGGATCTCGCCCCAGCTAAGATACCCATCCCAGCGCGCCGGGCTGCTGGTATCGTCCAGGGTTTGCGGTTCGGGGCGGTCGGGTGCCGCGAATTCCAGTGAGACAAACAGGGTCGCCTGCATGCGGTGGCGGCGCAGGATCGGCGCGGCGGCAACCCAATTGTCCAGATATCCGTCGTCAAAATGCAAAAGCACCGTGCCGGAGGGAACGGGCTTGCAAGCGCGGCGGCGGCGAATGAACTCCGCCGTGTTCATTACAGTGCAACCCATCTTCCGAAGCTGCGCAAGTTGCCGGTCCAGGGTTTCGGGCCTGACCGATGTCTCTGCCGCCCAGGGCAGCCAGGACGCATCCGCGCTGACGCTGTGCCAGGTAAGGCACGGCACGCCCCCGCGCCTCCGCATCCAGCCATCGGCGACCCACAGCCAGCCTCCCAAGGCTGCCGCCCCGCTCCATCCCGGCACATCTGCTGCGGAAAAAATGCCCGCGGCCAGCAGGGCCCAGGCAATCAGAATGAGAGTAACGCCGCCGCTCCAGAGAATAAGCGCCAAGCGCCGCTCTGACTTGCGGCGGCCGCCAGCCAACGATGTGTTGTGCTGTAGCACCCCCGGTCACCTCCTGTCAGCCTGTCAAGAAGACCCCAAAAATGTTCTCCACCCCCTGCGCCTGCAGACGGGCCGTCAGGCCTTGCAGTGCTTCCTCTGCCACGGCGCCGGGACGGATGCCGACCACCACCCAGTTGAATCCTCCGGCATTGCCCATTGAGAAGCTTTCATCAGCGCCGCCGAGATCAGTTACTTTGACACCGTTTACACGTGCTGCCCCGGCACGCCCGTCCAGCAACCGCCCAAGGTGAACAACCGACTCGCTGGTGTCGCTGGGCACCGCCCGAAGGGTTGCTGTACCGCTCTGAACCCCGACCTTGTCGGCCAGGGTTTCCAGGTGCGCCTCCCTCTGCTTTTGGCGGCCTTTGAGCCGGCGCAGGGCAACCTCGATCACTGCAGTCAGCCGGCGGCTTTCCTTGTCACTGCCAAGAGCCGTCACCGCTCCCTGCCAGGGAATGGCATTGCATTGCATGTTCATTTTCTTGGCGAGTTCCGCCAGTTTTGCCCGGTTGGGGCGATGCAGCGGTATTGTGCCCAGGACCCGGGGTCCGAACAATTGCCGCAGGTCCGCATCGGTTTTGACGGTGTTGGAGAATGTATCTGCGCAAATGACCAGAAAGGCCGATGCCATCACCCAGCCGGCTATGGCAAAGACAGTGTTGACGATCACCCGCGGAAAGGCCGGGTAGACTGGCGCAATTGCAGGATCAATGACGCGCAACGCGGCAAAATTGTTGGCACGCGCCAGCCGCAACGCGTTGATCTGATCCTCCAATTCGGAAAAATTGCCGTTGCCTTTGGCAATTTCCTGGCTCAGCACTTCCTCCATCTGCCGAGAGGCAGTTTCAGCCTGGGCGCGGGCATATGCTACATATTCGTCGGCCAGGAAGTTGGCGGCGGCGGCGGCCAGCTCTGGCTTGTTCCAAAACACCTTAATCTTCAGGATGTAGGTCCCTTCGATCATGTCGACTTTTATGGAATCCTGCAAAGACAGCACTGCGTCGGTGTAGGGGTCAAGCTGCACGTGCCGCCCCGAATTCAGGATGTTGTAGATCCTGCGGGCACTGCGCCGGAAGCTGGTGAAACGCTCCGCCACCTGCTGATTGAGACGCGCCGGTTGCGGCTCTGCTCCAACAGGCCCGGCGGCTTCCTCATCTGCGGGCTGTTCAGGCGATGGACCTGCGTAAAGCTCCGCCGCCATACGGTCCACGGTCTTGGCTGCAATTTCACGGCTTAACAGATACTCGATATGAGTTTGGGCGAGCAGGTTTGCCGGGTTGATCGTGGTTGACCGGACGAAATTCTGGCTGAACGCCAGTTCCGTTTTCGTCGGCAGCAAGGAAACCTTGGCTGATGCCACGTAGGCTGGCGAGACATAGAGAAAAAAGGTGCTGATTGTGGCCGTGCCGCCGACCAGAATTACAAAGGCAAAGGCAACCAGCCCCCAGTAATAGCGCAACAGCTGGCGGTAATGGGCAATCATGGCCGGCCTCCCCTGAGATCCGCCTGCGGCCCGAAGTGCTGTTCTGATAAGCGGGCGGCGGCCCGCTGCTGCCGCCTGCCTAAGGTCATGACGAAATCACCGACGATTGCAATAAGTAGCGCTCAACAAAATGCCTGGCTCCCCTGGTTGTGGTGGAGTAGGTCGCATAGTTGGCAAATCCGCTGCGGCCGATACCAACAGGTTCGCAATGTTCGATTTTCGCCCGCACCTTCAGGCGGCATATGCGGCCGGACTTGCGGGTGCGCACCAGCATCACGAAATGCTCGCCCGCGGGAAAAGGGCGGGTTGAAACAAATTGCACAACCTCATCCGAAATACCGCAAATCGCTCCGACATGAGTGCTGTTGCCTGCCGACAGCTCAACCTTGCTGTCTGGCGGGCAATTGAAGCCAGCCCGCAGCCATTTGTGCGCGGCAAGCGGACGGAACTGGTCCGCGATCCCTGACAATGCGAGACGGGCTGATTTTGCCAGCACGCAAAAGCCGACATAAGCCAGAAAGCCGAAAGCAGCACGGTAGCGGATTGGCGTACGGCAGCACATGCGGTTGAACCGGGCCCGCAGATGCTTGGGGGTTTCGTGGGTCATCAGCGCCTGCGCAAAGCCGACCAGCCCCGGGCGGATGCGGAAGCGTTCCTCGTAGGCGGGTGCTTCTTCACGATAAAGGTCTTCAATTTCCGGGCGTATCGGCCGCGGGCCGACAAACACCATGTCACCGCGCAGAATGTTGATCAGTTGCGGCAGCTCATCCAGCCGCGAGCGGCGCAGATAAATGCCAATTTTTGTCTCCGTCATGGACCGGCGCGGCAGTGTCTGGTCGCGGGTCACCGTGCCGGCGTTGAAGCTCAGAGTGCGGAACTTCAGGATCTTGAATTCCTTGCGGTCCTTCCCAAGACGGCGGCCGGCATAGAACACAGGACCGCGCACCAGCAGTTTCTGCATCACGATGATCAGCAGCATGAGCGGACTGACAAGCGGCAGCAGCAGCAGCGCCAGCCCGCGGTTGATCACCGCATCCAGAAGCGGACTGGAAGGCATGTAGCCGGTACGCAGCTCGGCACCGCTCAGCAACCCCCTGGTTTTCGCCACCGGGGCGGATGCAAGTGCCGGTGCAGAGACAACGCCGACCACACCTGCATCCTCTGCCGCCCCGGCGGCACGCCTTCGCTGCGGCTTAGGCTTGGTCCTGCGTTTTGCAACACTTGCCCTTTTTGCAGAAACGCTAATCTGGCCATCAATACGAGTTGCAGCGCCGCCCCCAACGGGCGGGCCGCGAAAGAAAACCCGGTTCATTGTATACCCCCATACAATTCCCAGTATTTGAGATAGTTCCGCAGGCCCGTTCACCAACCCCACAAAATAAAGGCCGACGAAATCTGCGATGTCCCCTGTATCCGATGCAACGGAACGAGGCGATTCGTGTCAATTGACCAACCGGCATACGCCGAAGGGCTTACTGAACCGCAGACCTCTGCTTTTAAAACAAAATTGCTGACACACGCGATGTAACTTCAGGCCGTTTGGCTGCGGGTTCCGTTGCGGAAGAACATAAATGTTCAGCTAAGAGATGGCCGTTCCCCGGAATGAAACTAAGCTGAAGTAACGGGGGGAATTTTATTTGGTTCCAGGAAAGTGCCGCTGATGAAGCAGCGGGGGACACTGCAAAACATTATCTCTGTCACTTTCTGGAAAACCGCCGGAATGGGGCTGAGCCTCGTTGTCGCCTTGGCGATTGCAAATCTATTTGGCGCCGGGCTTGCTACGGACGCCTTTTTCTTTGCCCGGCGCCTGGTTTCAAATATTGCCGCAGGACTGGAACGCGCATTTCATCTGCTGCAGGTTCCGCCGCTGGTGCAGCTGGCGGAAACCAAAGGACTGGCCATACTGAAAGCACATCTGCGTAAGCGGCTTTGGCAAGTGTTCGTGGCCGCGTCAGTCTTCAGCGCAGCCGCCTTTGTTCTGTCGGAGGATATCATAACCTTTCTGGCTCCGGGGTTTTCGGAGGAACAGCGCCAGACGGCCGAAACCTATCTCCGGGTGCTGCTGGCAGTGCTGCCGCTCTCCGCCGCAACTGCGCTTGCAGGAGCAACTCTGAATGCGCTCAGGCTATTCAGGATGCCGGTGATTGCCCGGCTGATGCCGCGTCTGTTTGCGGCCGCGGCACTCGCACTGGTGCCTGTCTTCGCTTTTGGCCTGGGTGCCGTCGCAGCTGCCATTGCCGCAGGCACCGTGGCGATGGCGGGCATCTTTGCTCTTGGTCTGCGGCATGCGTTGTCCCGCACCTGGGAGCCGGTAAAATCTCCCAACTTGCAACCGCCCTATTCCCGGCGGCGCATCTGGGCGATGCTGCTGACGCAGTTTCATATGATTGGCGCGGGCTGGATTGACCTGGCCATGGCATCGCTGACCGGAGAAGGCGGCGTCGCCACGCTGGAATTTGCCCAGCGGATGACCAGCATGGCGCCCGGAGTGGTTACGAGCAGTGTGGTTATCGTCTATTACACCGAGTTCGCAAGCCATTTGGCTCAGGACAACCGCGACGCCTTCCGGACCAGCGTGCAGGACGCCCTGCGCGCCACCTTGCTGTTTGTGATGCCGGCCGCCGTGGCGATCTTCATGCTGAACAAGCCGCTGGTTTCAGTGCTGCTCGGTCACGGTGCATTTGAACCCTGGGCGGTTGCGCAAACGGCGGGCATAATTGCCTTGCTTGCTCCGCTGCTGGTGGTCAATGCAACACTGGGGACGCTGACATCGGCTCTGTTTGCAAACCCTGCGCTGCCGCATGTCAGGATCATCGCAACGTCGATCACCGCAGCTTTGGCGCTCCGCATTGTTCTCAACTGGCTGTTTCTCCCGGTTTTTGGCGTTCTGACAGTGCCAGCGGCCTCGCTTGCTTCGATGACCTTGCTGATGGCGCTGTTGTACTTCTGGCTGAGCCGCACGTTCGGCTCTCTGCTGCGGCTTCAGGAGCTGCGGCCCTTTGCTGCCATGGCGCTTGCGGCCGCAGCCGCGGCCATCGCAGTCAGGCTTGTGCAAGCCGCAGCCGGGCCCGGCATGACCAACCGGGGTGAGGAGATCCTGGTGATTGCGCTTTGTGTGCTCTGCGGCGGGGTGGCCTATGTTGGTGCTGCGACGCTTCTGCATGTACCGGAAACAGCGCGGATCCGCACGCTGCTGCGCAAGGCAGTGCGCGGGGGGGCGGCATGAAGCCGTCAAAGTATATCCAAAAGTCGCCTCCGTTGCCGCTGAGGCTGCACCGCAAAGCCCTGCCGTTTCCCTTTGACAGCCCGCAAACGCATCTTACCCGCAACGGGCGCTTTGCAATCCGCGAGGGCTTGCTCGCCCTTGGGCTGCCGCAAGGTGCCAAGGTGCTACTACCAGCCTGGCATTGCGGCTCGGAAACAGACGCGGTCCTCGCTGCCGGGATGCAAGTCGGCCTCTACAGGCTGCATCAGGACCTGTCAGCCGACTTGGACGACATCCGGCACCAGCTGGACGGCGGAAGTATCGCGGCCATTTATGCCATACACTACTTCGGTTTCCCGCAACCCGTCGAAGAGATGCAAGCACTTGCCAAGCAACATGGCACGGCAGTGATCGAGGACGCAGCCCTGGCGCTTTTCTCCCGCACTGCTAAGGGCGTTCCACTGGGCTGCCAGGGCGATATGTCTGTGTTCAGCCTGGTGAAAACCCTGGCGCTGCCGGATGGCGGCGCTTTGTGGCTGCGCCATCCGCAGCCACAAGCGTTGGAGCGGCTGTCTGCCGCCCCCTTGCGGCCTGCACTGGCCGGGCTGAAAGGCGTCTTGCGGCGCAGTTTCGGCAAGCCCCGTCCTGCCTTGCCGGCAGTGCCAGTCCCGCAGCGGCAATTGGAGGCGTGGCATCCGCGGGCGGGGATAGCTCCTGCGGACATGCGCGGGCGGATATCCCCCTTGTCCCGGCTGCTGCTGCGAATGCCAGAGGCCACGGACATCACCTCGGCCCACCGCGCAAATTTTCTGGTATTGCAGCAAGGTGTCCCGCGGCGCAGCCGCATGCGGCCGCTGATGCCAAACCTGCCCGCTGGCGCCTGCCCGGCCTTTTTCCCGCTGTTCACCCCAGACGCCGACCGGGTGCATGCTGCACTGCAGGCAGAGGGTATTCAGTCTGTGCGCTTCTGGCGGCAGTTCCATCCCGCAGTGGACCTATCCGGCCATCCCGAAGCGCAGCAACTGAAGCGGTCGGTGCTGCGGCTTCCGGTGCATTCGGGGCTGCGGCTGCAGGAACTGCAGCGGATCTGCGAGGCACTGCACAGGACTGTCTGACTTGCGGTCAAAGCTGGCAGAAGCTGACATCATCCAGCAGCATTTCCACTGCTTGCGGGTTCGAATTGGCGGTCAGCCCAACCTGAAAGCGGTCGGCCTGCTCCTGCACTGCGACGTCCATATGGCGGGAAACGATCTCCTGCGTCAGCAGCGTGGTGCCGCGAACATCGCTCACCCTTTCACCGTCCAGCATCACAATAGAGCGGCCTTGCTCGCCTGTGCCCAGGGTCACTTGCCAAGACACCTCGTGCCAGCCCCCGGCCGCAACCATATGCGGTGCGGTTGGCAGAAACGCCTGTTTGATGCCGATCTTGGAGCGATCCACCCGCAACATACCGCGGCGCAGATACAGCCGTACACCGGGATTGGTCTCCAGCCCGCAGGACGCGCATTCCAGGTCCATCAGGATCAGGCTGTTGAGCGGTGTACCCAACGGGAAATAGAACCTTGCCTGCATCAGGATCACGCTGCCGGCCTGCAGCGGTTCAAACCGGTGGATATAGTCAGCCTTGCCCACCTTGCCCTTCTGTTTGGGTCCTGCTGTCAGCCGCGCCACCTGGTTTCCCGGCTGCACCGGATCATTTACCAGAACTGCAGTGCCGCGCTGCAACTGCACATGAGCGAAGCCGCCATGCTCTCCGCCGCTGCCAAAGCTCCAATACCGGCCCTCGGACGGGCACACATCCTGCGCACTGCTGCCGCCCGCCGCCAGAGCAGCAGCAATAGTCAGGACAGGAAACACGCTCCTGCGCAGGCGGCACTTGAGCAATCGCATGGCGGACCTACTCTCAGTTGAACACAAACTAAGGATATAGGGCTCTTTTCCGGTTTGCCCGGAAACTGCCCTGGTGGGACAGGACATGAATGCCATTCAGCCGCAGACCCTCACCTTTGCCCTGCCGCATCTGAAAGCAGGCGGAATCGAAATGGTTGTGAAAGCGCTGCTGTGCAACCTAGACCGCAGCCGCTGGGCACCGGTCCTGATACTGAACCGCGCCGAAGGGGAGCTTCTGGCGCAATTGCCCCCCGACGTGCCGGTGCTGAATTGCGGCGGTAGGGGGCTGCTGCAGAGGTCCCGGGCATTGGCGCGGCTGCTGAGGAAACATCCCGCCGCAGTCTTATACTCCGGCACCAATGCCATGAATCTTTCGGCTGTCCTGGCGGTCTCCCTGCTGCCGCCGCACCTGCAGCCAAAGCTGGTGATTTCCGAGCACACGACAGCGGAAACCTATCTCGCCACAGCACGGCACCCCTTGCTGCGGAAATTGCTGATCCGCGCGCTCTATCCGCGGGCGGATCACCTGGCGGTGCCGCTGCACGCAATCGGCGAAGGATGGCAGGTCGCGCTCAACTTACCCGGGCCGCCGCTGGCCTGCCTGCCAAACCCTGTTCTGAACGAAGCCGATCTGGACCGGCTGCGACGCGACCCTCCGGCCCGCGTGCCGGGGAGGATCGTGGCTGCCGGGCGGCTGATACCGGACAAGGGGCATGACGTGCTGATCCGGGCCTTTGCCGAGGTGCGGCGGGCCACGCCCGGCGCTAAGCTGTTGATCTACGGTACCGGACCGCAGCATCCCAGTCTGAAGACACTCGCACAGGACTTGGGCGTGGCGGATCATGTGCATCTGATGGGGTATTCATCGGATCTGCTTCGCGATTTTGCCCGCGCAGAGCTGGCCGTGCTGCCGTCCTTGCGCGAAGGTTTCGGAAATGTCGCGGTCGAGGCCTTGGCTGCAGGCACACCGCTGGTGGCGAGCCGCTGCCTGGGCCCCGAAGCAATCCTCCAGGGTGGTAAGCTGGGCGTGCTGGTGCCTCCGGGTGACGCGGACGCGCTTGCCGCTGCAATCCTCAAGGGGATGCAATCCCGGCCGGACGCAGAAATACTGGCCCGCGGGCAAGAGGCCGCTATTAAATACAAGATACCTTCTGCAGTAGCCGCGTTCGACAAATTCGCCAGCGGGATTCTAAGAGCGGATGGAGCCGTGCCTTTGCAGCCAGCCCGCAAGGCCGCGGACATCCGGTAGCTTCGAGACAGCATTTGATGCGGGAACAGCGCTTCCGCACTCGCAGCTTCAGCCTGGCTCTAGCTCTGCAAACCCGCCGCGGCGCACCTCCACCAGGTCGCCTGGCAGGACCTGAGTGTTCAATGCGGCTGGCAGAACCTGTTCGCCCTGCCCGGTATTTCGGCGGATGCGGTATTCCGGCGGCAGCAGCGGTGCGGTGGCGGGCACTTGCCCCAGCGCCGCAGACAGCGCCCGGATCAGCTCGCGCGAGGCGGTGACCTCCGCTTCTTCATTTCGGATGGACGCCATGACCGTTGCCAGCTCTGCGGTGATTTGCTGCGCCCGCACCCGGCGGGCATCCTCGACCGAGGAAAGCAGGTTAATTTCCGTCTGCCGTGCGCGGGCCTCATAACTGGCCGAGAGCATCAGCTCGATGTTCTCGTCGTTGTAGATTGACCGCAGCTGGCGCACCCGCTCGGTGCTGGTCAACCCGCGGTCAAGCAGGCTTTCCAGATCTTTCAGGGCTTTGGCACTGGCTTCGATCTGCTCGCGCAGGATCGTCTGCTGGCTGGACAAGGCGCTCGCTTCCTGGGCGGCCAGGTCCGCCTGGGTCTGGACAGAAGCCGCCCGCACCTGGTCGCGTTCCGCCCGGGCCCGCAGGATCGCAATCTGCTCAGCAATCAGAGAATCCGCTTCCGGCCCGGCCAGGGCAGAGAAGGCGGCGTCCGGCTCCAGGGACACCACACCAGAGCTTTCGGCCAGCAGCCGCAACCGCTGCGCATGCAGGTCCACCATGGCGGATTGGCGCACGGCTATCTTGGAGCGTTCATCGGCGATCCGGATATCCAGCTGGCTGGAGGCCGCTTCGCTTTCGCGCGGAAATAACCCCCCGGACACTGCTAGAATGCGCCCGACCGTAAGGCCCTCGCGGTAAGCAACTTCGCCGGGTGTCACGACATCGCCAAGGGCATAAACCGGGCGCCAGCGGCTCACGCTGACGGCAACTGAGGCCGGCAGGCCGGTGCGCTCGCTCAGCAGCGCTTCCAGGCTGGCTTCCAGTGCGGCCGGTGTTTGCCCCGCTGCGGGCACTTCGCCGACCACATGCAGGGACAGCCTGCCGTCGGGGCGGACCCTGTAGTCCCGGGTGAGGTCTTCGCGGTTCAGAACGGAGATATTTACCTCGTCCCCCGGCCCCAGCACCGGCGTTTGCGCAGCTGCGGTAATGGCGGCCAGACAGACCAATAGGGCTGCCCCCGCCAAGCGGGCCTGCAGTCTCGTGATGAATGTGCGGCGGGCCATATGCGGTCCCTCCTTTTACCAGTTTGGTCAGCCCACGAAGGCGGACCGCTTTCGGGTACGCAGCTGCTTCATCTTGCGCGCTTTTTTTCCAACCGGGCGCAGAAGATCCTGGGCTGTCAGCATCAGGTCAGCCACGCCGTAGCGGCGGCAGACGCGCAGCCGGTGGAAGGTTTCAAATTCATCCGCCAGACGGTCGAGGAACGGTGTTGAGCGCAGCGTGTTCGAGCTTTTGCAGCCTCGCGCGATAGCAGCCTCGACCCCCCTCCAGGCCATGATCCGTCCGGGTGAAATCTTGCTGTATGACTCGTCGAAATCCAGGATCAGCCCGTAGGAGGTGCCACCAGCCTCCACACACAGGCTGCTGGCGGCCGGACGGCCCTCGATGGTCAGAAGGTGCACAGCCATGGTGCCGCTGGCCGACATCCGCCGCCAAAGTTCCTGAAAGAAGTCACGGGTGCGCCTGCTGGAGCCGATGTCGGTGCCGAGCCGGGCTTTCCAGGTCCGTGCTGACAGGCTCAGTGCAGCATCCAGAATGCGGTCGGAAGCGTCGCCAGGACTGTCAGCAGTCAGCATCTCATGCTCCCGCAGATTCAGCGCCCTGTGGCCTGCGCGCAGCGAACTGCGGAACTTCCTGCTGCGCCGGGCCAGACAAGCATCCAGGCCGTCATCATGGCGGCAGACAGCCGCCCGGATCTCTTGACGCTGACGGCGGCGCAGACCGCCCTTGCCAGATGCTTCGCTGAACCGGCTGAGCGCCGGTGTTGTCCGCACAGGTGTCAGATCCGCGAAATCACACTCCTTTGCCGCCAGCATTTCCTCCAGAAGCGCACCAGCATCCGCCTCCTGCCCAGGTGCGGCCAGAATGTCGTGAAACCCTGCACGGTCGCTGCACAGCATCATCAGCTTGCGCACCTGCGGCCCGCCTTGCCACAGCGGCACGCGTTTCACGCCCATAGGCAGTGCCGCTGTCAGCTGGCCATCACGCCAGACACAGCCAATCCGCGGTGCCGCCCCCTCGCCAAAGGCCCCGGCCCAGGACAAAATCCAGTCCATTGACGAAAACGGACCGCCGTCTGACGCGGCATGCAGCTCCGCCCAGGCAGGCTGCAGCGCGGCCAGTGCACCAATATCCGTTATGATTTCCGTCTTTGAAGCCAAAATACCCGCCCGTCAGAACACTTCTATGCAACCTAGATGGCATTCGGTGCTTGTCCACGCAGGCTTGTGAAATAGCGGCAGCCGTTGGAACTGGCAGATAACCGCAAGAAACGGCCAGCGCGTTAGGCGGAGAAAGGATCAGGAGGTTCCCGGGGCGGCAAAGCGCCGGGCGGATCAGGCAGTTCCGGCATACAGGTGCCGGAAACGGCCATCTTACACCGAGAGGATAGAAGCAGGCTCTGCATCGGCCTAGCACTTGCCCATGGCACGCGGAATTCCGTGGCCTCAGGAAGATCAATACAATTAGTTGGAGTGTCTCACATGAAAAAACTCGCACTGACCGCCACCGCCCTTGCTGCTTTGGCCGCTTCGCCGCTGGCGGCGATGGATTCCATCACTGAGGCCGATACCGACGGCAATGGCACCTATTCGCTGGAAGAGCTGCAGGCGGCGTTTCCCGACCTGACAGAGGAAACCTTTGCGACCATCGACGCCAATGCCGACGGCGAGGCGGATCTGGCTGAGGTGAAGGCAGCGGAGGAGGCCGGCCTGCTGGCAGCGGCTGGCTGACCCCGCGGCAAGGCGGCTCCCCCCTCAAAACCAGCCGCCTTGCCACTTGCGGTTCCCCCTGATGTTAAATGGTGCAAGGCCCTGCTCGGCAGGGCCTTTTTACGCGTCCATGAAGGATTAGCTGCCGTCGGCCTGCCGCTTCAGCCGCTCGATATGGCGGGCAAAAATGTAAGTTGCCGGCAAGCCGAGCAGCAGTCCCCAAGCCACTGACTCATACGGGGTCAGCACCTGCCAGCCGATCCAGCTGGCAATCAGCGATGCAAAGAAGATGTTGACGGCCGCCGCCCCCGCCCCGAATGGGTAAAGCGCTGCCAGCAACCGCCAGGAGGGCCGCGGTGTCATCGCCGGCTCACCAGGTATTGGACGAACCCCAAGCTGACGATCAGCGCGATGGAACCCATCAGAAACCAGAACTCCGCTGTTTCGGTCTGCGGCTGCGGGATCGGCCGTTCAAAACTGGTGGCAAATACGCTGGACGGGGCCAGCAAGGCCAGAGCGAGGATACGTTTCATCTCAGTGCTCCATGGTCAGGGATTGATAGATTTCCGGCAGCGCGCGCGGCAGCCGGTCAGGGTCAGGCAGCAGGGTGAACCCGGCGCGCCCGAAGATGCGGGCAAACCAGTCCTGCCCGTCGGCGTCGATCACAACGCCATGCACCGATTGGCCCAGGGCGCGCGCCTCTCGCACCGCCATGCGGCTGTCCTCGATGCCATGCACGCCTTCGTAGTGGTCCAGATCGTTTGGCTTTCCATCGGTCAGCACCAAGAGCAGGCGGTGTTCGGACCCTTCCTCTGCCAGTTGGGCAGAGGAATGGCGGATTGCTGCGCCGAGCCTTGTGTAGTGGCCGGGCTTGAAGCCGCCGATGCGGGCGGTGACCGCTTCTGACATCACGTCTTCGAACCCTTTGGCGCGGGTCAGGAACACCCGGTCGCGGCGCAGGGAGGAGAACCCCCAGATGCCCAGCCGGTCGCCCGCGGTGGCGATGCCGCTGGCCAGAGCCGCAAGCGACTCGCGGGCAGTTTCGATCACCGGGCGGTCGCCGACCGTCGCCTCGGTAGAGCGGGAGCAGTCCATCAGCACCGCCACGCTCAGGTCGCGGGCCATCGGGCGGCTGGCCTGCCAGACGCGGTCGCTGCCTTGCTGGCCGCAGGCCAGATCGACATGGGATTTGACCACCGCTTCCAGGTCCAGCTCGTCACCGTCCAGCTGCCGCGGCAGCATCACCCGGCGCGGGTGCAGCGGCGCAAACTGGCGGCGCACGCGGCTAACCAGCCGCGGATCGGGCTGGAAGCTGTCTGCGGGGATGCCCTCGGCCTCCAGCACGCAAGTATGGGCGGGCATGTGCTTGCCCAGCCGGTGGTTCCATTCCGGATAGGTGAACTGCCCCGCCAGCCGTTCATGCTCGGCATCCTGCGGCGACAGGTCCAGCGAGATCCGCAGCCGCGAGGCCGCGCGTTTCATATGCTGCGAGAGGGTCAGGTTGTCCTGGTCCTCCGCCGCTTTCTGTGCGTTCTCGTTGTCGTCGTCATCCACCATGCGGTTGATGTTCAGGCTTTCGGCCCAGGACAGGATGGATTCGAACCGGTGGACGATGAAGCTGTCTTTGCGGGTGGTCTGGTCCTGATCCTGCCGCTTGGCCGTCTTGCGGGTGGAGATGGCGAGGCCCGGGGTTTTCATCGCCTCATCCGCTGCGGGGGCTGCCCCCCTGCCCGCTTGCGGCACCGGCAGGCGCAGCCAGAACGGCACCGGCTGATAAGTCCGGTAACCGCGCGGGGCAATGCAGGTGCAGGGTTCAGCGACGCGGCAGTCGGTGCCAATCTGATCCAGCACCATCCGTTCGATCCGCGCTTCGGAACGCGGCAGGCCATTGCGTTTGCGGATCCCGGCGATATGGGCACAGAACGCACCATAGGCAGACCGCAGCCCCGGACAGGCGGCAAACACCTTGTCCGCGGCGCGGGCATTGGCAGCGATCTCCAGCTGATCGGCCTGATACCGGTCTTCGTTGCGCTCAGGCAATTCGATCGAGGCGGCCATTGCAGCCAGCCACAGATAGGCCTTGCGGTTCAATTCCAGGCTGGGAAAAACAGCCATCTCCGGCGGCAGGCGCAGGCGTTCGCCATCGAAACTGGCCATATGCGCCATCTCGCGCGGGGTGCCGATGCGGCGCAGCCGGTCCGGACGGTGATCCGACAGCACCGCGGGCGCCACCTGAATCTCCACGCCCCCGGCTCCGCCCAGCGCCCGGAACAAGGCCGCCACGCTGGCGCGCATGTCCTCGAACCGGACGGTGTGTTCGGTCCCATCTTCTGCGGCGCCGATCCGTGTGGCCATGCCGTGCCACAGGTTGCCAACCGTTTCTTCGGGTTCCAGAAGGTCGAGAGCGTGGATCATGGCATCACCCGTAGACGCTGGCGGCAAGGTCGCGCAGCGCCTGCTGCACATCAGCCTCGTCGCTGAGGGGTTCGATGATGGCGGCCTCCACCGCGCGCTCCACACCCATACCTTTGGCAATCAGTGTGGCGGCGTAGATCAGGAGACGGGTGGAGACACCTTCCTCCAGGTCCATGCCGGAAAGCTTGCGGATATGGCCCGCCAGCCGCACCAGCGCGGCGGAGCGGTCCTCGTCCAGCCCGCTCTCGGAAGCGACGACCGCAGTTTCGGCGGAGGCTTCCGGGAAGTCAAAGCCGATCGACAGGAAGCGCTGCCGGGTCGAGGGCTTCAGCTTCTTCAGGATATTCTGGTAGCCAGGGTTGTAGCTGGCCACCAGCATGAAGGGCTTGGGCGCCGCCAGCTCCTCGCCGGTGCGGTCGATGACCAGGCGGCGGCGGTCGTCGGTCAGCGGGTGCAAGACCACGGCCACGTCCTTGCGGGCTTCGACCACCTCATCGAGGTAGCAGATGCCGCCCTCGCGCACCGCGCGGGTCAGCGGACCATCGACCCAGACGGTTTCCCCGCCCTTCAGCAGGTAGCGCCCGATCAGGTCGGCAGCCGACAGGTCGTCATGGCAGGCAACGGTGTGGAGGGGCAGCCCGAGCCGGGCTGCCATATGTTCCACGAACCGCGTCTTGCCGCAGCCGGTGGGCCCCTTCAGAAGAAGGGGCAGACCGTTGGCTTGGGCCATCTCGAAGACGGTGCATTCATCGCCTGCGGGACGGTAGAAGGGCACGGAAGGCATGTTCATTGCGTTCATGGCTTACTCTCCCGGTACGGCCGCGGGGCCGGGTTTGATGACTTCGCGGCGGACCACCACAGTTGCATAGATGAACAGCAGCGCACCCAGGACCACCACAGCACCGGAACCGAGGCGCATCAGGTAGAACAGCCCCAGCTGGTCCTGCACGTCCATGAAGTACTCACCGACAATGCGTTGCATGTGGGTCTGGATGGTACCGGCAAAGGTCAGCACGAAGGTCATGAAGGCCATGCCGCCGGTCATCAGCCAGAAGGAGGCCATGTTCAGCACTTGGTTATAGGGGTCGCGGTTGCGCAGTTGCGGCATCGCATAGGTGAACATCGCCAGGTTCATCGCCACATAGGCGCCGTAGAAGGCCAGGTGCCCGTGGGCGGCGGTAATCTGGGTGCCGTGGGTATAGTAGTTCACCCCGTGCAGCGTGTGCAGGAAGCCCCAGACGCCCGCGCCGAAGAACGCCACGGTAGATGCGCCCAGCGACCACAGCAGCGCAGCCTTGTTCGGGTGGTTCTTGCGGCCTTTCCAGACCATGACGAAGGCAAAGCTCATCATCGCGAAGAACGGGATCACTTCGAGAGTCGAGAAAATCGAGCCGATCCACTGCCAGTAACCGGGGGTGCCGATCCAGAAGAAGTGGTGGCCGGTGCCGAGGATACCGGAGAACAGAGCCAGCGCCACGATGACATAGAGCCATTTCTCCACCACCTCGCGGTCAACACCGGTCAGCTTCAGCATCAGGTAGCCAAGGATCGCGGCCATCACCAGTTCCCAGGTGGCTTCCACCCACAGGTGGACAACAAACCACCAGTACATCTTGTCAAGCGACAGGTTGTCCGGGTTGATGAAGGCAAAGATCCACAGGAGCGAAAGCAGCCACAGGCCCATCAGCAGGATGTTGGTGATCGCGGTCTTGCGGCCTGCCAGCACGGTCAGGGAGATATTCACGAGGAAGATCACCGCCGCAACCAGGATGCCGAACTTGACCCACAGGGGCTGTTCCAGGAACTCCCGCCCGCCATGGATGCCCACGAGGTAAGAGCCCACCGCACCAAGGGTACCGACCACCAGAATCGCCAGCTGGATATAGGCGAGTTTCACTGAGAACAGCTCACGCTCGGATTCCTCGGGGACCAGGTAATAGGCTGCACCGAAGAAGCCCAGCAGCAGCCAGACGATCAGCGCGTTGGTGTGCAGCATCCGCACGATGTTGAACGGCAACAGCTCGCTCAGCGTGTTGGGCCAAACATAGATCCAGCCGGCCAGCAGACCGCCCAGAACCTGAATGGCGAACAGACCCATTGCCACCATGAAATAGGCATAGGCCACTTTTTGAGATTGATATTTCATTGTTTCTCTCCCCTCAGCCCGCGTCGTTCGGCGGCCAGTTCTGGGTATCGGTCTGATCCGCCCAGCGCAGGAATTCGGACAAGGCCTTGGTCTCTTCTTCCGTCAGGTCGAAGAACGGCATCTGGCGGCGGCCCTCGACGCCGGAGGGCTGCGACTTCATCCAGCCATCAAGCATTTCATAGGCGCCTTCCGGGTCGTCCAGCACGCCCCAGCGGGTCATGACGTTGCCCACTTCGGGTGCGAAATAGGCACCCTCGCCGTGCAGCGTGTGGCAGTTGATGCAGGAGTGGCGCTCCCACACATGCTTGCCCTGGCGCACCTCGTCGGTCAGCTCCATGCCAGCGGTGGACGTGTTTACGATGAAGCGGTGGCTGTGCGCGGTCATGGCCACGAACACGACAACGAAGAACAAGGAGCCCCCGTAGAACACGTTCCTGGCCCGCGACTTGGTAAGTATCTCTGACATATCGCGGTCCTGAGTACAGTTGCGGATGGGTTCTGCCTAAACCCGCGCACCGCCGCGAATATTGTCGAAGCGCAAAGACCAGCCCCATTGCTGCACGCAAGATGCAGGAAAAGGAGGATGCCCATGCGCCGCCCCGATTTCGACGATCCCGACTTGCCTTTGTCAGAACTATTCCACCACTGGCCCGCCTGCGCGGGCGAGTTCATGAACCGTCAGATGCTTTGCCCCGGCTGCCCGATCGCACCGTTCCACACGCTGATCGATGCCTGCGAGGAATACGGGCTGGAGGAGATGGCATTCAGGGAGGAGTTGCGGGGGGCCGCGTTAGTTTGAGACTAGCCGGGGCTGGATTGCAGGTCGCGAAGCATCCGCCCGCTGCTGACTGTCTTTACACCTGAGCTTGTACTTTCAGTGCCGTATGATTGGGCAGGTTCACTGCCTGGAAAGACTTGAAGCACTCATGTCTCGTCCTGCTCAGAAGGCGCCAAAGGCGCATTAACTTTTTTATTCTGTTTTTACGATATGACTGGTGATCCAGAGGAGTGAGGCCCAGCAATCCTTGGAGTACAGCTAGTGTTTTTTATGAGGAAAAAGTCGAATACGACTGAGAAGGACGACACCTCTGCCATCATCGCCGGAATGGTTGACCGCACGCAGGCGACCATTCAATTCCACCCTGATGGCACGATCATCACCGCGAACCAGAACTTTCTGAGCGCATTGGGTTATGGCCTGGAGGAGATCCAGGGAAAACACCATTCCATGTTTGTCGCACCGGAACTGGTCGCATCCAATGACTACAAAACCTTCTGGTCGGATCTTGCCAGCGGCAAAGTGTTCTCGGACCAGTTTCCGCGAGTGACGAAGGCCGGTGAAACAATCTGGATCCAGGCGACCTATGCCCCGGTGGAAGATGAAAACGGCAAGGTGGTGAGGGTGGTGAAAGTTGCCTCCGACATCACCGCGCGGCGCCGCGCGCTTGATGAGATCGGAGAAGGCCTTGAGGAACTCAGCGGCGGCAACCTGACCCACCGGGTCGCGGTTTCCGACCTTCCGGATGTCGGCGCCCTGGGCAAGACGTTCAATCACTCGCTTGAGCAGCTCAGCTCTTCTGTGAGGACGGTCAAGCAAGTGTCCTCCGCAGTTGGCCGCACCGCCCAGGAAATTTCGCAGTCAGCCGGCGACCTGTCCCAGCGGACTGAAAGCCAGGCCGCCACCCTGGAGGAAACGGCTGCGGCCATTGAACAGCTGTCAGCAACTGTAAAAGCTTCTGCCGAAGGCGCCCAGAAAGTGGACGGCATCGTAACAGAAGCCAAAACATCGGCAGAACGCAGCGGCGAGGTCGTGAGCAGCGCAATTGACGCGATGGCGCAGATTGAAAATTCTTCTGAACAGATCTCCAAAATCATTGGAGTGATTGACGACATCGCGTTCCAGACCAACCTTCTGGCGCTGAACGCCGGCGTTGAAGCCGCCCGGGCCGGTGAAGCCGGACGCGGGTTCGCGGTTGTTGCTTCCGAGGTCCGCGCGCTTGCCCAGCGCTCCGCGGACGCTGCCGGCGAAATCAAGCAGCTGATCGGTGAAAGCAACCGGCAGGTCGCGGCAGGCGTCGATCTTGTTGGCAAGTCCGGCGAAGAACTGCAGCAGATCATCAAGAGCGTCGCCACAATCTCAGAGCATATCCAGGATATCGCAACCGGCGCTTCCGAGCAGTCGACGGCACTGATTGAGATCAATCAGGGGGTTGCGCAGCTCGATCAGGTCACCCAGCAAAACGCGGCGATGGTCGAACAGACCTCAGCGGCGAGTCAGATGCTGACCAATGACGCCTGCCATCTCACCCAGGAGGTGTCCAAGTTCAAAGATGGCAGCGAGGGACCGGAACCGGCAGCAACGGCCCGCAAATCCGCACCGCCAGCTTCCTTCACGGACACACGGCCTGGACAGGAAGATCTGCCGATGGCCCAGGGTTGGGATAACTTCTGACCTCATCATTCGCCGCCGCGGCGGGAGATACTACCCCTGCGCCCCGCTCAGGAGCACCAGCCTGTGCGGGGCCGTGACCACGATATGCTTGCGGGTGGAGTGCACAATGCCCTCCTTCTCCCAGGCCGACAGCAGACGGCTGACCGTGTGCAGCGTAGTGCCGGTCATCTCTGAGATATTGCGGCGGGTCACCGGGAAGGCTATCTCGATCCCCTCCTCCACCTTGCGGCCCGACTGGTTCACCATTCGCAACAGCGCTGCCGCCACCCGCTGCTCCACGGCTTGCGTCGCCAGCTCGGTTATCCGCGTCTGCATCTCCCCCAGCCGCTGCCCCAAAGTGCTGTAGCTCTCAGTAGCAAAACCTTGATACTTGGCGGTGAATTCCGCCCACAGCCGCACCGGCCACGACAGCGCCAGCGATTCCGAGGCCGCCACCGCGGTCGCCGGATAGGTGTCGCGGTTCAGCGCCGGAGCAATACCGAACAGCTGGCCCGGCGAAATATGCAGCGCGATGATCTGCTCGCCGCCTTCGGTGGTCTTCACCACCCGGATGTAGCCATCCAGAAGCAGGTGAAACCTCTCGGCGTCATGGCCCTCATGAAAGATCTCCGCCCCCTCATCATACCGCTTGGGCAGCGCCTGATCGAGGATTTCGCGGATCTGGCTGCGCTCCAAGAGGCTGAAGGGCGGCAGCCCGGAGAGGAGGCTTTCGTCGAGCTTGGACAAGAATGCACCGCAAGTTTGCTGAAGGACAAAGTGGTCACTCCGCCGTTATCGCATAGTGGCCGCAGAGGAAACAACCGTGCGGGAAAAACGGGAAACCGGTTTTGAGGGAGCCTCCCTCCCCCCTGCCTGCCGGAGCTGATCCACGGGGTTCGGCGAAAGATTGCGTCCCTTGCGCTGAACCGGCGGGCGGCACCCGACCAGGGCCGCCCCCCCGTCTTTTTCCGGGCGCAAGGNNCCCCCCCCCCCCCCTGCCTGCGGGGGCTGACCCGGGGGGTCCGGCAAAAGTTTGCGCCCCTGGCGCTGACCCGGGGGGCGGCCCCTGCCCAGTGCCGCCCGCCTGTCTTTGACCGGACGCAAGGAGGCCGTCATGGCTGCGCGAACCAACTATACCGGACCTGTTCTCTTTTCCTTCGGATTCCGGCCATTCTTTCTGGGGGCCTGCGTTTTTGCCGTGCTGGCGATCCCCGCCTGGCTGCTGATCTGGCGCGGCGATCTGGAATACAGCGGCGCGATGCTGCCAACAGACTGGCACATTCACGAGATGATCTTCGGGTACGGCGCCGCGGTTGTGGCGGGTTTCCTGTTTACCGCAGTGCCGAACTGGACCGGGCGGATGCCTGCGCGCGGGCTGCCCCTGGCAC
>NZ_JWLE01000022.1:0-45518 GCF_000813785.1 Leisingera sp. ANG-DT
AAATCTCTGACGACGGACAGGGGAACAAGCCTGTTCGCACAAAAGTTCAAAGAAGAAATTCAGCAAGATTTGCCAACCTATTGGGTTTGCAACCATCTTGAAAACGCTGCGGCGCAGTCTTGGGAAGCAGCTTTGCGCGGACGCACCAGAAAGTAGCCGTAGTCCTGTAGCACATGTGGTGACAGGCGGAACAGCTTCTCCTCTTCCAGCTCCTGCTCGATCAGCGTGTCCATCAGGGCGACCCCCTGACCATCAACAACCGCCTGGACCCGCACATTGGGGTCAGGGATGATCAGTGTGTCCCGCCGCGTCCGGTGCGGCAAGCCTGCGGCATTCAGCCAGTCTGTCCAGGCATCGCTGTCATCATGATCACGCAACAGCGTAAAGGTTGAAACCGCTTGTTCCCAGCCAAGCCGCTTCACTGTTTCTACTGCTGCAGCGTTGCCTGCGGGAAAAGCCGGGCACGGCAGGAACGGCGTAACGTCGCCATCCTCCCATTGCCCGTTTCCCCAACGGATTGCGATATCAACACCTTGGGCTTCCAGATCGAAAAGCCGGATCATCGGTTGCAGCCGGAGCTGGATATCCGGATGCGCCTGCATGAAGGACATCAGCCGCGGCGACAACCAGCGGGCGGCGAAATAGGTGGAGACACCCACCGTCAAGGTTCTGGCGGAGAGCCCCTTGAGGGCCAGGATTTCGGCTTCGATCTCTTCATAGAGGCTTTGGCAGGCAGCCAGCAGCTTGAGCCCGTCCGGCGTCATCTCAACCCCGCGGGCATTGCGCTGAAACAGCGCAAACCCCAGATCATCCTCCAGCGTTTTCACCTGATAACTGACGGCGCCCTTGGTCATGTTCAGCGCCCCAGCCGCATCTGAAAAACTGCGGTAACGGGCGATCTCAGCAAACAGGCGCAGGCTGTCGTGATGGCGGAATTCTATGGACATAACAAAGGCGTATAAATTTCCTGAACACGTAGAGCAAAAAAAATCGATTGTTGGCCGGCCAGATTCCTAAAATATGGACCGCGGAACATTTCTCAGGAGTCACAGCGTTGGGAAATATGAACGCCAACACACATATCACCCAGCGCGGCAAGTCGCGCCGGGGGCGGCTGACCAGGCACAACGCGCCCCAGGCGGCACCCATGTATAGGCGCCGCCAAATCCCTGTATATGATTTGCTGGACGAGACCGCACTCCGGCGCATTGAAGCCCAGGCGGACTGGATTTTGGAACATATCGGCGTCGAATTCCGCGGCGATGGTACGGCACTTGCGCTGTTTGCCGCTGCCGGAGCGCGCGTTGACGGTGTCCGGGTCCGCTTCGAACAGGGCCATGTGCGCCAGCTATGCAAAACCGCTCCCGCCGAATTCCAGCTGCATGGACGTGATCCCGCCCGCACGGTGACCTTGGGTGGCGACAGCTTGGTGCTGATGCCCGGCTACGGCTCGCCCTTTGTTACCGACCTAGAGCAAGGCCGCCGCTATGCCGCGCTGAAGGATTTCGAAAACTTCGTCAAACTTTCGCATATGTCGCCTGCTCTGCACCATACCGGCGGCACCGTGGTTGAACCGACTGATGTGCCGGTAAACAAGCGGCATCTGGACATGATGCTGGCCCATCTCACCCTGTCGGACAAACCCTTCATGGGCAGCGTGACATCCGCGCAGGGCGCAAAGGACAGTATAGAAATGGCCCGGCTGGCCTTCGGTTCGGAGTTCCTGGACCGAAACGCGGTGATGCAGGCCAATATCAACGTCAATTCACCACTGATCTATGACGGGGTGATGTCCGCCTCCCTGCGTATCTATGCGGCGGCCAACCAATGCGTCTGCATCTCGCCCGCCATCTTTGCTGGCGCCATGGGGCCGCTCTCACCGGCGGCGGTTGCCGCCCAGACACTGGCCGAGGCGATGGCGGGCATTGCCCTCAGCCAGCTGGTGCGCCCCGGTTGCCCGGTCGTCTTCGGCAGCTTTCATTCTTCCATGAACCTGCGCACCGGGGCGCTGACCTTTGGCTCACCGGAGGCGAACCTGACCACCATGGCGCTGAGCCAGCTGGGCCGCAGACTGGGGGTGCCGGTGCGTTCCGGCGGCGGTCAGGTCACTGCCTCCAACACCGCCGACGGCCAGGCGATGCAGGACAGCGCCGGTGCGATGTGGGCAACTCTCCTGTCCGGCGGGCATCAGGTCTGGCACGCGGCGGGCTGGCTCGAGGGCGGTCTGGTGATGTCCTACGAGAAATTCGTGATGGACCTCGACCATTGCGGCGCGATGTTGAAGATGCTGCAGGGGTTCGGCACGGACGGCGAGGCCTTCGGCCGTGATGCCTACGCCGAGGCGGGTCCGGGCGAGAACTTCCTGTCTACCAGCCACACCCTGCGCCATTACACCACCGCCAATTTTGAACCGCAGGTGCCCGAAGGCGGCCCCTTCGAAAAATGGAGCGAGAATGGCCGCCAGACCGCTGACCAGCGCGCTGCCGCCCGCTGGCGGCAGATGCTGACGGAGTATCAGCCGCCGGAAATGCCAGCAGCCATCCGCACAGCCCTGAACGACTTCGTGGCGGGGCGCAAAGCCGACATGCCCGACGAATGGTATTGAGAAAGGACACTGAAACATGACCGAAGAATTGAGCCGCACCTCGGCGCTTGCTTCCCGCCACATTGCCCTCGGATCGGGGCTGGAGGACTGGAACGGCATGGGCACGGCCTGGACCTACAGCACCGACCCGAATGACGAACACGACGCGGTGCGGGAGCGCGTCGGCATGTTCGACATGTCGCCGCTGAAGAAGGTCTTTGTCCGCGGCAAGGATGCGCAGGCGGTGCTGAATCACCTGACCACCCGCGACCTGTCCAAACTGGCGCCGGGCAAATCGGCCTACCTCTGCGTTTTGACCGAAGCGGGCGGTATTGCCGACGACGCCATTGTCTCAAACAACGGCGGCGATGAATGGATGATCGTGCATGGCTCGGGCGACACTATGGCGCTGCTGGAAGCCTCGGCAGAGGGCCGTGACGTCTGGCTGGAGTTCACCGACGACCTGCATGATATCTCGGTCCAGGGTCCGGCCTCGCTGGATATCCTGAACACCCATTGCGACATCGATCTTGCCGGGCTGGGCTATTTTGAACACGCGCCTGCTGTCCTGTTTGGTCACCCCTGCCGGATCTCGCGCACCGGATATTCGGGCGAACGCGGCTATGAGATCTTTGCCAGCGCCGCGGTGATCACCGGTATCTGGGACAAGCTGGCAGAGGCGGGTGTCATGCCTTGCTCTTTCACCGCGCTTGACAAGGTACGGATTGAAGCAGGGCTTCTGTTCTACGGCTATGACATGACCGAGGCCCACACTCCTTGGGAAGTCGGCCTGGGTTTCACAGTCAGCACCACGAAGAGCGATTTCCGCGGCAAAGAGGCGGTGATGGCGTTGAAGGGCCGCGAGAAGATTTCCAATGTCTGCGTCGACATTGACCATTCTGACATAGTGGAGGGCGGAGAGACCTTGCTGCTGGATGGTGATGAGATCGGTGTGATCAACAGCCCCTGCTTTTCTCACCGGATGGGCAAATCGCTGGCGCTGGCACATGTCCGTCCTGGGATCGCCGCTGGAACGGTTCTGTGGCTTAAAGGCGAGACTCTTCAAACCGCCGCAACAGTGGTTGTCAGCCCGGTCTACGACCCGCAAAAGACACGGACGCATCAATAACCTGGCGAAATAAATACCGCGGGCGGGCGTGAGAGACATTGGTCCAATTGACACTCACGCCCGCCTTTCAGCACTTTGGCTCACCAAAAGCGGTTACAGGAGCTTCCCTATCCACCTTAAAGGGACGAAACGATCAGCCAGGGTCTTTCAGTGGACGATTGGTGCGGCTAGCACCTTACTGGCTCAGTCAGCCCATAGCCTCATTTCGCATTATCTCTCACCGCCGCAGCGCAGCTTCACCAAAACGGCCATTAAAGCATGGTGCAGCATCAACCACGTTTCATTGTCGGCTTGCAGGCACCGGGTAAGAGGCAAACAGCCATCTGCCGTCACATCTTGGGTAAGCCTCCCTGTCGCGTGATTGCATCACCGTCCCAGATTTTGAGATCAAGGACTTCCGGGAGCGGCATCTGCGGCTTATCCATTCCCAACTTTTCATCCGCAACAGACAGGAGGGTAAGCCATGACCGTAACCATCAACATTTCCCTTCCGCAGGATCTGACGCGGTTCTGATCCCCAATTCGGGGTTTCCCAACATCGTGCCGATCCATCCGCGACCCTCTCGGGCCGCTTCTATTGCTATGGAAAGATGAACGATGGGCAATCCCATTTCCGGGGAACGGAGCGCCGCGTGCGCCCGTATCTCCAAATTCTACAATCGTGCGGCCTGGATCGACGGGCGTGCAGAAGAGCAACTTGAACAGGTGGCTGGCTGGCCGGGCATGACGGCCGTCGCCGGATTTCCGGATCTGCATCCAGGCCGCTTCGGCCCCGTTGGTGCAGCTTTTCTGGCCGACCGGATCTGGCCCCAGCTTGTCGGGCCGGATATCGGCTGCGGTATGGCTTTGTTTCGCCTCGATCTGCCTCGGCGCCGGCTCAAACTCGACAAGGCCGCCCGGCGGCTGGCTGTACTGGAAGACGGGGCTGATCTTCATCA
Source organism: Leisingera sp. ANG-DT (assembly GCF_000813785.1). Taxonomy (NCBI): domain Bacteria; kingdom Pseudomonadati; phylum Pseudomonadota; class Alphaproteobacteria; order Rhodobacterales; family Roseobacteraceae; genus Leisingera; species Leisingera sp. ANG-DT. The sequence goes on from NZ_JWLE01000022.1 coordinate 4,652, forward strand.
GGCGCTTGCAGCACTGGATGCAGCTGGCCTGACGGGACTGATCGGTCCAGAGGCACTCGGCACCATCGGCGGCGGCAACCATTTCTGCGAAGTGCAGGTGGTCGGCGAAGTCATGGATCACACCCGTACTGACCTGCAAAAAGATGATCTGTGCCTGCTGGTGCATTCCGGTTCGCGCGGGCGCGGCGCCGGGATTTTTCAGGGGCTGGACGACAGCTGGAAACAGGGCTTCGCGGCGGGAAGCGATGCGGCGGCGCGCTATCTCGCCCTTCATGATGCGGCTACCCGCTGGGCGCGCGTGAACCGGGCGCTGATTGCCTCTTCCGCGTCTGAAGCGCTTGGCAGTGAGGCCCGGCTGATCTGCGACACGGTGCATAATCATGCCGTGCCGCGTTCAGATGGCTGGCTGCACCGCAAAGGGGCGGCTTGCCCGGAGGGCGGCCTCGTCCCGCTCGCGGGATCGCGCGAAGCGCCAAGCTACCTCCTGGAGGTGCCGGATGCCGTACCCGGGGCGCTTGGCTCCGTCTCTCATGGGGCAGGCAGGAAGTATGACCGGTCCTCCATGCATGGACGGATCCGCAAGACCCGTTCGGATCTGGCAGCCCTGACCCGCACCCGTTTCGGCGGGCGCGTCATTTGCGGGGACCGCGATCTTCTGCTGGAAGAAGCCGGCCAGGCCTACAAAGACCCGGAACAGGTACTGCAGAACCTGGCGGACTTTGGGATCGCAAACGCGGTCGCGCGTCTTCTGCCGCTTGTCACCTACAAGACGACGAGAGGTGCGGCATGAGCAGCAGGGAAGCCCTTCTCTTGTCCAGCGGCAATGGTCCGGGTGAATGCCGTCAGGCTGTGGGCCATCTGTTGTCCTGGCTGGGAGCAAAGGCCACGCAATACGGTGTCGAACTCGATGTCGCGACAAGGGACGCCACGCACGGCCCCGCCTCAGCGGTGGTGATCCTGAGCGGCGCTCGCGCTGCAGAATTGGCGTGCGCTGTCGAAGGTACCGTCCTTTGGCGGTGCCAGAGCGAGCTGCGCCCCAGGCACAAACGGAAGAACTGGTTTGTGCAGATTTTCCGTCTGCCTGCGGCCACTGACGCGGTGCGGATTGATCCGGCATCCGTTGAAATGCAGGCCATTCGCGCGGGAGGCCCTGGCGGCCAGCACCAGAACAAAACGTCGAGCGCGATCAGGGCGCGCTGGACCAGCGCCGATGGGCAAGTCTACGCCGTCGTCGTGCGCGACACCCGCTCGCAGCACCAGAACCGCCGTCTGGCGATGGAACGGCTTGCCGCGCTAGCTGCTGCCGAAAAAGCAGAAGCCGACGCTGCCCGCCAGGACGAAACCTGGGCGCTCCACGGACAGCTTCAACGTGGTGAGCCGCGCTGGACCTTTGAAGGGAGACAATTCAAAGAGGTGAAATGACAGGAGGGGCAGCGTTTTGCCGCCCCTCCATCTGCTGATTGCACTGTATCGGCCCATACCTGCCGTTGAAAGGGGTTACTGTCACAGCAGAGCTGCCTCCCCAAACCAGCCATTCAAGATGACCGAAAACACTCTAGTCTGAAAATCCCGGCGGCTCGGACATGGAAGAAGCCGATGTCATTTTCAGTATGCCAATGAGGCATTCCCGGAGAGCTCTAGTCGGCTGCCGGTATGGAAGGCAATTTCTCGTGTCGCGGTGGAACCCCGAATTTCCGCACATATTCACGGCTGAACTGAGTCGGACTTTCATAACCGACATCATAGGCCGCCGAAGCCACCGACTTGCCGCCACCCAGCAGCAGGCGGCGCGCCTCCATCAGCCGCAGCTCCTTTTGGTATTGCAGCGGCGTGGTGGAAGTCAGCGCCTTGAAATGCTCGTGAAACGTGGATTGGCTCATGCCTGCCTCCGCGGCCAGATCTGCCACCGGCAGCGGGGACTTGTACTGTTCACGGATCAGGGCAATCGCCTTGGTGATCCGGCTTGCCGGACTTTCGTGCAGCAGCAATTGGCGCAGCATCCCGCCGTGCTGGGCGCGCAGCAGGCGGAAATGGATCTCCTTCAGCACCAGGGGCGCCAGCGCCTGTACCTCCACCGGGTCCTGCGCCAGCCGGAACAGCCGCCCGACGGCATCGAACAAAGCGGCATCGCCGTCCGCTACGCTCATCGAATGAGAGGTCCGCCGTGCATCCGGCAAAGTGCCGATCTCGTCATAGAGGCTGCGCACCATCGCCAGATCCAGCTGCAACGCCAGCGAGACATAGGGTTTGTACTGCGAAGCATCGATCACCCCGGCCGACACCGGCAAGGCATGGCTGACGATCAGCGATTTGCCTGTGCCGTAGCGGACCGTGCGGTCCTCCAGGTGCGCCTCCTTGGCGCCTTGCAGGACCAGGCACATCACCGGCTCATAGATCATCGCCTGAAATTCAGTGCGCTTCTCGCTGCAAAAGGCAAAAAGCCCGCCCACGCCGGTTTCGCAGCCGGTGTCCAGCGCGCCTTGCTCCCGGACAAATGCCGCAACATCGGAAATCAGGTCCTGCGGTACCATCGGCGCTCCTCCTCTTTGATCAGACTATAGGCGGGCAGGGGCAGGGGAAGAACTGCAAATCCCGGCATCCCGGAGGATCAGGCAGATCATCCGGAGGATCGGGCACAGGAACCGGCCCGGCGGGCACTAGGTTAAGGTCCAGCAGCATAGCCAAATCCCGGCAGTTGACCGGCAGCACGGCATTTCTGGGAGGACACATCCATGTATAAAGACGCACTTGCAGCAGGCGGCCTAGCGGTTGTGACCGGCGGCGCCAGCGGGGTTGGCTTTGCCGCCGCGGAACGCTTTGCCCGGGCCGGGCTGGACGTGGCTCTGGCCGATCTGCCGGGCGAGGCGCTGGATCAGGCGGCTGAGAAGCTGCGCAGCCAGGTTCGGTCGGGTGCGCAGGTTCTGGCCGTTCCCACCGATGTCAGCGACGCAAGGGCCGTTCAGGCCCTGGCGGATGCTGCCTTCGCCGCGGGTGAGGTGGCGGTGCTGATGAACAACGCAGGCATCGGCCGCCCCTCCGGCAGCTGGGAAGAACCCGAGGCCTGGCGCGCGATGATCGAGGTGAACCTGTTCGGAGTGCTGAACGGCGTGCAGACCTTTTTGCCGCGGATGATCGCCGCCGCACGCCCGGCGGTTGTCATCAACACCGGCTCGAAACAGGGCATCACCACGCCGCCGGGCAACCCGGGCTACAATGTCTCCAAGGCCGGCGTGAAGGTGCTGACAGAGATGCTGACCCATGACCTGCGGCAGTCCGGGGCGCCCATCACCGCGCATCTGTTTGTCCCCGGCTTCACCTATACCGGCATGATCGCCCGCCACATTCTGGAGAAACCCGCCTCTGCCTGGACCTCGGAGCAGACCGTGGATCACCTGCTGACCCGCATGGCAGCGGGCGATTTCTACATTCTTTGCCCGGACAACGACGTGACGTCGGCCCGCGACCGGCGCCGAGTTGCCTGGGCCCTGGGCGATATCCTGGAGAACCGCCCGGCCTTGTCGCGCTGGCATCCCGACTATGCCGGTGCCTTTGCAGACTTCGAAAAATCCTGAACCAGAAATTCCAGCCAAGGGGAGGCCCCATAGCCATGGCACTATCACTGAAACTCAACGGCCAGACGCATCAGGTCGAGGCCGAGCCCGGAACCCCGCTGTTGTGGGTGATCCGGGATGAACTGAAGCTGACCGGCACCAAATTCGGCTGCGGCGTCGCCGCCTGCGGCGCCTGCACCGTGCATCTGGACGGTCAGCCGGTGCGCTCCTGCCAGACCTATGTCGAGGACGCCGAAGGCGCCGAGATCACCACCATCGAAGGGCTGGACTCCAAGGTGTCCAAAGCCGTGCAGGACGCCTGGGTGGAGCTGGACGTGGTGCAGTGCGGCTACTGCCAGTCCGGCCAGATCATGTCCGCTGTGGGGCTGCTGAGCGAAAACCCCAAGCCTACGGTGGAAGAGATCGACGATTACATGAACAGCAACGCCTGCCGCTGCGCCACCTACCAGCGCATCCGCGCCGCGATCCAGCGCGCATCTGAAATGATGGAGGCCTGAAATGACCCTCAATACCTCCCGCCGCGGCTTCCTGGAATCCGCTGCTGCCGCTGCTGCGGTCCTTTATGTCGGCGTCCGTCCAGACGGCGCTTTGGCGGCGGGCGCCGCACCGGCGCAGCTGAACCCGTTTGTGAAGATCGATGCAGACGGCACCGTCACTGCCATCGTCAAGCACTTCGAGAAGGGGCAGGGCCCGGCCACCGGCCTCACCACGCTGATCGCCGAGGAGCTGGGTGTTTCGATGGAGGACATCCAGTACGAATTCGCGCCCTCCGACCCCTCGCGCTATGCCAACCTGGCGTTCGGCCAGATGCAGGGCACCGGCGGCTCCACCGCGATGGCCAATTCCTTTATGCAGTACCGCCAGGCCGGGGCCGCCGCGCGCGAGATGCTCATCAAGGCCGCGGCTGAGGCATGGGGCGCAGACGCCACAGAGCTGACTCTTGAGGACGGCGTCATCAAGGGCGCAGGCCAAGAGGCGCCGCTGGCAGAGTTTGTCGCTGCCACCGCCCAGATGGAAGCCCCGGCAGAGCCGCGGCTGAAGGACCCCAGCGAATTCCGCCTGATCGGCAACGCCTCGGTCAAACGCAAGGACTCCCTGCCCAAGACCAACGGCACCGCAATGTATGCGATGGACCTGCATCTGCCGAACCAGATGGTTGCCGTCATCATCCGCACCCCGCGGATGGGCGGGCTGGCCAGCGGGTTTGACGATGCCGGCGCCAAGGCGGTCAAAGGCTACATCCGCGCCGCCGTGCTGCCCAACCAGGCGGGCGTCGCGGTCTATGCCGAGGACACTTGGGCCGCGTTCCAGGCCCGCGATGCGATCACGGTGGACTGGGATTTCTCAAACGCCGAAAGCCGCAGCTCGGACCAGATCCGCGAGGAGCTGCTGGCCGCGGTAAACGCGGAGCCGGAGTATAACGTGACCGGCGCCGACCACGCCGCCACCACAGAGCAGATCGAAGGGGCGGCACAGGTGGTCGAGCAGACTTTCTACTTCCCGCTGCTGGCGCATGCGCCGATGGAACCGCTCACCTGCACCATCGAGGCCGACGCGGACGGCGGCGTCACCCTGCACGACGGCTGCCAGTTCCCCACCGGCCCGCACATGGCGCTGGCGCAGATCTTCCAGCTGCCGATGGAGAAGGTCCGCATCAACACGATGTTTGCCGGCGGCTCCTTCGGCCGCCGCGCCACGCCGACGGCGGATTACCAGGTGGAGGCGGCGCTGGCCTTTGCCCTGACTGACCGCACCCGCCCGGTGAAACTGGTCTGGTCGCGCGAGGATGACATCACCGGCGGCTATTACCGCCCCGCGGTGGCGCACCGTGTGCGGGTGGGTCTGGACGCGGCGGGCAATATCACCGGCTGGGACCACCGCATCGCCGCGCAGTCGATCCTCAAGGGCACCGCGTTTGAGAGCATGATGGTGCACGGCGGCGTCGATCACAGCTCGGTCGAGGGCGTGGCAGACACCCCCTACAGGATCCCGGGGCAGTTCACCGGGCTCACCGACGTGGCCAAGGCAACTTCCGTCCTGTGGTGGCGCTCGGTCGGGCACACCCACACGGCCTATGTGATGGAGGTGATGATGGACGAGGCCGCCCGCGCTGCAGGCCGCGATCCCGTGGATTTCCGCCTCACCCTGCTGGAGGGCGGCGGCGACGACCAGCAGCGGCTGGCGGGGGTATTGATATTGGCCGCCGACAAAGGCGGCTGGGGCAGCGCGCCGGAGGGCCGCAGCCAGGGCATCGCCGTCCACAAGAGCTTTGGCAGCTATGTGGCCGAGCTGGTAGAGATCTCCGGCAATGCCGATGGCGGCGTGAAGATCGAGAAGGTCACCTGCGCGGTGGATTGCGGCATCGCGGTCAACCCGGATGTGATCAAAGCGCAGATGGAGGGCGGTATCGGCTATGGCCTAGGCCACGCGATGCGCAACGTGATCACTCTGACCGGGGGCGAAGTGGACCAGTTCAACTTCCCCGACTATGAGCCGCTTCGGATCGGCGACATCGGCGCCATCGAAGTGCATATCGTGCCCTCTGCAGAGATGCCCACGGGGGTCGGTGAGCCCGGCACGCCTCCCTCGGCGCCGGCGCTGGCCAATGCCATTGCAGTCAACGGCCCGCGGGTGACGGCGCTGCCAATGAACCTGAATGGCGTCAGCTTCGCCTGAACCGCAGCCTGCACCGGACGGTATTCAGCCCGGTGCAGGTAATTCGGCCCAGGGCGGCATTCAACTTTATGCGTGCAAACAGTTCGTCTGGCACCGCCATTTACTTGCCCGACGTCCAGTTTAGGAAAGTACCGCAAACGTTGTTTCAGGTGCTGAATACGCTTTGTAGGCCTCATTGCAGACTGTTGTTTAGCAGGCCCTGCCGTGTAGGCATAAGGTCCGCATTGCCGAGCTCGTCTTCAGAGCCCATTCTTGGGTCAGAAAATCCCGCACTTTTCAGCTCGTGACCGGGCTCTATCCGGATACCGACTGCATCGGCATCTGGACGGATATTGGATAGCTCAATCTCCCTGCGGCCGGGAGCGGCGGAAAGCGTCTCGTTCCGAGCCACTTTTCACCGCGGACACAAGTCGTTTGCACTACCCAGTTTCCGTCCCGGAGGGTGACGATCCTTTTTGCGGGACAAGGCTGAGCTGATTGGCAGCTGGGCAACTGCGGCCTTCAGAAAGAAACAGTAGAAGTCCTCGCGGCACGCGCGGATTGCATGTTCCAGGGGTCGCGGCAGGGCATCGACGGGCTGCGCCCGCTCCCCCCTGCCCCGGCATTTTCATTTGATTGGTCCGCATGCCCTCCGGAAGACACGAGGTCTTCCGAAGTGAAAATCAGGGAAGGCTTCGCCACTGGCGGAACAGGAGGCGCGAGCGGGGATGTTGGAGACACGAAAAAGGCAAGGTTCTGTCGCTAATGCCAAAACTTTGTGTCGCCCGACAATTAAGTGTCAAACGTCAGACAAAACTGACCCGATGCGGACTGTTTTTAAGAAAAAATTGCCTGCCCCTGCCAAGCATTTCTGATCCAAGCCGGGCCGTTTTTGGTTGCAAACGCAGCCAAGGCGCCATCCTGTGTCCTGTTTACGCAGGCAGCTAACGTTACTGATTCATGCAGTGGACGGCAGGTTCGAGCCCAACCCGGTCATTGGAAAGTCCGCCGCCCAAGCGATTAGACTGGGCGGCGATAGGATCAGATTTTGCGCGCCGAAACCTGCAGCATCATAGGCCGCTCCAGTTCTTCGGCCAGGTCCGGCAACTCCGCAGTCTGTTCAGGTGTGGACGCAAACTCTTCCACCCGGCGCAGGTCGAACCCCGCGCTGATCAGCGTGTTGATCATTGTCGCCAGGGTCCGATGGTGCTTCAGCACGCCCTTGGCAAACCAGTCAGTGCGGCGCTCGCCCTCAAGAGAATAGCCGTTAACCGGCAGGTCTTTCGGCCGTCTTCATCTTGCGTCCACTGGGGGCGGGCGGCTGCCATGAAGATCGGATGCTCGATGGTGAAGACCAGATCCCCGCCAGGCGCCAACGCCGCATGGATCATGCGGATCAGCCGTTCAAAATCTTGCACGTAGTGGGAGGTCAAAGCGCTGTAGACCAGATCAAATGCCGCCTAGGGCAATTCAAGCGTTTCCAAGTCAACAATCCGGTATTCGATTGCGGAATCCTCGGTGTCGGCCCTCGCACATTCTATCATGTTCTGAGACAGGTCAAACCCAAGAACTGAAGCAGCCCCCTGACCGAAGAACCACCGTGCTGCCCAGCCGAAGCTGTAGCCCAGGTCCGCCACGCGCTTGCCTGACAGTCGGGGCAACAGCGCCCGAATTGCCGGTCATTCCGGCGCACCTTCCAGCCCGTGAACCTGCCGGGGAAGCTGGCTGTAGCCAGCAAAAAAAATCGGGATTGTCGTAGATATTCTGTGCCATGTTTGCCTCCAGACAAAGAGGAGGACGAGGCACGTTTCCACGCCTAACAACCTCGTCCAAAAGGGCGAGGCCGAGGCTGGCAATCAGCGTGGTCAGTTCGCGTGATTGGCATCCCGGCATCCCGCCAAGGGGGTACCGGCCAACCGGGCGACAATGTGGATGTCCTTCTCAACCATGCAGGCTATACCGGTCTGGATGCAGAAAATGTCATATTCCTCGCTCATCTGGCGGCGCACTGACAGCGCAGCGATAGACGAAGCAGCCTGGACCGACCATTTGCCCTGACAGCAGCGAACTCACCCTCAGAGCCCAACCCGGTCATTGTGATTTTTTGCTGCGCGCGCTTGCTGCGGAAGAAATGCTTCATGCGCTCAAATCTGGCGCTGTGTCGCGGCGATGAAACCCGCCATTGATGCAGCGCGCAGCGAGGCTGGAACGAGCCACTCACAAGGAGCCGGACACAGTGAGTATTCGCTGCGTCTGCGCCAAAGGCTGCTAGGGGTCCTGATCTGCGTTCCTTGTTGCACTCGCCTTTTCAGCGCTGAGTAAGTTTTGCCGAACTTATTTGTCATTGGCGGCCCCAGTCAGAGTTTTCAACCAAAAAAGCCCGGGCAATTGATGCCCGGGACAGCTTGCCTATTGGGGAAATCAGGTAAGGTTCTTACTTCTTAAGGTTGGTCCAAATCTGGTCATAGACCGCTTGGGCCTCCTGATTGCAGACCTCGATAAACACCCCATCGCCCGCATCCGCATGAGGGTTCTTTTCCGGCTGCGCGGCCAGTGCAGGATCCAGGAAGCCGGCTACCCCAGTCACCCCGGCATTGTACTGGGCATAGTTGGTGACTGCCGCGATGTTTTCAGGTTCCAGCAAAAAGTCCATGAATTTCAGCGCGTTTTCCCGGTTCGGCGCGTCCTTCAGCAGCACCACATTGTCCATCCAGGCAACATAGCCCTGGGTCGGATATGCGTATTCCACATTGGCGCCTTCCTCCCGCGCCTTGGCGGCGAAACCATCGTAGATTTGTCCGACAGCCGCATCCCCTGACACCAGCACTTCCTTGGCAGTATCCGAGTTGAAGGATGCCCAATGCTGCTTGGCGTCCTGCAGCATGGCATTCAGCGCTTTCAGCTGCTCGCGGTCGGTGGAGCATTGCGGAATGCCCAGATGCAGCGAGGCCATCGCCATCACTTCGCCCTGGCTGTCCAGCATGTTGATCTTGCCCGACAGCTCTGCCGGGGGCTCAAACAGAATGGCAGTGGTCTGGATGTCGCCGCTGTAGGCGTCGCGGTTCACCGCAAAGGAGGTGGAGCCCCACTGGTAGGGGATCGAGGACGCGCGGCCCGGGTCAAAGCTGGGGTCGGCCCATTCCGGCGCGATGTTGCCTTTGTTCGCCAGTTCGCCATTGGCAATGGTGTCCAGAAGCCCCTCGCCCGCCATGATGCTGACCATATAGTCGCCCGGCACTGCCAGGTCATAAGTGCCCATACCGCCCGCCTTCAGCGTCGCCAGCATGGATTCATTGGAATCGTAGGTGTCCATAGTCACCTCGATGCCGGTCTCGGCGGTGAACTTGTCGAGCACCTCCTGCGGCATGTATTCGAACCAATGGTAGAGGACCAGTTTGCCCTCGGCGGCGGCGGCAGTGGCAGCAACACTCAGAGCAAGAGCTGCGGCGCTGGATTTCAGCAGATTTTTCATGTGTTTCCCTCCAGGTTGGATCATTTTGTATTGTCGGATTTGCTGACGAAGTAGCTGATGGTGACCATTACGATTGAGACGCTCAGCAGCATGGTCGAGATCGCCATGATGTTGGGTTTGATGCCCTGTTTGACGGAGCCGAAGATCGCGGTAGGCAGGGTCTCAACGCCTGCACCCTTGACGAAGTTGGTGATGATGAAGTCGTCGAGCGAGACGATGAAGGCCAAGAGGAAGCCCGAGATGATGCCCGGCGCCATCAGCGGCATTAGGATCTTGGTGAAGGCCTGACGCTTGGTCGCGTAAAGGTCCATCGCCGCCTGCTCAAAGCTGTCCTCGATCCCCTGCATCCGGGCCGAGATCGGCAGGTAGGCAAAGGGGATGCAGAAGGCGATATGGGCGACCAGAATGGTCATGTAGCCGCGGGTGAAGCCGATCGCGTTGAAGAAGATCAGCGTCGCAACCGCCGTTACAATCTCCGGCACCATCAGGGGCAGCGAGATCAGGCCGAAGGACACCGTGCGCAGCTTGAAGTTGCCGCCGCGGACCATTGCGGTTGCCGCCAGGGTGGCAATTGTTGTGCTGGCCGTCGCCGCGATGATGGCGATGGTGAAGCTGTTGAAGGCCGCGACCTTGAACTTCTCGCTTTCCGGCCCGGTGAACACATCGGCGTACCAGCGCAAGGAGATCCCCTCCCAGTTGGTGATCGATTGGGAGGCGTTGAAGCTGTAGATGGTGACGATCACCAGCGGCGCATAAAGGACCGCCAGACACATGAGAGTGATGGAGCGGAAACCCTTGTAGGCTTTGATATTGTCATTCACATGCGCCATGGCTCAGCCCCCTGCCTTGTCTGTTTTGGCCTGCTGGCGGGCGGAGAACATCAGGATGATCAGGACCATGGTCAGCAGGATCATCGACGCGGCAGCGCCGAACGGCCAGTTGCCCGCGTTGCCCTTGAACTGCTCCTCGATGAGGGAGCCGATCATGAAGTTCTTGGCACCGCCCAGCAGATCAGGCGCCAGGAAGGAGCCCATCGAGGGAACGAATACCAGGATGCAGCCCGCTACTACGCCCGGTTTCACCGCAGGCAGCACGATCCGTCGCAGGGTGGTCCACTTGCTGGCATAGAGATCCGCCGCCGCCTCAGAGAGCGAGAAGTTGTAGCGTTCCACCGCCGCATAGACCGGCAGCACCATGAACGGCAGGTAGGAGTAGAACAGACCCAACTGCACCGCAAAGTTCGTGTTGACGATGTGAATGGGGCTGTCGATCAGCCCGGTGCCGATCAGGAAGTCATTCAGCGGGCCCTGATCGCGCAGCAGGAATTTCATGCTGACGGTGCGGATCAGCAGATTCACCCAATAGGGGATGGTGATCAGGAACACCCAGACGGGCCGCACGTTTTCCGGCCGCGTAGCGATGAAATAGGCGGTGGGGAAGCCGATCAGAAGGCTGAGGAGCGTCGCCGCCCCGGCCTGCCAGATCGAGCGCCAGAAGATGGTGATATAGGTCCACTCGAGCTTGGGCGGCTCATCTCCGAACAGCCCGCGGTCAAAGAAGAACTGATCGTAAGCCGCAAGTGAAGGTTCCCAGATCACCCCGCCTCGGAATTCCTTGGTCAGGAAGGAATAGATCAGCATCATGCAGACGGGACCCAGCACAAAGATGCCGAGCACCGCCCAGGACGGCAGCAGCAGCCAGCCGCGGGCGTCCTTGTATGTGTCTGCGCGGGCTGAGCCGCCGCTTGCTGCGCCTGCTGCCATCAGTCCATCAGGAGGCGCCCGGCCCCCAGCTCCATGTTGACGAAAATCTCGCTGCCCGGCTCAAAGATCCGCTTGTTGCCGCGGTCGGAATTGGAAGTGCGCACGATGAATTGCGGCCCCTCGGCCAGATCGACCAGCGTGCTGATGTCGGTGCCGACAAAGATGTTCTCGGCAACCCGGCCCTTGAGGCTTTCGGCCTCCACCGGTGCATCGGACATGAACAGCCGTTCGGGCCGCACCGACATATGCACCTTGGCGCCTTCGCCGATGCCGTCCACCGAATTGCAGGTCAGCGCGTGGCCGCCGCCCAGGTGGCAAGTAGCGCGGCCGTTCATCACCTGATCCACCGAAACCTCCAACAAGTTGGTTTCGCCGATGAAATCCGCCACGAACATGTTGCGCGGCTGTTCGTAAATCTCGGTCGGCGTGCCCAGCTGCTGCATCTCGCCCGCCGACATCACCGCGATGCGGTCGGACATGGTCAGCGCTTCCTCCTGATCGTGGGTCACAAAGATGAAGGTGATCCCGGTTTCCCGCTGCAGGTGCTTCAGCTCCAGCTGCATGGCCTTCCTGAGCTTCAGGTCCAGCGCCGACAGCGGCTCATCCAGCAGCAGGACTTTTGGCTGTGGCGCCAGCGCACGCGCCAGCGCCACACGCTGCTGCTGGCCGCCTGAGAGCTGAGACGGTTTGCGTGCAGCGAATTGCGACAGCTGGACCAGCTCCAGCATCTCACCCGCGCGCTTGCGGGCGTCGGCTTTGGATTTGCCGCGCATCTCCAGGCCAAAGGCCACGTTGTCCAGGATCGTCATATGCGGGAACAGCGCATAGTTCTGGAACACGGTGTTCACCGGCCGCTGATGCGGCGGCAACTTTTCGATTTCGTCGCCATAAAGCAGGATCTCACCCTCGGTCACATCCTCGAAGCCGGCGATCATCCGCAATAGTGTAGTCTTGCCGCAGCCGGAGGGGCCAAGCAGGGTAAAAAATTCATTGTCCTTGATGGTCAGCGAAATCCGCTTGAGGGCAGTGAAGTCCCCATAGCGTTTGACCGCGTTACGCACATCAATCGCATCTGTCTTGTTGCTGGGCACTTGCGCCTCCCCTCTGCCGCGTGTCGTTTGATCCAGCATAGGAAGGCCGGGAGGCTTGCTTAAGAATTGACTCCCTCAGCAAATGTTAGCCTTTACCTAATCTTTGAAAGTCACTCCAAAACAATGCCTTAGAGCATACACTGGAGAGTTGATCACCTGCTTCGCCTGACCCTAAGCCTTGCAACGGAAACTGCATCTTCGGCTCGCCTGCGGATCTGGCTATGGCCTTGGAAAATACTTCCAGCGGCAGGACAGACGTCAATGCATAATACGCGCACGGAATGGGACTCCATCGGCCAAATGAAGCTGCCCGCAGATTGCCTACATGGCATCCAGACAGAACGGGCCCGGCAAAACTTCCCAATCACTGGGGTGCCGCTGTCGCATTTCCCGGCGCTGGTGCGAGCGCTGGCGATGGTAAAATCCGCGGCAGCCAGTGCAAACGCGGAAACCGGCGGCTTGGTGCCGGACAAAGCAAAGGTGATTGTGGACGCATGCAATGAGATTGCGCGCGGCCGCCATCACCGGCACTTCTGCGTCGACATGATCCAGGGCGGGGCCGGCACCTCCACCAACATGAACGCCAATGAGGTTATTGCCAATCTGGCGCTGCTGAGGATGGGACACCTACCCGGCGACTACGCGCACTTGCATCCGAATGACGACGTGAACCATGGCCAGTCCACCAATGACGTCTACCCGACAGCGATCCGGCTGGCGGTTCTGGCCAGCACCGGACCGCTGTGCAAGGCGCTGCACCGGCTGCAGCAGGCATTCGGCGAGCGAGCAGAGGCCTTTTGCTGCATCGCCAAGGTCGGCCGCACCCAGTTGCAGGACGCTGTACCGATGTCATTGGGCATGGAATTCGCCTCCTTTGCCGCCACCGTTGGCGAGGACATCGACCGGCTGCGCGACATCAGCCAACTGCTGACCGAAGTGAACCTTGGCGGCACTGCCATCGGCACCGGGGTAAACGCAGAACCCGGCTATGCCCCGCTGGCGCTGCAATACCTTTCGCATCTTTCCGGATTTGAACTGAAGCAGGCAGGCAACTTGATCGAGGCATCTTCTGACCTTGGCGCCTTTGTCGCCTATTCCGGTATCCTGAAACGGGTCTCGGTGAAGCTCTCGAAGATCTGCAACGACCTGCGGCTGTTGTCCTCCGGCCCCCGCGCCGGTTTTTGTGAGATCAATCTGCCCGCGGTGCAAGCGGGGTCGTCGATCATGCCGGGCAAGGTGAACCCGGTGATCCCTGAGGTTGTCAATCAGGTTTGCTTCCAGGTAATCGGCAATGATCTTACCGTCACCATGGCCGCGGAAGCAGGGCAGCTGCAACTCAATGCGATGGAGCCGGTGGTGGCCTATAACCTGCTGGAATCCATCCGTATCCTAAAAAATGCCGTTGACGTGCTGACTGTGAAATGCGTTTCGGGGATCACCGCCAATGAGGGCCGCTGCGCCGCCCTTCTGGACAACAGCCTGGTGCTGGCCACCGCTCTGGCGCCGCATCTGGGTTATGATGCCGCTGCCAGGATCGCCAAGGAGGCATTGGCCTCGGGCCGCAGCATCCGTGCGGTGCTGAAGGAGCAGGGCAGCTTGCCTGCTGCCAGCATTGAGGGAATCCTTTCACCCGCTGCCATGCTAAATGAGCCGGAACGATAAACTCTGGCCTGCAGATAGGCGATTGTCGCCGTGCCGTGTTTCTCAAGTTGTCAGATCGTTCAGGATCCGGTCCATCATCGCGTCGCAGGCGGCAAGCTGGCTCAGCTCCAAATATTCATCGGGTTTGTGCCCCTGCCCCTCCATCGAGCCCGGGCCGCAGACCACAGTGGGCACACCCAACTGGTCAAAGAACCCGGCCTCAGTGCCAAAGGCGACCTTGGTGGTGCCATCGCCCTGGGCAAGCTTCTGCGCAAAAGGGACTACTGGGCTATCTGCAGGCACGTCCAGGCCGGGGTAAGCGTTGTACTGCTCCACCTCGATACAGGCCTCAGCCGGGTAGCGGTTGCTGACCCGCTCGGCGGCGGCCTGAATGCGGGCCAGAATGTCTTCCCCGTTGTCCGCCGCCAAATGTCTGTATTCAAAGGTCAGCTCTGACCGGTCCGGCACGATGTTGAGCGCGGTGCCGCCATTCATTTTACCAACGTGCACCGTGGAATAGGGCACGGCATAGGCTGCGTCCCGCGCGCCAATGGCGGCAAATTCTTCTTGCAATGCCCGCAGCTCCGCCAGGAAGTCCCCCGCGAGGTGCAAAGCATTGGTGAAATTGGGGGCCAGCGCTGAATGGCCGCTTTGGCCGTGGCACACCGCGCGCAGGGCAGCTTTTCCCTTGTGGCCGATGGCGACTCTCATCTCCGTCGGTTCCCCCACAAAACAGGCCCGCGGTTTGCCGATCAGCGGAGCCAGGCGCTCCAGCATCTCCTGAATGCCGACGCAGCCGACCTCCTCGTCATAGGACAGCGCGATTTTCAGCGGCTCTTTCAGATCCACCTTTGCGGCACGATCCGCCAGCGCCAGGGCGCTGGCGAGATAGCCCTTCATGTCGGTTGTGCCGCGGCCATAGACCCGGCCTCCATCCCGGGTCAGCCGGAACGGGTCGCGGGTCCAGTCTTGCCCGTCCACCGGCACCACATCGGTATGGGCAGACAGCAGAACCCCCTGCCCAGCCGGGCCTTTCTCGGCATACAGCCCGGTCTTGGAGCCATCCGGCGACGGCAGCCGCACCACTGCGAAACCGCGCTCAACCAGGAAGCCCTCCGCATAGGCGGCAAGCTCCAGATTGGAGTTGCGGCTGACCGTGTCGAACCCGGTCAGCCGCTCCAGTATGTCCAGCGTTGCTGTCATCGTCAGTCCACGGCCAGCTCGGTGATCTCGCGGCGGAAGGGCAGCGCATCGCCGATATCCGGGCCATCAAGCTCGCGCGCATAACGGTGGCCTGCATAGGTCGCCCAGGCAATCGGCCCCGGCGCGCTGGCGTCGCCTATGATCTTGACCGACTTGATGCCGGCATCCGCCCATTCCGCCTCACGGGCGCGCAGCTCCTCGAAGAGGCTGTCGTTACCGGTGCGCGAGGCGACCATGACCACGGCATCCGCCTCGATGTTCCAGGTGCGGTCCGTGTAGGTGCAGTTGCTGACCACATGGCCCGCGTGGATTTCCGTCACCCCGCGGTTCAGCACAATCTCCACCCCGGCCTCCACCAGGCGCGGATGGATCGCCACCTGCTCCAGCGTGTTGTTGGTCCAATCGCTGACAAAGGCCGACGGCGTGACCAGCGTAACCTGCGCCCCCTTGGAGGCCAGCAGTTCGGCCAGAACCCCGCCCATGTAATAGTGGTCGTCGTCATAGACCACCACACGGCCTTCGGGGATGGTGCCGTCCATCAGGTCGTCGGGCGTATAGACCTTGGCACCTTCGGCGATCGGCATCGGCACCACATGCTGGCGCGAGACGCCGTCCCGGCGCCAAGTGGAGCCGGTGGCGATACAGATGTTCTCAAAGCCGAACTCAAGAATACTGTCCGCATCCAGCGGGCTTTCGCGGTAGATCTCCACATTCGGGCGCTGGCTCAGCTGGTAGTCACGGTAATCCACGACACGGCCCCAGGCATTGAGGCCCGGCAGTGTGCGCTCGCGGGTCACACGCCCGCCGATCACATCCTTGGCCTCGGCCACGGCCACGTCATAACCGCGGCGGCAGAGCGCCCAAGCGGCTTCAAGCCCGGCCGGGCCAGAGCCCACAACCAGCACATTGGAGCTGTCGCCTTTGGTATTCATCTTTTCCGGATGCCAGCCCTTGCGCCATTCCTCCATGAAAGTCGGGTTCTGGGTGCAGCGGCTGATCGACATGGTCATGTCGCCGGTGATGCAGATGTTGCAGCCGATGCATTCGCGGATGTCCTCGATCCGGCCTTCCTCGATCTTCTTCGGCAGAAAAGGGTCGGCAATCGAGGGGCGCGCACAGCCGATGAAATCGAGCGTGCCGGATTTCACCATCTTCGCCATCACATCCGGGCTGGTGAAGCGGCCAACGCCAACGATGGGCTTGCCGGTCAGTTCATGAATGCCGCGCACCAGCTGCTCCTGCGCGGCCTCCTCCTTGAAACGGCTCGGGCCGGAGCAATCCTCCCAAGTGCCCTGCGCCAGGTCCCAGAGGTCCGGCAGGTCCTTGTTCATCTCAATGTAATCGCGCACCTCAGCGTTGGAGAAGCCCAGCTCGCCGATAGTCTCGTCCAACGAAACCCGCAGAGTGATCGCCATGGTGTCGCCCACCGCATCGCGCATGTCAGCGATGACTTCCTGGCTGAAACGCGCCCGGTTCTCTAGCGATCCGCCGTATTCGTCCGAGCGCTGATTGGTAGCGCGGCTCAGGAAGTGCTGGAAGATGCCAAAGCCATGCGCGCCATAGAGGCAGATCAGGTCGAACCCGGCCTCCTTTGACCGTTTCGCGGCATTCACGAACCAGCGGCGCAGGTCCTTGATGTCCTGCTTGTCCAGCGCTCGGGCCTGCACCGGGTCATTGGTGAAGGTGCGGATCGGCAGCGCCGACGGCGCCAGCGGCACTTCCTTGGTATAAAGGTTCGGGCCGTTGATCCCGGAATAGGCCAGCTGGATACCGGCCAGCGCACCGTGAGTTTTCATCCGCTCCGACATCTTGCGCAGCTGCGGGATGTCCTTGTCCTCCCACAGGCGCAGTTCGATGAAGGGTGTGATTTCCGATGTATGATGCATCTCGCACTGTTCGGTGAAGATCACGCCCCAGCCGCCTTCGGCCTTGATGCCCCGCATCGCTGCCGCGGCAGAGGGGTCCCGGTAGCCGCCGCCGTTGCAATGGGGCACCTGGTAAAAGCGGTTCTTGGCGGTGAGCGGGCCGATCTTCATCGGCTCGAACAGAATATCATAGCGGGGATCGCGCAATTTCCATCTCCTTCGGTGCAAGAGCCCCTCAAAGGTACAGGACCGCACCAAAGGCGAAAGTTGCGCTTACGGAAGCATTGATTAGCCGCCGCCTAAGCGCCGCCGTCCCCGATGCGGATGCCCGGCACAGTGCCGTCAGTAATCCGTTCCTGGCAGTAGCTGATGAAGGTCTTGACGGTCAGAACGTTCTCGGCGCCCTCAGCCGTCAGCAGCCCCATCCGCATAGGACGCAGCTTGCCTGCAATTGGCACGAAGCTCAGCTTGCGCCCGTCCGGCGCCATGTCTGTCACTGGACGGATATTGGCAATGGAATAGCCAAAGCCGTTTGCCACCAGCCCGCGCATCACCGCCATGTCGCGGGTGCGCTCGGCAATCTGCGGCGTAACTCCGGCATCCTCGAAGAACGACAGGAAATACTCAGCGCTCAGCGGCAGATCCAGCAGCACCATCGGATGCGCGGCCAGATCTTCCACCGTGACGCTGTCGCGGTCCGCCAGCGGGTGATCTTCGCTCAGCAGCGCATAGGGCGGAAGCTCCGCAAGCGCGTTGAATGTCAGGTCCGCCGGGATGTTCAGGTCATAGGTCAGCGCAACGTCGATCCGCGCCTGCCGGATCAGGTTGATTAGCCCGGCCTGATCGCGCTCCGTCTGGCTGATGGTCACCGCCGCATAAAGCGCCTCGAACTGGCGGCGCAGGCCCGGCACGATGAGCTGGGCAAAGGTCAGCAGGCACCCCACCGACAAAGGCCCCTGCACGAAACCCGAGATATTGTCCGCCAGTCGGCTGAGCGCCCCGGCCTCATACAGAACCGCGCGCGCCTGATCCATGAACTGATGCCCGGCCTGGGTCAGCGACAGCCCTTGTGCGTGCTTACGCACAAACAGCTGCAGGCCGAACTCATTTTCCAGCTGCGACACCGCCGCCGAGATCGACGGCGAGGAGACATTCACCTTCTCCGAGGCCAGGGCAATAGACCCGGCCTCGCCCACGGCGACGAAATACTCCAGCTGGCGCAGTGTGAAACGCAAAGGCATGTCAGCGACTATGCCGGAGCAGGACCGGGCCGATCAAGCCCGGTATTTGATCCAAGTGGTTTTCAGCGCGGTATATTTTTCCAGGCTATGCAGCGACAGATCGCGTCCGAAGCCTGACTGCTTCATACCGCCAAAGGGCGTCTGCGCCGACAACGCGTCCACCGTGTTAACCGAGACCGTGCCCACCTGCAGCTTGTCCGACACCCGGCAGGCGCGGCTGAGGTTGGCCGTCCAGACCGAAGCCGCCAAACCATAGATCGAGTCATTGGCCATGGCGACGGCCTCCTCCTCGCTATCAAACGGAATGACCGACAGCACCGGGCCAAAAATTTCATCCCGCGCCAGCGGGTTGTCGTGGCTCACGTCGTCAAAGATCGTCGGCTGCACAAAACAGCCCTTGCCACCGACGGTCACGCGCTCACCGCCCGCCACCAGATTGGCCGAGGATTTGCCCGCCTCAACGAAACGCATGATGCCCTCGGTCTGCTTCTCATCCACGATGGCGCCCATTTTCGAGGCCGGATCCAGCGGATCCCCCGGCTGGGCCGCCTCGGCGCGGGCAATCAGCTTCTCGACAAAGGCATCCTTGACCGAACGCTCGACATAAAGCCGCGAGTTGGCCGAACAGACCTCACCCTGGTTGAAGAAGATGCCAAAGGCAGCCATGTCGGCAGCTGCATCCAGGTCCTCGCAGTCGGCGAATACCAGATTTGGGCTTTTGCCGCCGGTTTCAGGCCAAACCTGTTTCAGGTTCGACTGCCCGGAATACTGCATGAACATCTTGCCAATGGCGGTGGAGCCAGTGAAGGCGAGGCAGTCCACATCCATATGCAGCCCCAGCGCCTTACCCGCAGTGGCACCATAGCCCGGCACCACGTTGAATACCCCGTCCGGCACCCCGGCCTCTGCCGCCAGCTCGGCCAGCCGCAGTGCAGACAGCGGCGACTGCTCCGCCGGTTTCAGTACCACGGAGTTCCCGGCCGCCAGCGCCGCCGCCGCTTTCCAGGTCGCCATGTCCAGCGGGAAGTTCCAGGGTGTTACCGCGCCCACAATACCTAACGGCACGCGCGACACCAATGCCAGATCACCCGGCCCGGTCGGCGCCACCTCGTCATAGACCTTGTCGATGGCCTCGGCATACCACTGAAAAAAATGCGCCGACCCGGGCGCGTCGATGGTGGCCGCATCGGTCACCAGCTTGCCCATGTCCAGGCTGTCCAGCAGCGCCATCTCCTCCAGATTTTCCCGGATCAGATCCGCCAGCTTCAGCATCACCGCCTTGCGGTCACCCGGCGCCATCCGCGACCAGCGTCCGTCCTCAAACGCGCGGCGGCCGACAGCCACCGCACGGTCCACATCCTCTGCATCACATTCGGCTACTTGCGCCAGCACTTCGCCCGTCGCCGGGTTCACACTTGCAAAAGTCTTACCCGACACAGCGTCGGTAAATTTGCCATCAATGAAAGCCTGGCTGCGGAATGAGAGAGCCGCTGCACGGGATTTCCAGTCGTCAAATGTATAGTCCAGCATAGTCCCACTCCTGTTTATTCGTCGCCCGGCACGCCGTAAGACGGCGCCTCGCGCGGGTCGAGCGCGCGCTGGACATAGGCATCCAGCTGCGGCTTGTAGATATCCCAGGCCGCAGCAATGTTTTCGATCGGGCAATCCCCGGTCCAATCACAGCGCAGGTCGGCCACCGGCCAGCTCACCTTGTCGACCAGTTTCATGCCCGCAGAATGCACCGGCCCGGCCTCGCCGCCAGCTGCCAGCCCGGCCCGCATCGCGGCAATCAGCCGGTCGCCAAGATGGCCGGTTGAAGCCGCGAACCCGTCCACGATGGCCTGGCATACGCCATCGTTGGCCAGCAGGTTGCCACCCGAGGCCACATCCTGGCCTTCTGCTTGCGTCCAGATGCCCAGGGAGTTCGGCCCGGAGTGAATGGCCGTGTCGCCGCTTTTGTCTACGGCCAGCACTTGCCGGTATTCAATGAACCTGCCGCGCCGCTGAACTTCCGCAACCGCTTCAGCGGCGCTCATGCCCTGCTCCATCAGGTCCAGTGCCAGCGGACCGAGGCTTGGATCGGTTACATTCTGGCTTGCGGCAGCGCCAACACCCGCCCGCGCAAATGAACAGCGTGCTGCCACCGCCGGAGAGGAGGACGAAATCGCCACTCCGAACATGCCCGTTTCCGCGCAGCGCGCCACAAGCGAAAATGTCATCGTCTTTCCTCCTCACCAGCCACTGGAAACGGATCTATTCCTCCATCTGGCCGGAAATATCCTCGGGGGTGATTTGAGCCGCAGGCTCAAGAGGGGCAGACAGCCCCCTTCCCGCTTCCGGATCAGTCCGGAATAACCGCGGTGCCGTCGATCTCCACCAGCCACTCGGGCCGCGCCAGCGCCTGCACAACCAGGCCGGTCGACACCGGATGCACCCCTTTAATGTATTCGCCCATGGTGCGGTAAACCGCCTCGCGGTGGCGCACATCGGTGATGTAGACGACGACCTTCACCAGATGCTCCATTGTGCCACCGCACTCTTCAATCAACTGCTGGATGTTCTGCATCACCTTGTGGGTCTGCTCCACCGGGTCGTGGCTTTCAATGTTCTTCGCATCGTCCAGGTTCTGCGGGCACTGGCCGCGCAGGTAAACGGTTTTGCCGCCGTGTGTCACCACCGCCTGGCACAGATCATTGTCCAGGTTCTGTTCCGGATAAGTGTCCGATGTGTTGAACTTGCGGATACGGGTATGGGCCATGATGTCCTCCTGGCATGGCGGGATAAAGTGTGCGGCCAGCGTTGTTTTTCTGGTGACTGTCGCACACACGTCGGGGCAGCAAAACTACCGTCTGGCTACCCCTTGCTTAGGCTGCTGCTAAGCGCCGCGCTCAGAGCGCGTCGGCGCGGTGTTCGCCGGGGCCACGATAGCCCTCGTAGTGGCGCTGGATAGCGATCTGGTCAGCCACATGCTTGGCATCATGCCAGACCCCCCAGATAAAGGTCGAGCCGCGCCGAGACTGCCAGGGTAAGCCCAAGAAGTAGACCCCCGGCTCTGCCGAAACTCCGCGCTGATGCAGCGGGCGGCCGCGTTCGTCGAAGGCATCCACTTTCATCCAGGTGAAATCCTGGCGGAAGCCGGTGGCCCAAAGGATGGTAGTGATGCCTTCTGCCGCAAGATCCAGCTCGCGTACCGGGTTGGTCAGGCTGTCCGGGTCGAGGAAGGCCCTGCGCGCCTCCGGCTCCTCTGGCAGATCAACACCAGTGCGTTCGACATAAGCATCTGCCAAGTCCAACATCTTCAAATAGTCGGCATCACCATTGGCAATGTTTTCCGGAAGATCGCCGGCAAACTTCATGGTTCCATTGTCATAGGACTCGGTCAGGCCCAGCAGCGTCACCCCCTCGCCTGCCAGGCGGCGGAAATCCATGGTCTGACCGCCATAGGCGCCGCTGACGGAAATCGTCACATGCTCCTTGCCCGGCTCCAGCGCAGCCTGATCCCACAGGCCCAGCACCCCCAGCCACCAGACAAAGTCGCGGCCCCGGTACATCCGCGGCGGGCGGTCATGCGGCCCCACCGAAAGATAAACCTTGCGGCCTGCCCGGTTCAGCTCATCGGCGATCTGCGCACCGGATGACCCCGCCCCGACCACCAGCACTGCACCTTCGGGCAGCTGATCCGGATTGCGGTAGTGGAAAGAGTGAAGCTGGTTCACCCCTGCGCCCTCGGGCACCACAGGCGGGATCACAGGATGCTGGAATGCGCCGGTTGCCGCCACAATCCGCTTTGTCTCGATCACACCATCCGAGGTTTCGACCCGGAAACCGCCGGTGCCGTCAATACGCCCGGCCCTGGTCACTTCAACTCCGGTGCGGATCGGCGCATTGAACCGTTCCGCATATTCAACCATGTAGTCCGCAACCCTCTCTTTGGCCGGAAAGGCCTCAGGGTCAGTTCCTTCGTACTCCAGGTTCGGGAAACGGTCATGCCAAGCGGGGCCGTTGGCAACCAGCGAGTCCCAGCGCCCGGTCCGCCAGGCCTCTGCAATCCGGTTTTTTTCCAGCACCAGATGCGGTACGCCGTGGCTGGTCAGATGCTCGCTCATGGCCACACCGGCCTGCCCGGCACCAACAACTAGAGTGTCTACCTTTTCTACAGCCATTTCCAAACCCTCTTCTGACACTCCGGCGCGGGCTGCTACCCTACCGGTCTTCCCCATCAGAATGCTCACAACAACAAGTTCGGAAAAAGAATTGTGTGACTTACCCCTGCTTCGGTTGCAGCTAACCAGCAGCTGAAATCAAAATAGACAACTCACGGGGCTTTCGCGGCAAAGCCCTGAAGAAAAACCCTGATCGACGCGGTTTCGCCTGTGCAAACCTGTGGCAACATACAGTATTGTTTGCACTGCTAGTCATTCGGGACATTCCCAAACTGTCTGGGCATGAAAAGCCCTTGAGGATTGGATACACTGTGGGGCACTCGACAGCTGCCCTCAAACTAAAGCACCAATGTTTCGTTCAGATGGTCCAGGCTGAACTAGACTTTTTAGTCAGCTCAACGCCTTTGCCGACCCGTTCAACCGCTGTGCGCGCGGTCATTGCCCTTGAACCAGTGGCGGGCAATTCCCACTGTCATTAATCCCGCGCTGGGGCACGCCGCCGGAGACCCGGAGCGCATACTAGTGCGCGTCGAACAGCATCTCATGGGATTGCAGAAGGTAGGCTCGGACCAGGAAGGCCCGGCTGTGCGACAGCTTGATATGGGCAATCTGGAGCTTGGTGCGCTCTCCACCGAGAATCGCCCAGTCTTCGCTCCAGTCGAATTGGGAGGCTTCGCCCGGCTGAAACGCCAGCGGAACAAACGTGCCGCGGCCTGACGACTGCTGAACGCGCTGGCGTACCGCGCGCCATGCCCGCATGAAGGCCGCCACCCGCCCGTACGAGCCGGTAAAGCCGAGAGCCGCCAGGTCCACATGCAGCTGCTTAACCGTGCGCCGCTGCTTGCGGGGCTTGCGCGATTGCGCGGCAAGCCAAGCAGACAGCTTGTCCGCGAATGGATCCAGCTTGCTCGGACGCTGCGGGACTTGAAACCGGGGCACAACAGCACCCGAACGTGTGAACAGGCATGCAATTTTGACCCCGTAGCGGGGAAATCGGCGTCCAAAGATGACCCCCTTACACTGATGTGAATCATGCCCTCGAGGTTATCGGGGAGCACAGAGTGGGATGTTGGTCGTGGAGACGATAGCAAAGATCCGGCGGGCGTATTTTCAGGATTGAGGCATTGAGCCGCCATTGGTCCGAGGCCAATGCCGAACAAGCCGATCAAGCAAATCTGCCGGGAACTGCGGGTATCGCGGAATACGGTGCGGAAGGTGATCCGGTCTGGTGTGACGGAAGCAACCTACGAACGCCGCGTTAAGCCTCTGCCAAAGATCGGGCCATGGAAAGACAAGCTCAAAGAGATGTTGGCGGCGAATGCGAGGAAGCCAAAGCGCGAGCGGTTAACCCGCATCCGGATCTTCGAAGAACTGAGAGCCCTTGGATATGACGGCGGCTATGACGCTGTCCGGCGTTACGCGGCCACGTGGTCCAAGGAAGAACAAGAGGCCACCGCGGCCGCCTATGTCCCGCTGATTTTCGATCCGGGCGAGGCCTACCAATTTGACTGGAGCCACGAGATTGTTGTGATCGACGGTGCGACCACCACTGTGAAGGTGGCGCATGTCCGGCTCTGCCACAGCCGCATGCTGTTTGTCCGGGCCTATCCGCGCGAGACGCAGGAGCCTCGCCATTGCCGCTTGGACCAATGGCGCTCCCAATGGCTCGATGTTCGATGCCCATGACAAGGCCTTCGCCTTCTTCGGCGGGGCCTGCACGCGCGGGATCTACGACAGCGGAAATTGTCCGCCACTGGTCCGAGGACAATGGACGCGAAGACGGCGGCAGACACGATCTTCGTTGGCCGCGACCGGGCCTGCAATCGGCGCTTCCAGCAGATGTGCGGGCATTATCTTGTCGATCCCGTTGCCTGCACACCAGCATCGGGCTGGGAGAAGGGACAGGTCGAGAACCAGGCAGGCGTTGTCCGGCGTCGCTTCTTCGTGCCCAGGCCCAAGTTTAAGAGTTACGCCGAACTAAACGCCTGGCTCGAGGATCGCTGCGCCGCCTGGGCCAAATCTCATCCGCACCAAGAGCTTCGAGACCGCACGATCTGGGAGGTCTTCGAGGACGAGCGGGCGAGTCTGGTGCCATACGTCGGCCCCTTTGATGGTTTCCACGCTGTTCCGGCATCAGTCTCGAAGACCTGTCTCGTCCGGTTCGACAAGAACCGCTACTCGGTGGATGGCCGCGCCGTCGGCCGGCCAGTCGAGATCCGCGCCTATGCCGAGCGGGTCGAGTTCTGGCAGGACGGCAAGATCGTAGGGCGGCATGAACGAGCCTTCGGGCGCGACAAGGCCATCTACGATCCGCTGCACTACATCCCGGTGCTGGCCCGCAAGCCCCCTCTCGCGCATGCACGCATGCGCTGCCGGGCAGCGGGACGCCCTCAGGAATGGGGCTCCCTTCAAGGACAGGGAGCTGCCATCAGCGATCAGGCGCATTCAGCGCAAACTGGGCAAGGTGCCCAATGGCGACCGGCCCCCTCTCGGGACATTGCTGCGCAATGCCCTGCCGGGCAGTGGATGGTCCAGATCCTGAGCATGATCCCCACCGATGGGCTGGATGCAGTGGATGCTGCCTGTGCCGAAGCGCTGAACGAAGGGGCCCCCGCGGCCTCGGTCGTCACCAACATTCTGGCCCGGCATCGTGAGCCGCCGCTGACCATCGATACGCCGGACGCGTCACGCTGGATGCGTGCCTCTGGCACGACGCGACTGACCTGCGAGCCCGTGGCCGACTGCAAACGCTATGACCGCCTAAGGAGACACATCCGTGGAAAGATCACAGGTGCTGGACGCGTCACG
The DNA here is from genome assembly GCF_000813785.1 of Leisingera sp. ANG-DT. NCBI lineage: Bacteria > Pseudomonadati > Pseudomonadota > Alphaproteobacteria > Rhodobacterales > Roseobacteraceae > Leisingera > Leisingera sp. ANG-DT. Next base: position 30,126 of record NZ_JWLE01000022.1, read on the forward strand.
CCGTAGGCGTGCCTCCGGCACGACGAGCCAGCTGAAGCTCTACGGCATGAAGGCCGCCTACGATGAGACCATCGCCACGGCGGTGAAGCGTCAGCACGAACCGCAACAGATCATCCATTGCCCGGCAGGCGCATGCGCAGCATACTGCCGAGAGGGGGCGATCTGCTGAACGCCGAGATCAGTGAGAAGCAGGCGCGCTCGATCAAATACCAGATGACGATTGCCAAGCTGCCCCTGGCGAAAGAGGTCGATGAGTTCAGCTTCGAAGGCACGCCGGTCAACGAGGCGCTGGTCCGTGATCTGGCGACCGGAGAGTTTCTGGCGCAGCAACGCAATGTCGTGCTGATCGGCGGCACAGGGACCGGTAAATCCCACCTTGCCGTCAGCATCGCTCGGGCGTGCATCCGCCGCGGCAGACGGGGGCGCTTCTTCAACGTTGTGGACCTGGTGAACAAACTCGATGCGGAAGCCCGCGCCGACCGACAGGGGCGCACGGCAGATCTGCTGTGCCGTCTCGACTTCCTGATCCTCGACGAGCTTGGCTATCTCCCCTTCGCACAAACCGGTGGTCAGCTATTGTTCCATCTCATCAGCCGCCTCTACGAGCGCACATCGATCATCGTGAAGACCAACCTCGACTTCGGCGAATGGCCCTCGGTCTTCGGCGACGCCAAGATGACTACCGCGCTGCTCGACCGCCTTACCCACCATTGCGACATCGTCGAAACGGGCAACGAGAGCTGGCGCTTCAAAACCCGAGAATAGTCGAGCCGACGCTGGCACGATACGGCTTCGCTTGGTGGAGGCTACACCGCATCGGGCCAGCTAACCGCACGTCAAACAGGGGGTCAATTTTGGATGCCTATAGGGGGTCAAAGTTCCATGCCGATTGAAACCACTGGCGGAACAGGAGGCGCGAGCGGGGATGTTGGAGACACGAAAAAGGAAAGGTTCTGTCGCAAATGGCAAAACTATGTGTCGCCCGACAATTTGTGTCAAACGTCAGGCAAAGCTGACCCGATGCTGACTGTTTTTAAGGAAAAATTGCCTGCACCTGCCAGGCATTTCCACCCCAATTGTCAAGCATTTCTGACCCAAGACAGGCCGGTTTTCGCTGCAAACGCAGCCAAGGCGCCATCCTGTGCCCTCTTTACGCAGGCAGCTGACGTCGCAGCTTCATGCAGTGGACGGCAGGTTCGAGCCCAACTTGTACCTTGGATTTCTTCGCTGCGCGTGCTCGCCGCAACAAAATCGTCGCAACTGCATCATTTTGGGCGCCGCTGAGCGGCGTAAAAAACAGCCGTTCAAGCATGCTGCAGAGAGATCTGTCACCCGAATCCACAGGTCGCCGGACGGAGCTGACTTCCGCCCCAATTGCAGCTAGGGGTGCCCCGAGTGTCGGCTTCGCGCAGGGAAGCCAACTTAATAGAGGCACTGCCTGACAGGCCGGTTCATTACAATACAGGCTACTGAGGCAATTTGGCTGAACCATTAGCTGCAAAGGTCATTTCCATTGAAACTGACCCTCTTGAAACTTGCAGCTTTTGGCCCACCTCGAGCCCTTACCTATTGGTTCGGGGCAATTGACAATTCTGTCAGCGTTCGCCTACCTGCTTTCGATGGTTCCTCAAGGCAAAATGCTGAGAGGATGAAAAGGGAACACGGTGAGGTGTAGCCAACAGGCGCTAAATCCGTGACTGCCCCCGCAACTGTAAGCGGATAGCGACGCCAAGCACCCACTGGCCGTATGGCTGGGAAGGATGGCGCAGCCAAGACCCGCAAGTCAGGAGACCTGCCATCGCGATTTCAACCACACCGGGACGGGGCGTCCTGGAAGGAGGCCTCATGGCACGCATCCTGCGTATCTCGGAAACTTGCTCCCACTGTTTGGGCTTGCTTGGACGTAGCCGCAGGTGCGGTTGCCGTCCCTGACATCATCTTGTCCATGCAGGTTCCGCAGCTGCCTGCCTAACACCTGAGCTGACGCAGCTGTCCACTGAATCAGCGCTTGTTATATTATCACATAACTTGTACACCTCACCCCAAAATTCCCTTGTCAGAAACCTAAGGACCAAGGACATGCCGAATTATTCACGCGCTTTCTGGACCAAAACCCTCGCCGCAACCTGCCTCGCCGCTGCGGCGCTTTTGAGCCCTGCAGCCGCAGAAACCAAATTGGAAATGGTGATTGCCGCGCCGTTTGGCCCCAAAAGCAGCATTCCTGATCCCCGTGCCCGCCAGAATGGCTGGCTCAGCAACCGGGCAGGCGTGTCGGAAACGCTGATTGGTATCGGCTATGACATGACCCTTCAGCCGCGCCTTGCCACCGGTTTTGAAAACCTGTCTGAACGGGAATGGAAAATCACCCTGCGCGAGGGTGTAAAATTCCATGATGGCTCTGCGGTCACCGCCCAGGCTGTCAAAGAGTCGTTTGAAAAGCTGAGCGAAGAGGGCCACCCCGGGAATAACCCGCGCCTGGTCAAGCTTCTGAACATCGAATCCATCGAGCTGGTTGACGATAAAACGCTGGTCTTCCGCACCAGTGCACCGAACTCAGCTTTCCTGTGGTCGCTGACCGAACCGTCGGCGGCTGTCATGAAAGACGGCACCGATGCAATGCCGCTGGTGGGCACTGGTCCGTTTGTCTTTGAAAATGCGGAAACGGACAAAACTTATGTGACCACTGGGTTTGCCGATTACTGGGGCGGCGCGCCGAAACTTGACCGTCTGGTGATCGACGCGATCAGCGACCCTTCGGTTGCGGCACTGGCACTGCAGGCGGGCGATGTTGATCTGGTCACCAACTACCCGGAACCGGATTTCGCCAAGCTGCTTGAAGAAGGCAAAGGCCAGCTGTTCTCGGAGGCAACCGCGCGACTGTTCTTCTTGCAGCCACGGGTGAATGACGGTCCACTGTCCAACCAGACGCTTCTGAATGCCGTTTCGCTGGGCCTGGACCGTGACACCATCGTTGCGGCGACCCTGGCAGGTGTCGGTGGGCAGTCGGCCAATGGCATCTTCCCAGCCAGCATGAAATCCTGGGTAAACGGCGATATCAGCCTGTCCTATGACCCGGCCAAAGCGCTGGCCATGCTGGATGAGGCGGGAATTACCGACAGTGACGGCAATGGCATCCGGGAGCTGAACGGCGAAGACATCGTGCTGAAGATCCGTAGCTACGAAGGCCGGGCTGCGCTGCGGCCGACACTGGAAATCTCGCAGATCATGCTGCAGCAGATCGGTCTGGGCGCGGAAATCGCAATGGGTGAATTCGGCGCAAACAACGAGGCACTTAAAGCTGGCGAAATCGACCTGCACCTACAGGCCTGGGGCACCGCCCCGCAAGGCGATCCGGATTACTTCCCCAGCACATTGGTGGCGACGGATGGCAGCTATAATGTTTCCGGCTACTCCAACCCTGAGCTGGACGCACTGCTTAAAAAGGGCCGTAGCCTGTTTTCAAGCGAAGAGCGCAAACCGGTCTATGCCGAGGTTCAAGCCATTATCAACCGTGACCTTCCGGTGATCCCGCTGTTCCACAAGACACAGGTTTCGGTCGGCAATGGCAAGGTTGAGGGCTACCGCATCCACCCGGCAGAAACCTATCTGGCGAGCCCGGAGCTGGCGATTGCCGAGTAAACAGGCACCTTTGATGAAAATCGAGGCCCTGTCCGCCGAAATTGGCGGGCAGGGTATTCTGCATGATGTCAGTCTTGAGATGGCGCCGACAGAATGGCTGGCGGTTGTGGGCGGCTCCGGTGCGGGCAAATCTACTCTTTTGCGGGCCGTGATGGGCCTGACCCGCCCTGCGCGTCCGACCAGCGGGCACATTCTGTTCAACGGCGCGCAGCGTGCTTTTGCCTCGCCCGCAAAAACCACTCTGGATGGCATTGCATATGTGCCGCAAAGCCCGGCCCATGGCTTTGATCCGCTGCGCCGCCTGCGCTGGCAATGGGACCAACTGGCCCGCCGCAAAAGGGTAAAACACACCTCACATCAGCGGGACATTCTATCGGCCCTTGGCCTGCCGGATCCGGGCGGTAGCTACCCGCATCAGTGGAGTCGAGGTATGCAGCAGCGTCTGTTGCTGGCGATGGCCCTGATGGATGCTCCGAAACTTTTGATCCTGGACGAGCCGACCTCAGCGTTGGATCCGCTGATTGCATCGCAGGTGCTGCAGGAAACCCGGCGCATCGCCGCGGAACATGAGATCGCGGTGATGATGGTGACCCACGACCTGGCGCTGGCCGCACGATTTGCAGGACGGATTGCAATTATGCAGCGCGGCCGGATTGTTGAGAGCGGAGTTTCTGACATCCTTTTGTCCAACCCGCAGCATACCTATTCCCGCGAGCTAGTGGCGCACCGCTGCTGGGACAAAGCCAAGCCAGAGATCAGCCATGCCGCCGAATGACCCGGTCTTTCAACTCGAAGGCCTGACAGTCAGGGCCGGAGACAAAGTGCTGTTGCAAGATGTTTCCTGTGACATCCAGCAGGGTGGAATGCTATGTGTCATCGGAGAAAGCGGCGCAGGTAAGTCTACCTTGCTGAAAGCCGTGCAGGGGTTTCTGCCCGCAACTTGCCGCAGGCTAGTGTTCACGCCCTCTGGCACGGATATCACCGGGGCTGTGCCAACGCACCCTGGCCTGCCGCAGACCCGCTGGGTAATGCAGGATCCATTGGCTGCTCTGAACCCGCGGCTGACACTTGGCGCCTCTATACAGGAAAGCCTTTACCGCCAAAACCTGACCGTCCAGGAGCGCAAGAGTGCCGTTCTTGCCGCACTGGAAGATGTCCAGCTGGGATCGGAGTTTTACAGCAGGTTCCCTGGTCAGGTCTCTCTGGGTCAGGCACAGCGGGCCTGTCTGGCGCGGGCCTTGATCGCCCGGCCCAAGCTCATCTTTTTTGATGAGCCGCTGAGCGCGCTGGATGCTCTGGTGCAAAAGAAGATCGCCCGCCAAATGGAAGTGCTGCGGCGCAAGACGCAGACCGCATATCTTGTGGTCACCCATGATCTGGGGTTCGCCGCGGCCTATGCTGATAAGGTTCTGGTTCTGCGCATGGGGCAGGTCGAAGCCTATCAGCCATGCGATGAGTTCATTGCCGCACCGGCCAGCCCCTATGCGGAAAACCTGATCGAGGCCGCCCGCAGCCTCGGCACATTGAGCCACGCCAGTGAGGCCGCATGAAGTATTTTCTGTCGCGCCTGCCGGGCCTTGCCTTTGTTCTGTTGGGGATCAGCCTGATTACCTTCACGCTCAGCTATTTCTCCCCCGGCGACCGAGCTGAGGCTATTGCCCATGCGCGCTACCCCGAAGAAATTGCCTTCCCACCAGAACTGCTCCAGGCCATTCGCGCCGAGTTCCACTTAGAGGAGCCGTTCTGGCTCCAGTACCTCTATTGGTTTGGCAATGTGCTGCGCGGTGATTTTGGCCTGTCGTATGCCTCGCAAACGTCGGTCTGGGACATTTTCATTGGCAATCTTGGTGAAACAGTGACCCTGTCGCTAACGTCTCTGGGGCTGGGGCTGGCTGTTGCGTTTCTGTTGGCCAGTCTTGCGGTGCGCCACCCGGGGACATGGCTGGACCGGGCTGCCGTGATGCTCTCCTCAGTTGGCGCAGCCATGCCGAGCTACTGGCTGGGCTTGCTGCTGATCCTGGGCTTTGCCGTGCATCTGGGGTGGTTCCCGTCATATGGCACCGGCACGCCCGCGCATCTGGTGCTGCCAGCGCTGACGCTGGCGTTCTGGGTGATGGCCTCGCAGACCCGTCTGCTTCGCAGCTTCATGCTGGAGGCGGCCAATCAGCCATTTGTCGAAACCCTGCGCCTGCGCGGCATTTCCGAGAGCGAGATCTTCTTTCGGCACGTGCTGCGCCACGCGATGGTGCCCGCTGTGACCATGATTGCGATCGACTTTGCTAGCCTGCTGGAAGGCGCGATCATCGTCGAGCTGACCTTTGCCCGGTCTGGGCTGGGGTCTTTGCTGGCTGGCTCCGTGCTGTCGCGCGACCTGCCTATGGTGATGTTTCTGGTGATGTTCTTTGCCGTTGCTTATGTCGTGATCAATTCACTGGCTGAGGCACTGCAGGCCGCCAGTGACCCGGCGACCCGCACGCAGGAGCAGAGGGTATGAGTGAGGTTCTCCTACAAAAAGGCGCCAAGCTGCCGGACAGCCCGCTGTCCCGGTTCAAGCGCAGAACAGGTCTGGTACTGGCGGTGCTGGCACTGGGGCTGTGCATCGGATTGTGGTTGACACCCTACCAGCCGGCACAGGCGGATTTTCTCAACCGACTGGCGCCGCCTGAACCTGCACACTGGTTCGGCACAGACCATCTGGGCCGCGATATTGGCACCCGGCTGCTTTATGGTGCGTTCTGGTCTCTGGGGCTGGCGCTTGTGGTGTCATTGGCGGGGCTGATCGCAGGGACGCTCGTCGGGCTGCTGGCTGCCCGTTCCGGTTCCTTCCCCGACGCCCTGCTGATGCGAGTGACAGACAGTTTCTTTGCCTTTCCGGAGCTTATCGCAGCGGTTGCCTTTGCCGGGCTGTTCGGCCCCAGCACTGTCAACCTAGTGGTTGCCCTGTCTCTGGTCAGTTGGATGAAATTCGCGCGGCTTGCCCGCAGTCTGGGGTTGACCATCGGAGAACGGGATTTTGTTATTCAGGCCCGCCTGAACGGCCTGGCTGACTGGCTGATCCTGTGGCGCCACATTCTGCCGAATGTGCTGCCATCACTGCTGGTTCTTTGGACCAGCAGCTGGTCACGCACGATCCTTGCAGTGTCTGGGCTCAGCTTTCTGGGGTTCGGAGTGCAGCCGCCCACCGCCGAATGGGGGGCCATGCTGCTGGATGGCAAACCCTATATGCAGACCGCTCCTCACATTATGATTTTTCCGGGTCTGGCCGTGCTGGTTTCCGTGCTGGCAATCAATCTGGCTGGAGACAGTCTCCGAGACGTACTGGCACAGACCAGATAACCCACCAAGAGGCAAAACAATGGAAGCCACAGGTATCGCACTGCGCATCGGCGCAACCTTGTTTTTCACAGTCATGGTCGTGTTTGTGAAGCTGCTTGCCGACGAGGTCCCGTTAGGCCAGGTGGTGTTTTTTCGAAGCGCCGTCGCCCTGATACCACTGGTTCTGTTCCTGATGTGGACACGGGACTTTCCTAGCGGTTTGCGGACTAAACGACCCCTGTCCCATATTGCCCGCTGCCTACTGGGCTGCACTGCGCTGTTCGCCTCATTTGCTTCGCTAAAATACCTGCCGCTCGCCCATGCGTCGATCATAGGCTATCTGGCCCCGGTCCTGGCAGTGGTTCTGGCGCGATTCTTATTGGGTGAACAAGTGAACGGGATGCGCTGGTTTGCCGTTGTCCTGGGGTTCCTGGGAATGCTCGTTCTAGTGCTGCCTGGCTTGACTGCTGCGACACCGGATCAACCCTATTTGATCGGAGCAGGCCTGGCCTTCGCCATGGCGATCTTCACGGCCGGTGCCAAAATTCAGATCCGCAGCCTTGCTCAAACGGAAAACGCCGGAGCCATAGCCTTCTACTTTGCACTGACCTGTGCAGTGGCTGGGGGAGTTTCTGTGTTTTGGGGCTGGGTCCAGCCTGACTTTCTGCAGCTGGTCTACCTCTGCGGTGCAGGAATTGCAGGTGGCATTGCCCATATCATGATGACCCTTGCTCTGCAGCACAGCGAAATCTCAAAACTCGCACCATTCGAGTATCTGTCGCTGATTTTTGCCGTTTTAGCGGATTTCATGCTGTTCCGGCTTGTCCCAGACGGTGCTTTCTACCTTTCGACGCTGATGATCCTGGCCGCGATGTGGGCGATTACATTCAAAGACCGTGCAAAAGGAAGATCACCTGGACGGGAGCCAAGCAAACAAATGTAGGCTAGTTGCCTCACAACATAGTCTTTCATTGGAAATACCATAAACGACGGCTTTTTGCTGATCACGAAGTATGAAAATGGCGCAGGCGGCGAGCCAACTTTTGACCGCAAAGGGGCTCTCTTTTGCTGACTGCTCACGCGGCGAATCCGATGGCTCTGAGGCAACAGAAGCGGCCACCCAGAGTTACGGCCAAGTCCTTGAAATCGTGCGACCTGGAACGGTGACCAGACGTTCCCGTATCGGCAGCAGATGTTCGTGTGGCAGACGGCGAAATTTGACTGTGAGCCCAACTTGCTCATTGGCATTTCTCGCTGCGCGCGCTTGCTGCACACTGGATATCGCAGATGCAGAAAATTGCGCGCTGCCCCGCGGCGTTCAACGCGGCCATTGATCGGCGTTGCAGCATAGGTTGATCAGAGACGGATCAGGGACCGGACTTTGCGGATATTGGCCGCATTCGCAGCATGGCTAACCAGGAGCGGCGGTTTTTTAGCAGGAAGCGTGTGTGCTAAAGCCCTGTTCAGCCAAAAAACCGCTATACCCTTGTAAGTGTCCGCTCCATCAGGTGATACCCTGTTGGAGCAATCTGTTCACGGAACTCAGGATCATGGCTGACCAGCAGAACCGCCTGGTCAAGCTCTTTCAGAATCTCAGCCAGCCGTGCATAATTTTCTGGATCCAGCGCGTTGGTCGGCTCATCGAGTATGAGCACTTCCGGTTCCATTGCCAGAACCGTGGCCAGCGTCACCAGCCGTTTCTCACCGCCCGACAGCTTGTGGGTGACCCGGTCACGCAGGTGCATCAGCCGCAGGCGTGACAGTATTGCATCAACCACCGCCAGGGCTTCCTGCTTGGACTTGCCTAGGTTCAGCGGGCCGAAGGCGACATCTTCGGCCACAGTCGGGCAGAACAGCTGGTCATCGGCGTCCTGGAAAACGAACCCCACACGGCGGCGCACTTCGTGAAAGTCCGGTTCGCTGTTGCAAGGTTTTCCGAATGCTGTGACAGAACCGCTATCGGGTGCAATCAATCCCATGATGATTTTTAGGAGCGTGGATTTCCCTGCTCCATTTGGTCCGACAATCGACAGCCGTTCTCCCGCATTGAGCTTCATCGAGGCGCCTTCCAGCACCGGATCAAGCCCAGGGTAGGCAAAATGAATATCATTCAGATCAAGAAGCGGCATAAAAGGCCTCTGCCCAGATCAGGGCGGCAAGGGCGGCGGTAAGTGCCGCGGCAAACAACAGGTCCGCCCTGCGCAGGCGGAAGTCTTCCAGGAGGATGATACGGCCGGAGAAGCCCCGGCATTTCATCGCCGCCAGAATGCGTTCCGACCGTTCAATGGCGCGCACCAGCATCATCCCCACCAGATAGCCGTAGCTGCGGTAGGTGTGCCAGTTGGTGCCGGGGCGGAAGCCGCGCAGCTTCATCGAGGTGCTCAGGCGCTGGTATTCCTCGCGCAGGACATCGATGTAGCGGATAGTGAACATCATCAGATGCACCAGCCGCTCCGGCGTCTTGAGGGCAAAGAGAGCATGTCCCATCGTCACGGGCTCCATGGACCCGACCAGCGTCATGACCGCCAGGATGACGGCGTTTGCGGTCAGGGCAATCTCGGCCGCGCGCCGCAGGCCTTCCCAGCTCGCCTCCAGCCCCCAAACAGAAAGGACTGGGGTGCCCGGAACAGTGAACGGCAGCAGCACCAGCATGAAGATGATGAAACTGTCCATCATCGCCATCCGCTTCAGCGTCTTCCGGGGCGGCAGCCCGGAGAAAGCCAGTAGCCACATCGACAGGCCAAGCGCAGCTGACAGCACCCAAAGGTTGCTAATGGAGACCACCACAACGGCATAGACCGCGGTCATTACGATGCGCATCCGCGGGTCAAGCGCGGTGACCTTGGCGCGGAAGGCACCGATGCCACTGAGCGGCCTTTCGGCGCCTGTCAGGACATAGGTCATGCTTTGCCACCGATTCTGCGCCGCGCAGCGATGTAAAAGCCCAGACCAAAAAGACCAAAGATGTAGCCGATGCCGCCAAGAACAGACTGAAAATCGGACTTGTTCTTAAACGCGGTAAGCTCCTGCCGAAGCGGGCGCAATTCATTGCGCATCATGGTGGCAAGCTCAGCGCGGGCCTGATCGGACAAACCGGCAGACCTGGAGGCCGAAGTGACGTCTGCGGTGCTAGTCGCCGCAAGCGCTGCCATGCTTGGGCTTTGGCCCATGATCTGTGCGACCTCTGCGGCGTCCATGATCACTTCGGCAACATGGCCGGCACCAAGGTCGCCGCGGAAGATATGCGTCACCGGTTCTGACGGGGTGAACAGGAAGAAGCCGTCAGCGTCGGTCCTGGTTTCACCCAGTTTGCCGCCAGCCTCGTCAAAGACCTCGATCAGCAAGTCCGCAGCCATATCACCATTGGAAAAGCCGACCTCGCCCTCAATGTCCGATCCAGATGGAAACACCGAGGAAATCACATTGTGCGCCAATGCCGGCAGCGGTGCCAGCAGGGCAAGGATCAGCACGCAGGAGCGGATCATGCCAGGCTTCCTTTCGTGTCAACAAACAGTTCGGGCTTCACCCGCCGGGCCAGGAAAATGGCGGCGCCGGACAACAGCGCCTCGATCAGCATCACTGGGATATGGGAAAAGAACACAAGCTTGGCGGCAAGGATGAACTCATCACCGGACAGCATCAGCGATACTGCGACTGCGAGGGTTGTGAAGGCAATTGCTGCACCGCCGCCAATGCCGCCCCAGATAGCCCCCTGCAGCGGCGAGCCGCGCGCCACCAGCGGCCGGAACATCAGGCCGACCAGAACAGCGGGCAGGGCAATATTCACGGCGTTCACGCCCAACACGGTCAGCCCGCCGAAGCCGAAGAAGACCGCCTGCAGGAGAAGCCCGACAAACAAAGCCGGGAACGCGGCCCAGCCCAGCACCAGCCCGGCAAGGCCATTTAGGATCAGGTGAACCGAACTGGGCCCGATCGGGACATGGATCAGGGAGGCCACAAAGAAACTGGCCGACAGAACACCCGCCGCGGGAATCCGCTCCAGCGGCAGGTTGCGCAGACCCATGGCAATACCGCCGACGGCGGCAACCGCGCCGCCGATCACAACCGGGTTCGACAGTGCGCCGTCTACGATATGCATCGGTCTACTTTCACTTCAGCTCTTCTGCGTGGATCCACAGAACAGCATCCTGGCTGAGTTCCTTGCCGTCGTGCTCGGTCGCCGGACCGGACCCGAGTGCCGCAAAGCCCCAGTAGCCTGCTTTCGGAATGCCAAAGGAAAAAACGCCGTTCTGGTCGGCGATGGCAACAATTGCGCCGCCCGGCATCTCACCCACGGTGGGATCAGTGGTTGAGAATTTTTCCAGATCCGGCTCCGACGCCATGAACTCGACTTCGATCTCGGCACCCGGAACCGGCTTGCCGTCCGCCAGAACCTGACCGGAAAAGGTGGAGCCTACGATGACGTTATAGGGCTTGTTCAGCGGCAGGATCTCGGTCGCCAGGCCAGCCGGCTGGTCCCAGTCTGTGGGCAGCGTGTTGCGGTTCAGCACGACCTTGGAGATCTGCTGGATATAGATGTCTTCACTTTCCTCGTAGTAAGGCGAAGGGACCGTCACCACGACATAGTCGCCGGACCGCTTGACCGGGACCGAGGCCTTGTAAGCCGAAGCTTCGTTTTCAGCCCCTTTGAAGGTGGCGGGTTCCAGGCGGTCCGACAGGTCGGTCTTTTCACCTTTGTGGATCATGAAAAACTCTTCCGGCTTGCCCATGTCCATCGCATGGCCGTTGGCCATCGGGTGCCAGAACACCAGGCCCATCGGCACGTCGCCGGGCTTTTCGATCAGCGCTTGTTCAGTGTAGTTCAGCTGGAAATGCGCCGAAGCGGTAACCGGCAGGGAAACGGCCAGAGCAGCGGCCAGGTAGTTCAGTTTCATTTCGTCCTCATTCGACGATACAGGCGCACCTGCAATCAGGAATGAACAACGGGGAGTAGCGGCACGGAAACGCCTGAACGGCACACGCGCCAGACGCGCACCCCGGCGTCCGGTGGAAAAGGGCAGTAACCCCGCAAGCGGAGCCTCAGTCCCCGTGTCCGGCAGGTCTCCTGACTCGCGGGTCCTGGCTCGGCTGGCCTTCCCGGGGATGTTCCCAGTGGCGTATTCAGCGTCACTCACCGCTCACAGTTGCGGGGGCAGTCACGGATTTGGTCCCTTTTGGGTACGCCGCACCGTGTTCCCTATTTCTTCCGCTGCGCATTGAAACACTCGCGGAACCGGTCACCTTGGCTGAATGGCAAACCGGAATTTCTGAGTCAAGAGAATCATGTTCTGTTCACTTGGCCGTCCGGTGCCGATGGTTTTTCTCCTGCAGTGCTGCAGGGATCAATAGGCAGGCATGTTCCTATCAGAGGAACGGGGAAACACCGCTGCCTTTCGAAGTTTTTTGTATGCGTAATCAATCATCGTCACTTGAAAAATTGGAAAGGCAAATTCGGCGATATGGATGCCAGCCCAAGGCCATTTCTACTCAGGTTGCGAATTCTCCCGCTTGACAGAATAAGTTCAGTTTGCCTAAGTCCCGACCATTCTGGTCCGGCTGGGAGACCACCCGGTTAAAAGGGAACACGGTGAGGTGTAGCCAACAGGCGCCGAATCCGTGACTGCCCCCGCAACTGTGAGCGGAGAGCAATGCTGCGGTATGCCACTGCCCCAAGGGGCGGGAAGGCGCAGCAAAGCCTCGACCCGCAAGTCAGGAGACCTGCCAGGATGATCACCCTATCGCGGTGCGGGGCGCGCCGAAGATAACGGACCTTCCGTAGTGGTGGCAGTTTTCACCGTCTGCGGGGGCATTGCCTTCCAAAGACCAAAATTATGAACATGCTGCCAGGTATGGGCAGCCGCTTGGCCTGTGCTTGCTGCGTGGGCCGGGAGGAATGGAATATGCGCAAGGCAAGCCTGTCCCTGGCCGCCGCCCTGGCCGCCGCCCCTGTAATCGCAACCGCTCAGGATGAAGAAGTCACCGATCTGGGGGAGATCATCGTCTCCGGCGGCTTCACGCCGGTCGAGGCCCAAAAATACGGCCGCTCAGTCTCAGTCCTGACCAGCGAAGAAATCGAAGATCGCGGTATCACCACCGTCCGGGACGCGCTGCGTTCGGTCCCCGGCCTGATGGTGAACGGCTCCGGCGACAGTTTTACCCAGGTCCGCATCCGCGGTGCCGAAGCCAATCACACGCTGATCCTGATCGACGGCGTCGAAGCCTCGGGCGGTGACAGCGAGTACATTCTGTCCGGCCTGGACACTGCCAATATCGAGCGGATCGAAGTCCTGCGCGGCCCGCAGTCGGTGTTCTACGGCTCCAACGCCTCCGCCGGTGTGATCAACATCATCACCAAGTCCGGCGGCATCGGCACGGAATACGGCGGCAGCGCGGAAGCGGGGTCCGACGGCTACCGGGCCTCGGCCCGAGTTTCGTCGCGGACCGAGCGCGGCGGTATCGCCTTCAGCTTCGCCCATGACAATGACGACGGCTATGACACCTCGGGCGATGGCGGTGAAGAAGACGGCATCCGCCGCAATACACTGCAATTGAAAGGCGACTACCTGGTCACCGACCGGCTGAAACTTGGCTTCAACTTCCGCACGTCGGATGAACGCTATGACAGCGACCGCACCTCCTTCACCGCAACGGATGCGGCTAGCTATGTCGTGGATGATCCGACGCAATTCAGTGACCGGGATGAGCAACTGGCGCAAGTCTATGCTGAACTGGACACATTGGGCGGCCGCCTGAAACACCGCCTGTCAATCGAACGCACTGACTTTGACCGGTCCTTCAATGGCGGCACCCCGACCGAGACCAAAACGGAAGCAGCAAAGTACCTGCTGAGCTTCGGCCTGGACGGGCAGTTAGCGGATCAAGCAGACCACCTTCTTAACGCGATGCTGGAATGGGAAAAGGACTCCAGCAGTTCCAACCCGGCCTTTGCGCGCGAAACCAATTCGATTGCCCTGGAATACCGCGGCAGCTTTGCCAACGGCCTGGACCTGCAGCTCGGGGTGCGCCACGACAACAACAGCGTATTCGAAGACGCCACCAGCTGGACCGCCAGTGCTTCTTACACTTTAGCAGACAGCGGTGTGCGCCTGCACAGCTCGGCTGGAACCGGTGTTGTGAACCCCTCTTACTTTGAGCTGTTTGCCAACAGCACATTCGGCTCCACCACCTATCTCGGCAATCCGAACTTGCAGCCGGAGGAAAATCGCAGCTTCGATTTCGGAATTGAGGTGCCGTTCCTTCAAGGGCGCGGCCTGGTTGATGTGACCTATTTCGACGAGACGCTGACAGGCGAGATCGAGAGCTACATGGTGAACGCAACCACGTTCTCCTACCGCAACCAAGCCGGTGACAGTGATCGCAAGGGTGTTGAGCTGGCAGCAAGCCTGGAAGCCAGCGAATACCTCGATCTGCGTCTGTCCTACACCTATCTGGACGCCACCAACCCCGATGGCTCGGTCGAGATCCGCCGCCCGGAGCACGAGCTTCTGCTGAGTGCCACACTGGATACTTTCAATGGCCGCGGCTCTGTCACCGCGGACATCCGGCATGTGGCAGGCAATTGGGACAGCCAGTTCTTTGGCTCGTTTGCCACCGCTGAGCTGCCGGATTACACAACCTTTGATGTGGCTGCTCAGTATGAGCTGACGGATAACGTGGTGCTGACTGGGCGCGTCACCAACCTGTTCGACGAGGACTACGCCGACGTCTGGGGCTACGCCAAGCGCGGCCGCGCCGCCTATATCGGCGTGCGGGCCTCGTTCTGACCCATGCGCAGGCTCCCCGGCATAGCCCTGGCCCTTTTGTGGGCCGCCACCGGTACTTTTGCCGGGCCATCGCGCGTGGTGTCGATGAACCTCTGCACTGACCAACTGGCGATGCTGCTTGCGGCGCCCGGCCAGCTGGCCTCGGTCTCCTACATCGCGCAGGACACACGCGCCTCGGCCATGGCGGACGCGGCCATGGCCTATCCCGCCAACCACGGGCTGGCCGAAGAGATCTATCTGCTGCAGCCCGACCTGGTGATTGCCGGCGCCTATTCGACACCTGCCACCACGGATATGCTGCGCCGTCTTGGCGTGCCGGTGGTGGTGTTCGAGCCCGCCAGCTCGCTGCAGGATGTGCGCGCACGTATCTTGCAGATGGGTCAGGTTCTGGGCCGCGAAGAAGCGGCCCACGCACTGCTGGCAGACTTCGACAAGCGACTGGCAACGCTTGAGCAAGCCGGACCGGAGGCGGCACGCGCCGCGCTTTATGCCGCCAACGGGTTCACTTCCGGCAGTATGACCCTCGCGGGCCGGATCCTGCGCGCGGCGGGGCTGCGCAATATCGCGGATGAACTGGGCTATGCGCACTCCGGTCATATGCCGCTGGAACTGCTGGCGTTGGCCGCGCCGGATCTGCTTGTCTGACGTCAGCGCC
>NZ_JWLE01000023.1:0-140513 GCF_000813785.1 Leisingera sp. ANG-DT
GCGGGCGCTTCGCTTCCCACCCCGCCGGGCCGGGCGCTGCCCTCAGGGTTCCCGCAACTGAAGCCGAGTAGTAAAAGGCCAAAGCACCCGTTGCGCACCCACCGTACGCACCGCCTACGGGGTTTTAACCCGGCAGTGGCAATATCATCCCCGGTCATGATCACCCGCCGGGCCTGACACCCCCGGCACCTGGAACTGGGCTCCGGTCTGGCACCCGGAGCGCGCAGACGCGTTTTCGCATGGGGGCAACCCCATCCCAACTCCACCCCGGCGGCGCCGCCACCCTTTAACGGACGGCCCTAAGCGGAACGGAAACAGAGACAGACGGCAGGACACGCAACCGGCAGGGCAGGGGCCTTGGCGGGCGGCAAGTGCTTTCGGGTTCAGGGCAAGTACAGCTTGAGGAACGCGTCGAAGCTCTTTGCGAGCTTTGTTGTGGTCAAGAAGTCATGATCCCAAAAGATAACCGGAGCCTCCGAAGGGGATCCGCCGCGCAAAGCCTCCATGTCAAAGCAGATTTGGTTTCCGGAGCTGTCATATGCAAAAGGAAGAAGGCGTTTCGGCATGCCAGCTTCACGCCACGCCAGTGCTTCCTGCGCGTCCGTTGGATAGTGGAAGTCAGCCAAGTGAGGTGCGCGCTCTGGAAGGATCATCGCTAAAGGCGGAAACCGATTGAGCCATTTGAAATGCCGGTTATCCTTTTCGCTAAGCCAGTCCCAAAGTTTAGCAGTCGGTGAAGGCAACCCTACTTCCAGCAATTGGGAGAGATAACTTGTAGGCAGTGTAATGCCCAAATTTTCTTCAAGAGCCCTTAGGTCGCCCTCATTAACGGTCATTGGGCGATAGTCAGGGTGGCTCCAAGATTCGTGAAATTTCTTTAAGTTGCTCATTGCCGGTTTCAATCTAAATAGCGGACATCCTTTCGCTGTGTCTGCAAAAGGTCAACAGCTTTCGGCTCCACCCTTGATCCCCCGCCCCAACCCGTCTATAGGCACCCGGTGGCGTTCTGCGCCACGGAATCACCAATCAAGAAACGCCGTGTTCGGGCCATCACGCTTCGGGGCCCGCATCCGGCAAGGAGAAGCGACATGAAACTTCACGAACTGCGCGACAATGCAGGCGCCGCCAAGAAACGCACCCGTGTGGCCCGTGGCCCGGGTTCCGGCAAAGGCAAAATGGGCGGCCGCGGCATCAAAGGCCAGAAATCCCGTTCGGGTGTCTCGATCAACGGCTACGAAGGCGGCCAGATGCCCTTGTACCAGCGTCTGCCCAAGCGCGGCTTCAACAAGCCGAACCGCAAGGCATACGCCGTTGTGAACCTGGGCCTGATCCAGAAGTTCATCGACGCCGGCAAGCTGGACGCAGCCTCCATCACCGAGGATTCGCTGGTTGCCTCCGGCCTGGTCCGCCGCAAACTGGACGGCGTCCGCATCCTGGCCAAAGGCGAAATCACTGCCAAAGCAACCATCGCAGTCACCGGCGCATCCGCTGCTGCGGTTGATGCTGTTGCAAAAGCTGGCGGCACTCTGACTGTGGCAGCCCCCGCCGCCGCAGAGTAACGGCTTGTGAGCGGCGCCAATGCCGCTTACATAGTCTCCGAGTTTTCCTAGAACGCCGCCCGAGCCGGAAAACGGTTCCGGGCGGCGTTTCGCTAAAGAAGAGACCTTTTCATGGTATCAGCAGCAGAACAAATGGCGGCAAACACCAGCTGGGCTGCCCTTGGCAAAGCTACGGATCTGCGCAACCGCATCCTGTTTACTATCGGCCTTTTGATCGTCTACCGCTTGGGCACCTTCATTCCGGTTCCCGGCATCGACGCAGCCGCCCTGCGCCAGTTCATGGAGCAGGCAGGCCAGGGCATCGGCGGCATGGTGTCGATGTTCACCGGCGGCGCGCTTGGCCGCATGGGGATCTTTGCCCTCGGCATTATGCCTTATATCTCCGCCTCCATTATCGTTCAGCTTCTGACTTCGATGGTGCCTTCGCTTGAGCAGCTCAAGAAAGAGGGCGAGCAGGGCCGCAAGAAGATCAACCAGTACACCCGCTACGGCACCGTGGCGCTGGCGACCGCACAGGCTTACGGCCTCGCCGTGTCGCTGGAGCAGGGCGACCTGGCGACCGATCCCGGCATGTATTTCCGCATGGCCTGCATGATCACTCTGGTTGGCGGCACCATGTTCCTGATGTGGCTGGGCGAGCAGATCACCCAGCGCGGCATCGGCAACGGCATCTCGCTGATCATCTTCGTCGGCATTATCGCCGAGGTTCCGGCAGCAATTGCCCAGTTCTTTGCCTCCGGCCGCTCCGGCGCGATCAGCCCCGCCGTGATCATCGGCGTGATCCTGATGGTGATCGCGGTGATCATGTTCGTGGTGTTCATGGAGCGCGCGCTGCGCAAGATCCACATCCAGTACCCGCGCCGCCAGGTCGGCATGAAGGTCTATGACGGCGGCTCCTCGCATCTGCCGGTCAAGGTGAACCCGGCGGGCGTGATCCCGGCGATCTTCGCCTCCTCGCTGCTGCTGCTGCCGACCACCATCTCGGCGTTCTCCTCGGGTGCAGCCACCGGCCCGGTGATGTCCTGGCTGCTCGCGAACTTCGGTCCCGGCCAGCCGCTGTATCTGCTGTTCTTCGTCGCGATGATCGTGTTCTTTGCCTATTTCTACACCTTCAACGTCTCCTTCAAACCGGAAGACGTGGCGAACAACCTGAAGAACCAGAACGGCTTTGTCCCCGGCGTCCGCCCCGGCAAGAAGACCGCTGAATACATCGAATACGTGGTCAACCGCATCCTGGTTCTGGGCTCCGGCTACCTGGCCCTGGTCTGCCTCCTGCCGGAGGTCCTCCGCGGCCAATTCGCCATCCCTGTATATTTTGGCGGCACGTCCGTTCTGATTGTGGTATCCGTCACCATGGACACCATTCAGCAGGTGCAAAGCCACCTCCTCGCGCATCAGTATGAGGGCCTTATCGAGAAGAGCCAGCTGCGCGGGCGCAACAAGAAACGGACAAAACGGGGACCCTCTCGCCGATGACCAATATTATTCTCCTTGGCCCGCCTGGTGCGGGCAAAGGTACGCAAGCGCGTTACCTGGTTGAATCCCGCGGCATGGTGCAGCTCAGCACCGGCGACATGCTGCGGGAGGCCCAGACCTCCGGCACCGAAATGGGCAAGAAAGTTGCCGCCATCATGGCCGAGGGCAAGCTGGTCACCGACCAGATCGTGATCGGCCTGATCCGTGAGAAGCTGCAGGGCGGCGCCGAGGGCGGCTTCATCTTCGACGGCTTCCCGCGCACCCTGGCCCAGGCCGATGCGCTGGCCAAGCTGCTGGATGAGATGGATCTCAAGCTCGACGCCGTGATCGAGATGCAGGTCGACGACGACGCGCTGGTCGCCCGCATCACCGGCCGCTCCACCTGCGGCGGCTGCGGCGAGGTCTACCACGACCAGACCAAACCCTGGCCGGCAGACGGCAAATGCGCCAACTGTGGCAGCGACAACGTGCAGCGCCGGGCGGACGACAATGAGGACAGCCTCAAGACCCGCCTGATGGAATACTACAAGAAGACCTCGCCGCTGATTGGCTACTATTACGCCAAGGGCAACCTCCAGCGCCTGGACGGCCTCGCCTCGATTGAGGACGTCCGCAAGAGCATGGCCTGGATCATGGGCGAATAAGCCGCCCGTTTACCGGATCGAAGTGCCCCGTGCTGCAAAGCTGCGGGGCATTTTCATTTCCGGAGGCCCCGATGCCCGCACCCCGCCTGCTACTGCCCGCAACACTTGCCGCGATTATTGCCCTGTCCGGCCCGCTTCAGGCCGATCAGCTTTACCTGGATGACGCGGCTGCCTGCGACCGGGTGCTGATCAGCGAGAACGGCATTTCGGATTATGCCAATGAGGGCGGGCTGATCCTGCATCAGAGCGGCTTCAGCTCGATGGAGTATTTCTGCAACTTCCAGCCTGCGCTCAGCCTGGGATGGGGCAGCTACCGGGTCAGCGACCACACCGGCCGCTGCGAGCTGCCTGGCCCGCAGTATTTCCCGCAGCTGTTCACGATAGTTCTGGACCCGGAGGAGCCCGGCACAGTATCCATCTGGATGGGTGAGGCGGAACCCTTGCGCTTCTTCGCCTGCAGCAGCTGACAGGGCAGGGGAACAGCCCGCGGCGTTTTCGCAGATCACGGGTTGACCCCCGCGGCAATTCCACATAGGCAACCCCATCCCTTCTGGGAATGATTCCCGGCGGATGGATTCGTCTGTCTGCCTTACCACCTCGAAATGCTGGACCCTCTGGCCACACTGCCACGGTCAAGTGTTGTGAAAAAAGGTTCCGGCGTTACGGAACCGCAACGAAAAGGAAAGTGACACGTGGCACGTATTGCCGGCGTTAACATCCCGACTGCAAAGCGGGTTCCCATCGCCCTCACCTACATCACCGGTATCGGCAACACCTCGGCGAAAGCCATCTGTGAGGCTGTTGGCATCGACGCAACCCGTCGTGTGAACGAACTGTCCGACGCTGAAGTTCTGGCTGTGCGCGAGCACATCGACGCCAACTACACCGTCGAAGGCGACCTGCGCCGTGAAGTGACCATGAACATCAAACGCCTGATGGACCTGGGCTGCTACCGTGGCCTGCGCCACCGCCGCAACCTGCCGGTCCGCGGTCAGCGTACCCACACCAACGCCCGTACCCGCAAGGGCCCGGCCAAGCCGATCGCCGGCAAGAAGAAGTAAGGGGGGCTTGATCAATGGCACGCGATAAAACCCGCATTAAGCGTAAAGAGCGCAAGAACATCGCCTCCGGCGTTGCTCACGTGAACTCCTCGTTCAACAACACCAAGATCCTGATCTCCGATGTGCAGGGCAACGCGATCTCCTGGTCGTCCGCCGGCACCATGGGCTTCAAAGGCTCCCGGAAATCCACTCCTTACGCGGCTCAGATGGCTGCTGAGGACGCGGGCAAGAAAGCCCAGGAACACGGTGTGAAGACCCTGGAAGTCGAAGTTCAGGGCCCCGGCTCTGGCCGTGAATCGGCTCTGCGCGCACTGGCCGCTGTCGGTTTCAACATCACCTCGATCCGTGATGTGACCCCGATCGCGCACAACGGCTGCCGCCCGCCGAAGCGCCGCCGCGTCTAATTCGAATTTTTTGCTGGGGCCCCGCTTGATTCGCAGGGCCCCAGTGCGTCATTTAAACCTCGGGCGTCCTTGGCCTTCCGGACATGGGGCAGGGACAGGAATGGAGGGAACGCATGATCCATAAGAACTGGGCAGAGCTGATCAAGCCGGCACAGCTGGAAGTGAAGCCGGGCAACGATCCTGCACGCCAGGCAACTGTCGTCGCAGAGCCGCTGGAACGCGGTTTCGGCCTGACCCTGGGCAACGCGCTGCGCCGCGTCCTGATGAGCTCGCTGCAAGGCGCGGCCATCACCAGCGTGCAGATCGACAACGTCCTGCACGAGTTTTCGTCCGTGGCCGGTGTCCGTGAAGACGTCACCGACATCATCCTGAACCTCAAGGGCGTGTCCCTGCGCATGGAAGTCGAAGGCCCCAAGCGCCTGTCGATCAATGCCAAGGGTCCGGCAGTTGTCACCGCAGGCGACATTGCTGAAACCGCAGGCATCGAGGTTCTGAACCGCGACCACGTGATCTGCCACCTGGACGACGGCGCCGACCTGTTCATGGAACTGACCGTGAACACCGGCAAAGGCTATGTCTCGGCAGACAAGAACAAGCCGGAAGACGCTCCGATCGGCCTGATCCCGATCGACGCGATCTACTCGCCGGTCAAGAAGGTCTCCTATGACGTTCAGCCGACCCGTGAGGGCCAGGTGCTGGACTATGACAAGCTGACCATGAAGGTGGAAACCGACGGCTCCATCTCCCCTGACGATGCCGTGGCTTATGCCGCCCGCATCCTGCAGGACCAGCTGTCGATCTTCGTCAACTTCGACGAGCCGGAATCGGCTGGCCGCCAGGACGAGGACGATGGTCTGGAGTTCAACCCGCTTCTCTTGAAGAAAGTGGACGAGCTGGAACTGTCTGTCCGTTCGGCAAACTGCCTGAAGAACGACAACATCGTCTACATCGGCGACCTGATCCAGAAAACCGAAGCCGAGATGCTGCGCACCCCGAACTTCGGCCGCAAGTCGCTGAACGAGATCAAAGAAGTGCTGTCGGGCATGGGCCTGCACCTTGGCATGGACGTCGAGGATTGGCCGCCGGACAACATCGAAGATCTGGCCAAGAAGTTCGAAGACAGCTTCTAAAGGTTTCGAGGAGGGCTCCGGCCCTCCTCTTCAATGCCCGGGTTTGCCGGGGACGACATGGGCACCCGCCCCAAGGTGAGCAGCAGACACGCATCCGCTGCCTGACAAAGCAAAACGCAAGATAAGGAATTGAAAAATGCGTCACGCACGTGGTTACCGCCGCCTGAACCGTACTCATGAGCACCGCAAGGCCCTGTTCTCCAACATGGCCGGCTCGCTGATCGAGCACGAGCAGATCAAGACCACCCTGCCCAAAGCAAAAGAACTGCGCCCGATCATTGAAAAACTGATCACTCTGGCGAAACGCGGCGACCTGCACGCCCGCCGTCAGGCAGCTTCCAAGCTGAAAGAGGACAAGGACGTCGCGAAACTGTTCGAGGTTCTGGGCCCGCGCTACAAGGACCGTCAGGGCGGCTATGTCCGTGTTCTGAAGGCCGGCTTCCGTTACGGCGACATGGCTCCGATGGCCATCATCGAGTTCGTCGACCGGGACGTTTCCGCCAAAGGTGCTGCCGACAAGGCCCGCCTGGAAGCAGAAGAAGCAGCTGCTGAAGCAGACGAATAAGACGCGCTGAACCTTCCGGGTTCACTGTCTGGCCCCCGCTCCATCCGGAGCGGGGGTTTTTCTTTACGCCACGGCACTTCCCGGGCGTTTAAGATTCACTTTTCAGGTGAAAGGGAATCGTAATTTTCTTCTGGCTTAACTCTGCCATCCGAAATTTCCGGGACAGATGTGATGGCAAAGAAGAAGACATCCGCGGCCAGGCGGTTTTCACTGGCAAATCTCAGTACCAAGGTGAAAATCGTATCCGTTGCGCTGCTGCCGCTTCTTTTGGTGCTTGGGGTGGGGGTGCTTGCCGTCTTCAACCTGGGCCGGATGGATCAATCGGCCAAGGCCGTGGATCACACCCAGGAAATCCTGACCGGCTCGCAGACCCTGGCTGAGGCTGCCTCGCAGATGGAGGCAGGCCTGCGCGGCTACCTGCTGGCGGGCCGGGAGGAATATCTGGTCCCCTTTGAGGACGGTAAGGCGCAGGTCGCTGAAACCCTCGCCAGCCTGCGCACTCTGGCAGCAGGCGACGCAGAGATTCTTGCCACTCTGGACGAGGCGGAGCAGACACTGGCGGGCTGGCAGGAAAACGTGGCCGCCGGCGCCATCGCGCTGCGCCAGGAAATCGGCGACGCCATGACCATGAACGACATGGCCGCCGAGGTGAAGAAATCCAAGGGCCGGGTCTATTTCGAGCAGTTCCGCACCGAGATGACCAATGTCATCGAGGAGGAGGAAGTTGAGCTCAACAACCGCCGCAACACCTTCATGTCGCTAGTGAACGCGGGCATTGCCGATCCGGATTACCTGAACACCTCGCTTGAGGCGGTGGAGCAGACTCACAAGATCATCAGCCGGGCCAAGGACCTTCTGGCCGCCGCTGTAGACATGGAAACCGGTATGCGCGGCTTTCTTCTAGCGGGCGACCGGGAGTTTCTGGAACCCTATATGGAAGGAAACGGCCGCTTCAACGAGGTTCTGGCCGATCTCCGGCTGGCGCTGGCAGACAACCTGATGCAGGCAAACCGCCTGAACAAGGTGGCGGGGATCATTGACGAATGGCGCAATGAAGTTGTCGTGCCGATGCTGCAGCTGCGCCGGGTGATCGGCAGCGCCGCCACCATGGACGACATGGCCGACATGGTGGCCGAGGGCCGCGGCAAGGAGTATTTTGACAGCTTCCGCGCGACTATGGAGACGCTGCAGGCCGCTGGCACCGCGGCCATGGCGGAACGCCGTGCCGCCAATGAGGAACTGGGCGCCCAGACCCGCACCATGATCCCCGCAGCCATCGGCGGCGCCATCCTGATCGGCGGCATCCTGGCACTTGTGATCGCCTCAGGCATCGCGTCGGGCATCCGCCGCATCGTCGTGTCGATGCGCGGCCTGGCAGAGGGCAACAACGCGGTTGAGATCCAGGGCCAGACCCGCGGCGATGAGGTCGGCGACATGGCCCGCGCGCTGGAGAAATTCCGCGACGAGCTGGTGCGGATGCAAGAGGCGGAAGCGCAAAAGGCTGAGAGCAAGGACGCCGAACTGGCGGGTGTTGTGCGCGAGCTGAGCGAACGTCTGTCGCGACTGGCGCATGGCGATCTCACCATCCGCATTGCCGAGGAATTCCCCGAGGAATACGAACAGCTGCGCGCCGATTTCAATGGTTCGGTCGACAATCTGAATGCCACCGTCCAGCAGGTGATCGAGGCCTCCACAAGCATCCGCAGCGGTGCCGCCGAAATCAGCCAGGCCTCTGACGACCTGTCGCACCGGACCGAAAGCCAGGCGGCAACGCTGGAGGAAACCGCCGCGGCAATTGATGAGCTGACAGCATCGGTGAAATCGGCAGCCGAGGGCGCCCGCAACGTGGAAAACACCGTGCGCGAAGCCCGCCAGGAAGCCGAAACCAGCGGCGAGGTGGTGCAGGAGGCGGTTGCTGCCATGGGCGGGATCGAGGACAGCTCCAAGAAGATCAGTCAGATCATCGGCGTAATCGACGACATTTCCTTCCAGACCAACCTGCTGGCGCTGAACGCCGGGGTGGAGGCCGCCCGCGCAGGCGAAGCAGGCCGCGGCTTTGCGGTGGTTGCGTCCGAGGTGCGGGCGCTGGCGCAGCGATCCTCTGACGCGGCGATGGAAATCAAAACGCTGATCTCCGACAGCTCCCGCCAGGTGGATCAGGGCGTCGATCTGGTTGGCCGTGCCGGTCAGGCGCTGCAGTCCATCGTCGGCCGCGTCAGCCATATCTCGCAGCTGGTCTCCGAAATCGCCGAAGGCGCCGAGGAACAGTCGACCGGCTTGCATGAGATCAACACCGGCGTCACCCAGCTGGATCAGGTGACCCAGCAGAACGCCGCCATGGTGGAGGAGGCCACTGCGGCCGGCCACATGCTGAACAGCGACGCAATGAAGCTCGCCGATCTGGTGACGCGCTTCCAGGTGGACGGCAGCAGCGCTGCGCTTGCGGCGCCGGAAGCGCCCGCGGCGCAGCCCTCCGCCCATGGCGATGATGATTGGGGCGATGAGGATTGGTCGGCCGAGCCCAGCCCGGCGCCGGTTGCCGCCGCCGCCAGCGATGGCAATGCCGCCCGCGATCTGTGGCAGGACTTCTGATCCCTGCCGCCAGGAAAATGCCAAGGGCCCTCCCGCGCAGGGAGGGCCTTTTGCTGTGCTGCGGGCGCATTTCCGGGGTGACAGCCCCGCGAATCTCCGCTAGCGTCCGGCCCATGACCCGTAGCTATGCCGCATTCTGGTATTTCTTTTATCCGCGCCACATGGCGGACGGAGGGGTCAGCGCGTTCTGAAGACAGACAGGAAACGCACCAGGATACCACCAACCGCCCGCAGCCCGCAGGCGGTTTTTTTATATCCGCCGCAGCGCCAAGGGCCTCCCGCCAAGGAAGCTGAAACATGACACCCCAGACCGAAAACCTCCGCATCACCGGCATGCAGGAACTGATCTCTCCCGAAGACCTCGCCGCACAGCTGCCCACGACGGCTGAGGCCACCGATACCGTGCTGGCCAGCCGCACCGCCATTCAGGACGTGCTGCACGGCCGCGACGGCCGCGTCGTCGCCGTGGTCGGCCCCTGTTCCATCCACGACCCCAAGGCGGCAATGGAATACGCCGAACGTCTGGCCCCGCTGCGCACGCGGCTGGCGGGTGAGCTGGAAATCGTGATGCGGGTCTACTTCGAGAAACCCCGCACCATCAGCGGCTGGAAGGGGCTGATCAACGATCCCGGTCTCGACAATTCCTTCCGCATCAACGAGGGGCTGGGGCTGGCGCGCCGCCTGTGCCTGGACATCAATGCCCTGGGCCTGCCGGTCGGGACAGAGTTCCTCGATACCGCGGTGCCGCAGTACATCTCCGACCTGGTGGCCTGGGCCGCCATTGGCGCCCGCACCACCGAAAGCCAGATCCACCGCGAGATGGCCTCCGGCCTCAGCTGCCCGGTGGGCTTCAAGAACGGCACCCGCGGCAATGTGCAGATCGCGGTGGATGCGGTGCGCTCGGCCGCCCATCCGCATCATTTCATGGCGCTGGCCAAATCGGGCCGGGCGGCGATTGCGGCCACCAGCGGCAACCCGGACTGCCACCTGATCCTGCGCGGCGGCGGCGGCACCAACTATGACGCGGCCTCGGTCGATGCGGCCTGCAAGCTGGCGGAAAAGGACGGCATCCGCGGCCATGTGATGATCGACGCCAGCCACGCCAACAGCGGCAAGGATCCCATGAAACAGCCCGCGGTGCTGCGCGATGTGGCGGCGCAGATCGCCGGCGGCGACAGCCGCATCACCGGCGTGATGGTGGAAAGCCATCTGGTGGCGGGCCGCCAGGACCTGGGCAAGGGGGCGCTGACCTACGGCCAGTCGATCACCGACGGCTGCCTCGGCTGGGAAGACACCGTGGCAGAGCTGGAGCATCTTGCCGAGGCGGTTGCCAAGCGCCGCGCAGCCGCGCAGGCGGATCTGGCGGAGGCCTGAGGCCTGCCTAAGGGACAGGCCGCTGAATGTAGCGGTCTGATCCTTTTTTCATCTGGCTGAAAATTTCCCGGGATGAATTGGCCGCAAGGCCAAGAGGGGCAGCGCCCCTCCGCCCCGCAGGGATGAGGCTTGCCTCCAGCCTTGCAATCCGGGCGCGCGCTCCGCATATCCTTCACGCAGCAACAAACGGGAGCCCCCATGATCCGCCCAGCCCTGACCGCCCTTGCCCTGTGCCTGTCCCTGCCCGCCCTTGCCCTGACTGCCGCCGCGGAAACCAAGGTGCCGCAGAGCCGGGCGGAGATCGCATTGGGGTTTGCGCCGCTGGTTCAGGAAGCCTCGCCTGCGGTGGTCAACATCTATGCCAAGGTGGTGCGCCAGGTGCAGCAGCGCCGCCGCTCGCCGTTCATGAATGATCCGTTCTTCGATGATTTCTTCCGCGGCTTTGCCGAACCGCAGCCGCGGGTGGAGAACTCGCTGGGCTCCGGCGTGATCCTGTCGGCAGACGGTATCGTGGTATCCAACTATCACGTCGTCGGCAGTGCCACCGAAATCCGGGTGGTGACCAACGACCGGCGCGAATACAATGCGCGGGTGATCCTGGGCGACAAGGCCAGCGACCTGGCGATCCTGCAGCTGGAAGAGGCCGCGGACCTGCCGCATCTGAACCTGCGCGACAGCGACGGGGTGCAGGTGGGCGAGCTGGCGCTGGCGATCGGCAACCCGTTCGGGGTGGGGCAGACCGTCAGCAGCGGCATTATCTCAGGGCTCGCGCGCACCGGCATGGGGGCGGGCGACGGCTTTGGCTACTACATCCAGACCGACGCGCCGATCAACCCGGGCAACTCTGGCGGGGCGCTGATCGACGTCAACGGCGACCTCATTGGCATCAACACCCGCATCCTGTCCCGCTCCGGCGGCTCCAACGGCATTGGCTTTGCCATTCCTGCCAACCTGGTCAAACAGTTTGTGGAGCAGGCGAAAACCGGCGCCGAGGAGTTCCAGCGCCCCTGGGCCGGCATGGCCGGGCAGCCGGTGGATGCGGACCTCGCCGCCTCGCTGGGCATGGAGGTGCCGGAGGGCATGGTGGTCTCCGACCTGCACCGCGAAAGCCCGTTTGCCAAGGCGGGTTTCAAGGTGGGAGATGTGATCACCCATGTGGATGGCGAGGTGGTGAATTCACCGTCCGAGATGGTGTTCCGCATGTCGGTCTCCGGCCTGGGCGGCACCGCGGAGATCACCCGCCTGCGCGGGGCGGAGCGCGAAGTGGTGGCAGTACCGATGATCACCGCGCCGGATCAGCCGCCCGCCAACCCGGTGCAGCTGGATGAAAAGACCGCGCTGCCCGGCCTGACCGTGGCGCAGATCAATCCGCAGGTGATTGCCCGCCTCGGCCTGCCGCTGTCGGCGGAGGGCGTGGTGGTCACCGATCCCGGCCCCTATGCGGGCCGCGGCGGGGTGCAGCCGGGCGATGCGCTCTTGGCGGTGAACGGCCAGGCGGTCACCGGCACCGAGGACGTCTATGCCATCCTCGCCAACAGCGGCCGCTGGATTCAGCTGGACCTGAACCGCCGCGGCCAGCGCGTCACCCTGCGGTTCCGTACCTGATGGCGGACCTGTTCGGCACCCCGGCGCCATCGGACGGCGAGGCACAGCAGGCCAGCAAGAACCGGCCGCTGGCAGACCGGCTGCGGCCGCAGTCGCTGGCGGATGTGATCGGCCAGGAACAGGTGCTGGGGCCGGAGGCGCCCTTGGGCGTGATGCTGGCCTCGGGCTCGCTCTCTTCGCTGATCTTTTGGGGGCCGCCGGGGGTGGGCAAGACCACCATCGCGCGGCTGCTGGCGCAGGAGACCGACCTGCATTTCGTGCAGATCTCGGCGATCTTCACCGGCGTGCCGGAGCTGCGCAAGGTTTTCGAAGCCGCCAAGATCCGCCGCCAGAACGGGCAGGGGACGCTGCTGTTCGTGGATGAGATCCACCGCTTCAACAAGGCCCAGCAGGACGGCTTCCTGCCGCATATGGAGGATGGAACCATCCTCCTGGTGGGGGCGACCACGGAAAACCCCTCGTTCGAGCTGAACGCCGCTGTGCTGAGCCGTTCGCAGGTGCTGGTGCTGGAACGGCTGTCGCTTGCCGATCTCGAACGCCTGACCCAGCGCGCCGAGAAGGAGCTGGGCCGCGCCCTGCCGCTGAGCGGGGATGCCCGCGACGCGCTGCATGAGATGGCGGATGGCGACGGGCGGGCGCTTTTGAACCTCATTGAACAGGTTGCCGCCTGGAAGGTGGAGGCACCGCTGGGGCGGGAGGCGCTGTCGGCGCGGCTGATGCGCCGGGCGGCCAAGTTCGACAAGTCCGGTGACGAGCATTACAACCTCATTTCCGCCCTGCACAAGTCGATCCGCGGCTCCGACCCGGATGCGGCGCTTTACTGGCTGGCGCGGATGCTGGAGGGCGGCGAGGATCCGCGGTTCCTGGCCCGGCGCCTGACAATGATGTCCACCGAGGACATCGGCATGGCCGACCCGCAGGCCAATACCGTCTGCCTCAATGCCTGGCAGACCTATGAGCGCCTTGGCAGCCCGGAGGGCGAACTGGCGCTGGCCAATGCCGCGGTCTACCTGGCGCTGGCGCCGAAATCCAACGCGGTCTACGTCGGCATCAAGGCCGCCCGCCGGCTGGCCAAGCAGACCGGCAGCGCGCCGCCGCCCAAGCACATCCTGAACGCGCCGACCAAGCTGATGTCGGAGCAGGGCTATGGCGACGGCTATGCCTATGACCACGATGCGGAGGACGGGTTTTCCGGCCAGAATTACTTCCCCGACGGGGTGAAGCGGCCGGTGCTTTATCAGCCGGTGGAGCGCGGGTTTGAGCGCGAGCTGAAGCGGCGCACGGATTATTTCGCCAACCTCAGGCTGAAGCGAAACAAGTAAAGCGGCTTTGCCGGCAAAGCCGCGGCCTCCGGCGGGGGGTGAGTGATGTCCCGGAAACCGTCTGGGGGACGGTTTCGATCACGAACGGGCTGAGCCCTGGGGAAGATGAAAAGGCGGGCAGCTAGCCTTCTTTTGGAACACAATCCCAACCCAGCTCTGAAGCTAAATAAGTCTTAAGCAGTTTCGAAGCGCTTTGGTCTCCAATGAAGGCCGATGCAGTAAGTAATTGCAGGAATTTGAGCTCGTCCTGTTCAACGCCATCATCACCGTGGCGATAAAGCCATGCCAAGTCAAAGACAGCGTGTTTGTGTTTCCGTTGGGCGAGTGCCTTGAGGCCCTCAACCCGGCGCTTGTCAAAATCCGCTCCGCTCTCGTCGAGGGAAAACATTAGGCTTAGGTAGAAGGCGTCCTGGTCTCCGGTTTGTACGAGTGGCTGAAGGATTTCGGAAAGTTCTTCCAATTCGCCTTTTCTCAGCAGGGCGCTGCAATGATTGTAAACTTTGGCATCCATGTTGTGCGCTCCTAAACCTTCGTTTGCACTCTGTGCAGCTGTAGGGACTTAAATCAGCGCCATGATAAGAACGCATAGCGGCGAAAACTTGACAATACACCCTGCCCGCGCGACAGGACGGGGATGATTTCTTCGGTTTCCATGGTGGCCCTTGGCGGCGCAATCGGGGCGGTGTGCCGCTATCTGGCCGGGCTGGGCATCATCCGGCTGCTGGGGCATCACGATTTCCCGGTGGCGATCCTGACGGTGAATATCCTCGGATCCTTCCTGATGGGGATGTTCGTGGTGGCGGCGGCGCTGCGGGACCTGACCTGGCTGAGCCCGCTGGTGATGACCGGGCTGCTGGGCGGGTTCACCACCTTCTCGGCGTTCTCGCTGGAGACCGCCAACCTGATCGAGCGTGGCGCCTTCGGGCAGGCGGCGCTGTATGTAGCTTTGTCCGTGGGCCTGTCGGTCGGCGGATTGTTTCTCGGCCTGGTGGCCGCAAGAGGAGTGTTCGCATGAGCGGCGTTCAGATGATTACCGTCAGCGAAGACGACAGCGGCCAGCGCATCGACCGCTGGCTGCGGCGGCTGTTTCCGCATGTGAACCAAGGCCGCATCGAGAAGATGTGCCGCAAGGGCGAGCTGCGGCTGGACGGCGCCCGGGTGAAGGCCAATACCCGCGTCGAGGCGGGGCAGGTGGTGCGGGTGCCGCCGCTGGCGGACAGCGACCTGAAACCTGCTGCGCCGCGCGAGATGAAGGTCTCGGATGCGGATGCCAAGATGATCCAGTCCTGCGTGATCTACCGCGACGACGATGTGATCGTGCTGAACAAGCCCGCAGGCCTTGCGGTGCAGGGCGGCTCCGGCACCACCAAACATGTGGACGGGCTGGCCGAGGCGCTGAAGTTCGGGCTGGAGGACAAGCCCAAGCTGGTGCACCGGATCGACAAGGACACCTCCGGCGTTCTGGTGCTGGCGCGCAACCGCAAGGCGGCGCAGGGGCTGACGGCCGCGTTCCGCCACAAGAACACCCGCAAGATTTACTGGGCCCTCGTGGCCGGCGTGCCAACGCCGTACCTGGGCGAGATCAAGAATGGCTTGGTCAAGGCGCCGGGGCATGGCAAATCCGGCGAGGGCGAGAAGATGATCAACGTGCATCCGCACGACATCGACGACACGCCCGGCGCCAAGCGGGCGCATACGCTTTATGCCACGCTCTACCGCGTTGCCAGCCGCGCCGCCTGGGTGGCGATGGAGCCAATCACCGGCCGTACCCACCAGCTGCGGGCGCATATGTCCGGCATGGGCCATCCCATCGCAGGCGACGGCAAATACGGCGGTTCGGGGCAGGAGAACCTGGGCGACGGCTGGGGCGCCTCGATCGGCGGGGTGATCTCCAAGAAGCTGCACCTGCACGCGCGCCGGATGGTGTTTGAGCACCCGGTCACGCACAAGCAGGTCTCGGTGGTAGCACCGCTGCCGGATCACATGAAGGAAAGCTGGGACACCTTCGGCTGGAGTGAAGACCTGGCGGCGGACGACCCGTTTGAGGATCTGAAGTGAGCGCGGACCTGCGGCTGATCCTGTTTGACGTTGACGGCACTCTGGTGGACAGCCAGGGCGCGATCACAGGCGCAATGGCAGAGGCGTTTCAAGGGGTTGGCCTGAACGTTCCGCCGCGCGAGAGGATCCTGTCCATCGTCGGCCTGTCGCTGCCCCTGGCCATGGCGGAGCTGGCGCCGGAGCAGGACGCGGCAACGCTGGAGGCGCTGGTGGAGGGCTACAAATCCTCCTACATGCTGGCACGCGAGGCGGCGGGGGCCGCGCATTCGCCGCTTTACCCCGGCACGCGGGAGATGCTGGCACAGCTCAATGAGGTGCCGGAATACCTGCTGGGGGTCGCCACCGGAAAATCCCAGCGCGGCGTGGATGCGCTGATTGCGGCGCATGGGCTGAATTGCTTTGTGACCCGGCAAGTGGCCGACCATCACCCGTCGAAACCGCATCCGTCGATGGTGCTGACCGCGATGGCGGAGACCGGGGTGGAGCAGGCAAGCACCGTGATGATCGGCGACACGCGGTTTGACATCGAAATGGGGCGCGCAGCGGGGGTCACCACCATCGCCGTGCCCTGGGGTTATCACCCGGCAGAAACCTTGGGCGCCGATTACCTGATCCGCGATTTCGCGGAGCTGCGCCCGCTGCTGGCAGAAATCTGGAAGGGCTAGGATATGAGCGGCTGGGCACAGAAACGGTTCTGGAAAGCGGTCACCGTGGCGGAAGCTGCGGAGGGTTTCGAGGTGGAGCTGGACGGGCGCCGGGTCAAGACCCCGGCCAAGGCACCGCTGATGGTGCCGACGCGGGAAATGGCCGAGGCGATTGCCGCGGAATGGGACGCCCAAACCGAATCAGTTAACCCCAATTCCATGCCTTGCACCCGGTCGGCCAACGCTGCAATTGACAAGGTGACACATCAGCACAGCGAAGTTGCGGCGATGCTGGCCGAATACGGCGACAGTGATCTCTTGTGCTACCGGGCGGACTCTCCGGTTGAACTGGCGGCCCGTCAGGCCGCGGAATGGGACCCGGTGCTGGACTGGGCCGAGGCGGAACTGGGGGTGCGTCTGCTGCCCCGGACCGGGGTTCTGCACCAGCCGCAGGAACCCGCAGCCCTGGCGGTTCTGGCGGAGAAAACCCGCGCCATGACTCCCTTCCAGCTGGCTGCATTTCACGATCTTGTAGGCATTTCAGGCTCTTTGATCCTTGGCTTTGCAGCCGCTTCGGGCTGGCGCAGCGCCGAGGAGATCTGGCTGCTGTCGCGCCTGGACGAGCGCTGGCAGGAAGAGCAGTGGGGTGAGGACGAGGAAGCCCAGGCTGCAGCCGAAGTGAAACGGCAGGAATTCCTGCACGCCAAGCGATTCTTCGATTTTTCCTGACCGGATAAGAAATTACTTATCCACAGCCGAACCGGAAACAAAATTCCGCGCGGACGCCGTTCGTGCGGAATTCGTACATCGAAATTCCTGATACCGCCCTTGACGTTTGCTGATGAATGCGCCCAAACTCAGCCACGAATTAGGGGCAAACCCTTCTTCAGTCTCATATCCGGCGGGGGATCGCCGGAAAATAAGAACCGCCGAATGGCGGGCTATCAGGAAGAGGTAAATATGAAAAAATCCGTTATTTTGGGCGCAATGACCTTTGCCGGTCTTGCGGCTGGCGCAGCATCTGCCGGCACGCTGGACGACGTGAAGGCCCGCGGCAAGCTGAACTGCGGCGTCACCACCGGCCTGGTCGGCTTTGCGGCCCCGAATGCAAACGGTGAATGGGAAGGCTTTGACGTTGCCGTGTGCCGTGCTGTGGCTGCAGCCGTGCTGGGCGACTCGAGCGCTGTCGAATTCGTGCCGACCACCGGCAAGACCCGCTTTACCGCGCTGGCGTCTGGCGAAATCGACATGCTGGCCCGCAACACCACCTGGACCTTCAGCCGCGACGTTGACCTGAAGTTCGAATTCGTGGGCGTCAACTACTATGACGGCCAGGGCTTCATGGTCCCGAAAGAGCTGGGCGTGTCCTCCGCCAAGGAACTGGACGGCGCCACCGTGTGTATCCAGACCGGCACCACCACCGAGCTGAACCTGGCGGACTTCTTCCGCTCCAACAACATCAGCTACGAGCCGGTTCCGATCGAAACCAACGCCGAAGCGCAGCAGCAGTACCTGGCAGGCGCCTGTGACGTCTACACCACCGACGCCTCCGGCCTGGCCGCAACCCGCGCCACCTTCGACGATCCGGCCGGCCACGTGATCCTGCCGGAAATCATCTCCAAGGAGCCGCTGGGCCCGCTGGTCCGCCATGGCGACCATGAGTGGGGCGATGTGGTCCGCTGGAGCCTGATGGCGCTGATCGCGGCAGAAGAGCTGGGCGTGACCTCGGCCAACCTGAGCGAAATGGCAGCTGGCACCGAGAACCCGGAAATCAACCGCCTGCTGGGCACCGAAGGCACCCTGGGCGAGATGCTCGGCCTGTCGGCTGACTGGGGCAAGAACGCGATTGCCGCTCAGGGCAACTACGGCGAGATCTTTGCCAAGAACATCGGCGAAGACACTCCGGTTGGCCTGGCCCGCGGCCTGAACGCACAGTGGACCGAAGGCGGCCTGCTGTACGCTCCGCCGTTCCGCTAAACACACCACCGGGAAGGGCGCAGGATTTTCCTGCGCCCTTTTCCTATCATGAAAATGCTCTGGCCAGCTGCGGAGCGGGGACAACCCCGCCAGGATCACGACGCCGGAGTCAGGGGATCACAATATATGTCAACGTTGACTGACCCGCCGAACGAAGGCTTTCGGCTGTCTATGCTCATCAACGATACCCGCTACCGGTCACTGACCTTTCAGGTGATCGCGGCTATCGTCCTTGCCCTGTGCATCTGGTATCTTGGAAACAACCTGATCCAGAACCTCCGCGCTGCCGGGCTTAACATTTCCTATACCTTCCTTGGCGATCCGGCCGGTTACGACATCAACCAGCGCCTGGTTGAATACGACAGCCAGTCGAGCCACGCCAAGGCCGCCCTGGTCGGCCTCTTGAACACGCTGCTGGTGGCCTTCCTGGCCTGTATCACAGCGACCGTGTTCGGGGTGGTCGCCGGGGTTCTGCGGCTGTCCAACAACTGGCTCGTCTCCAAGCTGATGGCGGTCTACGTTGAGATCTTCCGCAACATTCCGGTGCTGATCTGGATCATCATCATCTTCACCATCATGACGGCGGTGCTGCCTGGCCCGCGGGCGTTCCGCGGCGACAATGCCACAGCCAGCATGGTGCTTGACGCTTTTGCCTTCACCAACCGCGGTATCTACGTGCCGATGCCCTGGTTCGAGAACGGCCTGTTTGCCAGCACAGCGATGAACTGGCTGCTGGTGCTGGGTGGCTTTGCAGGCTCCTGGATTGCGGCCCATCAGATCAATGTCTGGGCCAACGCCAAGCAGGAAGCCACCGGTGTGCGGCCCAAGACCACGGCAATGATCCTCGCCGCGTGGCTGGTGCCGTTCCTGGCGCTGATGCTGATCATGGGTCTGACCTGGGAATATCCTGAGCTGAAGGGCTTCAACTTCAGCGGCGGCATCAAGGTCGGCGGCCCGCTGATCGCGCTGTGGTTCGCACTGTCGATCTACACCGGTGCCTTCATCGCGGAAAACGTCCGGGCGGGCATCCAGGCGGTGTCCAAGGGCCAGACCGAGGCCGCATCCGCGCTGGGCCTGCGTCCGCGCCGGGTGATGAACCTGGTGGTTCTGCCGCAGGCGCTGCGGGTGATCATCCCGCCGCTGATCTCCAACTTCCTCAACATTACCAAGAACTCCTCGCTGGCGATTGCCGTGGGCTATGCGGATATCACCGCAACTCTGGGCGGGATCACCCTGAACCAGACCGGCCGCGCCATTGAATGCGTTCTCCTCTTGATGCTGTTCTACCTGACCGCTTCGCTGACCATCTCGATGGTGATGAACGTCTACAACGCATCTGTTAAGTTGAAGGAGCGCTGAGACATGAGCGATACACACGCACACTCCATCGCCTTTGTCCGCGAAACCGAAATCCCGCCGGCCCCGCCGCCGGCAGGGGAAACCGGCCCGGTTAAATGGCTGCGCGAAAACCTGTTCTCCAACGCGGTGAACTCCGCCCTGACCATTGCGGCGCTGCTGGTCATCTATCTGCTGCTCAGCAAGACCCTGCCGTGGCTGCTGAACGGGGTCTGGACCACCAGCTCGCTGGCGGAATGCCGCGAGGTTCTGCAGGGCAAGACAGGCGCCTGTTTCTCGGTCCTGACCGAGCGCTGGAACCAGCTTCTGTATGGTTTCAAATACCCCTCCGATCAGTACTGGCGCCCGAACCTGGCCCTTGTGCTGCTGTTGTTTGCCATTGCGCCGGTGCTGTTCTTTGACCTGCCGCGCAAGCTGCTGGCTTTCACCGCCGTCTACCCCTTCCTGGCCTTCTGGCTGATCTGGGGCGGCACTATCCTGGCGCCGATTGTTGCGCTGGTGGGCTTTGTAGCAGGCGCCTTTGTATTCCAGACCTACGGTAAGAGCAGCTTTGCGGTCGGCTTCTTCGGAGCGATTGCCGCAGCCTTTGCTGTCTGGATCATCGGCGGAATGCTGATCCCGGAAGGGGCATCCGATAACGCCATGCTGCAGGCCGTGCCCTCGCGCGATCTGGGCGGCTTCATGCTGAACCTGATGCTGGGCGTAACCTGTGTGTCGCTGTCGCTGCCGCTGGGCATCGCGCTGGCGCTGGGCCGCCAGTCGGACATGCCGCTGATCAAGTGGATCTGCGTCGTCTTCATTGAGTTCGTGCGCGGCGTGCCGCTGATCACCCTGCTGTTCGTGGCATCGGTGATGCTGGCCTACTTCTTCCCGCCGGAAAGCACCGTCGACCTGTTCCTGCGTGTGGTGATCATGATCACCATGTTCTCGGCAGCCTATATCGCCGAGGTGATCCGCGGCGGTCTGGCGGCCCTGCCGAAGGGACAGTACGAAGCGGCTGACAGCCTTGGCCTGGATTACCCCCAGGCGATGCGGCTGATCATCCTGCCGCAGGCGCTGAAGATCTCCATCCCGGGCATCGTGAACGTGGCCGTCGGCCTGTTCAAGGACACCACCCTGGTCTCGGTCATTTCGATGTTCGACCTGGTTGGCATGATCCGCGGCCCGATCCTCGCCTCCACCGAGTGGAACGGGGTCTATTGGGAGCTTCTGGGCTTTGCTGCGCTTCTGTTCTTCGTCGTCTGCTACGGCATTTCTCAATACTCACAGTGGCTCGAGCGCCGTCTCGCCACCGACCACCGTTAAGGAGTTCAACACATGTCTGAACTTATGTCCGACCGCGCAATCGACCGCTCCAAAATGCAGGTGAGCGACGAGGTTGCTATTGAAATCAATGGGATGAACAAGTGGTACGGGTCCTTCCACGTGCTGCGCGACATCAATCTGACCGTCAATCAGGGCGAGCGGATCGTGATCGCGGGGCCGTCGGGTTCCGGCAAATCCACCCTGATCCGCTGCCTGAACGCGCTGGAAGAGCACCAGCAGGGCAAGATCGTGGTGGATGGCACCGAGCTGTCCAACGACCTCAAGAACATCGACAAGATCCGGTCCGAGGTCGGGATGGTGTTCCAGCACTTCAACCTGTTCCCGCATCTGACCATCCTGGAGAACTGCACCCTGGCGCCGATCTGGGTCCGCAAGACCCCCAAGAAGGAAGCCGAAGAGCGGGCGATGCACTTCCTGGAGAAGGTGAAGATCCCGGAGCAGGCCCATAAGTACCCGGGCATGCTGTCGGGCGGCCAGCAGCAGCGTGTGGCCATCGCGCGCAGCTTGTGCATGATGCCGCGCATCATGCTGTTCGATGAACCGACATCGGCGCTCGACCCGGAGATGATCAAAGAGGTGCTCGACACCATGATCGAACTGGCCGAGGAAGGCATGACCATGCTGTGCGTGACCCACGAGATGGGCTTTGCCCGTCAGGTGGCGAACCGGGTGATCTTCATGGATGCGGGCCAGATCGTCGAACAGAACGAGCCGGAAGAGTTTTTCAACAACCCGAAGAGCGACCGCACCAAGCTGTTCCTCAGCCAGATCCTGGGTCACTGAGGCAACCGCTTCACCAAACAGAAAGGCCGGGCAATGCGCCCGGCCTTTTTTGTTTCGGAACCTGCGTTCAGGAATGGGTGAGATCAGGAATGGCTGGCAAACACTTCGGTGGTGCCGTCCGCCAGGATCAGCAGGGTGTCAAACGCCTCGCGCTCATCGCCCATTTCCATCCCCGGCGAGCCGATCGGCATCCCCGGCACGGAGAGCCCCAGCGCAGCCGGCTGTTCCGCCAGCAGCCGCTGGATGTCTTCGGCAGGCACATGGCCCTCGATCACATAAGGCCCGGCCATCGCGGTGTGGCAGGAGGCGAGATCGCCGCTGACACCCAGCCGCTCCTTCATTGCCCACAGCTCCTCATCCGCGACATTGCGCACCTCGGTCTGAAAACCGGCGGCGGCCAGATGGTCAGCCCAGGCGGTGCAGCAGCCGCAGCTGGGCGACTTCATGATGCGAATGGTCTCTGCCGCCGCGGCAAAACCGGGCAGGGATGCGAGGGGGAGGGCGGCTGCGGCCAGCAGCAGGGAACGGCGGTGCATGACGGTCTCCAGTCCGGGAAAGGTCTGTCAGGCAACCTAGGCACGCAGCCGCACCTGTGCCAGAGCCCTCCCGCGCGGGATGCGCCAGCTTGCCGCAGGTCTCACTCGCCCAAAAGCTCCCGCGGCACCGCAAAGTCGATCACCTTGCCGCTGCTCCAGGATAGATCCCGCCAGTTCTCAATGTCGAACTCCGCCACCAGCGTCGCACCCGTCGGGTAGTCGTCGAACCGCGCATGGTCCGGCGGGCTGGACACGATGGTATGGGCAAAGGCGGCAATGCCGGGATTGTGGCCGACCAGCATGACCCGCGGTTTCTCCGCCTGGCTCAGCACCTTGAACAGGATGTCCGAATTGGCGTGATACAGCCGCTCGGTGAAAGTTGCAGGCACCCCCAGTTCCATCAGCTCGCAGGTCTCGCGGGTGCGCTGGGCAGAGGAGGAGATGATCTGATCCGGCAGGTAGCCGCATTCCCGCATCCAGGCGGCAATGGCCGGGGCTGAGCGGCGCCCGCGCTTGTTCAGCGGGCGGGCGTGGTCGCTGGGCACATTGGTGTCCCAGGCGGATTTGGCGTGGCGGGTCAGGATCAGGGTGCAGGTCATTGCGGGTGAAAATGCCTCATGTGATGTGCGGTTTGTTCTGGGTCGCGGCCGGCGGTGCGGCTCAGCGGGCAGGCCCGCCGGGCAAGGCAGCCACCGGACATGCAGCCGGCGCCTGCGCTGGTGTCGAGATACGCGTGGCAGGCCGCCAGATCGTAGGGGCCTCCGTCGGCCAGGGCGCTGACGGGGCAGGCGGCAAGGCAGGGACGCGAGGGGCAGCTGTCGCAGGGAGACTGTGCCAAAGGTGCAGGGGGGATGTCAAATTCCTGTTCAAAATGAATGGCCCCCCGCAAGGAAATCATCATGCCGGCGCTATCATGCACCAGCATCTGTGACGGTGATGTGAAGAACCGCCCCGACGCCAGCGCCCAGTTGATGAAGGGCGAGTAGGGCGGGCCGCCAAAAGGGAAATAGGCGGTGCCGCCCAAATCCCTTGCCAGCGCGCCAACCACCCGCCCGGACCAGCTGTCGACTGGATCGGGCACGCTGTCCTGGTATTCGGGGCTGGTCTTGAACAGCGGCCAGAAGGCGGTGCCGGTGCCCAGCAGGATCAGGGTGCCTCCTGCCAGCGCCTGAACCGGCTGGCGCGCCGGATGCAGGGCCGCGCAGACCTCCAGCCCGGCCGCAGCGGCGGCCGTTTCGATGCTGTTCCAGGTCGGCAGGCTGCGGGGGGCGGGGGCAGGCTGGTCT
This sequence comes from Leisingera sp. ANG-DT, assembly GCF_000813785.1. Lineage (NCBI taxonomy): Bacteria > Pseudomonadati > Pseudomonadota > Alphaproteobacteria > Rhodobacterales > Roseobacteraceae > Leisingera > Leisingera sp. ANG-DT. The sequence continues at coordinate 23,699 of NZ_JWLE01000023.1, forward strand.
GTCAGGGTCATTGGCGGTGTCCTTCCGGCGGGCTTGGGATGAGCCTAGCAGCGCCCGGAGCCTGGCCGGAGGGCAAAAAACGTCCCGCAATCGCCTGCCGGCGTCTTCCCGCCGTCCGCTGCCGCCGCGGCCGGGCACATATGCTGAAAAGCGGATTTGTGGTATCCTCCGCCCCGGGGGCATGCAGGCCGCAAAGTTCGGCATCCTGCCCAGCAGCGGCGTGCATTTTCCACCCCAGGGAGTGACCAAATGCCGAGATTTATCGTGACCGGGAACTACACGTCTTCCGCAATGAAGGCGATGATCGAGAACCCTAGCGACCGCGAGGCCGCGGCGCGGGCCCTTGTCGAGGCAGCGGGCGGCAAGCTGGAGACCTTCTATCTGACCACGGGGGACCGCGATTTTGCGATCAAGGTCACGATTGACGACATCAGCGGTCTGCTGGCGGGCCTGTTGGCAACCGGCGCCAGCGGCGCGGTCAGCAACCTCAGGACCGTGCGTGCCTTCACCTCGGATGAATTTACGGAAATTCAGAAGAAGGCGGGATCGATTGCAGGTGCCTACAAGGCGCCGGGGAGCTGAGGCCCAGCCCTCCGTTCATCTGACTGAAAATATCCCGGGGCGGATTGGCCCGGGAGAGCCAAGAGGGGCAGCGCCCCTCTTGACCTGATTTCCTGACGCCATCAGGCGCGGATCATCGAGCCTGCGCCGTGGTCGGTGTAAAGCTCCAGCAGCACCGCGTTCTGCACCCGTCCGTCGACGATAATGCAGGCGCGCACGCCGCCGCGGACCGCGTCCAGCGCGGTTTCGGTCTTGGGGATCATGCCGCCGGCGATGACGCCGCTGGCGGTCATCTCCTCGACGTCCGCGGCCTTCAGCTCGGTCACCACTTCACCCTCGGCGTTTTTGACGCCGGCCACATCCGTCAGCAGCAGCAGGCGGTCGGCCTGCAGCGCCTTGGCGATGGCGCCGGCAGCCGTGTCGCCGTTGATGTTGTAGGTCTCGCCATTCCGGCCTGCGCCGATAGGGGCAATGACCGGGATCATGTTCTTCTCAAACAGCCCGTGCAGCACCTTGGGGTCCATTTCCGCCGGCGCGCCGACAAAGCCCAGATCCGGGTCGGCCTGATCGCAGGTGATCAGGTTCGCGTCCTTGCCCGACAGGCCGACGGCGCGGCCGCCCTGGCTGTTGATCGCCTGCACGATACGCTTGTTGACGACGCCGGACAGCACCATCTCCACCACTTCCATGGTGGCGGCATCAGTGACCCGCTTGCCGTTCACGAACTCCGACTTGATCTGCAGCTTTTCCAGCATCGCGTTGATCATCGGCCCGCCGCCATGCACGATCACCGGGTTTACCCCCACTTGGCGCATCAGCACGATGTCACGGGCAAAGGTCTCCATCGCCTCGTCGCTGCCCATGGCGTGGCCGCCCAGCTTGATGACGACAATCGCCCCGGCAAAGCGCTGGAAATACGGCAGCGCGCTGGAGAGGGTTTCGGCGGTGGCAATCCAATCGCGGTTCATGTCTTGTTTCTTCATTGCTGCATCATCCCTTGGTCAGGATGTGTTACGGGGTTCCGGCGCTGCTGCCAAGGGGAGGGTTTGGCGCAGCCCGTTGCAGATGGCGGCGCGGATGCTAGGCTCGGCGCAGATTCTCTCATCAGGAGGGCGCCATGCGCCAGAAGACACTACTGCTGACAGGCGCCAGCCGCGGCATCGGCCATGCCACCGTGCGCCGGTTTAACGCCGAGGGCTGGCGGGTCATCACCTGCTCGCGCCAGCCGTTCCCGCAGGAATGCCCCTGGGGCGGCGGTCAGGAAAACCATGTGCAGCTGGACCTGTCGGACCCATCGGACACCATCAACGCGGTGGGCCGGATCCAGGAGATGCTGGACGGGCAGCTGGATGCCCTGGTCAACAACGCGGGCATCTCGCCCAAGGGGCCGGAGGGGGAGCGGCTCAGCACGCTCAACACCGACCTGATGGATTGGGGCAAGGTGTTTCACGTGAATTTCTTTGCCTCAGTGGTTCTGGCGCGCGGCCTGAAGGACGAACTGGCGGCGGCCAAGGGATCGGTGGTCAACGTGACCTCGATCGCGGGCAGCCGGGTGCATCCCTTTGCCGGGGCTGCCTATGCCACCTCCAAGGCGGCGCTGGCGGCGCTGACGCGGGAGATGGCGCATGATTTCGGGCCGATGGGGGTGCGGGTCAACGCGATTGCGCCGGGGGAGGTGGAAACTTCGATCCTGTCGCCCGGCACCGAGAAGATCGTCGAGAAGCTGCCGATGCAGCGGCTGGGCCAGCCGGAGGAGGTCGCCTCAGCGATCTATTTCCTGTGCTCGGAGGGCAGTTCCTACATCTCCGGTGCCGAGATCGAGGTGAACGGCGCGCAGCATGTGTAGTTGCAGATCTACCGCCTGGCCGTGAGGCCGGGCAGCGCCCGCCCCGCCCTCCGTCATGCCGGAGGCGTGCTTCCAGCACGACGGGGCGGGCGCTTCGCTTCCCACCCCGCCGGGACGGGCGCTGCCCTCCGTTTTTCTTCAACTCACCGCGCGTTTCAGCACCGGCAGGTTGCCGAGCAGCAGCACGTCGAACGCCAGCGCGGCCAGCAGCGCCAGGCCGGTCAGCGGGAAGGCCAGCGAGACCAGCACCGCGATCAGCGCGGCACCTTTCCAGAACGGCATCTCTGCCGGTTCCGGCGGGGCGGCGAGGCGGGCGGCACCGGCGGGGCGGCGCTTGACCCACATCACCAGACCGGAGACGCAGACAAAGATCACCGCGAGGCAGAACACCACGTTCAGCACGAAGCTCCAGGTGCCCATCAGACCCATGTGGAAGGGGATGCTGACCGCCATCGCCTTACCCGCGAGCGAGTAGTCGTCGTATTTCACATCCGCCAGGATCTTGCCGCTGTACTGGTCCACATGCACGGTGCGGTCGATGAAGGGGCTGTCGCCGTCGCCGCTCATGCTGTCGCGGTTGAGGGTCCAGACGCCTGTTTCGCCGCCGGGGTAGGCGAGGCGGAAGCGGCCCTCCATGCCCAAGGCACGGCCCAGGGCGATCAGGCTGGCGGCATCCACAGGCGCGCCATCGGTGACGCCGGTGATCCCGGCGACAGAGCCGGAAGCGGGCATCGGGGTCTGCTCCAGCGCCCAGGGGACATCGTTGGTATGCCCATGGTTCATGCTGGCGTGGATGTCGTCCGACAGGGGGACGTTGTCCCACTTGGCTGCCGGGAAGGTGCTCCAGGCCTGCATCATCTGGCCGCCCCAAATGCCGGTCCACGACAGGCCCGAGATCAGGAAGATGACCAGCAGGGCTGACATCCAGAAGCCGGTCACCGCGTGCAGGTTCTTCCACAAAGCGCGGCCGCGGGCGCGGAGGTTGGGGACAAAGGCGCTGATGGCATTGCCGCGCGGCCACCACAGGTACAGCCCGGTCAGCACCAGTACGATGCCGAGGCCCGCGGCGATCTCAATCAGCCGGTCGCCGGTGTCGCCGATCAGCAGGGTGGAGTGGATGTTGTCGGCCAGATCGTACCAGCCTGCACGGCGGTCCCAGACCTCGATCACCTCGCCGGTGTACTGATCCAGTGCGACGAGGCGCTGGCCGTCATCTGTTTTCACCCGGAACACCGCGGCCAGATCGGGGGCCTTGGGGCCGATCCACTCGGCGATGGTGCCGGGCTGGGCGGCCAGAACGGCGGCCTCCTGCTCAGGCAGGCTCAGCTCGGCGGCGCCGTGGGTGACGGTGATCTTCTCGCCGTCGCGGCCGTCGAATTGGGTGATGAACATCATCATCAGGCCGGTGACGGCCAGCATGATCAGGAAGGGGATCACAAACAGGCCGGCATAGAAATGCCAGCGCCAGACGGCGGCGTAGAATTTTTGGGAAAGCGGGCGCGTTTGGCCCGCGGATTGCGGTTGGCTGGTCGCCATTGGGTCTCTCCATATCGGAACAGGGCCGGGCGCGCGGGGCGCCGGCGAAAATGTCAGGTTTGTTCAGAAAGTCAGGAGAGCGCGGGCGGACCGCGGGCGTCGTAGCGCCAGTGGAAGCCGGCAGTGTGATGGGTGAAAGCCTCGCGCGACCAGCGGCCGCTGAGAGGTGTGTCCAGGTTCAGATCAATCAGGCTGTCCGGCAGCAGCGCCACCGCGCCAAGCGCGGCGAAGGGACAGCTGCGGTCTTCCATCTGCTCGGCGGGCGCATGGGGTTCGCCGCTGTCCAGGTCAACCCAGGTTTCCACCGGCCCGTGGCCGGTACAGATCACCAGCAGCACCTTGCCGTCCTGCGCCGAGGCCGGCATCCAGCCGGAGGGGATCAGCCCGGCCACGGCCAGGGCGATCACAACCAGCAGGGAGGGCAGGCGGCTGAGCACGGGTGTTACAGCCCCGCGATGATGGAGCGCAGGGTGGCGATGCCGTCGCCCTTCTCGGAGGAGGTCAGCACGATCTCGGGGTAGGCGGCGGGGTGTTTCGCCAGCGCGCCCTTGACCTGCTCCAGCACCTTGGCGCGGTCCTTTTCCTTGACCTTGTCGGCCTTGGTCATCACGCATTGGAAGGTGACGGCGGAGCTGTCCAAGAGCTTCATGATCTCGTCATCCACCGCCTTCACGCCATGGCGGCTGTCGATCAGCACAAAGGCGCGGCGCAGGTTCTGGCGGCCCGACAGATAGCGTTTCAAGAGTTTCTGCCATTGCTCCACCACCTTGAGCGGCGCATTGGCATAACCATAGCCGGGCAGGTCGACCAGATAGAGGTCGGGGCCTTGGGTGAAGAAGTTGATCTCCTGGGTGCGGCCCGGTGTGTTGGAGGCGCGCGCAATGCCCTTGGTGCCGGTCAGTGCGTTGATCAGGCTCGACTTGCCGACGTTGGAGCGTCCGGCAAAGCAGACCTCCACCCGGTCGGCATCCGGCAGGCCGTTCATCGCGACCACGCCTTTCAGGAACTCGGTCTCGCCCGCAAACAGCTTGCGGCCCTTTTCAGCGGAAATGTCGTCCGGCGCTTCGGCCAGGGAAAATTGCATCTGCATCACAGCACCTTTACCGCGTCGCCCAGGCGGATTTCGCCGCCGCGCACCACCTCGGCGTAGACCGAGAAATCCTGGTGGCCCCAATTCTCTTTCAGGGTCTTGAGCGTATCGGCGTCGCGTTCGCCGGTTTCGGGGTTGGCGGTGGTCGCCAGGCAGCGCACCACCCGCTCGCGCACCGCAAAGACGGCCGCGCCGATCTGCACCTCGCGGCCCAGCCATTCGTTTTCGGCCCAAGGATCATCCAGGTCGAACCAGATGTTGCCGCGCCAGCGCAGGGGAGAGAGTTCGTGCCCAATGGCCTGCTCTACCGCGCGGTGGGAAGCCCAATTGCACAGGGAGACCGAGGGGAAGTCAGTGTCAGTCATGCCGCGGCCCGGCACCCGGATGATGCGGGCTGAGGCGCGGGCGGTAGCGGGCAGCAGCGGCTTTTCCCAATCAAGAAAGCGCTGCAGGTCCGCCGGATTTTCGGGATCAAAGGTAAAGTCGGGCCGCTGCGGGTGGGTCAGCGTGAGAAGCCCGGTAGCGTCCTCCAGCCGCGCGTTGATGGCCATCAGGGCAGGGGACTGCGACCCGCGGGAGAAGTTGCCGCAGACCACCCATTTGCTGCCGTCGGCCTTGGACTGTTCGTTTGCAACCGCCCAAACACGGTCGCCGGGCATGGTCTGCCCGGCGATCATGGTGACGCTTTCCAGTGCCTCCCGCCCATGGGATTTGAGCGGGTGGCGCCAGATGTCTGTGACCTTTGCGGTCATTCCTTCTCAGCCTTCGGCTTCTTTTTGAAGCTCGACTTGATGTTGCCGAACACGTCCGGTTTGTAGCCGTGGCTGCGCATGATCAGGTACTGCTGGCTGAAGGTGATCGTGTTGTTGGCGATCCAGTAGACCACCAGGCCGGAGGCGAAGCCGCCGAGCATGAACATGAACACCCAAGGCATCCAGGCAAAGATCATCTGCTGGGTCGGGTCGGTGGGCGCCGGGTTCAGCTTTTGCTGCAGCCACATCGAGATGCCGAGCAGGATCGGCAGGATGCCGATGAAGACCAGGGCCAGGATGCTTTCCGGTGCCGGGGAGGCGAAGGGCAGCAGACCGAACAGGTTCATGATCGAGGTCGGGTCCGGCGCGCTGAGATCCTGGAAGGGGCCGAAGAAGGGTGCGTGGCGCAGTTCCAGGGTGACGAAGATCACCTTGTAGAGCGAGAAGAAGATCGGGATCTGGATCAGGATCGGCAGACAGCCCGCGGCGGGGTTCACCTTCTCCTTCTTGTAGAGCTCCATCATCTCCTTTTGCATCTTCTGGCGGTCGTCGCCGGCGCGCTCCTTGAGCTTTTCCATCTCCGGCTGAAGCTCTTTCATCTTCGCCATGGAGGCATAGGATTTATAGGCCAGCGGGAACACCAGGATCTTGATCACCACCGTGAGGCCGATGATCGCCCAGCCCATGTTGCCGATCAGGACGTTCAGGTTGTGCAGCAGCCAGAACATCGGCTTGGTCAGGAAGAAGAACCAGCCCCAGTCGATCACGTCCAGGAAGCCCTCGATGCCTCCCTTTTCATAGCCGCGGATGGCGTCCCATTCCTTGGCGCCGGCAAACAGCTGGGTGGTCACTTCGGAGGACTGGCCCTCGGCCACGGTGACGGTCGGCAGCACGATGTCGGTCTGGTAGATCTCGCGGCGCTCGTCGAACTTGGCGATGGAGCGGAAACCCTGGCCCGGTGCGGGCACCAGGGTGGACATCCAGTAGTGATCGGTGAAGCCGATCCAGCCGTTGGCTTCGACCTGCTTGACGCTGGACTTGGAACCGTCGCGTGGATCGGGCTCGAAATCGGCCATGTCGTCATAATCGGTCTCGGCCAGCTCGCCATCGGTCATGCCGACCAGGCCCTCGTGCAGGATGAAGAAGTTCTTCAGCCCCTCGGGCTGGCCGTGGCGGGCCAGGGTGCCGTAGGGCGCCAGCGACACGGTGCCGCCGGAGGCGTTGGCAACCGACTGGGTGACCGAGAACATGTAGTCCTCATCCACCGCGATGGTGCGGGAGAAGGTCAGGCCCTTGCCGTTGTCCCAGGTGAGCGTCACCGGGCTGTCCGCGGACAGGGTGGCGCCGTCCGGGGCAGACCAGATGGTGTTGGCGCCCGGCACGTCGTTCAGGGTCAGGCCCGCACCCGGGGCCCAGCCGTAGAGCGCGTAATAGGCGCCGGCCTCGCCCACCGGTTTCAGCAGCTTGACGATCGGGGAGCCTTCATCCAGCGTCTCGCGGTAGTCCTTCAGCGACAGGTCGTCGATCCGGCCGCCCTGCAGCGAGATGCTGCCGGTGACGCGGGGCGTGTCGATGGCGACGCGCGGCGCATCCGGGGCGGCGGCGTCTTCCGGGGCAGCCTCGGCCACGGCATCGGCACCAGCGGCGCTGGGCGCTGCGGCGGTGTCGCCCGCCGGGGCGGTTTCAGTGACCGCGGTTTCCGGCGCTTGTTCCGGTTCCGGCGGCGGGAAGAAAGTATACCACCCGAGGATCACCAGAAAGCTGAGTACGGTTGCGAGAATAAGATTTTTGTTCTGATCGTCCATTGGGGACTGCCACCTCGTGTAGGGAAGGACACGTGGGGTTCAACAGAGGTGGGCCGCAAAGGTCAAGCAGAATCGCGGTGCAGCGGCGCGTCAAAGGGCACCGCTGCGGCAGAAAATCAAAGGAATTGAGCGTTCAGGGGGGCTGTCAGGGCGTTTGGCGGCCAATCGCGGGCGCATCCTGCAGCTTGGCCTCATGCGCGGCGATCCAATCAAGCGTCTGGTCGAACGGCATCGGGCGGCCGATGCCAAAGCCCTGCACATGGCCGCAGCCCAGCTGTGCCAGCAGCGCGTGCTCGCCTGCGGTTTCCACCCCTTCGGCCAGGGTCTCCAGCTCTAGCCGCTCGGCCATGGTCAGAATGGCAGAGATCAGTTTCTGCTGCTCCGGGTCCTGATCGGCCTTCATCACAAAGGACCGGTCGATCTTGATGCGGGAGATATTGAAGCGGCGCACCGCGGAGATCGAGGCATGGCCGGTGCCGAAATCGTCGAGGTCGATCGGGCAGCCCATCTCGCTGAGGGAGAGGATATTGCGGGTGACCACATCGTCGGGCTGATCGGTCATCACGGTTTCCAGGATTTCCACGCAGAGCCGGTCCGCGGGCAGGCCGAAACGCTCCAGCTCCCATTTGACGCGGCCTGCAAGGCCCGGGTTGCGCAGCTCCTGGGTGGCGAAGTTGACGCCGACGCAAGGCACTTTCACCCCGGCCTCGTCCCAGGCCCTGATGGCGACCAGCGCGTTATAGAGCATCACCTGGCTCAGCCGGTCCATCAGCCCGGCCTCCTCCAGCGCGGGCAGGAAGGTGGAAGGCGGGATCAGCCCCTGCACCGGGTGCAGCCAGCGGGCCAGCGCCTCAAACCCCGAAACCCGGCCGGTGTCGGTGCAGATCTGCGGCTGGAACCAGGCCTGGATCTGGCCGGTTTCCAGTGCCGCTGCGGCTTCGTCGCGCAGGCTGGAGCGGCTGCTGGCGTGGCCGGGCATATCGGCGGAATAGGCGCGGATGCCGCCGGGGCCGTTGCTTTGCGCCTCCGACAGGGCGGCGATGGCGGCGTTGTTCCATTCGGCGCTGGTGCTGCCGGGCGCCCGGTTGTGCTGGCAGAAGCCAAGCGAGGAGGTCATGTAGAGAGTGGTGCCGTCCAGCGCCACCGGCTCCTCCGTCGCGGATTGCATCCGCCCGGCCAGCTGAATGCACAGCTCCAGATCCAGTTGCAGGGTCGGTGCCAGGCAGACCGCAAAGCGGCTGTCGCCGATCCGGGCGATGATGTCGTTCTGGCGCAGCGCCGACACGATTTGCGCGCCGCAATGCTGCATGATCCGGTCGCCGGCCTCCTGCCCGTGGCGGTCGGTCAGCTCCTTGTAGTCGTCAAGCTCCAGCACGAAGATGGCAGAGCGCAGGCCGCCCTCGCTGCATTCCGTGTGGATCCGGGCGGCCTCCTGCTCAAACCCGTCGCGCAGGATCATGCCAGTGACAGCGTCGCGCGGCACAGTGTTGCCGCGCTTGCTGAAGCCGCCGGCAGCGGCAATCAGCACGGGCAGGCCCAGGGCAACTGCCAGCAGCGCGGTTTCGCCGCCAAGCCAGAAAGTGGCAAGTGTCAGGGCAGGCAGAAAGGCCAGCATCGCAGGTCCCGCAAGAGCGGGGGCAAGGGTCTGCCTGAGGCGTGCCAAAATGCCTGAACCCGTATTTGTCATTCCCAGACCTTTCGTCTGCAGCCGTTCGTTCGGCCCTGAGACTAAGGTGCTGATATAACCCGGGAGTTAACGCAGCTGGGGAATTTCCGGATTTTCGTCCGCGGAATCGGCAATCTTCAGCTCAAGCCCCGCGAAATCGAACAGTTTCGGGTCCAGAAGATGCGAGGGCCGTGCATTCATCAGTGCCCGGAACATCACCTGGCGGCGGCCCGGCGAGTTTGATTCCCACTGGTCCAGGATCTGTTTCACCTGCTGGCGCTGCAGCCCGTCCTGGCTGCCGCAGAGGTCGCAGGGGATGATCGGATAGTTCATGGAACGCGCAAATTTCTCGCAGTCAGCCTCTGCCACATGGGCCAGGGGGCGGAACACGAACAGGTCGCCTTCCTCATTGACCAGTTTGGGCGGCATGGTCGCCAGGCGGCCGCCGTGAAACAGGTTCATGAAGAAGGTTTCCAGGATGTCGTCGCGGTGATGGCCCAGCACCACGGCGGAGCAGCCTTCCTCCCGCGCAATGCGGTAGAGGTTGCCGCGGCGCAGACGCGAGCAGAGCGCGCAGTAGGTGCGCCCTTGCGGCACCTTGTCGACGACGATGGAATAGGTGTCCTGATATTCGATCCGGTGCGGCACGCCCATCTTTTCCAGGAACTCCGGCAGCACCGTCGCCGGGAAGCCGGGCTGGCCCTGATCGAGGTTGCAGGCCAAGAGGTCCACCGGCAGCAGTCCGCGCCATTTCAGCTCATAAAGAACGGCCAGCAGGGTATAGCTGTCTTTGCCGCCCGACAGGCAGACCAGCCACTTGGGCGTGCTGCCGTCCTCGCGGCGCTCCACCATGCCGTATTGCTCAATCGCCTCGCGCGCGTAGCGCACGATGCGCTTCCTGAGTTTCTTGAACTCAGTGGTCGAGGGGGCGCCGGCAAACAGCGGGTGGATTTCGTCCAGATCATCATCAAGCATGCGCGCGCCCTAGCCGAGGACGGGCGTTTTGCCAAGGAAAAAAGGCGTGCGAGGGATCAGTCCCTTTTCTCCGGCACCGGGTCATAGCCGTCGCCGCCGAACGGGTGGCAGCGGCCAATCCGCCGCGCGGTCAGCCAGGCGCCTTTGATGGCGCCGTGTTTCTCCAGCGCTTCCAAAGCATAAGCCGAGCAGGTGGGCTGGTAGCGGCAGTTGAAGCCGACCCAAGGCGAGAACAGCAGCCGGTAGGCGCGCACAGGCAGGGCTAGGATATGGGCCAGCGGGGTCATGGCGGATAGATAGGGGCAGAGCGGCCTAGTGGCAATGCGGTCAAAGGCCGGGGCGGTTACTGGCCGTGGATCTTTTTTAATGCATAGATCAGGTCGCGCTTCAGCTCCTCGAACGGGCGCTGGGCGGTCTCAATCGCGCGGCCGATCAGCACGTAATCCCAGCCGGGGCGGCCATGGGTGGGCAGAATCATCCGCGCGGCCTCGCGCAGGCGGCGCTTGGCACGGTTGCGGGCGACCGCATTGCCGACTTTCTTGGAACAGGTGAAGCCCATGCGGATGCCACCGTCATCGTGGCGGTTCCGGCCCTGCACCATCATCGCCTTGGTGCCCTGCTTGCGGGCAGGGGGGCGGGCGCAGGCGAGGAAATCACGGCGCTTGGCCATGACCTCGATCTTTTGGGTGTCAGGCGGACAAACGGACACCGCCGGAGGCGTGTCCCCGCGGGCAGCGTTGCCGTCCTTGGGGGCCTCCGGCGGTGTCATGTCCGTCAGAACAGGAACTGAGCTTATGCGCTCAGTTCTTTACGGCCGCGGGCGCGGCGTGCGTTCAGGATCTTGCGGCCTGCCTTGGTGGCCATGCGCGCACGGAAGCCGTGGCGGCGTTTGCGAACCAGGTTCGAAGGCTGATAGGTGCGTTTCATCGCTCCGGTCTCCACATTTTTTCTTCGGGTGCGCGGAATCGCCCGCCCGGGGTCTATCTCGAAGCCCGGTCTTTAGGAGGGAATGGCGGGTAAGTCAAACCCTGCGGGGCGGGTTTTCGGGGAGATATGCAACATTTCTGCCAAAAACCGCGCCGGAGCGGCCTCCGGGCAGGGGGGATGTAACATCGGGGCAGTGATTCTGCCACAAAGCTCACGAATCCGGGGCAGGCGATCAAGCGCCTGTGATCCGGGGCTGCCGGACCTCGCGCAGGGGCCATTTTATGCGTAGCAACAAAGAGCTTCATTTGAGACGGACCGATGAGTGACATGACAGAGACACCGGAAACAGGCCCCCAGCCCAAGGAACAGGACGGCGCCAAGCCGGGCCTGGCGCGGCATCTGCCGCTGATTGCGGTGGTGGCGGTGGCGCTGATCGGCGCGGTGGTGCTGAAGGATTACCTGACCTTCGACACGCTGCGCGACAACAGGGAGGCGCTGATGGCGTTCCGGGATCAGAACTACCTGGGGCTGGTTGCGCTGTTCATGGGGATCTACATCGTGATCGTGGTGTTCTCGCTGCCCGGTGCGGCCGTGGCTTCGGTGACGGGCGGCTTTCTGTTCGGGCTGGTTTCGGGGACGGCATTCAATGTGGTCTCTGCCACCATAGGCGCTGCGGGCATCTTCCTGGCGGCGCGCATGGGGCTGGGGGCCTGGCTCACTGCCAAGATCGAAGCGGCAGAGGGCCGGGTGCAGATGCTGAAACAGGCGCTGCGCGAAAATGAGGTCGAGGTTCTGCTGCTGCTGCGGCTGGTGCCGGCGGTGCCGTTTTTTGTCGCCAATCTGCTGCCCGCACTGGTGGGGGTGAAATTCCGCAACTTCCTGTGGACCACCGCGGCGGGCATCATTCCCGGTGCCATCGTGTTTACCTGGATCGGTGTCGGCGTCGGCTCTGTCTTTGACCGCGGCGGCGATCCGGACCTGAGCCTGCTGTGGGAGCCGCATGTGATCGGGCCTATCCTGGGACTGTGCGTGCTGGCGGCGATGCCGATCATCGTGAAAGCGGTGCGCGGGAACCTGCGCGGCCAAGCGAAGAAGGACAGCTGAACATGCAAAGCATCACATGCGATCTTCTGGTGATCGGGGCCGGCTCCGGCGGGCTGTCGGTGGCAGCCGGGGCCAGCCAGATGGGGGCGGATGTGGTGCTGCTGGAAGGCCACAAGATGGGCGGCGACTGCCTGAACTACGGCTGTGTGCCCTCCAAGGCGCTGCTGGCCAGTGCCAAGGCGGCCCATGGCCAGGCGCATACGGCGGCGTTCGGCGTGGCGGATCAGGTGCCGCAGGCAGATTATGCAGCGGCCAAGGATCATGTGCGCGACGTCATCGAAACCATCGCCCCGGTGGACAGCCAGGAGCGGTTTGAGGGCTTCGGCGTGCGGGTGATCCGCGAATTCGGGCATTTCGTCTCGGAAACCGAGGTGGCCGCCGGAGACTACCGCATCACAGCGCGGCGGATGGTGATTGCCACCGGTTCGGCGCCGCTGGTGCCGCCTATTCCGGGACTGGACAAGGTTCCCTATGAAACCAACGAGACACTGTTCGACCTGCGCGAGAAGCCAGAGCATCTGCTGATCATCGGCGGCGGTCCAATTGGCATGGAAATGGCGCAGGCGCATATCCGTCTGGGCTGCAAGGTCACGGTGATCGAAGGCTTCAAGGCGCTGGGCAAGGATGATCCGGAAGCGGCGGCGCTGGTGCTGGATGCGCTGCGGGAGGAAGGCGTCGAGATTGTCGAGGGCGCCATGGTCTCCCGCATTGGCGGCCAGGCCGGGGCGATTGAGGTTGAGACCAAGGACGGCAGCACCTTCAAGGGCAGCCACCTGCTGATGGCGGTGGGGCGCAAGGCCAATACGGAGCGGCTGAACCTTGCTGCGGCAGGGATCGAAACGCAGGGCAACGGCATCAAGGTCGATGAAAGCCTGCTGACCACCAACAAGCGTGTCTATGCCATCGGCGATGTGGCGGGGGGGATGCAGTTCACCCATGTGGCGGGCTATCACGCCAGCGTCATTATCCGCTCCGCCCTGTTCGGCCTGCCGTCGAAGGCGAAGACCAGCCATATCCCCTGGGCCACCTATACCGATCCCGAACTGGCACAGGTGGGACTGACCGAAATGCAGGCGCGTGATCGTTACGGGGTGAAGCTTGAGGTGGCACGGTTCGACTACCATCACAACGACCGCGCCATTGCGGAGCGCAAGACCAAAGGATTTATCAAGGTGATGGTGGTCAAGGGCCGTCCCGTGGGCGTGACCATCGCGGGCCATCAGGCGGGGGAGCACATCGCCTTGTGGTCGATGGCCATCGCCAACAACTTGAAAATGAGCCAAGTGGCTGCAATGGTTGCGCCTTATCCCAGTATGAGCGAGATTAACAAACGGGTGGCGGGGGCCTATTTCTCCCCGCGGCTGTTTGAGAGTAGCCTTGTTAAACGCGCCGTGCGCTTTGTTCAGCGCTGGATTTCATGAACTGAAGGCCGCTTCATGCTCAACACGCTCTCGGGCCGATTCCTGATCCTGACCACGGTCTTTGTGATGCTGGCCGAGGTGCTGATCTTTGTGCCGTCGATTGCGCGGTTCCGCGAAGATTACCTGGCCGACCGGCTGGAGCGGGCGCAGATCGCCTCGCTGGCGCTTTTGGCCGATGACATGCTGGAGACAGAGCTGGAAGCGGAACTGCTGGAGAACGCGGGCGTCTACAACGTGGTGCTGCGCCGCGATGAGATTCGCCAGCTGATGCTGGCCTCGCCGATCCCGCGGGAGATCACCGGCACCTTTGATCTGCGCATGGCCGGTGCCATGACCCTGATCCGCGATGCGATGATGCGGCTGGCCCGCCCGGAGAATGAGATCATCCGGGTGATCGGCGCGCCAGTGCGCGAGGCGGGGCTGCTGATCGAGGTCACGATGGAGACCGCGCCGCTGCGCACTGCAATGATCGACTACGGGGTGCGGATCCTGATCCTGTCCGCCGTGATCTCTGTCTTTACCGCGGTGCTGCTGTTCATCGCGGTGCGGATCGTGCTGGTGAAGCCGATCAAGGGCGTGGTCGGCTACATGCAGCGCTATGCGGCGGCGCCGGAGGATGCGCGCGGCATCATCCACCCGAGCTCCAGCGTGGTGGAGCTGCGCGAGGCCGAGGAGGCGCTGATGCAGCTGCAGACCGAGCTGACCCAGGCGCTGAAGCAGCGCGAGCGGCTGGCGCAGCTGGGCGGCGCGGTCGCCAAAGTCAGCCATGATTTGCGCAACATCCTGACCTCGGCGCAGCTGTTCACCGACCGCATCGAGATGAGCGAAGACCCGCTGGTGCGCCGCCTGGCGCCGAAGCTGGTGAACTCGATCACCCGGGCGGTGTCGCTGTGCGAAGGCACATTGGCCTTTGGCAAGGCAGAGGAACCGTCGCCCACATTCGGCGTGGTCTGCCTGCATGAGATCACCGCCGACATCGCCGAAAGCGAACTGCTGGCAGCGGACAGCGGCAATGTGGAGATCATCAATGCGGTGGCCAAGCCGATGATGCTGCGCGCCGACCCGGAGCAGTTGTTCCGCATCGTGCTGAACCTGGTGCGTAATGCCCGCCAGGCGATTGCAGCCAGCGGCAAGCCGGGCCGTATCACGGTGGACGCGCGCGAAGAGGACGAGGCCTGGTACATCACGGTTGCCGACACCGGGCCGGGTCTGCCGAAGAAGGCGCAGGACAATCTGTTCACGCCGTTTCAGGGCGGCATCCGCAAGGGCGGCACCGGCCTGGGGCTGGCGATTGCCGGCGAGCTGGCCCGCGGCCATGGCGGCAGCGTGAAGCTGACGCAAACCGGCCCTGAAGGCACCGTTTTCGAAATCTGCCTGCCCAAGGGTGACGGCACCCTCTGACCTCTGCGGCCGCGGTGTGCGGCAGGGCAGCAGAAAATTTTTCTTTTTGGGGTTGCGACTCCCTGATGCTAAGATTAAACCCCGCCGCAGTGGACCGATAGCTCAGCTGGATAGAGTACTTGACTACGAATCAAGGGGTCGGGGGTTCGAATCCTCCTCGGTCCGCCACTTCCTAAAATTTCAGGCGATGCCTCATAAACCCTTGTGCTGACGTGCTGCCCGGGGTGAACGGCCGATGTCCTTGCGATCAGCCTGGGTGCACAGTGTTTTGCAGGGTATCCCTATCGGCCTGAACACTTTTGGCAAACTCCATAAAGGCGCGGATCACCCGGACGTCGCGGCGCTGGGTCAGGTAGATGATGCTTTCGCTCATCTCCAGATCCGCATCGCGCAGGCCGTATTTGACCAGGCGGTTGTCATGGCCGAACTCGGCCTCGGAGACAAACCCGATGCCAGCACCGGAGGCCACAAGCTCACGCACGGCCTCGCGGCCTTCGGCGACGATCGCGGGCTTCAGGCGGATGCCGTGTTCGCGGGCGGCCATCTCCACTTTCTCACGGGTCTTGGAGCCTTCCTCGCGGAAGACCAGCGGAAGCTGCGCCAGTTCCTGGAACGAGAGAGCCGTTTGCGAAGCCATCAGCAGTCCGCGGGCGGCAAAGGCGACGATGCCGGTGGCACCGAGGTTCAGCACGCTCATGTCCTTGCCCGGAGACAGGCTGCCGGCCACGCCGATTTCGGCATTATAGGCGCGCAGCTCGTCAATGATTTCACCAGTGTTTCCGGCCCGCAGAGAGATCACGACATTCGGATAGCGTTTCTGGAACGGGCCCAGAAAACCGGTCATGTGCTGGGCGGAGTCCGCGATGATGCGCAGTTCCCCTTCCACCGCGGCGCGGGTGGCTGACAGATAGTCCCCGATCTGGGTTTCGACCTCGAAATACTGCTTGGTCAGATGCAGCAGCTCCTCGCCCGCTTCTGTCAGGAACACTCGCTTCTTCTCGCGCCGGAACAGCAGCAGATCGTGGTCCTGCTCCAGCTTGCGCACCTGTTCGGAGACCGCGGGCTGGGTCAGGCGCAGCGCCTCTGCAGCGCGGGAAAAGCCGCCCAGGAGGGCCACGTGGTGAAAGGCCTTGAGCTGTGAATGGCGCATGATCCGTTCCTGTGAGTTTGTATAGGCCTGACCTATCATTGAATTGTTTTTTGCAATTTTACATATGATTGAGGCTGGCGCAATCATGCTCTCGAACCATGCATTGGAGACAGGCAATGACCGCTTCCGCACCGCAGATTGACCCGCCTTTTCTAGGCGAACCTTACCTCCTGACCCCTGGGCCGCTGACCACATCCTATGAGGTGAAACAAGCCATGCTGCGGGACTGGGGCAGCTGGGACGACGACTTCCGCGCCATGACCCGCGACATGCGCAGCCGCCTGCTGGCGCTGTTGGGGGAGGGGGCTGGCGAATATGACTGCGTGCCGATGCAGGGCTCCGGCAGCTTTGCGGTGGAGGCGATGCTGGCGTCCTTTGTGCCGCGGGACGGTAAGGCGCTGGTGCTGGCCAATGGCGCCTACGGGCTGCGCTCGGCGCAGACGCTGCAATACCTGGGCCGCGCCTATCAGCTGCTGGACAAGGGCGATTACCTGCCGCCGCGCGGCGATGAAGTGGCGCAGATCCTGGCAAATGATCCGTCGATTACCCATGTGGTGGCGATCCACTGCGAAACCTCCTCGGGCATCCTGAACCCGGTGGAGGAGATTTCCGAGGCCGTCTATGCCGCGGGCCGCAAGCTCCTGATCGATTCGATGTCAGCGTTTGGCGCGATTGAACTGCAGCCGTCGCAGATCCGCTATGAAGCGATGGTGTCCTCGGCCAACAAATGCATTGAGGGCGTGCCGGGCTTCGGCTTTGTCATTGCCCGCAAGGCGGAGCTGGAAGCCGCCAAGGGCAACAGCCATTCGCTGTCCCTGGATGTGCATGCGCAATGGGCGCATATGGAAAAGACCGGCCAATGGCGGTTCACCCCGCCGACCCATGTGGTTGCGGCTTTCCTTGAGGCGCTCAAGGCGCATGAGGCTGAAGGCGGCGTCGCGGGGCGCGGCGGCCGCTACACCCGCAACCGTGATGTGATGGTTGCTGGCATGCGCGATCTGGGGTTCGAGACGCTGCTGCAGAACCGCTGGCTGTCGCCCATCATCGTCACATTCTTTTGCCCTGCGGATGCGAATTTCGTCTTCGACCGCTTCTACGATCTGATGAAGGAAAAGGGCTTTATCATCTATCCGGGCAAACTGACAGTTGTGGACAGTTTCCGCGTCGGCTGCATTGGGCAGATGGATGAACACGTGATGCGGCAGGTCGTGTCTGCCGCCAAGGAAACACTTGCCGAAATGGGCGTCGCCAGCGCGGCCCCGCCCGCCGCGGCGCTGGAAGAACGCGCCAAACTGGCTGCCTGAGACACAAAGGACTTCGACATATGACCATTCAATCCCCCGTCGTGGCAAACGGCCGCGCCTATGATGTGCCCAAGACCTGCGCGATTGCCATCTGTCTGGACGGCTGCGAGCCGGAGTATCTGGACAAGGCAATTGCTGACGGTCTGATGCCCACGCTCAAGCGGATGCGCGCGGAAGGCACCGACCGGCTGGCGCATTCGGTGGTGCCCTCGTTCACCAACCCCAACAACCTGTCGATTGCGACAGGCCGTCCGCCGGTGGTGCACGGGATCTGCGGCAACTACCTGATCGACCCGGACACCGGCGAAGAGGTGATGATGAACGACGTGCGCTTTTTGCGGGCGCCGACGGTGTTCAAGGCGTTCTATGACGCTGGCGCGCGGGTGGCCGTGGTCACTGCCAAGGACAAGCTGCGGGCGCTTCTGGGTGCAGGTCTGGCGTTTGGTGAGGACCGCGCCAAATGCTTCTCGGCCGAGAAATCCGACAGCTCCACCGCGGCTGAGCATGGTCAGGAGAAGGCTTCTGAGTGGCTGGGCATGGCGCAGCCGGAGGTCTATTCGGCAGAGCTGAGCGAGTTTGTCTTTGCCGCCGGTGTGAAGCTGCTGAAGGAATGGGCGCCGGATGTGATGTATTTGACCACCACCGATTATGTGCAGCACAAGTACAGCCCCGATCAGGCAGAGGCCAAGGCCTTCTATGAGATGTTCGACAAGTACCTGACGGAGCTTGACGCGCTGGGCGCTGCCATCGTGGTGACCGCCGACCACGGCATGAAGCCCAAGCACCACGCCGACGGCTCCCCCAGCGTGATCTATGTGCAGGACCTGATGGATGACTGGCTGGGCGAGGGCCAGGCCCGGGTGATCCTGCCGATCACCGACCCTTATGTGGTGCATCACGGCGCGCTCGGCTCCTTTGCCACCTGCTACTTGCCAGAGGGCGCGGACCGGGCGGAGATCATGGAGCGGCTCGCGGGTTATGACGCGATAACCGATGTGCTGACCCGCGAGGAGGCGGTGGCCCGGTTCGAGCTGCCCGCCGACCGGATCGGCGACATCATTCTGGTGTCCGGCGAGAACATCTGCATCGGCACGTCTGAGCACCGCCACGATCTGGCCGCGCTCAATGAACCGCTGCGCAGCCATGGCGGGCTGACCGAACAGGAGGTACCCTTCATCTGCAACCGCGTCCTGCCGCTGCCGGAGCGCCCGGTGCTGCGCAACTTTGATGCGTTTTTCTATGCCGCGCAGGCGGCGGCGCTGTAACCATGAAGGATCAGGCGATGAGCGATACCGAAATCCGCAACGAGGGCATGCGCATCGGCGGCGAGGTGGTCTTTACCGAGGAAACCGTGCCGGTTCTCTACCCCTATACCAACGAGGTGGTTGGCCATGTGCCGGCCGGCCAGGCCGAGCACGCCCGCAAGGCGTTTGAGATTGCCGCGAACTATACGCCCAAGCTGACCCGCTATGAGCGCAGTCAGATCCTGCAGCGGGCAGGGGAGCTGATCGGCGAGAAGCGAGAGTGGCTGGCCAAATGGCTGACGCTGGAGCTGGGCATCTGCCACCAGCACGCGATCTATGAGACCAAGCGTGCGCAGGACGTCTATCAGTTTGCCGCTGCCGAGGCGCTGAAGGACGATGGCGAGATCTTTTCCTGCGATCTGACGCACAACGGCAAGGCGCGCAAGATCTTCACCAAGCGCGAACCGGTCAAGGCGATCTCGGCGATCACCCCGTTCAACCACCCCCTGAACATGGTCAGCCACAAGATCGCGCCTGCCATTGCCACCAACAACTGCATGGTCTGTAAGCCGACCGAACTGACGCCGCTGACCTGCATTGCGCTGGCCGATATCCTGTACGAAGCGGGGCTGCCGCCGGAGATGTTCCAGGTGGTCACGGGCTGGCCCAAGGACATTGGCGACGAGATGATCACCAATGAAAACATCGACATCATCACCTTCACCGGCGGCGTGCCGGTGGGCAAGATGATTGCCGAAAAGGGCGTCTACAAGCGCCAGGCGCTGGAACTGGGCGGCAACGATCCGTTGATCGTGCTGAATGATCTGTCCGATGCCGATCTGGAAAAGGCGGCCACCATTGCCGTGGCGGGCGCCACCGGCAACTCCGGCCAGCGCTGCACCGCGATCAAGCGCATCCTGGTGCAGGAAAGTGTCGCGGAGCGCTTCGTGCCGCTGGTTCTGGAAAAAGCCAAGAAGATCAAGTTCGGCGATCCGCAGGATCCCGAGACGGAACTCGGCTGCGTCATCCACGACAAGGCGGCGGAGCTGTTCGAGAAACGTGTCTACATGGCCGAGGCCGAGGGGGCCGAGATCCTCTACCACCCTGGCCGCCAGGGCGCGCTGCTGCCGCCGATCGTGGTCGACAAGGTGCCGCACAACAGCGAGTTGGTGATGGAGGAGACCTTTGGCCCCATCGTGCCCATCGTCCGGGTGCCGGATGACGACGCTGAGGTGATGCGGATCTCCAACTCCACCGAGTTCGGGCTGTCGTCGGGTGTCTGCACCAATGATCTGAACCGGGCGATTGCCTATATCAACGGTCTGGACGTGGGCACCTGCAACATCTGGGAGCAGCCCGGCTACCGGATCGAGATGTCCCCTTTCGGCGGCATCAAGGATTCCGGCAACGGGGTCAAGGAAGGCGTTATAGAGGCGATGAAATTCTTCACCAACGTGAAGACCTACTCACTCCCCTGGCCGGAATAACACCGGCCCGCCGGGGCTGGCTCCACCTGGCCCCGGCCTTTTTAGCTTTCTCTTTTGACCCCCTGCACGGAGGCGGCACATGCTCGTCCATACGGAAGGTGAATCCAATACGTCCGAGGCCCGCAAGGCCTGGCTGAAAACATCCATCGGCCCCAATTCCGCGCCGCTGCTGGAGCGGGATGCGGATGCCTTCCTGCACCAGAGCCTATCCAGCCCCTGCGTCAGCACCATCGCCAAGGCCGAGGGTATCTGGATCGAGGATATGGACGGCCGCCGCTACATGGATTTCCACGGCAACTCTGTGCACCATCTAGGCTATGGCCACCCCAAGCTGGTCGCCGCGATCAAGCAGCAGCTGGACGACCTGCCCTTTGCACCGCGCCGCTTCACCAATGAACCCGCAGTGGAATTGGCAGAGAAACTGGCGGCAATCACCCCCGGCGATCTGGGCAAGACCCTGTTCACCACCGGCGGATCCGACGCCAACGAGGTGGCGCTGAAAATCGCCCGCGCCGCCACCGGTCGGTTCAAGACGCTCAGCTTCTGGGATGCGTTCCATGGCGCGGGGTTTGGCGCCGCCTCGGTCGGGGGGGAGGCCACCTTCCGCAGCCATATCGCAGGGCCCTTGCTGCCGGGAACGGAGCATGTGGCGCCGTTCAGCCCGTCGAACTGCGCCTATGGCCACAAGTCGCTGGAGGCCAGCGCCGAGGCCTGCGCGCGGATGATCGACTATGTGCTGGGCCGCGACGGCGACTATTGCGCCTTCATCGCCGAGGCGATGCGTGCGGTCCCGAATGTGCCGCCGCCGGGGTTCTGGAAATCGGTGCGCGAGATTTGCGACAAGCATGGCGTGCTGCTGATCCTGGATGAAATCCCCACCGGGCTGGGCAAGACCGGGCAGATGTTCTCCTTCCAGCATGACGGGATCGTGCCGGACATCCTGACGCTGGGCAAATCGCTGGGTGGCGGCATTCTGCCCATCGCTGCCTGCGTGGCGCGGCGCGATCTGGATGTCTGCGGAGATTTTGCCATCGGCCATTACACGCATGAGAAAAACCCGGTGACTGCCCGCGCCGCCCTGACCACGCTGCAGATCATTGAAGAGGAAGGGCTGGTGGAGCGTTCTGCCGATTTGGGACGCCACGCGCTGGAGCGGCTGCGCGATGCGCTGGGCCAGGTGGCCATCGTCGGCGACATCCGCGGCCGCGGGCTGATGTTCGGGGTGGAGATCGTCGAGGACCGCCAGACCATGACGCCCGGCATCACCAAGGCAGAGCAGATCTATTACGCCTGCCTTGAGGCTGGCCTCAGCTACAAGATCAGCCAGGGCAGCGTGCTGACCCTGTCGCCGCCGCTGACCATTTCCCGCGAAGATCTGGACCGGGCGCTCGATATCGTGATTGCCGCGGTGAAGGCGGCTGTCTGATCCGGCATTTCGGCGCACAGGAAAAGCCCCGCCATCGGCGGGGCTTTCCATTTGCCTGGTGCCTTGCGGTCAGTCCAGGAACCGCTTGGCGGCCGGCAGGTGCTGCATCAGCAGGTAGTAGGAGACACCGGCGGGCAGCAGGCTGGCGTACCAGGAGATGCCGGAGAAGATCAGCGCTGCTGCAACCCCGATGCCCATGGCGATGACCGCGGCCCAGTTCACGCCCTGGTAGGGGCCGGTTTCATCGTAAAGCTTGTCCAGATCCAGCTTCTGCTTGCGCAGGATAAAGTAGTCCACCACCAGGATCGCAAAGATCGGGCCCAGGAAGGCGGAATAGGTCTGGATGAACAGGCTGAGGCCAGCGGCGGATTCATCCTTGACCAGCTCCCAGGGGAAGGTGGCGAAGGCCAAGAGGCCGACGATAACGGCGGAGGTCTTGAACTTGATCTTGAAGATATCCATCAGTGCGTAGGCCGGCGGCACCACGTTGTTCAGGATGTTGGTGGTGACCTGCGCGAAGGCGATGAACAGCAGGGTGATGACCAGCAGCGGCTTGTTGTCGACAGCGCTGGAGAACACCTTGATCGGGTCGACCTCGCCGGTGGCGCCGGAGACCATCAGGCCGATCAGCCCCATAAACAGTGTCGCGGGCAGGATCGAGTTGGCATAAATTGCGACCTGGCGGAACGGGCCGACGTTGCGGCGCAGCTCGCGCGAGTAGTCGGAGACGTTCAGCATCATGGTGCTGTAGATGCCCAGGAACAGCATGGTGGCTCCCCAGAAGGGCGCGCCCCAGGTGCCTTCGACATTGACCAGATTGGCGGAGATTTCCTCGCCGTATTTGCTGATCACGCTGAAGAACATGTAGACCAGCGAGCCGATGATGAAGACGGAGCCGATGTTCTCCAGCCACTTGATGCCGTGGAAGCCCAGCACCGACAGGCCGATCTGCAGCAGCTGGAAGCCGATGAAGAACACCACGATGTTGTCGTAGCCGAACAGCGTGTCGGAGACGAGGTTCAGGGCGCCTGCGCCGATCCAGCTCTGGAAACCGAACCAGACGATGGCGGGAACGGAACGCACCAGCGCGGGGAGGCGGGTGCCGGCAAAGCCGAAGGCAGAGCGTGCCTGCACCATGAAGGGGATGCCGTATTTGTGCCCGGCCTGGCCGTTGATCATCAGCGCGAGGCCGATCACGGTGCAGCCGATAGCGATGGCGACAAAGGTTTGCAGCAGGTTCAGTGTGCCCACCAGGCCGGAGCCGATGGTGAAGGTGCCGATCGACACGCAGCCGCCCAGCCAGGCAAAGAGGTAGGACCACGGATCCATGATCCGTGTTTCCTGCGGTGCAAGGCTCTCCTCCCCGATGCCCTTGCTGCTGTGGTCCTCTGTTACACCGCCGGGGCTGGCGGCTTCCAGTTCTGCGTTCATGGTCATGTTGTCCTCCCTGACGATACCATTATTTCCGGTTGGGGCGCGCATAGGCGTTGATCTTGCTGGTCTTCAGGCCGCAGCCCGCCAGCGCCTCGATCATCCGCGTTGCCGCGCTGACCCCGTCGATGACGGGAATGCCTGTCTCCTGGCTGAGCCATTGGGTGAGGTCGGCCATGCCGGCACAGCCCAGCACCACCGCTTCGCAATGGTCCTCCTCGATGGCGCGCAGGATCTCGGCGCGGATTTTCTGGCGCGCGTCTGATCCTTCCTCCTCCAGCGCCAGCACCGGGATCGCGGCAGAGCGCACCCGGCGGCACTGGTGGCTGAGGCCGTAGCCGTGGACCAAATGTTCGATCACCGGCACTGCGCGAGGCAGAGTGGTGACCACGGTGAAAGAGGTGGCCAGCATGCTGGCCGCCTTTACCGCCGCTTCGCAAATGCCCAGCACCGGCCCGGACGCCAGCTCACGGCAGGCGCCGATGCCGGGATCGTCGAAACAGGCGACAACGATGCCGTCCACGCCCTGCTCCTCGCCCGCCGCCACCTGCGCCAGCAGGCCGGGCAGCGACATCGCCTCGTCGAAATGGCCTTCGATGCTGGCGGGCGCACCTGCTGCGGTGGCACCCATGATGGTGACACCGGGGCTGGCAGCGGCCTCCGCGGCCGCGACGATCTTCCGCGTCATCGACTCGGTCGAGTTGGGATTGACGACCAGGATTTTCATGCGCTCCTCCTTTGTTGTCATTTATTGTTAACAATATTTGATAACACGTCAAGCCGGCCACGCCGCGGCGCCATTGCCAAGCGCTCTGACGGCCCTTAAGTTGCGGCGGCGCAGGAAAACTTTTTTGAGGCTCCATGAAGGATTCTCCCGAAGATCTGATCGTGAATGCGATTCTCGACGCGATTGCCGAACAGCGGCTGCCGGCGGGCACCAAGCTGGGCGAGCAGGCGCTGAGCGATCTGTTTTCCTGCAACCGCGCCAATGTGCGCCGGGCGCTGGCCTCCTTGGCGGCGCAGCAAGTGGTGGAGCTGCGCCCGAACCGCGGCGCCTTTGTGATGACGCCTTCGCCCAAGGAGGCGCGCGACATCTTCCAGGCCCGCCGCGCCATCGAACGAACCATTGCGCGCCACGCTTCCGGGCAGGCCTCGCCAGACGACATTGCCTTTCTGCGGGGCAATATCCTGGAGGAAGCCGCGGCGCGCAGAGCGGGCGACAAGCCGACGGAGCTGCGCGCCTCGCGCCAGTTTCACATGCGGATTGCGCAGATTGCCGGCAATCTGGTGCTGGAGCGGTTCCTGTCGGAGCTGACCATGCGCAGCACGCTGATCCTGGGGCTTTACTCCCCCACCGGCAGTTCCTCCTGTGCCGAGGATGAGCACGACCGGATTGTCGATGCGCTGGAGGCCGGCAGTACCGATGAGCTGGTCCGTCTGGCCGACGAGCACCTGCGCCATCTGGAGGCAGGGCTGAACTTCGACGAGCCGCCTGCCGCACCGATGAGCCTGCAGGAGCAGCTGATGGTGCCGCGCAGCACACCGTCGGCCAAGTAAGGCAGCGCGCAGAGCGCATCTGCTGCGGTCAAACTCCCTGTCCTGACGATTCCCCTTCCAAGCCCGTGAGGTCCGCGGGGATAAATACATCCATGACGTGTGTTTCTGGTCTTTCCGGCTGATGCGCTGCGCGTTTCGCGCCCGCTAGAGTCAATGCAGGCCGGTGCCGGATGGTGCTGCAGCCATATGAACCGCCGGCGTGCCGGTGTTTATCTGATGGGAGACTGACATGACTGGATATGTGAAAAAGATGCTGTCCAAGCTGCGCCGTGATGAGCGCGGTGTGACGCTGGTGGAATACGGCATTGCCATTGCTCTGGCAGTGGCGCTGGGCGTGACCGCCCTGAGCAACCTGGCGCTGGATGTCGAAGGCGGCATGATCGCCGCGGGCAACGAAATGCCCGGCGAACGCCCTGCAACTCAGTAGGGTTTCGCCAGCAAGGCAGCACAGGCTCTGCAAGGGGGAGCAGAGCCTGTGCGCCTGAAGGCCGCCCGGCAGAAGGGCGGCGGCAAGCATGGCAGGAAGCAGAAGCCTGCGGACTCAGTCGTCAACCACATGCCGGGACCGTCCTTCTGCTGCGTCAGCCAGCGACGAAAGGATGTTTGGCATGAATATTTCATCACTTCTCAGCATGATTTCCGGGCTGGCCCTGGCGGGCGGTTCCGCCTATGTCGCCAAGGATTACATCGACGGCCAGGCCGTGACGGGCGGTTCAGAAGGCCCGGCGCTGGTCGAGGTCGTCGTTGCGTCGCAGGATATTGCTTTCGGCACAGCGCTGACGGCGCAGTCCCTGACTACCATCGCCTGGCCGGCCGAAGCGCGGCCCGCAGGCACATTCACCAGCTATGACGTGCTGCTGCCGGATCCCGGCCAGCCGCCGCGCCGCGCCCGCCGCGCGATTGCGCAGGGGGAGCTGATCCGGGCTGCGAAGATTTCCAAGTTCGGCGAAAAGGTGACCATCGTGCAGACGCTCAGCCCGGACCACCGGGCGATGGCCATCAAGGTCAGCGCGGAAACCGCGGTGGGCGGCTTTGTGACGCCGGGTGACAGCGTTGATGTCCTGCTGACCCAGGGCCGCGGTGCCGGCCTGAAGACCGTGACAATTCTGCAGAACGCCCGGGTGATCGGGGTGGACCAGGATGCCAACGAAGAGTCCGAAACGCCCGGCGTGGCCCGCACCGTCACGGTTGAGGTGACCCCGGACGAAGGCCAGCGCCTGGCGCTGGCGCAGCGGGCCGGCACGCTGAGCCTGACCCTGCGCAATCTGGATGCACCGGCAGAGGAAGTGCCGCTGGACTCGATCAGCCTGAACGACGTGCTGCGCAACCTGCGGCCGCAGCAGGAGGAGGTCGAACAGCCTGTTCGGAAGACCGTTTTGATCCGCCGCGGCACCGAAGTGTCCGAAACCGAAATCCGCTGAGGGCCGCGGCCCCGGGAGCCTTGCCAGACCATGATCCTGAATATCCGCATAAGACAGTTTGCTCGGGAAGACAGCGGCACCATGCTGGTCACCTGGGGGCTGACTTTCGTGGTGCTTCTGGGCATTGCCGCGATGTCCTTTGACTTGGGGCGCACCGGTATCACCCGCAGCGAGCTGCAATCGTTTACGGACAATGTGGCGCTGGCGGCTGCGGGGGAACTGGACGGCAAGGACGATGCCATCACCCGCGCCCGCGCCGCAGCAGCCAATCTGATCAGCGACCGCAAGACCTTTGGCAGCGGTGGCAGCGTGCTGAGCGGCGATACCGATTACACGCTGACGTTTTTTTCCGAGCTGCCCGCAGACGATACTGCTGCCCTGACATCTGTGACCACCGATCCGGCAGAGGCGGCCTTTGTCCGTGCCGTGGCAACGCCCAGCACGGTTGGCGCCTATTACGGCGCGGCTTTTGCTGCGCTGACCGGAACAAACCGCCCGAACGAACAGGCGCGGGCATCGTCAGTGGCGGGCTTCACCCAGTATGCCTGTGATATCACCCCGCTGATGTTCTGCGTGCCGCCGGGGTTTTCCGCGGATGCCAGCATCGGCGAAATGATCCTGCTGCGCTCCGGCGGCAATGGGGCCGCCTGGGGGCCGGGGGATTTCGGTTTTCTTGATCCGGGCAAGGTGCTGGTCGATGAGGATGGCCCCTGTGCGGGTCTCAACGGCGCGCAGCTGGATGCCTGCCTGCTGGGCGCCGAGGGCAGCATTACCCAGTGTTTCAGCCAGCGCGGCGTCGATATCGAGCCGGGCCAGAAGGTCGGCATCCGCGATGCGGTCTTCAACGTGCGCTTCGACATGTATCACGCGATCATGAACGGCAAGCGCAATGACCCCGACTACCCGCCCGCACCCAATGTCATCAAGGGGCGCAAGCCAAAGGGAGGTGGCAGCTGCATCGGCAACAATGAGGAAGCCGCCGATTCAGTGGCGCTGCCCAGGGACAACTGTTTCGAGAGCGGCGGATGCGCCCGCTTTGGAGATGGGAACTGGGCGGCGGGCCGGACCAAATATGTGGACGCAAACTATGGTGGTGTGGATCCGCACCCCGCCGCCGCCACGCGGTTTGAATACTATGTGGCAGAGATAAACGCAGCAGGCGGACCAGGGTCCGGCAATCCTATTCTCTCGGGTCTGGATGAAACCGGCCGCCCTATGTGCTCACCCAATCAAAGCGCTGACATTAACCGCCGCGTTGTCATTGCAGCCGGGATCGACTGCACGGCAAATCCGGTCAGCGGGTCCGTCACCGGTGTTCCGGTTGAGGAATTCGTGAAGATCTTCCTGACTGAGCCGGTTGGCACCCACACAACCTCTCCTCCGACGCTCAATATCTGGGGCGAGGTTGTCGGCAGCGCTGGCGGCGGGGCAGGGGGCACCGGCGATGCGGGCATTTTCCGCGACGTCGTGCAGCTCTACAGGTGAGCGGGATGGGGGAGGCAAAACATACCGCCGCCCGCTGGGCCGCCTTTCGCAAAGGAGAAGAGGGGGCGGTGCTGGTGGAGTTTGCCCTGATGCTGCCGCTGATGCTGCTGGTCTTCGCTGTGATCATCGAAGGCGGGCGGATGATGTGGTCTTACCAGGCCGCGATCTCCGGCGTGCGCGACGCCGCGCGCTACCTGGCGCGGGTGGCGCCGCAGGACATCTGCTCCACCGGCGGCTCCGTCGCCGCGCACCAGCCGCAGTTGCTGGACATCGTGCGTGAGAGCATTGATGGCGATGCGCTGTTCCCACCCAGCCTGAACGTGACCGCGGTCACCCCCAGCCTGACCTGCCAAACCGGAAGCTACCGGATTTCACCGGCTCCGGTGGTGGAGGTGCAGGCCAATCTGACCATGACCTTTCCGTTTGTCGGCATCTTTGCGCTGAACGGCGGCAGCCTGAACACCATCAACACGGTTATCACCGATCAAAGCCGGGTGTTCGGGACATGAGCGGGCCAGGCCGGGCATATGCCGCATTGCGCCGGTTCCGCCGGGACCAGAACGGCGCCGCGCTGGTGGAGCTGGGGGTTGCGATCCCGCTGTTCCTGCTCTTGTTCATGGGCATCATCGATTACGGCCGCATGGCGTTTCACTATGTGGTGGCGGAGCGGGCGATGAATGTGGCCGCGCGGGTGGCGGCGGTGCGCCCGCCTGCCTGTGCCGGGGTGCCGGAGATCCACCGGCGCGATCCGTCTGCCAATGCCCCGCTGCCCATTTACGGCACCTCCTGCCGGGCAGGGCCGGACATCTGCCTGAATGCGGGCACGGTGACCTGCTCAGGTTCCGCGGCCAACGCCACAGCGAATGAAATCTGGGCACTGGTAGGCGGTGCGATGCCGCCCGACGCCACCATTGCCGCGCTGTCGTTCAGCTACAGCTACGACGGCAGCCTCGGCTTCCTGGGCGGGCCCTATGTTCCCGTGGTCACGGTGGAGCTGCAAAACCAGACGTTTGAATTCGTGTCGCCGCTTGGGCGGCTGGCAGCGCTGGCGGGGTCCGCCGGGGGAGGCGCGCTGGGCGCCTCGGTGCCGTTTCCGTCGATGAGTGTGTCATTGCCGGGCGAGGACCTGGCACTGGGCCAGAGCGGCTGAAGCGATAGAGGAAGGAGAGGCCGATGCAGGCTGAGACACAATCCATCGTGGTCATCTCAGAAGACCCGGCTGTCTGTGCGCTGGTTGCCAGCGTGGCGCAGTTCCAGCCGGGCACCGGGGTGCGGAAATGCGCCTCGGCGCTCAGCGAAATTAACGGCACCGCGCTGCAGCTGGCCAAGGAAAACGACCTGATCATCTTCCGTGCCGGGGCAGATGCGGCTCGCGATGCCGCTGCGGTGCAAGAGATGATGCGCCACACTGGCGGTGCGGCGCGGATCCTGGCTCTGGCGAGTTCCAGTATGCCGTTTGCCGATTTGCGGCAATTGACAGAGGCCGGGGTGCAGGACGTGCTGCCTGATACGGCCTCTGCCGATGAGATGTCGGCGGCGATCCGCAAATGCCTGCGGGCAGATGAGCCGCAGCCCGTCCCCGGCGGTGCCCGGGGCAACCGTGAGGGGATGGTGATTGCGGTCAGCCAGTCCTGCGGGGGTGCCGGGGCGACGACGCTGGCGGTGAACCTGGCTGATTGCATGACCTGCCGGCGCGGGCTGCGGCGGCAGGAGGCGGAATTTAAGGTCGCTCTCCTTGACTTCGACCTGCAGTTCGGTGCCATCGGCAGCTTTCTAGATCTGCCGCCGAACCGCTGCCTTTATGAACTGGCTAGCGAAGGTTTCGTGCCTGACCAGGTTTTTGCCGAACAGTCGCTGACCGAGGCGGCGCCGGGCCTGTGGGTCATGGCCGCACCGGCCGAGATCGCGCCGCTGCATGCGCTGAGGCCGGAACAGGTGCAGACGCTGATTGCGCATCTGCGCCTGCAGTTCGATTTCGTGGTGATCGGCCTGCCGCGCGCCTTGGCAGACTGGCTGACACCGGTTCTGGAGGCCAGCGAGCGGCTGCTGATGGTGACCGGCAGCTCAGTGCCGGCAATCAGTCAGGCGCGGCGGCTGCTGGATTTCTATGCCGAGGCCAGCATGAGCCTGCAGACCGACATCGTGATCAGCCGCGAGCGCAAGCCGCTGATCGCTGCCAGCCACCACAAGGAAGCGGCCAAGCTTTTGCAGAAGCCGTTCAAGTACTGGCTGCCCAATGATCCGTCGGCGGCCTCTGCTGCGGCTGACAGGGGCGTGCCGTTGTCGGCAGCCGCTGGGCGTTCCAGCCTGGCCAAGGCGATCCGGCGGCTGTCCCGCGAGCTGATTGAAACTAAGAATGCCCGCGCCGGTGCGGCGCAGCCCCAGCACGGAAAGGCGGTTTGAGATGTTCAGGAATTTTGGCAAGCGAACAGAAAGCGTCTCTCCTGCGGATACTGTGGTGCCGCTGTGGCCGGAGGCAGGCGCGCAGCCGCCTGGGGGCGAGCCGGAAATCAGTGAGGAAACCCGCAAGCTGACAGCCTTTCTGGAGCTGAAAAGCCGGATGCACGAAGCGGTTATCGACCGGCTGAATCTGGCGGTGATCGACAAGGTTGAGCCGGAAGAGCTGCGCCGCGAGGTGGCGGCGCTGGTCGGCGATGTTCTGGCAGAGGAGAACAACCCGTTGCGCGCGGATGAATTCCGCCGCCTGGTGGATGAGCTGATCGACGAGGTTCTGGGGCTGGGCCCGCTGGAGCCATTATTGGCGGACCCCGGCATCAACGACATTCTGGTCAATGGCCACAAGACGGTTTTTGTCGAACGCAGCGGCGTGCTGGAGCAGACTGGTGTGCGGTTCCGGGACGAAAAGCATCTGCTGCGGATTATCGACAAGGTGGTTTCGCGCGTCGGGCGCCGGGTGGATGAGAGCAATCCTTGGGTGGATGCCCGGCTGGAGGATGGCAGCCGGGTCAACGCAATCATCCGGCCCTGTGCCATCGACGGCCCGTCGCTGTCGATACGCAAGTTTGCCCGCGACCCGCTGACGCTGGAGAAGCTTGTGGCGGGCAACGCGCTGAACGGGCGTGCGGCGGCCTTTCTGCAGGCGCTGGTGGAGGCGCGGATGAATATCCTGATCTCCGGCGGCACCGGCTCTGGAAAAACCACCATGCTGAACGCGATTTCAGCGGGCATTGACCCGCGTGCGCGGATTGTCACCATCGAGGATGCGGCGGAGCTGCAGCTTCAGCAGGCCCATGTGGTGCGGCTTGAAACCCGTCCTCCCAACCCTTCCGGCGGCGGTGCCGTCAGCCAGCGCGACCTGGTGCGCAACGCGCTGCGGATGCGCCCGGACCGGATCATCGTCGGCGAGGTGCGCGGCGCGGAGACCTTTGACATGCTGCAGGCGATGAACACCGGCCATGACGGTTCGATGACCACGGTGCATGCCAATTCCGCCCGCGACGCGCTGGGCCGGATCGAGCAGATGGTTTCGATGATGGGGATGGAGCTGCCGCTGCCGGCAATCCGGGCGCAGATCGCCTCCGGCTTGCAGATCATCGTGCAGCTGGCGCGGCTGTCGGACGGCCAGCGGCGGGTGATGAGCATTTCCGAACTCACCGGCCTTGAGGGGGAGGTGATCACCATGCAGGACATCTTTGTGTTCCGGCGGATGGGTAAGACCGCGGAGGGCGGCATCGCGGGCGAGTTCATTCCAACTGGCATCCGGCCGCAATGCGCTGCGCTGCTGGAAGCTGCGGGCGTTGGCTTTGACCAGACTCTGTTCCAGCCGGAGGGCGCCTGATGCTGAATGATCTGTTGAAAGAACTGCATGAATGGAACGGCCATCTGGGCGGATATGCGGTGTACTGCGGCGTGGCGGTGGGCGTTCTGCTGCTGCTGTCCGGCCTGCGGCAGCTGACCAGCCGCAAGAGCCGTTCAGTGGTCTTCCGCAGCCGCCGGATGCGGCTGATCAATCAGGGGCGCAGCGGCAGCGAGCGCCTTGCCATCCTGAAGCCGCCGCCGCGCCGCACCGGCTGGCAGCGCATTCCCGTGGCGGGCGCGCTGCCGAAGATCCTGCGCCAGGCGGATGTGCCGCTAAGCACAGGCGTGTTCTGGACCGCATGCGGCGCATTGGGGGTG
This sequence comes from Leisingera sp. ANG-DT, assembly GCF_000813785.1. NCBI lineage: Bacteria > Pseudomonadati > Pseudomonadota > Alphaproteobacteria > Rhodobacterales > Roseobacteraceae > Leisingera > Leisingera sp. ANG-DT. The sequence goes on from NZ_JWLE01000023.1 coordinate 55,425, forward strand.
CTGATCTTTCTTGCCGCGGCGGGATTTGCGGGGCTGTTGCAGGCCGCTGCGATTGCGGTCCTGGGCGGCTTTGGACTGCCATTTGCCCTGCTGATCGGGCGTCAGCGCAAGCAGATGGACAAGCTGGTTCACCAGCTGCCGGATGCGCTGGAAATGCTCGCGCGCGGGCTGAAGGTAGGCCATCCGCTGAACAACTCCATCGGCATCGCAGCGCGGGAGATGCCGGACCCGGCGGGCACTGAACTGGGCATTATCTATGATCAGGTGACCTATGGCGATGACCTGCCGGATGCGGTGCAGGAATTCGCGGACAGGACTGGCCTGGAGGATGCGCAATACCTGGCCGCCAGCATCAGCATCCAGCATGGCACCGGCAGCGACCTGTCGGTGATGCTGGAAACCCTGGCACGGGTCATCCGCAACCGGATTGCCCTGCGCCGCAAGGTGCATGCACTGGCCTCGGAAGGACGGCTGACGGCCTGGCTGCTGTCGGCGCTGCCGCTGGTGATTTTTGCCACCGTGTCGGTTCTGACACCCAGCTACTACGCCGGGGTGGCCGATGACCCGATGTTCCGGCCGATGATGGGCGCGATCGTCCTGCTGACGGTGCTGAATGCGCTGACGCTGCGCAAGCTTGTCAATTTCCGGATCTGATAGAGGAGGTTTGCCATGGAAGAGTTTGCCACACGCCTCCTGACCCAGACCGGGCTGCCGCCCGGCGCACTGGCAGCGGTTGGGGCTGCCGCTGCCGTGCTGCTCCTGTATTTCGGCGCTGCTGCCAGCCTGGCGCGGAAATCACCCGCCGCGGCACGGCTGTCGTCTCTGGGCGAGGCCCGCCGCCGCCAATCTGGCGACCTGGCGCTGCTGAAGGCCCCCGGTGCCCAGCCAGGCGGGCTGATGAAGGCCTTTGTGCCTGCCAGCCGGAGCGAACGGTCGGAGCTGGAGAACAAGCTGTCACAGGCCGGTTTTTCGCAAGAGGGAGCGCTGCGCAGGTTTACTCTGATCCGGGTTTTCCTCGGGCTGGCGGTGCCGGGGCTGCTGCTTCTGGTCATCGCAGCCGCCAAGACGCCCGGTCTGCTGCCGCCCAACCCGTTCACGGGGCAGGTGGCCGGATGGACAAATCTGCAAGTCTTTCAGGCCCTGAGCGGGCTTGTGGGGACAGGTTACTTCGGCCCGGTCTATGTGCTGAACGCCCGCGCCGCCGCCCGCCGCCGCCGGATCGAGGAGGCCTTTCCCAATGCGCTGGACCTGATGAGGATTTCAGTGGACTCCGGGCTGGGTTTCGACGCCGCGATGACCCGCGTCGGCAATGAGCTGGGGCAGGTTTCGCCGGATCTGGCCTTTGAGCTGCTCAGCGTGCAGCGGCAGATTCAGGCGGGCCGCGCCCGCGGTGATGCGCTGCTGGACATGGCTGGCCGCACCGGAGTGGACACGGTCCGGTCATTTGCCAATGTTGCCCTGCAGTCGATGCAGTTTGGCACCAGCATGGCATCGGCGCTGGCGACCTATTCCGAGGATCTGCGCAGCCAGCGGGAGATGCGGGCGCAGGAAATGGCCAGCAAACTTCCGGTCAAGATGTCGGCGGTGCTGGCCTCTCTGATGCTGCCTGCATTGGTCATGATCACCATCGGCCCGGTGGTGATCCGCTACATCCGCTTTATCGCAAGCTGATTCGAATTCCGTTTGGACAATTGCCGCAATCGGCGGCCATTGGTTCGGCGGGTCAGCTCCGGAGCACTGAATAAATCTCCTTATGATTGCAAAAATGCGCGTTTACCTGCAATTTGCGCCAAATTCTTGACGCAATTGAAAGAGCCGGCCAGCATGGCGGGACGCAATAAGGAGATGATTGGTACGGGCGCTTGCTAAGTTACTAAAAGCGCTATGTTAAAAGTTAGTATTGCTGTGGGGGGATGCGCGTTATGGGGACCAATGCGCTATTTGACACCCACACCATTCGGGCTGCTGAGGCCGGAATGATCGCGCCAATTGCGCGATGGTGTGAGTGTTTGCACGGCTGTGCGCCTTTCAGGGACGCGTTGAGCGGACTGGCGGCGGCCATTAAGGGGGAAGCAGCTGCAATTTGCAGGGTATCGGCTGGCAAGGGCCGGGCTTCAGGATCAGTTATCTATGACAGGGCCGCGGGCAGCGGAAACGGCTTGCCATTGGAGCGCTCCTTTGCCTGCTCGGTGCTGGGCAGTTATCTGGACAAGGCCAAACCAGGGCTGATCTGGTACAAATCCATGAGCGATGAGGCGGCGGATCCGGCATTGGACCGGTTCCACAGCGATCGCAAACTGGTGGAGCTGGCGGTGATCCCGCTGTCTTCGGGCGAGCAGCACACCGATTTTCTGGAGTTGCATTTCGCAACCCGGCCCGGTGCGGTGCAGCAAGCGCTGCTGAACATCATTTCCGGCACTTTGGTGCGGACATGGACCAACCGCTCTCCCGGCCTCTATGCTGAGGCCTGCCTGAAGGAACGCCGCGTAGCCCGGAATGCCGAAGTCGCGGCGCATCTGCTAAGCATGGAAAACCCGGCTCAGCTGAGCCGCGCCGAATACCGGGTCTGCGTTCTGCTGAGCAAGGGCCAGCCGGCCAAGCGGGTGCAGTCGGACCTGGGGATCTCGAAATCGACGCTGCGCACCCATCTGCGCAACATCTACGCCAAGACACGCACCCGCAACATGAGTGAGCTGGTCTATCAGCTGGTCTCGGTTGACACCTTCGCCGGGCAGACGCCGCGGCGAAGCTCTGCTGCATGACGGGCTTTGTTGAGCTGCTGCCGCTGGCTGCGGCCAGCCCGGTGCTGATCTATGCGGGGCTTGGCGACCTGCGGCACCTGCGGCTGCCAAACCGGCTGATGCTGGGTTTGGCGGCGGTCTTCTTGCTGACAGCACCGCTGCTGCCGCTGGCGGAAACCGGGCTGCGGCTGCTGGCTGCTGGCATTGTCTTTGCGCTGTGTTTCGCGCTGTTCTGCGGGCGGGTGCTGGCGGGCGGCGATGTCAAGATGATGGCACTGGCCATGCTGTTTGTGCCGTCTTCTGCGCTTGCCGCCTTCGGCTGGAGTTTCAGCGCTGCAATGCTCACCGTGCCCTTGGCTTTGACGCTGCTGGGCCGGACAGAGGCCGCCGCCGGCTGGCGGCAGTGGGCCTCGCTTCAGACGCCGGGGAAAATGCCGATGGGGGCGGCAATTTCCCTGGCGCTGATGCTCTTGCTGATTGTTCAGGCTGGCAGGGTCTGATCCTGAAAGGCGGCTGGCAACTTAGCGGGCAGGCGGAAACACGGCCGTCCGCTTGACCGTTCCATACACAAAACTGGTGTCGATGGAGGCAATGCCGCCGACCGGGTGGATGCGGGTGCGGATGAATTCTTCATAGGCCTCCAGGTCCGGTACCAGCACCCGCAACTGGTAATCCATCGCACCGGTCAGCACGTGGCATTCCAGCACCTCGTCGATCAGCTGCATCTTGCGTTCGAAATTCTTCACATCCGCCTCGCCGTGCCGCTCCAGCTTGATGCGGACAAAGACGGTGATTGGCAGCCCGTAGGATTTGGCATCAACCACCGCGCTGTAGCCCTGGATCACGCCCTGGGCCTCCAGATTGCGCACTCGCCGCAGGCAGGGGGAGGGGGAGAGACTCACTGCCTCCGCCAGGTCCTGGTTGGTCATCCGGCCGTCCCGCTGCAGGGCGCGGATGATCTGGCGGTCCTTGCTGTCCATTTTGAGGTCCTGTTTGGCATAATCTGCCAAAAATTATATCTACTCAGAAATAATTCGCAATCCATTGCCGCTGAAACAGGCGGATGATGCCTGTAACAACAGACAGGAGCATCCCATGAAAACCTCCGGCGGCTTTGCCACCCGTGCCATCCACCACGCCTATGACCCGCAGGACAACGAAGGCGCGCTGACGCCGCCGTTGCACCTGACCTCGACCTTCACGTTTGAGACCGCCGAGGCCGGTGGCGAGATGTTCGCAGGCGAACGCCAGGGCCATATCTACAGCCGGATCTCCAACCCGACCTGCGACTTGCTGGAGCAGCGCATAGCCACGCTGGAAGGCGCCGAGGCGGGCCTGGCGCTCAGCAGCGGCATGGGCGCCATCACCGCGGTTCTTTGGACGCTGCTATCGCCCGGTGACGAGGTGATCGTGGACAAGACGCTTTATGGCTGCACCTTTGCCTTCATGCGCCACGGGCTGGCGAAATGGGGCGTCACCATCACCCATGTCGACATGACCGACATGGAAAATCTGCGCGCAGCAGTGTCGGACAAGACCCGGGTGGTGTATTTCGAGACCCCGGCCAACCCGAACATGCGGCTGGTGGACATCGCGGCGGCCTCTGAAATCGCCCATGCCGCAGGCGCGCAGGTGGTGGTCGACAACACCTATGCCACCCCCTATTTGACCCGCCCAATTGAGCTGGGCGCTGATATCGTGCTGCATTCCGCCACCAAATACCTGGGCGGCCACGGCGATGTGGTGGCGGGCCTTGTCGTCGGCACCGCCGAGCAGATTGCTGAAATCCGCCTGGTCGGCATGAAGGACATGACCGGCGCAGTGATGGCGCCCTTCAATGCCATGCTGATCCTGCGCGGCCTCAAGACCCTGGCGCTGCGGATGGACCGCCACTGCGCCTCTGCCGTCACCGTGGCCGATTATCTTGCCGCCCACCCGGCAGTGAAGTCGGTGTCCTTCCCGGGGCACGAGAGCTTTGCCCAGGCTGATGTCGCTAAGCGCCAGATGGCACAGCCCGGCGCCATGATCGCCTTTGAGGTCGAGGGCGGCCTGCAGGGCGGCATTGCGTTCATGAACGGTCTGCAGATGATCCAGCGCGCAGTGTCGCTGGGCGATGCGGAAACCCTGATCCAGCATCCGGCCTCGATGACCCATTCGACCTACACCCCGGAAGAGCGCGCCGAGCACGGCATCAGCGACGGGCTGATCCGCCTGTCGGTGGGGCTGGAGGATGTGGCCGACATTCTGGCCGATCTGGAACAGGCCTTGCCCGCCCCCGTGCAGCACGCCGCCGAGTAAGGAGAGAGCCATGCGCCCCGATCTGACCCACCTCAAGACCATCGAACAGCGGCTCTTGTGGCTGTCGCATTGGATGATCCACAACGCGAACCACATCCGCCCCAAGGCGGACGGGATCAAGATCGGGGGGCACCAGGCCTCTTCGGCCTCCATGGTGTCGATCATGACGGCGCTTTATTTCTCGGCGCTGAAACCGGGCGACCGGGTGGCGGTGAAACCGCATGCCTCGCCCGTCTTTCACGCGATGCAGTACCTGATGGGCAATCAGACGCGCGAGAAAATGGAGAACTTCCGCGGCTTCGGCGGTGTGCAAAGCTATCCCAGCCGCACCAAGGACGTGGATGACGTGGATTTCTCCACTGGCTCTGTCGGGCTGGGTGTCGGGATCACCGCGCTGGCCTCCATGGTGCAGGACTTCATCACCGCCAAGGACTGGGGCAAGGATGCCCGCACCGGCCGCATGGTGGCACTGGCGGGCGATGCAGAACTGGACGAGGGCAACATCTACGAAGTGCTGCAGGAGGGCTGGAAGAACGATCTGCGCAACACCTGGTGGATCATCGACTACAACCGCCAGTCGCTGGACGGCATTGTCCGCGAAGGCCTGTTCGAGCGGATCGAGAAGATCTTTGACGCCTTCGGCTGGGACGTGGTGCGGGTGAAATACGGCGCCCTGCAGCGGACCGCGTTCGAGGAGCCGGGCGGCGAAGCTCTGCGCGCCTGGATCGACGCCTGCCCGAACCAGCAGTATTCCGCGCTCACCTACATGGGCGGCGCGGTTTGGCGGCAGCACCTGATGGATGATCTGGGCGACCAGGGCGATGTCAGCGCGCTGATTGAGAAACGCAGCGATGATGAGCTGGCGGAGCTGATGGAAAACCTCGGCGGCAACTGCGTCGAGACGATGGCGGACACTTTCGCATCCATTGACCACGACCGCCCGGTCTGCTTCCTGGCCTATACGGTCAAGGGCTGGGGTACGCCGATTGCCGGCCACAAGGACAACCACGGCGGCCTGATGACCAAGGCCCAGATGACGGACTGGCAGGCCCATATGGGCGTCGCCGCAGGGGAGGAGTGGGAGCCCTTCGCCAACGTCGCCGACCCCGCCGCGCTGCAAGGCTTTCTTCGCCAGGTGCCGTTCTTTGCCGAAGGCCCGCGCCGCCATTTCGACGCGCCGCTGCCGGTGCCCGCGATTGCCATCGACACCTCCCGCGAAATCTCCACCCAGATGGCCTTTGGCAAGATCCTTGATGATCTGTCCAAGGGGGACAGCGAGCTTGCGGCGCGGATCCTGACCACCTCGCCCGATGTGACCGGCACCACCGGACTGGGGCCGTGGGTTAACCGGCGCAAGCTGTTTGCCCGTGAGGTGCAGCAGGACGCCTTCATCGAGCACCGCATCCCGTCGACTGCGAAATGGAACTTCGCCCCCGAGGGCCAGCATCTGGAGCTGGGCATCGCGGAGATGAACTTGTTCCTGCTGCTGGGTGCCGCGGGCCTGTCGCATTCGCTGTTCGGCAAGCGGGTGATCCCCATCGGCACCGTCTACGACCCCTTTGTCTGCCGCGGCCTCGATGCACTGAATTATGCCTGCTATCAGGACGCGCGTTTCATGATCGTCGGCACCCCCTCCGGGGTGACGCTGGCGCCCGAAGGCGGCGCGCATCAGTCCATCGGCACGCCGCTCATCGGGATGTCACAGGACGGGCTGGCGTCGTTTGAGCCTGCTTTTGCCGATGAACTGGCGGTGATCATGGAATGGGCCTTCGACTACCTGCAGCGCGACGGCGAGGGCGATCCGGATGAGCGCACCTGGCTGCGCGACGAGACCGGCGGATCGGTCTATCTGCGCCTCACCACCAGCCCGATGGAGCAGCCCGGAAAGCGCGCCGACGAGGACTTCCGCCAGGGCGCCATCGACGGCGGCTACTGGCTGCGCAAGCCGGGGCCAAACTGCGATGTTGTAATTGCCTATCAGGGCGCAGTGGCGCCGGAGGCGATCAAGGCCGCGGGTATCATCGGTGAAAGCCGCCGCGACGTGGGCGTGCTGGCGGTGACCTCTGCCGACCGGTTGAACGCGGGCTGGACCGCGGCGCAGCGGGCGCGCTCGCGCGGCAACGCCGCCGCCAGGTCCCACATTGAAACGCTGATGGGCGGCCTGCCGCCGCACTGCAAGGTGATCACCGTGATTGATGGCCACCCGGCGACGCTGGCCTGGCTGGGCGGGGTTGCGGGCCACCAGACCGTGCCCCTTGGCGTCGAGCATTTCGGCCAGACCGGCACCATCGGTGATCTCTACCGCCACCACGGGCTGGATGCTGCCGCTATCGTGGCCAAGGTGAACGGCCTGACCGCCGGCAAACGGGTCAGCAACGCCGTGCCGGCCGGGTAATCACCCGTCTGAGCTTGCTGGATCAGACTGAAGTACAGGGGCGGCCGCGCGGAAGCACGGCCGCCCTTTTGCGTTATTCCGCCACGCAGTCGGCGAAGTAATGGGTCACCCCGTCAGGGCCGGTCTCCTGCACCAGCCCGTGAATGTCGGTCTCGAAACCGGGACAGTCCCGCGCAAAAGCGCGGTTGAACTTCAGGTATTCCACGATCTTCTTGTTGAACACCTCGCCCGGTATCAGCAGCGGAATGCCGGGCGGGTAGGGGGTCACCAGGCTGGTGGTGATGCGCCCCTCCAGATCATCTATCGGCACTCGCTGGGTGGTGCGCCGGGCGATGTGGCTGAAGGCATCGCTCGGTTTCATCGCTGGGGTCAGGTCGCTCAGGTACATCTCGGTCGACAGCCGTGCCACGTTGTTTTTGGAGTACAGCGCATGCACATGTTCGCAAAGGTCGCGCAGGCCCATCTGCTCATACCGCGGCTGGCTGGCGCAGAATTCCGGCATCGCGCGCGGCACGGCCAGGTTGCGGGCAAAGTCGTCCTTGAACTGCTGCAGCGCGCTCAGCAGCGAGTTCCAGCGGCCCTTGGTGATGCCGATGGTGAACATGATGAAGAAGGAATAGAGCCCGGTCTTTTCCACCACCACGCCGTGCTCGGCCAGGTATTTGGTCACGATCGAGGCGGGTATGCCCCAGTCTTCGAACCGGCCGTCCAGGTTGAGGCCCGGGGTGATGATGGTGGCCTTGATCGGGTCCAGCATGTTGAAGCCCGGTGCCATGTCGCCAAACCCGTGCCAGCTGTCCTCGCCGCCTGCCTGCACACCGTCGGCATCGGTTTTCCTCAGCACCCAGTCTTTCGTGCTGCCAATGCCGTCCTCGGCCAAATCCTCCGGCCCCCAGACCTGGAACCACCAGTCATCGGCGCCGTACTCTTCGTCGACCTTGCGCATGGCGCGGCGGAAATCCAGGGCCTCCATGATGCTTTCCTCGACCAGCGCGGTGCCGCCCGGCGGCTCCATCATCGCTGCCGCCACATCGCAGCTGGCGATGATCGAATACTGCGGGCTGGTGGAGGTGTGCATCAGATAGGCTTCGTTGAACAGATGCCGGTCCAGCTTGGTCTCCTCGCTGTCCTGCACCAGCACATGGCTGGCCTGGCTGATGCCCGCCAGCAGCTTGTGGATCGACTGGGTGGCATAGGTCACCGAATGCTTGGTGCGCGCCCGCTTGCGGCCCATCGCGTGATAGCTGCCGTAAAACGGGTGGAAGGCCGCATGCGGCAGCCAGGCCTCGTCGAAATGCAGGTTCTCGGTATAGCCGTCCAGCTGCCCCTTGATCACCTCGGTGTTATAAAGAACCCCGTCATAGGTCGACTGAGTCAGCGTCAGGATCCGCGGCTTCACCGCATCGGCATCCACATCCTCCAGCAGCGGGTTGGCGCGGATCTTGGCCTTGATGCTCTCGATTTCGAACTCCGAATGCGGGATCGGGCCGATGATCCCCCAGTGGTTGCGGGTCGGCTTCAGGAACACCGGGATGGCGCCGGTCATGATGATCGAATGCAGGATCGACTTGTGGCAGTTGCGGTCCACCACCACCACATCGCCCGGCGCCACCGTGTGGTGCCAGACCATCTTGTTGGAGGTCGAGGTGCCATTGGTCACGAAATAGCAGTGATCGGCGTTGAAGATCCGTGCCGCGTTGCGTTCCGACGCCCCAATCGCGCCGTTATGGTCCAGGAGTTGCCCCAACTCCTCCACCGCGTTGCAGACATCGGCGCGCAGCATGTTCTCGCCGTAGAACTGGTGGTACATCTGCCCGACCGGGCTTTTCAGGAACGCCACGCCGCCGGAATGCCCCGGGCAGTGCCAGGAATAGGAGCCGTCCTCGGCATAATCCAATAGCTTCTTGAAGAATGGCGGCTGGATGCTTTCCAGGTAACTCTTCGCCTCGCGGATGATGTGGCGGGCGACAAATTCCGGCGTGTCCTCGAACATGTGGATGAAGCCGTGCAGCTCCCGCAGGATGTCATTGGGCAAGTGGCGGCTGGTCTTGGTCTCGCCGTAGATATAGATCGGCACATCGGCGTTCTTCCAGCGTACTTCCTCAATGAAGGTGCGCAGGGCGACTACCGCGGGGTCCAGATCCGGTCCGGGGGTGAATTCCTCGTCGTCGATCGACAGCACAAAGGCGCTGGCGCGGGACTGTTGCTGCGCATATTGCGACAGGTCGCCATAGCCGGTGACACCCTGCACCTCGAACCCTTCGTCCTCGATGGCTTGGGCCAAGGCGCGGATGCCGGAGCCTGAGGAGTTTTCGGAACGGAAATCTTCGTCAATAATGACAATGGGAAAGCGGAATTTCATGCTGTTCTCCTGGAAGCATGCCTGATTTGACGATACAGGCTGCCCGCGCTGATGCAACGCCCGCGGCAGGGCGCAGTTCGCGTTACGCTCAACCGTAAAGCCCGCCAAGAGGGCATGTGCAGAATTCGCTGGCATTTGACGGGCAGATAGTTGACATTGTCAATTATCATGACCCAGACACGCTTTCACCTGCATCACTCCCTTGGCTACCAGATCACCATGCTGGCGCGTGTGATCGAACGCCGCTTTGAACAGCGCATCGCGGAACACGGGCTGACACGCGTGACTTGGTGCGTGCTGCTGGCAGTAGGGGAAGAGGGGCTGACGACCCCGTCGGAGATTGCGGATTTCATCGGCATTGACCGCACCGCCACCTCCCGCGCCCTGCGTCAGATGGAGGCGGGCGGGCTGATCACCCGCCGCAGCGGAGAGGGCGACGGGCGCTCGATCCGGGTGATGCTGACCGCTGCAGGCCAGGCGGCGCTGCAGGCGGTTCTGCCCATCGCGCAGGAGAACGCCGCGCATTTCGAGGCCAAGCTGAGCGGTGAAGAACTTTCCGAGCTGCGCCAGTCCGCCGTCAAGCTGCTGCAGGACGAGCCGCGCATCGTCGCCAAGCTGTAACTCAAAGGGGCCATCCATGGGCAAACTGTTTTCCTACCGCAACCGGCCTGTGCACCTGGGGCCGTACCCGATGGAGACCCTGACCCGGCAGGCCCAGCCGGAAGAGCTGGACGCGCTGCCGCCACAGGAGCAGGTCAGTTTCCGCCGCCCCGGTGCACCGCTCTCCATCGTCAATGCGATGCGCGACTACCAGGCGATGCTGGACGCCACCCGCGAAGGACTGGTGAAAAAGGAGCGTGCCGAGATCCCCGCCAGCCCGCAGGAGCGCACCGATCATCTGAAGGCCTTCGGCTACTTCTGCGACGCCTCTCTGGCCGGTGCCTGCGCGGTGCCTTCCGGCGCCTGGCTGGAGGCGCCGCTGGTGAACCCGGATGTGGCGGCGCTTTCGGAAACCCTGCGCAGCAAGCAGACCAAAACCTTCGCCTCCGGCATCGACGTGGTGATGGCTTCCTTGCGCGAGGCGATGCAGGCCCCGCCCGCGGACTGCCGCCACCACACGCATGCGCTGGTCTACATCTACGAGTTCCCGCGCGACCCTGAAGCCGGTGAAGACGGCACCGACTGGCTGGCGGATGCGCAGGATCAGCGCGCCTGCTTGCGGGCGGCGGAAACCGTGGTGACGCTGGCCAATTACATCCGCCTGCTGGGGTGGGAGGCGCGCGCGCATACCGGTGCCGCCAGTGATGTGCATCTGGGCCAGCTGGCGGTGCAGGCGGGGCTTGCCACCTGCGAGGATGGCGTGCTGACAAACCCGTTCCTTGGCAATCGCTTCGGCATCGCCGCCGTCACCACCACCCTGGAACTGGCCGCCGATCTGCCGCTGGTGCCGGGGCAGGCGCCGGGCCTCAAATACCGGCTGGGCCTTGGTAGCCACGCCAAAAGCGCTGCCAGCCGCGACCCCTATGCCAAGCGCCGCTTCATGGACGGCCCGCACCCGTTCGAGACCCTGAAGCGGGTGGCTGACCCCACCACCTATATTGACGAGGTGAACGTGGCGCGCGTGCCAAAGCGCGCCGACATGTTCGCACGCTCCCTGTTCGGCGACCTTGGCAAAGGCCCGCAGGAAGCGGCGAAGAACGGCAATTACGTCCGCAAGTCCTCCTCCGCCTTTGCCTTCCGATCCTCGCTTGCGGCCTTCGTGCTGCTGCAGGACGGCGAGCCCGCACCGCAGGTTGACCCCAGCGCCGCCGATGCTGAACGCAACGCCGCCAACATCAAGGCTGCGGCCTATTTCCTCGGTTGCGACGCTGTGGGGATCTCACGCTGCCCTGACTGGGCCTACTACTCCCACGACGCTGCAGGCGAACCACTGGCCCCCTACCACGAAAACGCCATCAGCATCATCATCGACCAAGGCCATGAGACGATGGAGGGCGCCTCCGGCGACGACTGGATCGCCTGCGCCCAGTCGATGCGCGCCTACCTGCGGTTTTCGCTGCTGGGCGGGGTGATCGCGCAACAAATCCGCAACCTCGGCTATACCGCCCGGGTGCATTCGGTGATGGACGGCGAGGTGCTGCAGCCGCCGCTGTTGCTGCTGTCCGGCCTTGGCGAGGTCTCCCGCATCGGCGAGGTGATCCTGAACCCCTTCCTCGGCCCCCGCCTGAAATCCGGTGCCGTGACCACCAATCTGCCCATGACCCATGACAAGCCGGTAGACTTCGGCCTGCAGCGGTTCTGCGAGGCTTGCAATAAATGCGCCCGCGAATGCCCTTCCGGCGCTATCACTGCGGGCCCTAAGCTGATGTTCAACGGCTACGAGATCTGGAAATCCGACAGCCAGAAATGCACCACCTACCGGGTCACCGTGCCCGGCGGCGCCATGTGCGGCCGCTGCATGAAGACCTGTCCCTGGAACCTCGAGGGCCTGTTTGCCGAGGCGCCATTCCGCTGGGCCGCGATGAATGTGCCCGGCAGTGCGCCGCTCTTGGCGAAACTCGACGACGCGCTGGGCAATGGCGAGGTCAACTCCGCCAAGAAATGGTGGTGGGATCTGGAGATGGTGGAAGAGGGGCCTTATTCCCCTTCGCAGCATCCGGTGAATGCCCGCAAGCTCTCCAAAGATCTGGACTTGAAGTTCGAAGACCAGACCCTGGCGGTCTATCCCGCACCGCTGGCGCCGCCGCCCTATGCCTGGCCCGCCCCGATGGACCGAGAGGCCGGGATCGCGGCTTATCAGGCGATGATACCCGCAGCGGAGCACAAGCGCCGCCGCGCGCAGGGCCTGCCGCCGGAGCATGTCTATTCTGCCGATCAGGGTGCTGCGCCGGTCATGCGGGTGCGTCTGTCGAAGGTCGAGCACGTGACGGAGGCCGTCACCAAGTATGAGTTCTCCCTCCCGGACGGTTCTCTGCTGCCGCCAGCAACAGCCGGTGCCCATATCGACGTGGTCGTCGCGCCGGAGTTCTTCCGCCAGTACTCGCTGTCGGGCGACCCGGCGGACCGCTCGAAATACCAGATCGCAGTGCTGCGCGAGGATCAGGGCCGCGGCGGTTCCAAGCTGATGCACGGCATCTTCGAGGAGGGGCGCATGGTCTTCATCTCCAAGCCAATCAACCACTTCCGGCTGGTGGAGGATGCCGCCAAATCCTACCTGATGGGGGGCGGTATCGGGGTGACGCCGATGATCGCCATGGCCCACCGCCTGCACGCGCTGGGCCGGGATTTCGAGTTCCGCTATTCCTGTTCGAAAGTGACGAATGCCGGCTTCCTGGAAGACCTCCGGAGCGTTCCCTGGGCGGGCAAGGTGCATCTGCATTTCTCCGATCAGGGCACCCGCGCAGACCTGAACGAAGTGCTGCAATACGTGCCCGGCAGCCACGTCTATACCTGCGGGCCGGAGGTCTATATGCAGGCTGTGCTGGAGGCGGCAGAAGCCAATGGCTTCCCGGAAGAGGCCCGCCATATGGAATACTTCTCGGTTCCCGAACAGCCCGAATACGAAAACCATCCCTTCACCCTGAAGCTTGCTAAATCAGGCCGGGAAATCCTGGTTCCGGCAGAGCAGACTGCCACAGAAGCGCTGGCAGACAGCGGCATCCACGTGGATGTGAAATGCTCTGACGGTATCTGCGGCGTCTGCAAGTGCGGGCTGATCTCCGGCGACGCCGAGCACCGCGATTTTGTGCTGTCGAATAAGCAGCGCGAGGGCGCCATCATCCTGTGCCAGTCCCGGGCGCAGGCGCCGGACGGGGTGCTTGAAATCGATCTCTGAGCCGCGGGGCTGGAAGGGGCGGCACAATTTTCTTGTGAAAGAAAATTGCCAAAAGTTTTGCTGAAAACTTTTGCGCGCGGGGCAGTGGCGGTTCAATACGCTTGCCGCTCTCCCAGCAAATAGCGCGCTGCATCCGCGTAATCGAATACCAGCGAGACCACGATCACCGCGCACACCGTCAGAATGATCCGCCGCGGCCAGACGGGCATATCCGGGCGCGCCTGCTGGCGCCACAGCCAGACCACGAGTGGCGTCCACAGGATCACATGCGGCACCCCCAAAAGCCGCACATATCCCAGCTGCCCGTAGATCCAGTAGACTCCACCAGCCGCCAGCACACTGGCTGCCACGGTCACCAGACCGGCGATCCGGCTGGGCTTCCAGATCAGCAGTGCCAGCGGCAGCACAAAGGCACCCAGAAACAGGATGTTGACCCAGACCTGCACCCACAGCGGCTGGGTTGCAATTGCCTCTTCCAGTGTCATGGCACGGCCCTCCTGCCGGCGACCCTAGGCAAGGGCAGGGCGGGCGGCAAGAGCTACAATGGAGAGCCTTCGCGCATCTTGTCCTGCTCCGAAGGAGTCGGCGTATGGTTGAAGACATAGGCGGTGCGGCAGGCCTCCTCACCGCCCAGTTCCTCGATCCTGCGGCGCTGATCGGCAAAGGCGCGGGCGTTCACCTCCTCCGGGTCGCAAATTGCGTGCAGCCGCCGTTCGCCTTCGCTAAGCGCCGCCCTGATTTCTGGGTCATTCACCCCGTCCATCGCCCGGTTCACGAGTTCATGCGGGTCGCCTTCCAGATCGAACAACTGCGGCTGCATCCCGGCGTAGTGGACATATTTCCACTTGCCCCAGCGCACCATGAAGGCGCCGGTTTTCGAGCCGCCGTCGTGGTATTCGCTAAAGCCGGTGCGGCTCTCGTCATAGGGGGCATTGGCAATCGCGCGCAGCGACACGCCCGGCAGCTCCGCATCCTCCGCCACGCCGCACACCTCGCGCGCGGTGGCGGCGATGTCGGTCAGGCTGGTGCAGGTCGCCACCTTTTGCCCCGCCGGAATCCCCGGCCCGGCGGCGATCATCGGCACCCCGGCGGATTGCTCATACATCACCTGCTTGGTCCAGAACCCCTGATCCCCCATCATGTCGCCGTGATCCGACACATAGAGGATCACCGTGTTCGCCAGCTGGCCGCTGGCCTCCAGCGCCCGGATCACCCGGCCCGCGCAATCATCCATAAAGGAGGTGAGCCCGTAATAGGCTGCCTTGGCCTCGCGCATCTTCTGCTCGTCGAAGTAATCATCGTAGTTGAAGAAACCCGCGATGTTGCGCAGCTCCTCATGCTCCGGCAGCCCTTCGCCATAGCCCACGGGCAGGTCCATCTCTGCCGGGTCATACAGGCTGTACCACTCCTCTGGGCAGGTGAGGGGGTAATGCGGGCTGACCAAGGACACAAAGGCCGCCCAGGGCTGCTGCTGCCGCTTGGGATCCGCCAGCCAGGCCTCCGCCGCCCCGGTGATGGCGAGATCATAGTCGGTATAGGTGCTCGACCCGGTGCCGACATCCCCGGCCAGCTCCGCTGCCGAGTCATAGGGCGGCGGGTTTTCCCGCAGCAGGCCAATCGCCCAGCCGACGCCGCCGACCACATGCATCGGCAGGATTTCTTCGGAAAACCCGTTGTCATCTTCTGCGGAGCGGAAATGCAGCTTACCGATCGACACCACCTCGCGGCCCGCCTCCCGCAGAGCGTGCATCCAGCTGTGCGGGGCTCCGACATAGGGCGTCGCGCTGTCCCAGTGGCCGGTCCTGTGCACCCAGTTGCCGGTGGCCAGCGCCGCGCGGGTCGGCACGCACATGGGAGAGGGCGTATAGGCCGCGGTGAACATCGTGCCGCGCGCCGCCAATGCATCCAGGTTCGGGGTCTTCACGATGGGATGTCCTGCGCAGCCCATCGCATCCTTGCGGTGCTCGTCCGAGATGATCACCAGTAAGTTCGGTTGCTGCGCCATCCTTCCCTCCCAATTTTGTCCTTCTCCCTAGACTGAAGGCGAAAGGCGGCGCCTGAACGTCAGTTTGCGGCACTCGGGCGGCGGATTGCTCCACCGGATGCTTGCCGTTTCCTGGCTTTCTGGGTTGTGAGCTGAGCAGCTGGGTGCTATCTCGCAGACGGTACTGTTATGATATAACATAATTGGATTCGCAAATGACGAACAACAGACTGCCGGTAACTGTGCTCTCGGGCTTCCTTGGGGCGGGCAAGACCACGCTTTTGAACCACGTCCTGAACAACCGCGCGGGCCGCCGGGTTGCGGTGATCGTCAACGACATGAGCGAGGTGAACATCGACGCGGACCTGGTGCGCGGCGGAACGGAGCTGTCGCGGCAGGATGAGAAGCTGGTGGAAATGACCAACGGCTGCATCTGCTGCACTCTGCGCGACGACTTGCTGCAGGAGGTGCGCCGCCTCGCGGCTGAAGGGCGGTTCGACTATCTGCTGATCGAAAGCACCGGCATTGCCGAGCCGCTCCCAGTGGCCGCAACTTTCGATTTCCGGGACGAGCAGGGCGCAAGCCTGTCGGACGTCGCCCGCCTCGATACCATGGTGACTGTGGTGGATGCGGTGAACCTGCTGAAGGACTTCTCCAGCCATGATTTCCTCAGCGACCGCGGCGAAAGCCTGGGCGCCGAGGACGACCGCACTCTGGTCAATCTGCTGACCGACCAGATCGAATTTTCCAACGTCATCATCCTGAACAAGGTAACTGAAGCGGGGCCGGCCCAAACAGAAGCGGCGATGCTGGTGATCAAGGCGCTGAACCCGGATGCCGAGGTGATCCAGACCGACTTCTCCGAGGTGGACGGGGACCGCATCTTCGACACCGGGCGCTTTGACTTTGACAAGGCCCACGAGCACCCCCTCTGGGCCAAGGAGCTCTACGGGTTTGAGCACCATGTGCCGGAAACCGAGGAATACGGCATCTCCTCCTTTGTCTACCGCGCCAAACGCCCCTTCGATCCTGCCAAGATCCATGCGTTGCTGAATGGCGACCTGCCCGGCGTGATCCGCGCCAAGGGCCATTTCTGGCTGGCCACCCGCCCGGAATGGGCCGCTGAATTCTCGCTGGCCGGCGCCATCTCCTCGGTCCGCCCGCTGGGCCTGTGGTGGGCGGCGGTGCCAACGGAGCGCTGGCCGTCTCATCCTGAGGCCCGGCGCGAATTCCTGCAGAACTGGGACGAGACCTGGGGCGACCGGCGCCAAGAACTGGTGTTCATCGGTGCAGGCCTCGACAAGGAAGCCACCACCGCCCGCCTCGACGCCTGCCTGATGCCGGAATTGGCGAATGGCTTCGACCCGGCCTGGGCCTCCCTGGAGGACCCCTTTCCAAGCTGGCGCCCCAATGGCTGACCGCAGGGCGCGCCGCAACCTGAACTCCCGCCTGAAGCGGCGGCGCAGGGCAGGGGATCCGATGCAAGCCTATGACGCGCTGCCGCCGGGGCTGCGGCAGTGGCTGGCCTCCGCCTGCCTGCCCTGGAGCCCGGCCTCGGCGCTCAGGATCTGGACCAGGGCGGGCGGCAGCCGCGATCCAGCTGCCGCGGCCGCACGGCTGGACGCCGCTGAACAGGCAATGCTGAAACGGGACGCCCGCGTCTGGGTATTCCGGACCTAGACACAATGACCGCCGCCTCAGGCGGTTTTCTTGTCCGCTTCTGCTGCAGCGTCAAACTCTGCCCGGGCCGCGTCGATCACCGGCAGATGCTCCAGCGCCCAAAGTCCCAGCGCCCTGACCGGCTCGCGGAACGACTCGCCCAGCGGCGTCAGCGCATATTCCACCTTGGGCGGGATCGTCGGGTGGTAAGTGCGGTTCACCAGCCCGTCCCGCTCCAGCTCGCGCAAGGTCAGGCTCAGCATCCGCTGAGAAATCCCCAGGTGCCGCTTCAGCGCGTTGAAGCGCAGCACGCCGTATTGCGCCAATGAAATCACGATCAGCACGCTCCAGCGGTCGCCGACCCGCGACAGCACTTCGTTGATGCGCCCGCATTCCGGGCATTGACCCTCCGCCATGGCGGTTCCTTCCGTGTTACCGGGGCTAAAGAATGTGCCTTCTTGTGCCCTTTCCGGTACCGCTTATATAGCCGGTTACAAATTTATACCACCCATCACATAAGGCCCCGAAAGGACCGGACACATGAGCAAGAGCACCCTGATCGAGAAGCTGAACTGGCGCTACGCCACCAAGAAGATGGACCCCTCCAAGGCGGTTCCGCAGGAGAAGGTCGACCAGATCATCGAGGCGATCCGCATGGCGCCGACCTCCTCCGGCACCCAGCCGTTTGAGGTCTTCGTGATCACCAACCCGGAAATCCGCGCGCAGATCCGTCCGCACGCCTGGGACCAGGCCCAGATCACTGACGGCTCGCACCTGATCGTTTTTGCCGCCTGGGACAACTACTCCGAAGACCGCATCGACGCGGTGACCCGCCAGATGACCGAGGAGCGGGGCGAGATCCCGATGCTGAACCAGTATTACGATAACCTCAAGGCGACCTACCTGCCGCGCGAGTCGCGCACCAACCACGACCACGCCGCCCGCCAGGCCTATATCGCGCTGGGCTTTGCGCTGGCCGCCGCGGCTGAGCTGGAAGTGGACAGCACCCCGATGGAAGGTTTCACGCCTGACAAAATCGACGAGATCCTGAACCTGCGCGAGAAGGGCCTGCGCTCCGTGCTGTTGCTGCCGCTGGGCTACCGCCAGGAGGACGGCGATTGGCTGCTGCCAATGAAAAAAGTGCGCAAATCCCGTGAAACCATCGTGACAGAGATCGCCTGAGCATTCCCCGCATGAGGGCAGCAGGCGGCATTTCCGGCCGCCTGCTGCCCTCCGTGCGGAACACGAAAGGCAATCAATTCGAATTGAATCCTTTAATGCGCTGATTTCAGGCTACATTAACAGCTGAGTGTTATTGATTAAGGTACGGCTCTTGCCGCTTCCAAAGGGCCGCAGAGTGGTGTGATTTTGCCGGGGCTGCCCAAGCGTGTTTACTTCTGATTTCTCTGCAGGCGAATTGCAGCCGGAGCTGAAGCAGGTCTTCTTCCACTGGCGGAACGCTGCTGAAGACGGGAAATTCCCGCGGCTCACCCAATTCGAACTGCCAAATGCCCATCCGGCACCGAACATCCTGTCAGTGTTTGAAATAGAACGGACACAAACCGGTGAACCTGCTGACTTCAAGGCGCTGTATATCCGCAACAAGATCATCAACACGCTGAGTCGCAAGTACGTCGGCACCCGGCTGTCCGAACATCCCGGCTTTGGACCCGGATCGATGATCTGGAGCTGTTTTCACGAAGTGGCATCCACCTCCCGGCCATTGCTCGCTGCACTGCCCTATGTCGGACCGCTGCCGGAATACCGCAGCACCTCCGAACTCTACCTGCCGTTGCGGGGGGAGGGGGTATCGGTTGACTACGTGTTTGTGGGTGTCGTCCTGCTGGAACAGGAATACAGCCACAAGGCACCCTGAACCGTCCGCAGAGAGCGGCAGCGGGCAGCCAGCCGCCGTAAAACCCTCTTCCCCTTGCCATGCAGGGCTTTTCCCTTGCGCGCCCCCGGGAATCCGCTTATATCGCGCGCTGTCAGAACACGGGCGGCCAACGTCCGGACGGCATATCTGAGCAGGGCTGAGGACTACCTCGGCCCTTTGTGTTTGTTTGATCAGATGTGCTCCGGGCCACGTTCTGGACTGGCTTAACCAAGACCGGCGGAGACAACCGCCCGGCCAGAAACACTAGTAAAGGAAACCTGAGACCTCATGGCTCAAAACGCATCGATGGAGGAATTCGAAGCCCTCCTGAACGAAAGCTTCGAAATGGACACCCCGGACGAAGGTTCGGTTGTCAAAGGCAAAGTGCTGGCAATCGAAGCCGGCCAGGCCATCATCGACGTCGGCTACAAGATGGAAGGCCGCGTTGATCTGAAAGAATTCGCAAACCCCGGCGAAGCCGCTGAAATCGCAGTCGGCGACGAAGTGGAAGTCTTCCTGCGTTCGGCAGAAAACGCCCGTGGCGAAGCCGTCATCTCCCGTGAGATGGCCCGCCGCGAAGAAGCCTGGGACCGCCTGGAAAAAGCATACGCAGACGATCAGCGCGTCGAAGGCGCGATCTTCGGCCGCGTCAAGGGCGGCTTCACTGTCGACCTGGGCGGCGCTGTTGCCTTCCTGCCCGGCTCGCAAGTTGACGTCCGCCCCGTGCGCGATGCCGGCCCGCTGATGGGTCTGAAGCAGCCGTTCCAGATCCTGAAGATGGACCGCCGCCGCGGCAACATCGTGGTTTCGCGCCGTGCGATCCTCGAAGAGTCCCGCGCCGAGCAGCGCGCCGAAGTCATCGGCAACCTGTCCGAAGGCCAGGCCGTGGACGGTGTCGTCAAGAACATCACCGAATACGGTGCGTTTGTTGACCTGGGCGGCGTTGACGGCCTGCTGCACGTCACCGACATGGCATGGCGCCGTGTGAACCACCCCTCCGAGATCCTGTCGATCGGCGAAACCGTCAAGGTTCAGGTCATCAAGATCAACAAAGAGACCCACCGCATCTCCCTCGGCATGAAGCAGCTGCAGGAAGATCCGTGGGATCTGGTTGGCGCCAAGTACCCGCTGTCCTCCGTGCACAAGGGCCGCGTCACCAACATCACCGATTACGGTGCATTTGTTGAGCTGGAGCCGGGCGTCGAAGGTCTGGTCCACGTCTCCGAGATGTCCTGGACCAAGAAAAACGTCCACCCGGGCAAAATCGTCTCCACTTCCCAGGAAGTCGACGTCATGGTTCTGGAAATCGACGGTGCCAAGCGCCGCGTGTCCCTGGGCCTCAAGCAGACCATGCGCAACCCGTGGGAAGTGTTCTCCGAGAACAACCCCGAGGGCACTCAGGTCGAAGGCGAAGTCAAGAACATCACCGAATTCGGTCTGTTCATCGGCCTCGACGGCGACATCGACGGCATGGTTCACCTGTCCGACCTGTCCTGGGACGAGCGCGGCGAAGACGCGATCCAGAACTACCGCAAAGGCGACATGGTTTCGGCCGTTGTCTCCGAAGTGGATGTCGACAAAGAGCGTATCTCGCTGTCGATCAAAGCCCTGGGCGGCGACAAGTTCGCTGAAGCCGTGGGCGGCGTGAAGCGCGGCTCGATCGTGACCGTGGAAGTGACCGCAATCGAAGACGGCGGCATCGAAGTGGAATACGAAGGCATGAAGTCCTTCATCCGCCGCTCCGATCTGTCCCGCGACCGTGCCGACCAGCGCCCCGAGCGTTTCTCGGTTGGCGACAAGGTCGACGTGCGCGTCACCAACGTCGACTCCAAGACCCGCCGCCTGGGCCTGTCCATCAAGGCGCGCGAGATTGCGGAAGAGAAAGAAGCAGTGGAACAGTATGGCTCCTCGGACTCCGGCGCATCGCTGGGCGACATCCTGGGTGCCGCACTGAAGTCGGGCGACTAATCTCCCCGGCCTCACGGCTGACAAATCGGAAAGCCCCGCAGATATCTGCGGGGCTTTTTGTTTGGCGAAAGAGCGTTAGTTCTCGGCAGCCACAGCGTCAGCTTGCGCTGCTGCTGTCTTCCTGGGGCAGAGCCGCTTCCTCCAGCCGCGCTTTGAGACGGCCAATAACGTGCTGCGCCGCTGCAATTTCCTCCGGCAGCAGGCCGCTGGCAAGCGCGTTTACCCAGGGGATCTGCTTTGCAATGGCGGCATCGTACAGGTCCTTTCCTTTGGGCGTCATGACGACCAGCTGCGCGCGTTTGTGCTGAGGGTTGGGCTGGAACTCCAGGATCCCTTCGCGCTTGAGCTCATTGACGATCCTTTGAATGCCCTGCCTGTGAACACCCATGGTACGGGCGTGCCAGGCGACAGTTTCCGCCTTTTCCGCATAGGCAATGGCGCCAAGTATCTGCCATCGCGCGCTGGTAAGCCCCAGCCCGGAAACCAGGCGGTCACCAGCAATCTGCAACCGGCCATTCAGCCGGAACACATCCAGGATCAGCTCCGTTACCGCTTCTCCCGCCTCGCTTCGTTGCACTTCAGGCATGACGCCCCCTGAATTTTTGACAATGTGTTGTCATTGTGGTTTATGGCTCCCATATGACAACATGACACCAAGTTGAAACGGCATACAAGGAGCACCCTGCGATGGTCAATTTCAAACCTCTGGACCCTGAGTTCCCCATTGATCATCAACTGGCGGTCGAGGCAGGGCCTGTTGTTCTGGTCAATCTTTTCACCGTTGATCCCGCTGAGCAGGACGCATTGGTCGAAGCGTGGAGGAGTGATGCCCTGTGGATGAAGAAACAGCCGGGCTACATCAGCACCCAGCTCCACAAGGCCATCGGCGATGGCAGCATGTATCTGAACTATGCGGTCTGGGATTCCGTGGCTGACTTCCGTGCGGCGTTTTCCAATCCGGAGTTCCAGCAGCAGCTCAGCCACTATCCCTCCAGTGCCGTAACGGCTCCGCATCTGTTCGAAAAGATTGCCGTGCCGAACTGCTGCACGTCCTGACGGCCTGTTCTGCGGATCTACTAATTGGGAAGTAAAATGAAGACGAAGATTCACGCCATTGCAGGCGCCATCGGTTTTCTGATGATCCTGGTGTTCTGGACATCGACGGCCCTAAGTGAATTGTTTGCCGGCCACGAGACGGTCGCGGCGGTCAAAGCATCGATCCTGAAGGGTATGCTCGTCCTTATACCGGCCATGATCATAGTTGGCGGGTCCGGGATGGCGATGGGCCGGCGGCGCAAAGACGCGCCGGCGAGGGCCAAGAAGAAGCGCATGCCGGTTATTGCACTGAATGGTTTGCTGGTTCTCGTCCCTGCCGCCTGGTTTCTGGCCGGGAAAGCTGCTGCCGGCGAATTTGACGGCACGTTTTATGCGGTCCAAACGGTCGAGCTGATCGCCGGCGCCGGAAACCTGTTCATGATGGGCTTGAATTTCCGCGATGGTCTGAAGATGACCGGGCGGCTCCGGCGTTCCCGCTAAGGGCGCCGCGGCACGATCAGGCTGCCGCGGTGCCCCGGATGCCCCTAGTTCGGCCGCACCGCCACCAGCACGACGCCCAGTTCCTCTTCCAACTCCTGCAGTTTCTTCAGCTTCTCGTCAGGCAGGGCGGCGGTGGTTGTCTCAACACCTGCCAGCGCCACCACCGGGCTGCCGATGTCTTTTTCGAGGCTCTTGATCGCGTCCAGTTTGTCAGCCTCAAGCGAGGCAAGCGGGTACAGCATGGTCGTCTCCTCATTGTTGATGGGTTTGACTATAGCCGATTCTTGGCGGTGCCGGCCTGAACGGCACAAAAAAGGCCCCGGCAGCAACCGGGGCCTTTCGCACTCTGTGCTGAATCAGGCGTGCTGGGCGCTGTCCGCGTGGGTGACAACATCCGGCTCCAGGTCCCAGTTCTTGCCGTCCAGACCGTCGATCTGGTCGTCTTCGGAGACGCGCAGGCCCACGGTGCGTTCCAGGAGGAAGGACAGGACAAGCGCCGTGACCACCCCGGTTCCGATGCAGACGGCAGTGCCCGCCAGCTGCATCACCAGCGAAATCTCGCCGTGCTGGAACGCATAGGCGCCTTCCTCGATGCCGAAGTAGCCGCCGCGCGGGGTGCCCGCCTTGAACAGGCCCAGCAGAACCATGCCGAGGGTGCCGCAGCCCAGGAACAGCGGGAACAGCTTGTGCTCGTCAATGCCGCGCTTCAGCGTGAACTCATAGACCGCATAGGCCGCGAAAGGCGCCACCAGGCCGACGATGAAGGCCTGCCAGGGCAGGTAGACATCAAAACCGGATGCGCCGGCAACGTAACCCGCCAGCGGCCCCAGCAGGGTATAGGCGTATTTGCCGGTGGCATAGGCGATCAGCAGCCCGGTGATGGCGCCGCCGGCCCAGACCATGGCGTAGTTGTTGATGGCGATGCCGACGCTGGTATCCGCCATGGTGACGCTGACGGCCAGCGCTTCGGGATCAAAGAAGAACAGGCACGACAGGATCACCATCGGCAGGCCCGCAAAAATCAGCAGCAAGCCCGGCGCACACAGGCCGATGCTGGGAGCCAGATAGGCCGAGATCCGCGGATGCGGCGCCATCATGCCGGGGCGGGCGCCCAGCTTGGGGGTGAAAACCAGCGCCATGCCTGCCGGGAACAGGTAAACAAAACCAACGCCAAAGAAGTCATGGAAACCCGCATTGGTCAGCGGCCCAACAGAGCCCCAGGTCGCCCAGCTCAGCGCGGAGGACACCACAGCAGCCACGATGCAGGTGATGAAATAGGCCGAGGCCTTCATCCGCTCCGACACCGCGAAATGCAGCAGGATGTTGATGATGCCGGCAAACACCGCCAGGAAAAAGATGAAGATCTGGAACGTGTTCAGCCCCGGAAACGTTGCCGGGTCGGTGTGATGCGCCAGCGCATTGGTCATGGCGCCGCCCAGCCACCAGTCCTTGATCGAATCCATCATGGTCGCGCCTTCCATGATGTAATACTGCCCGGCCCACAGGCCGAAACCGATGACGTAATAGGTGGCAAAGCCGAGGAAGAACCCCAGCGTCTTTTCAATGGTCGAGTTGAACAGGTTCCTGCGCCGCGCGGTGCCCGCGTCGATCAGCAGCAGGCCGACAACGACCAGGATGGCCCCGACGATGCCCGATGCGTACAGAATGTTCTGCACCAGGGAGTTCAGGGTAACTTGCTGCACATGTATCGTGCTCATGTCCAATGGCATTTCCAGTTCTCTCCAAGTTGGTTTGGCTGCCTGCCGGTTGTTCGCCACCAGCTTCGGCAGTCCGGCGCCCGTTGCCGCCATGAGGCGGGCGCGCCGGTTCGTTTGGCACCAGATCCGGTCAGTTTGCTGACGCGCCTGGTTAGGAAAAGGATGGGCGATGCGGTGCGCTTTACAATGAAAAATTTTACTTTGCGGAAATATAGTTTCATATGCGGCACGCGGGGCGGGCTGATGCCGCATCCCGCGCTGCCTGACCGGCAATGTGACGGAATCCGGGCAATGAAGAGAGCTGCCGGCAGCCCCCCCGAATCAATCGGACCCCAGCCTGCGCAGTTGACGCCGATGCCGCGCTGCGGCGGCGGTTTGCCGCCCGCGATTGGGGCCCGGCGGCCTGAAAAGGGGGTAAAGTGCCGCTGATTTGGCCGTCAAACCTGCGGCATTTTGTTCCCCCGCGCGCGAATTTTTCCTATACTCTCAGAATAATAGCCAAAACATACCGGCACCTGGGAGGAAAAAGAACATGATCCGCTCTGAGTTGATTCAGAAGATTGCAGACGAAAACCCGCACCTGTATCAGCGGGATGTAGAGAGGATCGTGAACACGGTGTTCGAGGAAGTGACCGATGCCATGGCCCGCGGCGACCGGGTCGAGCTGCGCGGCTTCGGGGCCTTTTCGGTCAAGAAGCGGGACGCACGCACCGGCCGCAACCCGCGCACCGGCGAGACGGTCGAAGTCGAAGAGAAACATGTGCCGTTCTTCAAGACGGGTAAACTCTTGAGGGACCGCCTGAACGGGAAAGCCTGATGCGTTACATTCGCTACGCGGTTCTTGGGGCCCTGGCCATCGTGCTGGTGTCCGTCTGTCTGGCCAACAGCACGGTGGTTGAGCTGAAACTGATGCCCGCTGCGCTGGCGGAGCTGTTCGGCTTTAACTACAGCATTGCGCTGCCGCTGTTCGTGGTGGTGCTGGGCGGGGTCGGCGCCGGGCTGGTGATCGGCTTCCTGTGGGAATGGATCCGCGAGCACAAGCACCGCAGCGAGGCCGCGCAGAAGGCCCGCGAGGCGCGCAAGCTGAACCGCGAAGTGACCCGGCTCAAGAAGCAGAAGAACCAAGGCAAGGACGAGGTCCTGGCGCTTCTCGAAGACGCAAACTGAGCCAGCCATGAGCAATATCCGGGTCAAGATCTGCGGGCTCAGCGTCCCGCAGGATGTGGCTGCCGTTGCCGCTGCCGGTGCGGCCTATGCGGGTTTCGTGTTCTTCCCGAAATCGCCGCGCAATGTTTCCATCGCCCAGGCCGCCGCGCTGGCGATCGAGGCGCCTATTGGTCTGTGCAAGGTTGCACTGACGGTGAATGCCTCTGATGATGAACTGGATGCCATCACCGGTGCGGTGCCGCTCGACATGCTGCAGCTCCATGGGCGTGAAACCCCGGAACGGGTGGCAGAGGTGCGCGCCCGCTACGGGCTGCCGGTTATGAAGGCGGTGGGCATTGCGGATGCCGCCGACATTCCCCAGATCGCGCTTTATGAACAAGTGGCCGACCAGCTGTTGATCGACGCCAAGCCGCCCAAGGAGGCCGAGCTGCCCGGCGGCAACGGCCTCGCCTTTGACTGGCGGCTGCTGGCAGGGCGCAAATACTGGCAGAAACCCTGGATGCTGGCTGGCGGGCTAACGCCGGAAAACGTGGCGGAGGCCATCCGCATGACCGGAGCCCGGCAAGTTGATGTCTCCTCGGGTGTCGAAAGCGCGCCGGGCGAAAAGGATGCAGGTCTGATCGAGGCCTTTACAAAGGCGGCCCACGCCGCCCGCGGCTGACGGCCTCCCCGCCGCGGGTTTCAGGATATGCCGCAAAGAGAGGGATTTGAGTATTTGGAGAAAGATGAAAACACTGGGCCTGCGCCTTCATCTTTTTGTAAATACTCACAGCGCAACCGCAGCGCCCAGGGTGTTGCGCCCCCGGCGTACGCTGGTCACACGCGATCTTAAGTCCCATATGCCACGATCTTTCCTGATCGCGGTCACCGCCGGGCCTGACACTCCCGGCACTTTGGAACAGGGCCCTTTGGCAGGGGCACGCACAGACGACGTTTCGCGTGCGGGAGGAAACTCCCGTCCCGCCTCCGCCCCTTGGCGGCGCCGCCAAACTTAAACTTCCGGCCTTTTGACAGGCAGATCACAGCAGAAACCAGCAGCACACCGGCAGGGCAGGCGCCTTGGCCGGATGCAGCCGCTTGCGCAATCTCCCTTTACCAAGGCGCTGGCGCGCTATAGTCATGGCGGGCGCTGCGAAAGTGAGGGAAGAACCATGGCCGACGATCTTTTCAACAGCTTCATGAACGGTCCGGATGAACAGGGCCGTTTTGGCATCTTTGGCGGGCGTTTCGTCTCCGAAACCCTGATGCCGCTGATCCTGAGCCTTGAGGAAGAATACAACAAAGCCAAGGACGACCCTTCCTTCTGGGCCGAGATGGAAGACCTGTGGAAACACTATGTCGGCCGACCCAGCCCGCTCTATTTTGCGGAGCGCCTGACGGCGGAACTGGGCGGCGCCAAGATCTATATGAAGCGCGACGAGCTCAATCACACCGGCGCGCATAAGGTGAACAACGTGCTGGGCCAGATCCTGCTGGCACGCCGCATGGGCAAGACCCGCATCATCGCTGAAACCGGCGCCGGGCAGCACGGCGTGGCGACTGCCACCGTCTGCGCCAAGTTCGGGCTCAAGTGCATCGTCTACATGGGCGCGCACGACGTGAAGCGGCAGGCGCCCAACGTGTTCCGCATGCGCCTGCTGGGGGCTGAGGTGATCCCGGTGACGTCGGGCCGCGGCACCCTGAAGGATGCAATGAACGACGCGCTGCGCGACTGGGTAACCAACGTGCGCGACACATTCTATTGCATCGGCACAGCGGCCGGCCCGCACCCCTATCCGGCGATGGTGCGAGATTTCCAGTCGGTCATAGGCAAGGAAGTCCGCTGGCAGTTGGCTGAGCAGGAAGGCGAAGGCCGCCTGCCGGACACCGTGATTGCCGCGATCGGCGGCGGCTCCAACGCCATCGGTCTGTTCTACCCGTTCCTTGATGATGCTTCCGTCAATATCATTGGCGTCGAGGCAGGCGGCAAGGGTGTCGACGACCGGATGCAGCACTGCGCGTCCCTCACTGGCGGGCGCCCCGGTGTGCTGCACGGCAACCGCACCTACCTGCTGCAGGATGAGGATGGCCAGATCCAGGAGGGCTTCTCGATCTCCGCGGGTCTCGACTATCCCGGCATCGGGCCGGAGCATTCCTGGCTGCACGACACGGGCCGCGCCCAGTATGTCTCGATCACCGACAAGGAAGCGCTGGAGGCGTTCCAGGTCAGCTGCCGTACCGAGGGCATCATTCCGGCGCTGGAGCCCAGCCACGCGCTGGCCCATGTGATGAAGATCGCGCCGGACCTGCCGAAGGACCACATCATCGTGATGAACATGTGCGGCCGCGGCGACAAGGACGTGTTCACCGTCGCCAAGCACCTGGGCTTTGACATGTCCGACACCGAAGAAGGGCGCACCTTCGAGGAGTGACCGGCGCCTGACCGGCACCGGATGTCCAGTATGAAACGGCACCTCGCCTTGGGGTGCCGTTTTTATTGCGGGCAATGTATCCGGTCGCGGCGGCCCTCTGCAGCCGTATAAACCAATGGTATAAGCGCGTTTTCAGCGTCTTTTAAACCTGCGGGTGATGGCGCTGGCCGCCGACGCATGGCCTTTGTCCGGCACCAGCCAAAAGTCCGGTGCCGTCATGACCTTGCAACTGCCCTGCCTCAGATCAGCCTTTGATCCGCCCTCCGGCCAGGCAGGCGCATTGACGGAGCAGCTGCGGGCAGAGCTGGTCGGGCAGGGCTATGACAGCGTTGCGTTTGAACAGGACGGGCAGGATTTGCTGGTTACTGCCCGAACGGGCGGCCTGGTGCTGGCGGCGGTCTATGACCTTTCCACCGGCGCCCTGATGGCGCAGGACATCTGGCATCAGAGCGATGAGGAGGCGCTGGAAATTCTGTCTGCGTCAGGCAGTGGAGATCAGGCCGGATCGGCGGCGTAGCTTTGCAGCACGCTCAGCGGCACAATGTCGAGCGCGCGCACATGAGTGGCCTCCAGGATGACCTTGGGCGCGCAGCCCTCATCGGCGGCCTGCAGGAAGCGCGCGGCGCAGAGGCACCAGCGGTCGCCGGGCTGCAGGCCCGTAAAGCTGAACTCGGGGCGCGGTGTCGACAGGTCGTTACCAACGTATTTTGAGAACGCGAGGAACTCTGCCGTGGTCACCACGCAGACGGTGTGGCTTCCCTGGTCTTCGGCGCAGGTGTTGCAATGGCCGTCGCGGAAGAACCCGGTCACCGGGCCATTGGAGCAGAGCGCAAGCGGGCCGCCCAATACGTTGATGCTGTCGTCTTTGTCCATGGGGTGCCCCGTCCCGGATATGGTTCAGTGTAATGATAGGGCAAATCCACCGCCCGTCCCGGTATTTCCCGTGCCAGAGCAGGTCTGTCAAACGCAAGCCGCCCGTCAGCGGGGCTGACGGGCGGCTGAATAGCTTACCTGAACGCCGGATCAGGTGTTGAACAGGAAGTGCAGCACGTCGCCGTCCTTGACGACATAGCTTTTGCCTTCGGCCCGCATCTTACCGGCTTCCTTGGCGCCCTGTTCACCATTGCAGGCGATGAAATCGTCATAGGCGATGGTTTCGGCCCGGATGAAGCCCTTCTCGAAATCGCCGTGGATAACACCCGCCGCCTGCGGCGCTGCGGTGCCGGTGCGGATGGTCCAGGCGCGTGCTTCCTTGGGGCCGACGGTAAAGTAGGTTTCCAGGTGCAGAAGTTCGTAGCCCGCGCGGATCAGACGGTCGAGGCCGGCTTCTTCCAGGCCCATTTCCTCCAGGAACATTTGGGCTTCTTCGGCTTCCAGCTGGCTGATCTCTTCCTCGATCTGGGCAGAGATGATCACATGGCTGTTGGCCTGCGCCGCGGCCATTTCCGCGACCTTGGCGGAATGTTCGTTGCCTTCGACCGATTCCGACTCGCCGACGTTGCACACGTACAGGACCGGCTTGGTGGTCAGCAGCTGCAGCATCTTCCAGGCCTTGGCGTCCTCGGCATCGACCTCGACCAGGCGGGCAGGCTTGCCGTCTTCCAGCATCGCCTGCGCGGCGGCCAGCAGGCGGTCCTGCTGCTGGGCCTCCTTGTCGTTGCCCTTCAGCTTGCGCACCAGGTTGGCGCGGCGTTTTTCGATGCTTTCGAGATCCGCCAGCATCAGCTCGGTCTCGATCACCTCGGCGTCCGTGACCGGATCGACGCGGCCCTCCACATGGGTCACATCGCCGTCTTCAAAGCAGCGCAGCACATGGGCGATGGCGTCGGTTTCGCGGATGTTGGCGAGGAACTGGTTGCCCAGGCCCTCACCCTTGGAGGCGCCTTTGACCAGGCCTGCGATGTCCACAAAGGTCATCCGGGTCGGGATGATCTGCTTGGAGCCGGCAATCGCCGCCAGCTTGTCCAGCCGCGCGTCCGGCACGCCGACCTCACCCACATTGGGTTCGATGGTGCAAAACGGAAAGTTGGCCGCCTGTGCAGAGGCGGTCTTGGTCAGCGCGTTGAACAGTGTCGATTTACCCACGTTGGGCAGGCCGACGATTCCCATTTTAAAGCCCATTCCGGCCTCCTGATACCACTTGGGAGCTGCTTCTAGGCAGCATTGGGGTCCCGTGCAAGCCAAGTCTGGCTGGCAGAACTGCCACAGTTGCGATCTGTGTTCCGCTTCACAGACAGTATGCACACTGATTTTTCATAACGCCCTTGGCAAAGATTTAGAGAGTTTTAGAACAAGGTTGAAAAAGGCTTGGCCAAAAGCCGTAATTTTTCCGAGGGGCTGGAAATGAAAAAGACAACGTTGCTGGCGGCCGCGGTTTCAGCGGCCATGGCACTGCCCGCTGCGGCGCAGGAAGTCGCGCTGGGGCTGGGGTATTCCGATTACCACCGCGAGACTGCGGACGACGGGGCGGTATTTACGCTGGATTACCTGCATGCGCCGTTCCATGAGCGCGGCCGTCTGTCGGCGCGGTTCGGTGCCGCGCTGGAGGTGCAGGATGCGGGCGACATTTTTGCAGGTGTCGGCATCAGCGGCGTGATTGATCTGAACAACGACTGGTTCATCGAAACCAGCGTGATGCCTGGCGCCTATCACGAAAGCTCTCCGGAGAACGATCTCGGCTCCGCTTTCGAGATCCGCAGCCTGCTGGCGGTGGGCAAGCGGTTCCAGAACGGCAAGGCGGTGTCGCTGGCGATCAGCCACAAGTCCAACGCCTCCACCGCGGATGAGAACCCGGGCGTGAACTCGCTGACTCTGCGCTGGCACATTCCGCTCGGCGGCTGAGCCGGGCTGCAAAACTGCGCGGGATTGATTTCCCGCGCAACATTCGGCACACCGGGGCGGACAGATTTCAAAAGGCCCGCCCATGACCCGTATCGATGCCAAATTCGCCGAACTGAACGCCGCCGGCAAGAAAGCCTTTGTCACCTATGTGATGGCGGGCGACCCCGACTACGAGACCTCTTTGGAGGTGGTGAAGGGGTTGCCGGACGCAGGCGTGGACATCATCGAGCTGGGCCTGCCGTTCACCGATCCGATGGCTGACGGCCCGACCATCCAGCTGGCTGGTCAGCGCGCGCTGGACGGCGGCATGACGCTGGAAAAGACGCTGCAGCTGGCTGCCGATTTCCGCAAGGGCGACGACACCACCCCGATCGTGCTGATGGGCTATTACAACCCGATCTACAGCCGCGGCGTGGAGAAGTTCCTGGAAGACGCCAAGGCCGCGGGCATCGACGGGCTGATCGTGGTCGACCTGCCGCCGGAAGAGGATGACGAGCTGTGCATCCCGGCGCAGAAGGCGGGGCTGAACTTCATCCGTCTGGCGACCCCAACCACCGACGACGCGCGCCTGCCCAAGGTGCTGCAGAACACCTCCGGCTTTGTCTATTACGTCTCGATCACCGGCATCACCGGTGCTGCTGAGGCTGAGGCCGGCGATGTTGGCCCTGAGGTTGCCCGCATCAAGGCGGCCACCGATCTGCCGGTCATCGTGGGTTTTGGCATCAACACGCCGGAGAAGGCGCAGAACATCGCGTCTATTTCGGACGGTGCGGTTGTGGGCAGTGCCATCGTCAGCCAGATCGGCGCGGGCAAATCCCCGGCAGAGGTGCTGGCATTTGTGAAGTCACTGGCGGATGGCGCCCACAAGGGCTGACACACGGACACCAACAGGTTTGGAAAACCGCGCCTTCGGGCGCGGTTTTTTGCGTTTCAGGGGTGCGGCAAACCGGGCGTTGCTTTTGCTGGCTTGAATTGGTAAAGAAATTTTACCAAATGAGATCGGGAGAGAATCCAGTGCCGGTGATCACCAATATCAACGACCTGAAGCGCATCTATGAACGCCGTGTGCCGCGGATGTTCTATGACTACGCCGAAAGCGGCAGCTGGACGGAACAGACCTTCCGCGAGAACACTTCGGACTTCGAACAGATCCGCCTGCGCCAGCGGGTGGCGGTGGATATGACCGGGCGCACGACCGCGGCCCAAATGATTGGCCAGGACGTGGCGATGCCGGTGGCGCTGGCACCGGTGGGGCTGACGGGCATGCAGCATGCCGATGGCGAGATCAAGGCAGCCCGCGCGGCGGAGGAATTCGGCGTGCCATTCACCCTGTCGACCATGTCGATCAACTCGATCGAGGAGGTGGCGGAGGCGACCTCCAAGCCGTTCTGGTTCCAGCTCTATACGATGAAGGACGAGGACTATATCCGCCGCCTGATTCAGCGCGCCAAGGATGCCAAGTGCTCTGCCCTGGTGATCACGCTGGATCTGCAGATCCTGGGCCAGCGACACAAGGATCTGAAGAACGGGTTGTCCGCGCCGCCCAAGCTGACTCCCGCCACCATTGCCAACCTGATGACCAAATGGACCTGGGGCCTGCAGATGCTGGGCGCCAAGCGGCGCAATTTCGGCAATATCGTGGGCCATGTGCAGGGGGTCTCCGACACCTCGCAGCTGGGCGCCTGGACGGCGGAGCAGTTCGACCCGGCGCTGGACTGGGGCAAGGTCGAAAAGCTGATGGAGATGTGGGGCGGCAAGGTGATCCTGAAGGGGATCCTGGACGCCGAGGACGCCAGGATGGCCGCCAAACTGGGCGCTGATGCCATCGTGGTGTCGAACCACGGCGGACGGCAGCTGGACGGGGCGCTGAGTTCGATCCGGATGCTGCCGGAAATCATGGATGCGGTGGGCAGCGATGTTGAGGTGCATCTGGACAGCGGCATCCGCTCCGGCCAGGACGTGCTGAAAGCGCTGGCGCTGGGGGCCAAGGGCACCATGATCGGGCGCGCCTTTGTCTATGGCCTGGGGGCGATGGGGCAGAAGGGCGTCACCGCGGCGCTGGAGGTGATTCGCAAGGAGCTGGACACCACCATGGCGCTCTGCGGCGAACGCTCTGTCGAGGGGCTGGGGCGCCACAATCTGCTGATCCCGGAGGATTTCGGCGGCCGCTGGCAGGAATAGTGCGCTCAGGCGGCCGGGCAGGGGCCTTTGCCCCTTCCCATGCTGCACATTCCGGTCTATAGGCACGGCTTCACGCGGGGTGACAGCCTTGGAGGCACCCCGGTTAGACATATGGAGAATTAAGATGGCAAAAGAGATTCCTGATCTCGTAGCCCAGGAACGTGCGGGGACGGGCAAGGGCGCCGCTCGCGCTGCGCGCCGCGCAGGCATGGTTCCGGGTGTGGTTTATGGCGGCGACGTGGATCCGGTCGCGATCCAGATCCCGTTCAACGAACTGCTGAAAAAGCTGAAAGCCGGCCAGTTCAAGTCCACCCTGTGGAACCTGAAAGTGGAAGGCCATGACGACGTGCGCGTGATCTGCCGCGACGTTCAGCGCGATGTGGTGAAGGACCTGCCGACCCACCTCGACCTGATGCGCCTGCGCCGCACCTCGAAGATCAACCTGTTCATCCCGGTTGAGTTCATCAACGAAGACCAGGCCCCCGGCATCAAGAAGGGCGGCATGCTCAACGTGACCCGCCCCGAGGTTGAGCTGGTTGTGACCGCTGGCGATATCCCCGAGAAGCTGGTTGTCGACATGGCCGGCCTGAACATCGGCGACGTTGTCACCATCTCGTCGATCGAGCTGCCGTCCGGCGCCAAGCCGACCATCGACCGCGACTTCGTGATTGCAAACATCGCGTCGCCCGGCGGCCTGTCCTCTTCCGACGATGAAGAAGGTGAAGGCGAAGAAGGCGAAGCAGTGGAAGCAGCTGCTGAAGAATAAGACCGGCGCCCATCGGGCAACGGTTTCACGGGCTCCCATCCGGGGGCCCGTTTTTTTGTGCGGCAGGCCGTTTGCCGGTGATTGACTTTTGCCCGCACCGCTGTCCCATTTCCGCCTGAGGATTGGGAGGAACGGGCATGGCGGATTACGATATTGCCATTGCAGGCGCTGGGGCCGTGGGGGTGAGCTGCGCGCTGTGGGCACAAATGCGCGGCCATAGGGTGCTGCTGATCGACCCGGAGGATCCGGGATCGGGCACCAGTTACGGCAATGCCTGCACGCTGGCGACCTATGCCTGCCTGCCGGTCAATGACCCCTCGGTGCTGATCTCGCTGCCCGGCCTGATGTTTTCCAAGGACAGCCCGCTGTCGCTGTCCTACGCCCATGCGCTGCGCAATCCGGGCTGGATGCTGTCCTTCCTTGCCAATTGCCGCCCCGGCCCGTCGCAGCGGATCGCGGGCCATCTGGCTGATTTGCTGTCGCACGCGGATGCCGGGATCAATCCGCTGATCGAGGCCGCAGGTGCGCAGGATCTGGTGGTGGAGCGCGGCCAGCTGTCTGTGTGGTCGACGGAGAAAGCCGCCAAGGCCGCAAGCGACGGGCTGGAGCGCCGCCGCGCCTTGGGGGTTCCGTGGCGGGAGGTGGACCCGGAAGAGGCGCTGGAGATGGAGCCGGGGCTGCAGCTGCCCATCAGGCGCGCGGTGCATTTCCATGCAGCCCGCAGTTTGCGTGATCCGCTGGAATTCATCACCCGGATGCACCGGGCCTATACCGAATTGGGCGGCACCACCCTGCGCGCGGAGGCAGAGGCGGTCAGGGCTTCGGATACGGGTGTGGAAGTGCAGGCCGGCGGCCAGAGTCTCACCGCGGGCCATGCAGTGATAGCCAGCGGCGCGTTTTCCAAGCGGATCGCGGGGGCAGGGGCGGAGCGTCTGCCCCTGGGCACCGAGCGCGGCTACCACGTGATGTATGAAGGTGAGGCGCATAGGGTGACGCGGCCCGTGGGCTGGGGCGAGGCCGGGTTTTACGCTGTTCCCCATGCAAAAGGCCTTCGGCTGACCGGAACGGTGGAGATCGCGGCGCTGGATGCGCCCATGAACATGCGCCGTCTGGCCTATATTGCCCGCAAGGGCGCGGAGATGCTGGGGCAGCTGCCCGCACCCAGCAGCGAGTGGCTGGGCTACCGCCCGACGATGCCGGATTCGCTGCCGGTCATTGGCCGCAGCCCGCAATCGGACCGGGTGCTCTACGCCTTTGGCCACCAGCACATCGGGCTGACCCTGGGCGGCATTACCGGGCGGCTGATCGCGGATCTGGCGGAAGGCCGCCAGCCGAATGTGGATCTTGCACCTTTTTCGGCAAACCGCAGGTTCGCCTGACGCCGCGCGGCTCTGGATTCCGCAGCCCAAATAGGGCATCACTCGGTTTCCTTGAAACGCAGATCGGGCAGACCCCATGAAACTCTTTGTCGGCCTTGGCAATCCCGGCCCGAAATATGAGCGCAACCGCCATAATATCGGCTTCATGGCGCTGGACCGGATTGCCGGTGATCACGGGTTTTCCCCCTGGAAGTCAAAATTCCAGGCGCTGATCTGCGAGGGCAATTTGGGCGGCGAAAAGGTGCTGCTGCTGAAGCCGCAGACCTTCATGAACCTCTCCGGCCAGTCGGTGGGGGAGGCGATGCGGTTCTACAAGCTGACTCCGGCCGATGTGGTGGTGCTGCATGACGAGCTGGACTTGGCGCCGGGCAAGGCACGCATGAAGCAGGGTGGCGGCCATGCCGGCCACAACGGGCTGCGGTCGATCCATTCGCACATCGGGGCGGACTACGCGCGGGTGCGGCTGGGGATCGGCCATCCGGGCCACAAGGACGCGGTGGCGGGCTATGTGCTGCGCGACTTCCCCAAGGCGGATGAGGGCTGGCTGGATGACCTGATGCGCGGTATTTCCGACGGCGCGGCTGAACTGGCGCGCGGCGATGGCGGCAAGTTCATGAACGCGGTTGCGCTGCGCGTTGCTCCGCCGCGCAGTTCCACCAGCAAGCCCAAGGCTGAGGCGAAACAGCCCGCCAAGGAAGACCCGGTGCCGGATACCCGTTCGCCGCTGGAAAAACTGATGGACAAGTTCAAGTAAGCTCAGGTCAAAAGCGAAGAGACAGACAGATGGTGAAACTGATTATCGACACCGATCCGGGCATCGACGATGCAATGGCGATCTTCTATGCCGCCGCGGCCCCGGACATCGACCTGTTGGGCCTGACCACGATCTTCGGCAATGTGACCACCGCAACGGCCACCCGCAACGCGCTGCGCCTGCTGGAAGCCGCGGATCTGGACGTGCCGGTGGCGGCTGGTGCCACCACTCCGCTGGTGCTGCCGCCGTTCAAACCCTCGGCCTATGTGCATGGTGACGAAGGTTTTGGCGACATCCCGGCAGCTGAGCCCAAGGGCAAACCGATGGAGGAGGACGCTGCGGACTTCCTTTGCCGCATGGCACGCGAGCACAAGGGCGAGCTGGTGGTTTGCCCGATCGGCCCGCTGACCAATATCGCCTTGGCGATGCAGCGTGATGCAGATTTCATTGCAAACGTGAAGGCCATCGTGGTGATGGGCGGCTCTTTGGAGGAAGGCGGCAACATCACACCCCATGCTGAGGCCAATATCTATCACGACCCGCACGCAGCGGATGTGGTCTGCCAGGGCGGTTCAAAGGTGGTGTTTGTGGGTCTGGACGTTACCCACCGCATCCTGTGCCGGCCGGAGGATTTCGAGGCCATCGCCGCTAAATCGCCGGAGCTGGGCGGCATGCTGCAGGAGATGTCGCATTTCTATATCAAGTTCTACCGGGAGGTTGCGGGCCTTAACGGCTGCTCGCTGCATGATCCGGCGGCAGTGATTGCCTGCACCAACCCGGAGCTGTTCGGGATGCGCGATGTGGCGCTTGAGGTGTCCTGCGAGGGCGAGACTTCCGGCGCCACGGTCGCTGCGCCAGACAGCACCCGCGACCCGGTTAAGGTCTGCATGACGGTTGAAGCGGACGCGGTGAAAGCCTTGTTTCTCAAGCGCTTGGCCCTGCTGCCATAAGGGGGGGTGGCCGGGCGGCCCGGTTGTTTTCCGGGCAGCCGCACCCGGTTAGCTGACCGCGCTGAGCATTAGCCGTCTGCGTTCGCTGCCGGGGCAAGATCTCGCGCAGCCGGTCTGCATCGCCGCGCCCTGCATCCCTTCGCTTTTCATTGGCCGAAACGCATTGTCAGGTGCTGTGCGGCTTGCCCGCCTTGCGTGCCCGGGAATGGGTACCGCGGCAGGCTTCCATGGCGGTCGCGCTGGATGGCAGCTGAGCAAAGATCTCCAGCGCCTGAACCCGCTGGATCATGCGCAACGGTGATAAACCTGCCATGCTTGCTCTGCTCTGCGGACCGTTGCTGACTCGCCTTGGCAGGCCGTTGCGCCAGCGGCGCGGTCACATCATCAGTGTCGAGGCGATGGCCTTTCGCTGCAGTTGCGTCACGTTTTTTCAGCTTTGACGAGTATTATTTCAGAATCCGATTGTGATATCGGAGTGCTATGGCATTCTTCATGTGCGCTAGTTTGGATTTGCTGGCAGACATCTTTGATTTTTGCTTGCGCCAGCTGATTTTAGCTTTTCTAAGATACATGTTCAGATTGTGAGGCGAAGGTTTGGTTGATAGGTTGTCGGTGCTGGCAGCATGCCGGCAGATTCAGGCAGAGCACCCGCACCTGCGGGAAAAGTACTCTCGTGCCAGAAAAGTCGTCCGGGCCTTCAAGTCGCCCGCATTTTATGAAGTCACCACCAAGTGCAATCTGAAGTGTGAAGGCTGCTACTATTTCGAAGGCGGGAAGACTGCGTCGATCCCTGCCAGAGATCGTATTGACGACTGGAAGAAGTTCTTCGCCGATGAAGCAGCACGCGGTGTCAGTATGGCCTATTTTGTCGGGGCCGAGCCTGCTATGGCGCCGGACCGGCTCATGGCAGCGGCTGAGCACTTCCCTTATGGAAACATCGGAACCAACGGCACGATCAGGATAGACCCAAGTGTGCAATACCGCATTGGTGTTTCGGTTTGGGCTGGCGACGACGAATCCGACAAGCAGCTGCGTGGGGGGAGTGTTTTTCGGAAAGCCCTCAGGAATTATGCGGGCGACCCGCGTGCTATCATACTGCTCACTGTGTCCAACTGGACAGTAGATCAGATCCCGCGTGTCGCTGAACTGTGCAAGGATCACGGCCTCCCGTTGACATTCAATATTTTTTCTCCAACCCATGAATTCAACCGAAAGCTGTCTATCTCAGCGCCGAACGACAGTGATTTTTTCCGGGTCAGCTCGCCGCTTTCATCTCCGAAACTGAATGATGCTGCGCTGGAGCGGCTTCGGCGCGCAATGAATCAGGCGATTGAAGATTTCCCGGAGACTGTAATCTACTCAAAATCGTATAATGACTACATTTGCCAGCCGGGTGCGCGTTACGAACTTGATCCGGAAACGGGCATTGCAATGGACTGCCAATCCCGCATTCGCGAACCCATGCGGTATTTTGATGTCTCCCTCAGACCCAACCCTGTGAAGTGCGGCACGCCGGATGTCGATTGCAGAACCTGCCGCATGTACTCTGGAGGCTGGTCCTCCCAGTTCATCCCGAAGCCCAGGGATGCAGCCAGCCCGGAAGCCTTTGAAGGCTGGCTGGATTCGCTTGAAACGCTTGGCCGGATTTTCCTCTATTCTCCGGCTGACGCAGGCGCCGCAAAGGCAGTCGCATGAGCTTGCAGGTTCCGGCACTGTCCTTGCCGCCATTGGCCGAAATCCGCTGGACCTCTGCTGCGGACGCCATTCGTTTTCGCCCGCACACCCGGCCCAGGGAATTGTTGTCGCAGGGAGTTGTTCCAGTGCCGGCCGGCAGGCGGAACATTTTTCTTATTTCGGATCCCGGCACTGCAGATCGCATTCTAAGGCGGGACAGCAAGCAGTTTCCCAAAGCAACCCCGCAGTACAGGGTCGGGTATAAGGCGTTCGGCCCGGGTATCAGCGGGACGATTGGAGAGACGAACCTGCGCCAGCGAAAGGCACTCGCCCCTCTTTTCGAAGGCGCAAATCTGCGCAGGGCCGCGGAAGCGGCGCGGCTTGCGGCGGCTGATGCTGCGCACCGCTGGACAGGCACGCGTGTCGTTGATCTGCACAAGGAATCCAGCCGGCTGGCCCTGGATGTGGCCTGGAGTATCTTTCTCGGCAATGGCGAGTATGAGGGGGCAGCGCCAAGTGTGCGCGAAGCCATTGAAAAGATTGCACGGCTTCCGAAACAGGATTTCGTGGAGGCGGCATCCGTTGTCCGGGAGCTGGTAGATACCTACGTTGATACGGGCCGCTATCTGTCCGTTGATGATGAAAACCCAATGTCTAAGATCGCCTGCGCTGCAGGCTACAGCGGCTCTCCCGGGTTAAGCCAGCCGGAGGTACGGGCGAATGCGGCGGTGCTGGCAGCGTCGGGGCATGTGACAACTGGCCTGACCCTTGGCTGGGGCCTGTGGGTGCTGGGGCAAATGCCCGCATATCAGGCAGAGCTGCGGGACAAGCTGGAACGCGAGGGAAGTATCCGGCCCGAACTGATCGCATTGTTCAGCGAAGCGATGCGGCTCTGGACGCCAGCAGCCGAAACCATGCGGGAGAACCTGGTTCCGGTTTCGGTGGAAGGGACAACGATCCCGCCCAAGTCCCTCATTCTGGTCTCCTATTACGCCATGCACCGGCGCTCCGGTCTTTGGGCCGAGCCGAACAAGTTCGACATAACGCGTTTCAGCCGGGCGAACCTGGCAAATATTCCCAAAGGGGCCTTTCAGCCGTTTTCAGGGGGAGAATACCGGTGCCCTGGCATGTCGCTGGCATGGCGGGAGCTGATTGCAGCAAGTGAAACCTTGCTGAGGCGATGCACGATCGAAGTTGAACCTGCGTCAGCTGCGGAAGTCGGGCTGGAAGCCGGAACCTGCATTTATCCCGACCGCCCGCTGCAGGCAAAAATTTCAGGAGTAAAATGAAACACGCTTTGGCCGACGGGCACTACCTTTCTATTTACTCCGCAATCGACCCTGTTTCGGCGGCTCATGACATTTACTTGCGGCACGACCAGAGCATGGCGCTGTGGAAAAAGAGCAGGCGGACGGTCGAGCTGATCCGCTACTGGGAATTTGAACGGATTTCCGGCATCAAGCACCACAGCCTCTCCTTCGCCAGCAGGCGGGACGCAATCGCATTCATTGATGCGCAACTGGCCGAGCTGGGGATGAGCAGCGCAGATCTTATCGAGATTTGGGGCACTCCGGGTTTGGAAAAAATAGGCGGCCTGCGTATCAGCCCCGAAGCGCAGGGCTACCCCTACCACAGCATCGCGCATCTTTTTTCCGGTATGCTGAGCGACACAAGCGTTTTCCAGAGCCAAAAGGTGCTTGCCATGGCAGTGGATGGAGCACCGGATCTGCTGTTTGAACGCGAAGCCCGCCGGAAACCCTACTACGCTGCGGCCTTCTGTGACCAAGGGCAGCCAGAGTTCTTTCCGGTTTCGTCGCCGGCAGTGCTGTGGGCCTTTTTGAAAAGCCACTACCGCATGGCTGAAGGCTCCCTGATGGCCCTGGCCAATGCCGCGACAGCACGGGCGAACATAGAGGCCGGGCAGCTCATCGAGATACGCGATGCCGCTGAAACGGCCGCCGCCGGACGCTGGCTCAAGGAATTGGCAGGCAGAATAGATGCTCTTGAGCCTAAGGATGAAGGAACGGGCTTCACTTGCCTTGATCCGCGCTTTTCCTTTGAAGAGAACAGGATCAGCATGGCAGCAAAGCTTGTCCAGGAAGTTTCGAACCTGATTATGCACCGGAACGTGGCCCGGGCTGTCGACCGCTTCCAGATTGACCCCAGGGAAACGGTGTTGTCGGTGTCGGGCGGATTTGCTCTGAACTGCCCTGCAACTGCCTTCCTGACCCGGAGTTTCGGGTTTCGCGGCGTCTTGCAATCGCCGCCGGTCAACGATTCCGGCTTGTCGCTGGGGATCGGGCTGCACCAGTTCTTCGAGAATGATCCAGGCTTCAGCTTCTCCCTTGGACATGCCTTTTACGGGCGCGGGCCTGTCCCGGCCGCCGGCTGCGGAGCCAAGGCTCAATTTTCTCCGTTCATCAGATCCAGCAGGCCGGCTGGCCCTGAAAGATTTGTGGATGATATTCTGCAGGGGCCGGTTGTCCGGATAAGCGGCCCGGCGGAAATCGGTCCGAGGGCTCTTGGCAACCGCAGCCTGCTGGCAGACCCGCGGTCGGAAAAGGCGTTGGGTGTCCTGAACCGCATCAAACAGCGACAGTGGTGGCGCCCTGTTGCGCCGATTGTGCTGGAAGAGGACGCTGGCGACTTTTTCGAGAATGCGGCCTGCTCGCCATACATGCTGCGGACCTTCCAGATCCGCGCCGGTAAGGCGCATCTCGTGCCGGCCATCCGGCATCTGGACGCAAGCGCTCGCGTGCAGACGGTCTCACGGAAGCAGAATGCCGAGCTGCATGCTTTTCTGACGGCTTTCAAAGAGCGAACCGGCATCCCGATGCTTTGCAATACCTCTTTGAATGACAAGGACGAACCGATCATCGACAGCCTTGCCGAAGCGATGAACTTTGCCCTGCGCAAAGGTCTGCCGGTTATCTATTCCGATGGCTGCCGAATCCGGCTGCAGGACCACTCAAATTATTCTGCGACCGGACCGCTGCCGCGCGCCGGTGCCGGTGCGCTCGTGCGTTCGAAGGCGGAAAAGACAACCTCAGGAAAGCTGTTGAACCCTTTTGGAATATCCAGGAAAGACCTGATCGTGCTCTCTTCGGTCAGTCTGATTGACGGGGTGGACCTGCAAGACCAGCAACGCGTTGAACGCCTCAGGCGGCGAGCTTTCCTGCTCGGGAAAAGACTGGACAGAACACTGGCGCTCGATTTCACGTCGGACTGGCACTCAGACCAGAGAGCCAGTGCAGACCGGGCAGCCGGTTTTGGCCCCGGCCCGGTTTGACAGAGGGCCGCGGCATGAATGAGCAGCACGCACGCAGTTTGATGCAATCCGGGAACTACCAGGGCGCCCTGTCGCTTTACGAGAGCTGGGCGGAGAAAACCGGAACGCCGGGAAGAGCCTATCTGGGAAAAGCGCGCGCGCTTGAGCAGCTCGGTCGGATTGAGGAAGCGCTTGATGCTGCCGAGGCGGCGGGCAAACTGCTTCCAAGGAACCTGGATGGGTGGTGGATAAGGGCACGCTGCCACAACAAGCTGGGGCAATCCGGGCAAAGCGAAGCATGCTGCCGTCAGGTGCTTGCGTTGAATCCGGTTCACGCGGGGGCGGCTGCAGCGCTGGCCCGTCTTTATGTGAAAGGGGATGCTGCCGAGCGCGCGATGGCAGTTGTAGCTGGTTTCCATCAGGCGGGTGGTACGGACGCCAGGGTTTCTCTTGTCCACGCCGGCATTCTGATCAGCAGGCGGGCTTACGGTGATGCCGAGGCTATTCTGCGCGGGCTTCTCGATGACGGCTTGGAGACACCGCAGCGGCAGAACGCAGTGCGGCGGCTGGCGGACCTGTATATTACCTTGAAGGATTTCCCTGCGCTGCGGGCGCTCTGTGACGGGCACGTCAAGGACGACGATGACAAGATCCGCATTGCCGTGCGCCTGTGCAAACTGCCGCCAGCGGACCTTGGAGCCAGTTTCCCGTTTTCCTTTTTCAGGGAGCTCTATGAAAACAACGCAGGCGACACGCGTGCATTCAATGCGTTCTTTATTCAAGCAAGCCTGGCTGGCGAAATTGAAGATACCCTCGGGTTGGAAATTTCGCATGCTGCCATAGCCGACACGTCGAATGGTGATATCTGCGGCCTGCTGAAGCGGCTGGAGCCGCCAGCGCCGGAAACAGCGGCCAAACCGGAAAACCTGGAATTCTGGCACCTATGCGGCCAGCCCTGCGGCAGTTTTACGGCGTGGGCAGCCAGGGCATTGTGGAACCGGGAGGCCACAGCTGCGCTGGCACGGTACCTGGGCCCGCACCGCGGCAATCGTGCGGAGGTGATGAAGCAGCTGAACGCTCTATGCGCACAGCCGGACTTCGCCCTGCTTGCGCAGCAGCGGTCCCGCGGAAAGGGCTGTCTTGTGGCCGGATCCCACTTGGGGCCTATCCGGGCCCTGCCGCCGTTTCTGGAAGACCGCTTAGACAGTGTGGGTGTCATTAGTGACCTTCGCCGGCACCGCTCTGCTGAAGGCCAAAATGATATCTCCGTTCGTTTGAACCCCGGACGAAGCTTTCGCGAAATCGCCATGTGCCTGAAACGGAATGCCATCTTATGCTGTGCGCCCGATGGTATTTGGCCGACCGATCCGAAACGTTTCTTTGACAGTGAGTTCGGGCCTGTCGCCCTGCAAACTCTTTATGCACGCGCCCAGTACGCCAGCGGGGCATCCTGCGTCTGGGCCGAGGCGTATTGGCAGGACGGTGAAATCCGCTTTGGTTTCCGGCCAATGCCTTGCCCTCGCGCCGGCGAGGGCAGGGAGGCCTTCGTGCAAAGATGGGGCAGATCATACCTGATGCATACGGTAGAGCTTCTG
This sequence comes from Leisingera sp. ANG-DT, assembly GCF_000813785.1. Lineage (NCBI taxonomy): Bacteria > Pseudomonadati > Pseudomonadota > Alphaproteobacteria > Rhodobacterales > Roseobacteraceae > Leisingera > Leisingera sp. ANG-DT. Next base: position 98,783 of record NZ_JWLE01000023.1, read on the forward strand.
AAGAACCGGCTGCCTGCATTTTATGATGGGCACCGGAGATTCCGGGAGAGGGGCTGAGTGATCCCCTCTGGGCTGACCTGGCCGGTTGGCTCAGCTTTGTACCTGTTCACCGCCCGCTGCGGCAGGTGCGGCGGGCTGTTCCCTGCTGCCGTCTGCGCTGTGGTGCGTTCAATCTTTGAGTGTTGATTATAAAGATAAATATATCACAGGTTGTTTAAGGCGACTTCATGCAACAAAAAGGAGTTGTCATTCAGGCGTGGCACTTCGTGGGGACTGCCAGCTTTCTACCGCTCCGAGCGGAAAATGTTTCCGGTAACTTTTGGCGAGGACACAATGGGACAACCTTTTCTTTCCCAGATATCGTTGTGGGGCTTGGATTTTGCGGTAAGGGACTGGGCATATTGCGACGGTCAAGACATTCCTATCGCTCAGAATACAGCACTCTTTGCATTGCTCGGAGCCCGCTACGGCGGTGATGCCCGCACGACATTCGGACTGCCCAACCTTAAGGGGCGCATGGCCTGCGGCCTTGGAAATCCTGGCGAGGACCGCGGCTCAACCGGAGGTGCAGAGACCGTAACACTCAACGCAGCCACCATGCCGCAGCACAACCACCCAGGCACCATTCTCACGGTGGCAGATACGGCAGGTACCAGCGGTCCGGCGAGCGGCCTGGTCATGGCCAAGCCTTCGGTGACACGCAGTGGGACCACCGCGGTGGGCAGTTCATTCTCCGATCAAAGCTATGTCAGCGCGGCTGTGAGCAGCGGGCTGCCTGAGACCGGAAGCATTGGTTCGGGCACTCCTTTCTCCGTCCGCAGCCCGTATCTGGCGGTGAGTTACGAAATTGCCATTGAAGGGATCTTTCCGGCCCGGGCCTAGAATTTCCCTTGTCAATCCAACCTTGTTTCAAGGAGTACATTATGGCTGAGCCCTTTATCTCCCAAATTTCCGCATTCGGGCTTGGATTCACCATCAGAGACTGGGTGCAATGCCAGGGACAACTCTTGGCAATCTCTCAGAACCAAGCGCTGTATTCACTGATCGGCGATATCTATGGCGGCGATGGCATCAATTCCATGGGGGTGCCCAATCTGAAAGGGCGCACAGTCCTGCATTCGGGATCGGGTCCGGGTTTGACCCCGCGCCAGATCGGGTCCTTCAACAGTCTCCGGGACAGAAGCCTCACTTCGTGGGAGATGCCTGCCCATGCGCATCCGATTTCTCAAAAAGCGAAGCCGGAACCAGGCACCAGCCTGACACCGTCTTCAGGGTCGGTAACCGCGATACCCGAGGGCACCTACTCCGGAGCTTCAATCATTGCCGATTGGTACGCCGAAGCGTCAAACCTGACGGACCTGTCTTCGCTGGGCTCTCCGGCAACAGCGCCGAGTGGGAACAGTGCCGCCATTCAAACAATCTCTCCCTACCAGGTTGTCATGTATGAAATGGCCCTTTTCGGGGCCTATCCGCCGCGCAGCTAGCCACCCGGTGTCTCACCCACCTATCCAACCCAGCCACCGCCCTGAGCGGGTGTTTCAAACGAGTGGAGGCAGGAAATGTCAGAACCATTTATGTCGCAGATTTCAATATTCCCTTTGACCTATGCTGTCAGGGACTGGGCTTTTTGCGACGGCCAGATTCTTGCGATCGCCCAGTATAATGCCCTCTTTTCGCTTGTCGGAAGCAGGTTTGGCGGAAACGGGGTTTCTACTTTTGGCCTTCCGGAAATGCGCGGCCGTGTGGCGGTTCACCGCAACACAAATGGGACTTATCCGCTGGGCCAAATGGCAGGATCCGAAAATCAGAAGCTGACCACGGGCAATCTTCCTCCGCACACGCACGGCAACGTGTTTTTTGCAGTAGCCGAGGATGACGGAAGCGAAAACCCGGGGCCCGGCACTGTACTGTCCATTCCCAAGGTGGGGGATGTGGCTGGCCGCGGCTATGCTGCCCCGGATGGCAGCGAGGTTACTCTCGGCAACAGCGGTAGCCGGACTGTCAGTTCAGGGCAAAGCACCCCTTTTTCTATCATGGATCCGTTCATGTGCATGAGCTACGAGATTTCGCTTAGGGGTGCATACCCTTCAAGATCCTAGCTTTTGCCCCACCATCCTGAGAAGCAAAAGGAATTCTGATGACCGCAGTGAATCCCTTAGATGTGAAAATCAGGTCCGCCCGGGCAGGAGATGAAGCGTTTCTCCAGCAGGTGCATGCGGCTGAGCGGCATTGGGAGTTTGCTCCGCTTCTCAATGCAGGAGATGAAGAAAGCTACCACAAGGTGCTTGCGCAGCAGTACGACGCCCACCACGACGTTTACTTCAACAGCTATTCCGTTGCGAAATACGGAATCATCCTGCTTTGCGGCACGACGATCGGCCGGCTGTACCTGGACGAACGGGACAGCGAATTCCGGATTTTGGACATCGCTCTGCTGCCGCAATACCGCGGGCGCAGCATTGGCTCCATTGTCATGCATGGTGTATGTGCCGCCGCCGCTAGAAAGCATCTGCCGGTCACACTGCATGTGCATAGTCTGAACGCCGCAGCCTACCGCTTCTACTACAGGCTCGGATTTGAAGCGCAGAGCTCCAACCACCGCCATGTTCTGATGCGCTGGTTCCACCCCGACTATGAGCAGTTGGCCAGCGGCTGTTTCGTGCCGCCAGATGTAACCATTCGGCGGCTGCAGCCCCTCACAGCCAGGTCAGGACTAGTTTGACCGCGGCCAAGCCGGAATTGCCTGGCATCCATTGCATTGGCTTCAGGCCGATGCGCGAAAGCACCACCCATGGAGGTTATCATGAAAGCGATCAAGGAATTGGAACACAATGATTTTGCAGGTCTGGTTGGCGAGGCCTTTAATATCGGACATCTTGAGGCCAAACTCACTTCGATTGACATGGGGCCGGAAACACCCGCCGAATTCAGAGCGCAGTTCTCGCTGCTGTTTGAATGCCCGGAAGACTTTGTTGGCGACCACGAAACGCTGGCGCTTTCCCATGAAAAAATCGGCTCCCATTCTGTCTTTATCTCAAAGGTGATGGGCGGCAACGGCAAGCCAAACCTTCAGGTCGTGTTCAATTGAAGGTTTGGCTTGCGGCGGGTGAGTTCACTCGCGGGAACTTGCCATCAAACAGGGCATGCGACTGCAGGGATTTTGCACGCGAATCGCGTGCAGCCCTGCCAAAAATCCGGGAAGCGGCCTGAAATTCCATATTTTTCAGGGGCTGGAAGAAAATTGAAAAAACGCCTTGTTTCTCTGGGTTGCGGCACATATACGGGTCAGCGGAGACGTGGCCGAGTGGTCGAAGGCGCTCCCCTGCTAAGGGAGTAGGCGGGAAACCGTCTCGTGGGTTCGAATCCCATCGTCTCCGCCATCATACATTGGTAATTGATCGTCTCAGATTGCGTGCAGCTGCAGCCCGGCTGCCTGCGTGGCCTTCGCAGATGTGCCGGAGAGTGGATCTGTTGGTCGCGGCTGTTGCGTTTTGGAAAACGAGCGCATTCGCCCCTGTGCAATCAGTTACCTGCGATTGAGATCATCCCGGCGTAGTTTTCCGCCAGCCTCCGGGCGTCCTGACGGTCAAATTTCACTGACTGGGTTTGTGCCATGTTGAATGCAGATGCGCCGCTGAACAGTTCCATGACGTCAACTTTGAAGTTTTTTGCGCTCGTGCTGCTCAATTGTTCTTCGGCGGGCAAAGAGAACTGTAAGTCGCGCCGGTTCTCATCAAAGCCCAGGTGATAGACCAGGGGCAGGATGGCATCATCCAAAATCAGGCTGCCTTCGAACACGACAAACTTGTAGCCCACTTCCCAGTTCCAGGCCATTTGGCTGTTCGGGTCCAGATCGCCGCGCGGCTCGATGGAAGCGTTCGCCTGCTCGTCTATGCCGATTGAAAAGGAGAGGCCGGAATAGGACCTCAGCGGTATGTTGTTCAGTTCTACTGCAAAACTCTCATTTCCAGCACCGAACCGGACCAGATGGTAGCTGTCCGGCTCCAAATAGGTACCATCTTCGCCCGACAGCTTGATATTGCTGATGTAGAAACGAAAATTCTGTACCCTGAACTGCCCGGGACCGTTTGGGTTCTTGTAATGGAACTGGTCAAAAACCAGCTTCTGCCCATTGGCCTCTGCCTGGAAGACGAGGCGCAGCTGGCTGGCGGGCGGATCCGTTTTCCGGAACGCGTGCCAAACGGTAAGCGCCAGCAGGAAGGCCAGCAAGACATTGATGTGGATCGGCTTCATTCCGGACATCACAACTCTCCTTCAAGAGGATTGGAAAATCGGGCATCCGACAGGAATGCTTCATCCGTCAGGGTGTGCAGAAATGCGATGATTGCGGCTTTCTCGCTGTCCGTCAGACGTAATCCAACAAAGGAACCGGGAGGTGAGGCGGCGTTGTCAGCTTCAAGTATGAGCGGGCTCAGAGTGGGGCTGACCACCACTCCGCCGTTGTAGTGGTCCATCACGTCTTCCAGCGTCTGCAGGCGCCCGTCATGCATGTAAGGGGCCGTGACGGCGATGTTGCGCAGCGTTGGCACTTTGAAGAAGCCTTTGTGTGCCGGGTTGTCTGTTACAGCCATGAGGCCGGCGGGCAAATCCTCGTCCTTGTCCAGCCCGTTGTTGGAAAACCCGTCCAGCCCATCCCGGAAGCCTGAGGTCAGAAACTGGCTGTGGCAATCAATGCAGTTGCCGCCGCGCAAAGAGACCTTGGTGTCCGGGTGGGCCATGAAGAGCTTGCGGCCCAGTTCCTCCTGCTCGGTCAGCACCGCCTCGCCGCGCAGGAAACGGTCATACTTGGAACCAGCAGAGATGAGCATGCGCATGAACGTGGCCAGCGCCCGCGCGATATTCTCGGATGACACTTCGCCATAGGCCTGCCGGAACATGCGCCGGTACTGCCGGGACCCTTTCAGTTCGCGGACCAGCTCTTCCAGATCCTGTGCCATTTCCTGGGGGTTCTCGATCGGGAGCAGGGCCTGCTGCTCAAGGGACAGGGCCCGGCCGTCCCAGAAAAACCGCTCCTGCCCCCACAGAAGATTCACCAGACTCATACTGCTGAATTCCAGGCTTTCCCCATTCAGCCCGGCAGCAGTTGGCAGGCCGTCGGTGAAAGCCAGCCGCTGGATATGGCAGGTCGCGCAGGACCGGTCATTGCCGCCGGATAGGGCGGGATCGTAAAACAGCCTCCGCCCGAGGGCGAACGCCTCTTCGGTCAGGGGATTGTCCTGCGGGACAGAGAAGCGCCCGAATACAAAAGGGGCGGAAAAATCCGCAACCGGCGTCGGATCGGGTGGCAGCGCCCTGATGACGTAGGACGCTCCCGTACCGATGGCCACCACCGCAGCGGCGGTTGCGATCCAGCGCTGGCGAGCCATCCTGCTGCTTCCTCAGTGGTGATGCACAAACCCGGACCCGAACAGCCCTTCCAGGTTGTCTACGCCCTTGCTGTACTTTTCCCTGAAGTTCACTGATCCCAGCTGCTCGCCGGTGGCGAGATCATGCACGGTGATCGTGTGGGCGTTCAGCGCGGCGATGAAATCCACATCTGTCGGGTCATTATCAGCTGCGTTGCCAAGGTTCAGCAGGTTGTTCTGGACCGCGATCAGGTCACGGCCGGACTTGGATGTGAAGAAGATCATGTGGTGCGCGCCGGGCGCTGCCTGAATATCCGGCCCGGAAGACACCAGGTCGGGCAGCTTGGCGAGATCGTAGCGCTTCACCACGCCGGGCAGGGCATGGCTGATGAACAGTTCGGTATCGGTGCCATAGAACTCCAGCGGCACAGCGGTATTGTTTGCGGCACCGCTATAAAGCACCTCGGGATCTCCGAATGTCTTGGAGGCTTCGTCATAAGGCACTTTCCAGGTTTCGAATCCGAACATCGTATTCACCAGCACGGCCGGTTTGATGTTTTCGTTCATGGACGGCCGGGCAAATAGGACTTCCACAGGTGACGACGGGAAACCCAGCGGCTTTTCGTTTTCCACGACAATGTTCTGGATGGGCTCCAGCGTGTTGAGATCAATCACGGTCAGCGCATTTCCCACACCCGTGGCCAGGTCGGGGTGCACCGTGGAAGTGATGATCATCCGGTCCTGATAGGCGGAGATGCCATGTGGATACATGATGTAGGGCTTGTCCGCGCCGACTTCGCTTGGCCGCGCTTCGATGACTTTCACAACCGCGTTTGTCTGCGGGTCGAACACGCCCAGCGTTCCGCCGTCATCGCCGCCGGTGCCGCCCATGAAGGTGACAAACATGTACTCCGTGCCATTGGAGGAATGCCACATGATGTCTTCGCCCACCATCTGGCCTTGGGTGTCGAGGCATTCGAAACCGGTGACCTGCGGCGCTCCGGTTGCGTCCCGCTCCAGGCCGATCTCCGCCAGGCTGCAGACCGGGTCCAAACCGGTTGCATACAGCCGCCCGGCTGGGCTGTAATACAGGTGATGCAGCGGATGCGTCATGTCCGGTTGCGTGACTTCGCTCAGGATTTCACCGAAATTTTCCTGCTCTGGATCCAGCTCGACGATGGCGATGCTGTGAGCCGTTTCCAGCGTTGGCAGCCCTCGCAGGAGAACAACTCCGTGGCTTTCCTCGCGCACTTGGGCGCCAGGTTGAGCCGGCAGCATTGAAATGAGTGCAGCAGTAAACAATGCGGGCAACAGGCCCTTGAACTCGTTATTAACCTTCATGGCAGCTACGTCCCCTCCCGAGAAAATGACCCTGCTCGAGCCAGCCTCAACGTAACTTCTGACGAACAATACCACATCAGGGCTTACCCCCCAAGCTGCAGCGCCTCCCCATTGTCCGCCGCTAATAAACAGTCGGAGAAAGCCTTCGGCGAAGCACTTGCTGCCAGGTTGACCCGTGCCTCCGGCGGTCCGCTGAGTAACTGAAGGAGGGGCAGTTTTGGGTGCTTCATGCAAAAGAGGCGGGTGAGGCTGAGCAATGTTACAGGCACCTAAGTCTATAGCATTAAAGAGATATTCAATAATCGCATAGCTCCGATGTGCATCCTGCATACCCTATGCGATATCGGCATTTCACAGTTTGCGCAGCGCAGGATAGCGTTTGCGGCATAATCACAGGGGAGTATGCCTAATGACGAAATTTGTCAGAAGCCTGGCGGCTGCTGCGGTGGTGGCGATGGCACCGGTTGCCTATGCCGAAACCACCGTGCGCGTTGCCTATGACGCTGACCCGGTTTCGCTGGATCCGCATGAACAACTGTCCGGCGGCACGCTGCAGCTGTCGCACATGGTCTTTGACCCGCTGGTGCGCTGGACAAAGGACCTGCAGTTCGAACCGCGCCTGGCCGAAAGCTGGGAACAGATCGACGAAACCACCATGCGCTTTAAGCTGCGCAGCGGTGTTACCTTCCACAGCGGCAATGCGCTGACCGCCAAGGACGTCGACTGGACCTTTGACCGCCTGAAGGCGAGCGACGACTTCAAGGCGATTTTCGCCCCCTTCACCGATGTCGAAGTCGTCGACGACATGACCTTCGACCTCAAGACCTCTGAGCCCTATCCGCTGGTGCTGCATACCGCGACTTACATCTTCCCGATGGACAGCGCGTATTACACCGGCACCACCGATGACGGCAAAGACAAGGGCGAAATCGTCAAGCACGGTGATAGCTTTGCTTCGCGCAACGTTTCCGGCACAGGCCCGTTTGTGGTTTCCGAGCGTGAGCAGGGCGTGCGCGTCGTGTTTGACCGCTTCGACGGTTACTGGGACGCTGATGCGGGTAATGTCGACAAGATCGTTCTGACCCCGATCAAAGAAGACCCGACCCGCGTGGCAGCCCTGCTGTCCGGCGACGTGGACTTCATCGCGCCGGTTCCGCCGACCGACCTGAAGCGTGTGGAAGAGGCTGAGGGCGTTGACCTGATCACCATGCCCGGCACCCGTATCATCACCTTCCAGATGAACCAGAACCGTGTCGAGGCCTTCAAGGACGCCCGTGTCCGCCAGGCAATCGACTATGCTGTCAACAACGCAGGCATCGTTGACCGCATCATGCGCGGCTTCGGCACCGTGGGCGCGCAGGCCAGCCCGGCTGGTTACCTGGGTTACAACGAAGCCCTGGCACCGCGCTTTGACCTGGAAAAAGCCAAGGCCCTGATGGCTGAGGCAGGCTATGCCGACGGCTTCTCGATCACCATGATGGCGCCGAACAACCGCTATGTGAACGACGACAAGATCGCGCAAGCCGTGGCTTCGATGCTGGCACAGATCAACATCAAAGTTGACCTGCAGACCATGCCCAAGGCGCAGTACTGGCCGACCTTTGACGAGCGCGCAGCAGACATGATGATGATCGGCTGGCATTCGGACACCGAGGACTCGGCGAACTTCCACCAGTTCCTGACCGCCTGCCCGAACCCGGACAACGGCAACGGCCAGTACAACTCGGGCAACTACTGCAACGAGGAAGCAGATGCGCTGATGGATGCCGCCAACGCGGAAACCGATCCGGCCAAACGTGCGGAAATGCTGCAGAAGCTGGAAGGTATTCTGTACGACGAGGCCGCCTTCATCCCGCTGCACTGGCAGAACCTGGCATGGGGTTCCAAGTCCGGCATGAACTCGGCCGACATCGTGAACGCGCTTAACTTCCCCTACTTCGGTGACCTGGTTGTCGAAACCGGCAGCTAATCACTGAATACTTCCGGGCCGGTCTCCCCCGGCCGGCCCGGACCTTTTAAACAACAAGCGGCTGTCAAGGCTGCGCTTGCAGGACCCGCGGTTCCATCGGACACTGCGACCTGCGCTGTAACCAAACTCTACAAAGGTCAGGACGATGTTTGCCTATCTCGCCAAGCGAGTGATTCAGGCGGTTGCCGTGATGTTCGTCATCTCGCTGATTGCCTTTGCCATCCAGGGCAACCTGGGCGATCCGCTGCGCGAATTGGTCGGGCAGTCGGTTTCCGAAGAAGTGCGCCAGCAGTTGCGCGACGAGATGGGGCTGAACGACAGCTTCGTGACGCAGTACCTGCGGTTTGCGGGCAATGCGCTGCAGGGCGACCTGGGCACCTCCTATTTCTTCAAGGAGCCGGCGCTGGACGTGATCCTGAAGAAGCTGCCCGCGACGCTGGAGCTGGTATTCGGCGCAACGCTGATCATCGTCGGCTTCTCGGTGCCGCTGGGCGTCTACACCGCGATCAAGCCTGACAGCATCCTGAGCCGCATCATCATGGGCCTGTCGATTGTCGGCATCTCGATCCCGGTATTCCTGACCGCCATTCTGATGATCTTTGTGTTCTCTGTGGAATACGGCTGGTTCCCTTCCTACGGGCGCGGCGACACCGTGCAGGTCTGGGGGTATTGGCAGACGAATTTCGCCACTGCCGATGGCTGGCTGCACATCATCCTGCCCTCGATTGCGCTGGCCTCCATCATGCTGCCGCTGTTTGTCCGCCTGATCCGCGCCGAAATGATGGAAGTGCTGCAGTCCGAATACGTCAAATATGCCAAGGCCAAGGGCATCAATCCCTGGCGCATCTACTTTGTGCACGCGCTGAAGAACACGCTCCTGCCGGTGATCACCGTGGGCGGCGTGCAGATCGGCACCATGGTCGCCTACACCATCCTGACCGAGACGGTGTTCCAGTGGCCGGGCATGGGCTTCATGTTCCTTGAGGCGGTGAACCGCGTCGATACCCCGCTGATCGTGGCCTATCTGATTGTTGTCGGCTTCATCTTCGTGGTCACCAATACCATCGTCGACTTGATCTATGGCCTGGTGAACCCGACCGTGAACATTGCGAGGATGGGCGCATGAGCACCGAAACGCTGAACCCGAAATCCGAACCCTCGCGCTGGTCCAAGATCTGGAACTCCAACATGGGCTACAGCTTCCGCCGCAATCCGGTGGCGGTGGTGAGCATGATTGTGTTCCTGCTGATCGCCATTGCGTCCTTCCTGGCGCCGGTGATCGCGCCCTATGACCCTTATGATCCGGCGCAGATCGACATCATGAACTCGGAATACCCGCCTGCCTGGGTCAGCGGCTCGCTGCCGGAGTTTGTGCTGGGCACCGACGACCAGGGCCGCGACCTGTGGTCGACTATCCTCTACGGGACCCGCCTGTCGCTGCTGATCGGCATCTGCGCAGTCGCGCTGCAAGCCTTCCTGGGCATCTCCATCGGTCTGATCGCTGGTTACGTGGGCGGCCGCCTGGACAGCCTGCTGATGCGGCTTGCTGATATCCAGCTGTCGTTCTCGACCCTGATGGTGGCGATCATCTTCCTGGCGGTGACGCAGGCGATGTTCGGAACCGACACCTTCAACAAATATGCGGTGGTGTTCCTGATCGCAGTGATCGGGGTGGCGGAGTGGCCGCAATACGCCCGCACTGTCCGCGCCACTGTGCTGGCCGAAAAGAAGAAGGAATATGTCGACAGCGCCCGGGTGCTGGGTTTCGGCCCCATGCGGATCATGGTGCGGCACATCCTGCCGAACTCGCTGTCGCCGATCTTTGTGATCTCCACCGTGCAGGTCGCCAACGCGATCATCTCCGAGGCCTCGCTCAGCTTCCTGGGCCTGGGCATGCCGCCGAGCCAGCCGTCGCTGGGCTCGCTGATCTCTTCCGGCTTCGACTACATCTTCTCCGGCAGCTGGTGGATCACCGCCATTCCCGGCGTGGTGCTGGTGGTGCTGGTTCTTGTCATCAACCTGCTGGGCGACTGGATGCGCGACGTCCTGAACCCGAAACTCTACAAGGGGTAACGCGATGAGCCTTCTTTCCGTTCGCGACCTCACCGTCAAATTCGCCATGCGCGATCAGACGGTCACCGCCCTCAACGGCATTTCCTTCGACCTGGCCAAAGGCGAACGTCTGGGCATCGTCGGCGAAAGCGGCGCCGGCAAATCGATCACCGGGTTCTCGCTGATGAACCTCCTTAGCCGCCCGGGCTATATCGACACCGGCAAGATCCTGTTTGAGGGCGAGGATGTCGTTCAGATGAACGACAAGCGCTTGCGCAACCTGCGCGGCAACCGGATGGCGATGATTTTCCAGGATCCGATGGTGACGCTCAATCCGGTGCTGACGATTGGCCAGCAAATGATCGAGACCCTGATGGCGCACCGAAAGCTGAGCCATGAGGAAGCCCGCCAGATTGCAATCGTCAAGCTGCGCGAGGTCTATATCCCCTCGCCGGAGGAACGTCTGGAGCAATATCCGCACGAGCTGTCGGGCGGCATGCGCCAGCGGATCATCATTGCGATTGCGCTGTTGCTGGACCCGCAGCTGATCATTGCGGATGAGCCGACCACCGCGCTGGACGTGACCATCCAGGCTGACATCATGGAGCTGATGCTGGAGCTGTGCCAGTCCAACCAGGTGGGTCTGATCCTGATCACCCACGACCTGGGCGTGGTCAGCCAGATGACTGAGCGCACGCTGGTAATGTATGCCGGCCGGATCATCGAAGCGGGCCGCACCCGCGAGATCATCAACGACCCGCAGCACCCCTATACCCAAGGTTTGATCAACGCGCTGCCGCAGCAGACACTGCCGGGCCAGCGGCTGAAACAGATACCGGGCAACATGCCTGGGCTGGCCAGCATCCCCGCCGGCTGCGCCTTCAATCCGCGCTGCAAATACGCCACTGATCTCTGCCGCAGCCGGGTTCCGGAAATCGTGCACTATGGCGAGGTCGAAGTGGCCTGCCACGAGGTGCAGCGCCTGAACAGCGATGAAGACCGTCAGGAGGCACGGGCATGAGTGACGCAAAAACCGACCGCCCGCTCTTGGAGATCAAGAATCTGGAAAAACGGTTCGACCTTGATCAGGGCTTTCTGGAAACCCTCAAGTTCAAGCAGGGCAAGATCGTGCGCGAGAGCCGGTCTGTCCATGCCGTAAACAACATCTCGCTGGAGGCCCGCAAGGGCGAGGCGCTGTGCGTGGTGGGCGAGTCCGGCTGCGGTAAATCCACCGTGGCGAGGCTGGTCGCCGGCCTGCTGACCCCATCCGCAGGTGAGATCCACTATGGCGGCCAGCGTATCGACAATCTGTCGCGGTCCGGCATGCAGCCGCTGCGCAAGAAGATCCAGATGATCTTCCAGAACCCCTATGCCTCGCTGAACCCGCGCATGACAATCCGGCAGGCGCTGGAAGAACCGGTGCGCCACCATTATCCCAACGCCTCGGCAGCGGAGGTGCGCGACAAGGTGACCGAGGTGATGCTGTCGGTCGGCGTCGACCCCAGCTGGGCCAAGCGCTACCCGCACGAATTCTCCGGCGGCCAGCGCCAGCGGATCGCGATTGCCCGCGCCCTGACGGTGGACCCGGAATTCATCATCGCCGATGAGCCGATCAGCGCGCTGGACGTGTCGATCCAGGCGCAGGTGCTGAACCTGATGCTGGAAGCCAAGGAAAGCCGCGGCCTCACCTATCTGTTCATCACCCACGATCTGAGCGTGGTGGAGCATTTTGGCACCCGTGTTGCGGTTCTTTACCTTGGGTCGGTTTGCGAGGTGGCCGACACCCGGACATTGTTCTCCAGCCCCAAACACCCCTATACTCGGGCCTTGCTGTCCGCGGTGCCGCAGCTGAAGGACGACCGGCCGAACCACATCCGCCTCAAGGGTGAGATTCCGACGCCGATCAACCTGCCCACAGGCTGCCCGTTCCAAAGCCGCTGCGCCTTTGCGGACGCACGATGCAAGAGTGAAAAGCCCAAGGCCATTCACCAGCCCGATGGCAGCATGGTTGCGTGCCATGCCGTCGAAGAAGACAGGCTGGATGCGGTGGCCGCCGGTTAAGACGGGACGCCCAGTTGGATATCATCTGGCTCAAGGACTTCGAGGCTTTGGTCGCGTGCAAGAATTTCTCGCGCGCGGCTGAAGAGCGTAATGTCAGCCAGCCGGCCTTTTCGCGCCGGATCCGGGCACTGGAGAATGAGATCGGCGTGCGGCTGATCAACCGCGAGACGCTGCCGCTGACGCTGACCCCGGCCGGCGAGGTGTTCCTGTCGCAGTCCCGCATCATGCTGCGCACCTATGAGGAAACCATAGAGCGCTGCCAGACCATCGACGCGGCCGGCGAAAACGTGATCCGCTTCGCCGCCTCGCAGTCGCTCTACATGACCCATTACAAGACCCTGATTGCGCCCTTGGCCAGCGAGGGCGGGGTGGATACCGATCTCAACTCCACCTCTTGGGCCGCCGACCAGTTTGTTAGCGCGCTGCAGCAGGGCTATTGCGATGTGATCCTGACCTACTGGCACCCGTCGATGGATTTTCTGGGGCCATTGGAGGTCGCCAATTTCGAGTATCTGACGCTCTCGACCGACCGTTATGTGCCGGTGTCCCGCACAACCACGGACGGCGCGGCGGAGTTCGCTTTCAAACCCGGCAGCAAGGACGCAGTGCCGCTGCTCTCTTATGGTGCGGTGTCGGCGCTGCGCTCGGTGCAGGAATTTGCGTTGACCCAGCTATTGCCTGGGCAGAAAGTGTTTGTCGTCAACCAGAACGCACTGGCCAACAGCGTCAAGGCGATGATCCAGGAGGGGTTCGGCATCGGCTGGCTGCCGCTGAGCCTGTGCCGCGAAGAAATCGCCTCCGGCCGCTTTGCCATTGTGGATGAACGGCTGGGCACCGACCTGGAGATCCGCCTTTACCGCGATCCGCGCAGCACCAAGCAGACGCTGGATGTGCTGTGGAAGCAGCTGAAGCGCTCGGCGATGAAAGCGGCCTGAGCGGCCAGCAGAAGGCAGTCGCCCGTTGATTGCGCTGGCCGTCGTGCAGTAAATCTGACATTGCTAGTTGCGGGCCGGACACGAGCAAAGGCAGATGGATATGCATTATCTCAAGCGTGAGCTGTACGATCTGGTTAAAAGCGATGATGCCATCTTTGACTTCCTTCAAATCGGGTCGCTGGACGGCCTCTGGTACTGGGACCTGGAAAAGCCGGAACACGAATGGATGAGCCCGGAATTCTGGCGCCTGTTCGGGCTGGACCCGCAGACAAAGCAGCACTTTGCGTCAGAGTGGCAGGATCTGATTCACCCCGACGATCTGGCGCTGGCGCTTGAGAACTTCCACAAGCACCTGGAGGACCCGGAGCACCCCTATGACCAGATCGTCCGCTACCGCCATGCCGACGGTCATATGGTTACGGTGCGCTGCCGCGGCCTGGCGATCAGGGATGAAAACGGACGGCCGGTGCGGATGCTGGGTGCGCACAACGATTTGACAGAGCTGAAGGCGCGGGAAGCCGAGCTGGCGGCGGCCATTACCGGCTTGGCTGCGGAGGTGACGCGTGCAAATTCTGCCGTCGAAGCCCGCACTGCCTTTCTGGCTACGATGAGCCACGAGATCCGCACACCGCTGAATGTGATCCTTGGTCTGCTGCACCTGATCAAGAGCGATGAAACCGCCTCGGACAAGACCCGAGAGCGGGCGGATGTCGGGCACCGGGCTGCTGAGATGCTGATGACTCAGCTGGTCAACGTGCTGGAGACCGCACGGATTGATTCCGATGCGGTGGAATTCAGTCCAAAACCTGTGGAAACAGCGGGTCTGGTTGTCCAATGGCAGGACGCGCTTGAAGCCAGCGCCAGCCGTTACGGCAAGCCGTTGCGCACCTGGGTGTCTACGGCAGCTAATGTGCCGGAACAGCTGCTTCTTGATCTCCCGAAGGTCACCCAAATCGTGAACAACCTGATCGACAATGCGGTGAAATTCACTCCCAAGGGGAGCGTCTCCATAGCGCTGGAGCGTGACAATGCGGCGGCCTGTCCGATCAGCATCACTGTGCTCGACACTGGTCCCGGCATAGCGGCAGAGGACAGCGGCAGGGCTTTCGAGCGGTTCACTCAGCTCGAAAATGCGGTTTCCCAGCACAAGGGCGGGTCCGGCCTGGGCCTGTCGATCTGCGACGAATTGGCGGAGCTTATGGGCGGCAGCATCGCCATTCTGAAAAATCCGCCCGATGGGTTCAGCCTGGGCATCCGGTTGCAACTGCCCGAACCGGATAGTGACATGGCAGCAGGCTGACTGCTTGGGCTGGCATCCGTCCTGAGCCTGATTGTCCCTTGCGGCCAAGTGTCCCGGACAACAAAAAAGGCGCCCGAAGGCGCCTTGTTTTATTGGTCGGAGTGAGAGGATTCGAACCTCCGACCCCTGCCTCCCGAAGACAGTGCTCTACCAGGCTGAGCTACACTCCGACCGTGGAGGGCGAAATAGCTCAGGGCGCGGGGTTTGACAAGGGCGATTCCACAGAAAGATGCGGTTTTCGGGAATTCTTTTTGGCACTGCAGGCTGCGGCTCCACAGGCACGAAAAAGCCCCGCTCCGGCGGCCGGGCGGGGCTTTGTTAGTTCCGGATTAGCGACTGGAAATCAGAGGCTTGCGTCCAGCGCTGCGATCACTGCGTCGCCCATCTGGCTAGTGGAGACCGGCTCCACGCCTTCGCTTGCCAGCAGGTCCGCGGTGCGCACGCCGTCGGCCAGAACCTTCTCGACCGCGGCTTCCAGCCGGTCGGCCTCGGCGCCTTGGTCGAAGCTGTAGCGCAGCGCCATCGCAAAGCTCAGGATGCAGGCGATCGGGTTGGCCTTGCCTTGGCCTGCGATGTCGGGCGCAGAGCCGTGCACGGGTTCATAAAGTGCCTTGGGGCGGCCGTTTTCCATAGGCGCGCCCAAGCTGGCGGAGGGCAGCATGCCCAGCGAGCCGGTCAGCATCGCGGCGCAGTCGGACAGGATATCGCCGAACAGGTTGTCGGTCAGGATGACGTCGAACTGCTTGGGTGCGCGCACCAGCTGCATTGCACCGTTGTCGGCGTACATGTGGGACAGCTCGACCTCGGGGTAATCAGCTGCCACGCGGGTCACAACCTCGCGCCACAGGATGCCGGATTCCATCACGTTGGCCTTCTCCATCGAGCAGACCTTCTTGTTGCGCCGCATCGCCAGTTCGAACGCGGAACGGGCGGCGCGCTCGATCTCGCTTTCGGTGTAGCGCTGGGTGTTGATGCCGACGCGCTCGTTGCCCTCTTCGAAGATGCCGCGCGGCTCGCCGAAGTAGACGCCGGAGGTCAGCTCGCGCACGATCATGATGTCCAGACCGGCAACGATGTCCTTCTTCAGCGAGGAGAAATCCGCCAGCGCGTCAAAGCACTGCGCCGGGCGCAGGTTGGAGTAAAGGTCCATCTCCTTGCGCAAGCGCAGCAGGCCGCGCTCGGGTTTCACGGAGAAGTCCAGATCGTCATAGGCCGGGCCGCCCACCGCGCCGAGCAGCACTGCGTCGACGTCCTGCGCCTTGGCCATGGTCTCATCCGCCAGCGGCTTGCCGTGCTTGTCATAAGCCGCGCCGCCGACCAGATCCTCGCTCACATCGAACTGCAGGCCGCGCTTGTCTCCGAACCAGGAGATGATCTTGCGCACTTCGGCCATGACCTCTGGGCCGATGCCGTCGCCGGGCAGAATCAGAATCGATGGGTTGGGCATGGGGATCCTCCAAAATAACAGCTGGCAAGGGCGTAGCGGGACAGCGGGGCAGGGTCAATAACAGCCCTTGGTAATAAAGGGGAAAGAAGGGGATTTGCCCGCGTAATGATGTTGTCGCGGGGGGATCAGTCCAGCAGTAAATCCACCCAGACCAGCCGGTGGCGGCTGGCGGCTGCTGCGGGGTCATCCGGACCGTCTGGCCACACCACACCGCTGGCGGTCACGGTCAGACCGGCAGAAGGCAGCACATAGTCGACCCGCATGCGGCCCGCGTTTTGCCATTCGACGGTGTCTGTGCCTGCTTCCGGGCTCTGCGGGAGCGGATCCTGCAGGCGCGGATCCGACAGCAGGCTGCGGATCGCGTCTCTGCGGCCTTCCCCGCGCCCGGGATCGAGATTGGCGTCGCCTGCAATGACAAAAGCACCGTCTGGCGCCGGCCCAAGCTGGCCATCCAGCAGCAGTTGCCATAGGCGGATTTCATCGCGGTTGCGCAGCCCGTTGCGGTCTTCCGGCCCATCGAACAGCGGCGGGGTGGCGTGGAAAGTCATCACATTCAGGCGGGAGCCATCCGGTGGCATCAGCGGCACCAGCCAATGACCAGTAGCGGACAATCGTTGCACGGCCTGCGCCTCGGCGGAGGGAAAGGGGCTGCCATCCGGATGCTGCGGCAGCAGGGCACCCGCCAGATCCTTCCACAGCAGAGAAGAAAAGTCGCGGATGCCGTCATGATTTACCGGCAGCCGGGACAGCAGCGCAATGCCTCCTTGGCCGCGGAATCGGCCATAGCCCTGATTGTCGCGCGGTTCACCAGCCTTGCCGTTGCCATCCATGTCCAGCGGGGCAGAGGGCGGCAGGCCGGAATTAGGCTGCAGTGCAATGCGGTAGGGGTAATCCAGCCCATGATCCGCCAGCCGCGCCGCCAGCGCCGCCAGCGCCTGGCCTTCGTAGTCCCAGTCAATGCCTTGCAGCGCCAGCACATCCGGCTGTGCTGCGGTGATGACCTCCACCACCGCAGCAACCTGAGGGTCGCTGCCGCGAAGGATGTCGCGCAGCAGCAGGCCCGGCCCGTCGCGCGACAGTTCCGTGTTGAAGGTGGCAATGCGCAGGGTGTCTGCCCAGCCCGTCCCGGCGGCAAGGATCAGGAGGAGACCCGCCGCCAGCCGCCTCATGCGGTCTGCAGCGCCTCGTCGGGATCAGCGCAGGCAGCACGCCGCTTCTGTGCGATCAGCCCGGCGATCCGCAGCATCGCCATGCCGCGCATGATCATTGAGGCAGGCACCAGCGCCCAGGCGCTGATCACCCAGATAAGCATATGCGGCGCGGCCAGCATGCCAGGGTCCACCAGGCCAGAGGCCAGCTTGACCGCCGCAGGCAAGGCAAAGGGCAGCAGCACGCCGCCGATGATGTTGACGCGGCCGTCGCGCTGCAGCCGCTGCACCACGTCGCCGCCGGTAGTGGGATCGAACAGCGGCAGGTTGACCCAGACGTTGAAGGCGCCGCTGCCGACCGGCCAGTGACCGACCCGGATCACCAGCGCAAAGAGAACGATGGCAGTTGCCGCAACCGCGCTGGCCAACCCAGCGGCATCCCGCACCATCAGCACCACGGCCTCCGGCACTTGCGGCGGCATCATCAGCACTGTCAGCTGCACCGGGGAATAGGCAAAGTCGAGCTGGCCGCCGAGCCAGCTGCCCAGCCGCTGCACCAGCGCCGTCAGTCCGGTCGGGGCCTGCGGATGGGCCGCCAGCAGGCTGAGCGCGCCAACGGTGGCCGCTGCCGCTGCAAAACGCATCCGGTTGATGGGCGGGGCATTGCGGAATTCGACGAAGCTGGGGAAATGCGAGGCGTATTCGCTGAACGCCAAGGCTGAGCCCAGAAGCGCGATGAACAGGATGATCTCCGGCGACTGGGTGGCGGCTGCCGGCAGAATCAGCGTCGGCATCGCAAACAGCATGGCCACCAGTATGCCGCGGAACGCCGCGCCTGTGATGCGTGCAAACACGTTATTCATTCCCTTCAAACCGGCGCGGGCGTTTTGCCTCTTGGGTCCGGATTTGAAGCCCCCCGCGAAGTGCTCCGGGGTGCTCTGCCTCATTTTTGCCCCATTGTGGCAGGCAGGCAGCTTTCCGCTCAAGAGGCCGCAGCAGGTGTTGGGCCACTTTCGTAACTGCACTGATGCCGGATTGCATCAGGGTTTTGGTGGAAATTGAGGGTCTTGGCGGGCGCGCTACCAGATGCTGTGTTGCTGCGCGTACGGCGCACAAGCGGGCCGCCAACAGGCAATTGCGGCGGAAATGCGGCGCGAATCTGGCGGGCAAAAAGAAAACCGCCCAGGGACAGGGCGGTTTCCAGGTGTTTCAGCTGCGGCTGCAGGATCAGACCCAGGGGCGTTCCTGCGCGGCCTTGTCCTCGAACGACTTGATCGAGTCGGCCTTTTCCATGGTCAGGCCGATGTCATCGAGACCGTTCAGCAGGCAGTGCTTCTTGAATGCGTCCACTTCGAACGGGATCACTTCACCGTCGGAGGTGGTGATCTCCTGCGCTTCCAGGTCCACGGTCATGCGGGCATTTTGGCCCTTTTCCGCGTCGGCCATCAGCACATCGACCTGCTCCTGCGGCAGCACGATCGGCAGGATGCCGTTCTTGAAGCTGTTGTTGAAGAAGATGTCGGCGAAAGAGGTCGACACGATGCACTTGATGCCAAAGTCGGCGATTGCCCAGGGCGCGTGCTCACGGCTGGAGCCGCAGCCGAAGTTGTCGCCCGCCACCAGGATTTCTGCGTTGCGGTACTGCGGCTTGTTCAGCACGAAATCCTCGATCTCGGTGCCGTCGCGGTTATAGCGCATCTCGTCAAACAGGTTCTTGCCAAAGCCGGTGCGCTGGATGGATTTCAGGAACACCTTGGGGATGATCATGTCGGTGTCGATGTTCACCAGCGGCATCGGGGCGGCGATACCCTGCAGTTTCTGGAACTTTTCCATTACTCGTTTCCTTGTTTCTGGTGCTTCAAACCGCTGAGATCGAAGCCGATCTCCTGCGCGTGGCGTGCGATGAAGCTGTGTTTTTCGGGCCGGTGCGCCTTGTGGTAGCGGCGCACCATGGATGCATAAAGATGAACGGCCAGCGTGTTGTCCGTAAGCCAGCCGTCTTCCTGGCAGCTGCCGCTGAACAGCACATCGGTCAGAACCCCGCGGATCGGGTAGAACACGTCCGGCTCGCGCACGTGCTCGACCTCACCGGTCAGGTTCAGCGTGTAGTCCAGCGCCCGGGGGCCAAGCGACGGGCGCTGCAGCTCAAAGGCTGTCAGCAGGCGCTTGCCGGGCGGCGCGGCTTCCACTTCCTTGCGGATCTTGCGGGCCAGCCAGGGCGGCACGAACTCAGGGTCCTCGAACCAGTCCAGCAGATGGTTCAGCGTTGCGGAGCCTTTCGGCAGCCGCAGGACTGCGCCATTGATCGACCGTGTCGGCTCATAGCCGACGTGATAGTCCGCGTCCGGCAACGGCCGGCAGCAGAGCATATCGGTGTCGATCCAGATCATGTCCGTCTGCTTCAGCAGGTAAAGACGGAACAGATCCGACAGCATCGAGGCCGGCGCCTCCCCGTGCCCTGCCTTGGCAGGGTCCCAGATTTCCGCCGCCGGGCAGGTGCGGACACCTGCAGGAACCGGCGGTGCCGCAGGCCCGGTGTGGAACAGCACAACCTCGTGGCCGCGCTGCACGAAACTGGCCAAGGACAGTTCGTGCAGCCAGTTCAGGCTGTCACCGATCCACAGGCTTGCGACCGCGGGAAGGGAAGGGCTGGACGGCATCGTTGGCCCCTCAGGTTCAGATCAGCTCACGCACATCCGTCAGCCGCCCGGTCAGCGCGGCAGCGGCGGCCATGGCAGGCGACACCAGATGGGTGCGGCCCTTGTAGCCCTGGCGGCCTTCGAAGTTCCGGTTCGAGGTTGCGGCGCAGCGCTCTTCCGGGGCCAGCTGGTCGGGGTTCATTGCCAGGCACATCGAGCAGCCCGCAAGGCGCCATTCGAAACCGGCGGCCTCAAAGATCTCGGCCAGGCCTTCTTCCTCAGCCTGGGCGCGGACCAGGCCGGAGCCCGGAACGATCATGGCGCGCATGCCGTCCTTGATCTTCTTGCCCTTCACCACGTCTGCCACGGCGCGCAGGTCTTCGATACGGCCGTTGGTGCAGGAGCCGATGAACACGGTATCGATCTCGATGTCGGTGAGCTTCTGGCCGGGGGTCAGGCCCATGTACTCGATCGAGCGGCGGGCCGCTTCGACCTTGCCGCCGGAGAAGTCCTCGGGGTTTGGCACCACACCGGTGATCGGGAGCACGTCCTCAGGGGAGGTACCCCAGGTCACGACCGGCTCAATCTCCTCGCCCTTCAGGGTGACGACCTTGTCGAAATGCGCTCCCTCGTCGGTGTAGAGGGTCTTCCACCAGTTCAACGCGGCTTCCCACTGGGCGCCTTTCGGGGCGTGCGGGCGGCCTTTGACGTATTCAAAGGTGGTCTCGTCCGGCGCAATCAGGCCCGCGCGGGCGCCGCCTTCGATCGCCATGTTGCAGACGGTCATGCGGCCTTCCATCGACAGATCGCGGATTGCTTCGCCGCAGTATTCGATGACATAACCGGTGCCGCCGGCGGTGCCGGTCTCGCCGATCACGGCCAGGGTGATGTCCTTGGCGGTGACGCCCGGCTTCAGCTTGCCGGTGATCTCCACCTTCATGTTCTTGGACTTCTTCTGGATCAGCGTCTGGGTGGCCAGCACGTGCTCCACTTCGGAGGTGCCGATGCCATGCGCCAGCGCGCCGAAGGCGCCGTGGGTGGCGGTGTGGCTGTCGCCGCAAACCACGGTCATGCCGGGCAGGGTCCAGCCCTGTTCCGGGCCGACGATGTGCACGATGCCCTGGCGGACGTCATCCACCGGGTAGTAATGCACGCCGAATTCCTTGGCGTTCTTGTCGAGCGCCTCGACCTGAATGCGGCTTTCCTCGTTCTCGATGCCTTTGGCGCGGTCGAGTGTGGTCGGCACGTTGTGGTCCGGCACCGCGATGGTCTTTTCGGGCGCGTGCACCTTGCGGCCGGCCATGCGCAGGCCTTCAAACGCCTGCGGGCTGGTCACTTCGTGGACCAGGTGGCGGTCGATATAGAGCAGGCTGGTGCCGTCCTCTGCTTCATGCGCTACATGCGCATCCCAGATCTTGTCATAGAGTGTCTTGGGGGACATGGGTCCTCTCCCGTGATGTATTGGGTATGCTGGCTTTGGGCTGGGCAAGCACCTTATAGGCGCGCCAGGACCGTGCGGGCGGCGCCAAAGAACCGTTCGCGCAGCCGCGCGCGGTCTTGCAGTTCGATCTTTTGCGCCAATACGAGGGTCATGGCTGTCAGATACATCCGCAAAGGCCGGCAATCAAGATTCGTTCGCAGACGGCGGCCCAAGCCTGTCCTGCGCCAAAGCAGTCATCAGCCGGTGCTGTTCTTCTGTGCCAGCCGTCTTGTGTCTGCCCGCGACATCGATCGCAGGGCAAACCGCATGCCAAAGGCGCCGGCGATGCCCAGCCCGGCCATGACCAGCGGCATCATCCAGGTGGTGAAGAACCCATGCCGCTCCTGCACCCAGCCGCGGTTTTCCTCGTGGTAGAGGATCTCGAATTTCTGGCCCACCTCCGGCGTGAAGAACACTGGCAGAAAAGTTTCCGCTTGCCACCAATCGCCGGCCGCATCCCTGTAGCGCACTGTGGGGTAGTAGTCGCCGTCGTCGACCGTGCGTTTGGTGACGGAATCCGTGCGGGTCCCGTGAACATAGCGAATTGACAGAATTTCTGCTTCGGCGGGCTGCGCATGGCGCACAAACCGCCAGTTGTCGAGAAAGGCTATGAGGCCGAACAGAATGAAAATCCCCGGCACCAGAAACATCAGAAAACGCATCCACAGCGGTTGTTTTACGGTTTCTGCCATCTGCCCCTCCGGTTTTCCGGCAGCCTAGCAAACGGCGGCAATGGTGGCGAGAACTTCGCATTGGCTTGATCGAAACCCAGCGGAACGGCACAGTGGCAGAAAACGGGGGCGCAATGGAGCCGGAAGAGCAGACACCACCCAGGGACGCGATTGCCGAAAGCACCGCCGAGGCGCTGGAGCTTGGCCAGCGGCTGTGGGAACTGGCATCAGAAGGGCTCGAGCTGCTGCTGCGGCCCTGGAACGCGTACCAGGCCGGGATCGTTGTTGCGGTCTTTGTGCTGGCAACCTTGATTGCTCGTCCGCTGAAGAACGCATTCCACAACTGGCTGCGGGCGCGCGAGGGCTGGCCGCGCTGGCGGATCCGGGCCGGGCTGGTGGTGCACAAGCGGATCCGCGGCATCTTGTTTGTGCTGCTGATCTGGATGGTGGTCCTGATCATGCAGGAAATGACCTGGCCCAGCCGGTCCCGCCTGCTGACCGTCATCGCCAACCTGTCGCTGGCCTGGCTGATTGTCTCCTTTGCCACCCGGCTGGTGGGCAATCCGCTGCTCCGGAACCTCGTGAAATACGGCGCCTGGGCCTGGATCACCTTGCGCATCCTGGGCATCACCGAAGACGCGATACATCTGCTGGACGGCGTCGCCATCAATTTCGGCGATCTCAGGATCTCGCTGTTCCTGGTGGTGCAGGCGGTTGTGATCTTGGGCGTGATGCTGACGCTGGCGCGGGTGATCTCCTCGGTGGCGGCCAACCGGATCCGTGCCAATTCCGATATTTCCCCGTCGATGCAGGTTCTGGGGGCCAAACTGGCGCAGATCCTGCTGTTCGGCGGTGCATTCTTTATCGGGCTCAAGGCGATCGGCATCGACCTGACCGGCCTGGCGGTGCTGTCCGGCGCCATCGGCGTGGGCCTGGGTTTTGGCCTGCAGAAGGTTGTGTCGAACCTGGTGTCGGGCCTGATCATCCTGTTGGACAAATCAATCAAACCGGGCGATGTGATCTCGCTGGGCGACACCTTCGGCTGGATCAATGCGCTGGGCGCGCGGTATGTCTCAGTCGTGACCCGCGACGGGCGGGAATACCTGATTCCGAACGAAGATCTGATCACCACCCAGGTGGTGAATTGGTCGCATTCCGACAAATACGTGCGGCTGGACCTGCATTTCGGCACCGGCTACGGCGACGATCCCCACAAGGTGCGCAAGATCGCGATTGAGGCCGCCTGTGGCGTCAAGCGGGTGCTGCAGTACGGCAGCAAGAAGCCGGTTTGCCATATCACCGGTTTTGGCGACAGCAGCGTTGATTATGTGTTGCGGTTTTGGATCGACGACCCCACCGGCGGCCTCACCAACATCCGCGGCAACGTCTATCTGGCGCTGTGGGACGCGTTCCAGGAAGAAGACATTTCGATCCCGTTCCCGCAGCGCGAAGTGCGGATGCTGAACGACCCTTTGCCGGTCAGGGTTGCACCTTCGGACAATGACGGATAAAGCACAGGGCTTGCATCGCCGGGGCGTGGTTTTATTGAAAAGTTACCCTCCGGTTGCTACATTATTAACAGGCCCGGCGCCGGGGCTTGGCGGCGCGTTGCAAGGAGGACTATGTCCTGTCACCCGTACCTCAAGCGGCAGATGCCGCTGTTAATGGGGCAGCCGTGATGGCCGCCCAGTCCCAGCCCACCAGCGAACAGCTGCTGGAGCGGATTCTCTCCTCACTCAGCGATGACAAAGCCGAAGATGTTGTGCAGATCGACCTGCGCGGCAAGACGTCGATCGGCGATTACATGGTGCTGGCCTCCGGCCGCTCCACCCGTCAGGTCGCTGCGATGGCAGAAAAGCTGACCGACCGGCTCAAGCAGGAGTACCGGATCACCTGTAAGGTCGAAGGCAAGGATGCCGGCGACTGGGTGCTGATCGACTCCGGTGATGTGATCGTCCATATCTTCCGCCCGGAAGTGCGCGAGTTCTACCAGCTTGAGAAGATGTGGATGCCCGCAGGCACCCCGGCAGCACCGGCCGCCGAGGGCTGATCCAAGGCTGATTTGAGGCAGGCCCGCACAGGCGTGCGGGCCGGATTGCTGCAGGAAATTCATGCGTCTGCATATCTGTGCGGCCGGGCGTCTTCGCTCTGGCCCGGAAAAATCCCTCATCGACGATTACCTGACCCGGTTCGACCGGACCGGCCGCGCGCTGGGTCTGGGTCCTGCGCGGGTGGTGGAGATCGAGGATAAGAAAAACGCAGGCATGGCAGCAGAGGCCGCGCTCTTGCGCAAGGCGCTGCCCAAGGGCGCGGTGATCTGTACCCTGGATGAGCGCGGCAAGGTGGTGTCTTCCCCCGATTTTGCGGACAGGCTGGCTGGCTGGCGCGACAGCGGCCGCCAGGACCTGGCGCTAATCATCGGCGGCGCGGACGGGATCGACCCTTCCTTGCGGGCCGAGGCCGATTTCTCCATTTCCTTCGGTAAGATGGTCTGGCCGCATATGCTGGTGCGGGTAATGCTGGCGGAGCAGATCTACCGCGCCGCAACCATTCTGGCGGGCAGCCCGTACCACCGGGTGTGAAGGTGCCTTGGGGCGCATGCCTCCCCTCCCGGCGGCATAGCCGCCTGCCGGGCAGCGGGACGGGAATTTTTTAGCCAGAAGAAGATCAGGGCAGGGTGAGCACGTAAGTTTCCTTGCCCCAGCCATCCACCAGGCAGCGGGCCTGGATCTGCACCTGGGTTATTCCCTCCGGGATCTGCACACCGCTGAGCGACCGGGTAAAGGGCTGCTCGTGCTCGTGCGGATGCGCCAGCACCCGCAGGCCCAGTTCGTTTCCGTCCATATCCAGCACCCGCCAGCCGTCGGCGTAATGCTCCCAGCCGGTGTCCGGGTGGGAAAGGGTGACGCTGAAGGACCAGCTGCCGCCAGAGGCGCGGGCGGTGGCGTCCTCGATCACCGGTTCATCTGCAAGGGCGGGCAGGGCGGCGGCGCTGAGCGCACAGGTCAGAAGCAAGTGTTTCATGCCCGCACCTTAGCCTTGAGGAGCCAGCTGTGCAGTCACGAAACCGTGTCCCCTTTGCTATCAGACGGGATGCGCAGCAGGATCCGGCGGGAGTGCGAGACGAATTCGCGCCGGTACAGCACCGCAACAGTAATCAACACGGCCCCGCCCAGCGGCAGGGCGCCCGCCAGCCAGGCCACGGCGGCCAGCGCGAAATAGGTCGACCGCATGCCGCGGTTGAAACTGCGCGCGGCAGTGATGCTGATTTCAGCCGCCTGTGCGGCGCGCGGATAGGCAAGCTCATGGGCCGGATCATTCGGCACCGCCGCCATCAGCACCGCGCAATAGCCGAACAGCCGGTGCGACCAGACAAACTTCAAAAACGCATTGGACAGAAGCAGCAGCACAACAAGGATCTTCACTTCCCAGACAAAGGCCGGAGCGCTGTCCTGGATCAGGTCTTCTGCAACCCCCGCCAGCTGTTCAGTATTGCCGATCAGTGCCAGCCCGCCGCCGATCGCGATCATCGCAGCAGAAGCAAAAAACGCGGTGGCCTGCCGCAGGTTGCCGGCCAGCTGCGCGTCAAATATCCGCGGGTCGCGTTCCACCATCCGTTTCATCCAGTCGCGCCGGAAATCCTCCATCAGCAGAGAGACAGAGGGCCGCCCGGCAGGCGGATTCTCAATCCTCCAGCCGATCCACAGCCAGCCTGCGATCAGCAGGGTCAGTGCGGCGAGGTCAAAGAGGGTGAATTGCGCAAGGCGGGTGGTCCAGATCATGGCCTGACCGTAGCGTGGCAATCCGTCCCTTGCCAGACGGGAAGAATTGGTAATATCATTTTACCAAATAGGAGAGCCCGATGGAGATGCCATCCCCGAACCCCGCCATTCTGGCCCGCAAGGCGCGGCTTGCCGAGCGCCTGCGTGCCGTGCTGCCCGCGGATGCGGTGATCCAGGACGAGGCGGAAACCCGCGCCTATGAATGCGATGCGCTCACTGCCTACAGATGCCCGCCGCTGCTGGCGGTGCTGCCGCGGAGCACGCAAGAGGTCTCAGCCGTGCTGCGGATCTGCCACAAGGAAGGCGTGCCGGTGGTGCCGCGCGGTGCAGGAACCTCGCTGGCGGGCGGGGCGCTTCCGACGGCAGATTGCGTGATCCTGGGCGTGGCGCGGATGAATGAGGTGCTGGAGACCGATTACGACAACCGCATTATCCGGGTGCAGACCGGGCGCACCAATCTCAGCGTCTCCGGCGCGGTGGAGGAAGAGGATTTCTTCTACGCCCCCGACCCGTCTTCGCAGCTGGCCTGTGCTATTGCCGGCAATATCGCGATGAATTCCGGCGGGGCGCATTGCCTGAAATACGGGGTCACCACCAACAATCTGCTGGGTGTGACCATGGTGATGATGGACGGCACCGTGGCGGAAATCGGCGGTGCGCATCTGGATGCGGGCGGGCTGGACCTCTTGGGCGTGATCTGCGGCAGCGAAGGGCAGCTGGGGGTGGTGACTGAGGCCACCCTGCGGATCCTGCGCAAGCCTGAGGGCGCCCGCCCGGTTCTGATCGGCTATGACAGCAACGAGGTGGCCGGCGCCTGCGTCAGCGACATCATCAAGGCGGGTGTGCTGCCGGTGGCCATCGAATTCATGGATCGCCCCTGCATCGAGGCTTGCGAGGCATTTGCCAAGGCGGGTTATCCGATGTGCGAGGCGCTGCTGATTGTCGAGGTAGAGGGCAGCGAGGCCGAGATCGCGCACCAGCTGGGGTTGATTAAGGAGATCGCCCGCTCCCACAACCCGGTGGAGCTGCGCGAGGCGGGGGATGCGGATGAGGCCGCCCGCATCTGGCTGGGCCGCAAGTCGGCCTTTGGCGCCATGGGGCAGATCAACGATTACATGTGCCTGGACGGAACGATCCCGGTGTCCTCGCTTCCCTTCGTGCTGCGCCGCATCGGTGAGATGAGCAAGGAATTCGGGCTGGATGTGGCCAATGTCTTCCACGCAGGTGATGGCAACATGCACCCGCTGATCCTGTTCGATGCCAACAAACCGGGCGATCTGGAAACCTGCGAGGCCTTTGGTGCCGAGATCCTGAAGCTCTGTGTCGAGGCGGGCGGCTGCCTGACCGGCGAGCATGGGGTCGGGATCGAGAAACGCGACCTGATGCTTCATCAGTACAGCGCGGCGGATCTGGAAGCGCAGCTGAAAGTTAAGGATGTGTTTGATCCCAAATGGCTTTTGAACCCGGCCAAGGTGTTCCCGCTGTCTGTAACTGAAAGCCGCCGGGCCGTGGCGCTGGCTGCTGAATGATTGGGGGCTAGCCCCCAAACCCCCAGAGTATTTTCGGGAAAGATGAATATGATGACACCAGGGAGCGAGGCAGAGCTGGCCGAGGCCATTGCAGGCGCAAGCGGGCCGCTGTGCATTCAGGGCGGCGGCAGCCGCGGGCTGGGTGTGGAAGGGGACGTGCTGAGCACGCGCGGGCTATCCGGTATTGAACTCTATCAGCCCGGCGCGCTGACGCTGGTGGTCAAGTCGGGCACCCCAGTGGCTGAGGTGGAGGCGCTGCTGGCCGCGGAAAACCAGCGGCTAGCGTTTGAACCGATGGATCACCGCGGCCTGCTGGGCACCGATGGCGAGCCGACCGTTGGCGGAGTGATTGCCGCCAATGTCTCCGGCCCCCGGCGAATCCAGGCGGGGGCGGCGCGCGATCACCTGTTGGGGGTGCGGTTAGTGGATGGGTCCGGCCAAGCGGTGAAGAACGGCGGCCGGGTGATGAAGAATGTGACCGGCTATGATCTGGTCAAGCTGATGTGCGGCGCCCACGGCACCTTGGGAGTGCTGACGGAGGTGTCTTTGAAAGTGCTGCCAAAGCCTGAGTGCAGTGGCACGTTGGTCTGGCACGGGCTTGGATGGACTGCGGCGCTGAAAGTATTCTGTGAAGCTCTGAAGTCACCCTATGACGTGACCGGCGCAGGCAGGGTGCCGCAGGGTGCCGTTGGAAAATCGATGACGTTCGTTCGGGTGGAGGGATTCGAAGAGTCCGTCAAATACCGCCTGACAGAACTGCGGAGGCACTTTTCAGATTTGAAACCTGATGAGCTGAACATCGACGCAGAAGAAAATACCCGAATTTGGCAGTCCTTGCGCGACGCAGAACCGTTTCACGGCAAAGCTGGAGATGTGTGGCGAACCTCGGTAAAGCCGACTGACATGCTTAAAGTAACAGGGCAGAGGGATTTCGAGCATGTTGTCGATTGGGGCGGCGGGTTGATCTGGAGCCTTGTGCCGGAAGGGGAGGATTTAAGGCAGAAACTGGCAGATGTGCCGGGCCATGCCACGCTGGTGCGGGCCAGTGCAGACACGCGCGCGAGGCTCGGCGTATTCCAGCCGCAGCCCGCACCGCTGGCAGCCATCGCCGAAGGTCTGCGGCGGCAGTTCGACCCGCGCGGCATCCTCAATCCGGGCTTGATGGGGTAACACATGCAGACAACATTCACCGAAAAACAGCTGCAGGAACCCGGCACCAAACGGGCCAACGAAATCCTGCGCTCTTGCGTCCACTGCGGGTTTTGCACCGCGACGTGCCCGACTTATCAGGTGCTGGGCGATGAGCTGGATTCACCGCGCGGTCGGATCTACCTGATCAAGGACATGCTGGAAAACGAACGGGTGCCGGACGAAAAGACCGTCAAGCACATCGACCGCTGCCTGTCGTGCCTGGCCTGCATGACCACCTGTCCGTCAGGCGTGCACTACATGCATCTGGTGGACCATGCCCGCGCCTACATCGAAAAGCACTACGACAGGCCATGGAGCGATAAGGCCCTGCGCTGGCTCCTAGCGCGGATCCTGCCTTATCCGGGCCGATTCCGGCTGGCGCTTCTGGGAGCGAAGATGGCAAGACCGTTCAAGGGCCTGCTGCCGGACCCGCGGCTGCGGGCAATGCTTGAGATGGCGCCCAAGACCATTCCGCCAGTGAGCCGCAATGATGATCCGCAGAGCTTTGCCCCGGCCGCGCCGCGGAGGAAACGCGTGGCGCTGATGACCGGCTGCGCCCAGAAAGCGCTGAACACGGATATCAACGACGCCACCATCCGCCTGCTGACCCGGCTGGGCTGCGAGGTGGTGGTCGCCAGGGGTGCGGGCTGCTGCGGAGCGCTGACCCACCACATGGGGCGCGAAGACGAGAGCCACGCCACCGCGGCCAAGAACATCCGCGCCTGGGCGGCAGAGATGGATGGTCAGGGGCTGGACGCGATCGTCATCAACACCTCGGGCTGCGGCACCACGGTCAAGGACTACGGGCATATGTTCCGAAACAGCGAACTGGCGGCGGATGCGGCGCGGGTGTCAGGCATTGCGATGGATATCTCCGAATTGCTGATGCAGCTGGATCTGCCTGAGGGGGAGGACAAGGGGCTGACAGTGGCTTATCACGCCGCCTGCTCACTGCAGCACGGCCAGCAAATCAAGACCCACCCCAAGACGCTGCTGAAACAGGCCGGTTTCACGGTGGTGGAGCCTGCCGACAGTCATCTGTGCTGCGGATCGGCCGGTACCTACAATTTGATGCAGCCGGAAATCTCGGCCCAGCTGAAGGCGCGCAAGGTCAAGACGCTGGAGGCCAAAGAGCCCGATCTGATCGCTGCTGGCAATATCGGCTGCATGATGCAGATCGGCGGGGGCACCGAATTGCCCATCGTGCATACGGTCGAGCTGCTGGACTGGGCCACCGGCGGCCCGCAGCCGCCTGCGCTGACGGCACCGGGCAAACGCGCGCCGGAGGTACCCATCTTGCGCTGAGCGGTGTTTGAAAAGCGGAAAGAATCGGGCTGCACAAACCGCGCATTTGCCGTAATTTTGCCTGAACAGACAAATAATCTCCCACCCGGTGGATAAGAGGAGACGCATGTGAGGCAGTGGATTCTTGCGGTTGCAGCGCTGCTGGCGCCAGCCGCAGCAATGGCGCAGGACAGCAGACTACAGCGGATGGATACCCTGGATGCGGGCCGCAAGTGGGAAGCTGTCGGGCGGCTCGACGTGAATGGCGAGGGGTTCTGCACCGGTGCGCTGATTGCTCCTGACCTGGTGTTGACGGCCGCGCATTGCCTCTATGACAGCCGCACCAAGGCGCCGATCGACCCCGCCACCATCGAATTCCTGGCCGGCTGGCGCAACGGCCGCGCCTCTGCCTACCGCTCTGTGCGCCGGGCGGTGCAGCATCCCTCTTATGTCTATGACGGGGAGCTTTCGACCGGCCGGGTGCGCAATGACATCGCTCTGCTGCAATTGCAGCGCCCGATCCGCAATACCAAGGTCACGCCGTTTGAAACCGAAGCGCGCCCGCGCAAAGGAGCCAAGATCGGTGTCGTCTCTTATGCCCATGACCGGTCTGAGGCGCCGTCCCTGCAAGAGGTCTGCGCGGTGATGGCGCGGCAGCAGGGGGTGCTGGTAATGTCCTGTGACGTGGATTTCGGCTCCTCCGGTGCGCCGGTGTTTTCCTTTGACGGTGGCGTGCCGCGCATCGTCTCGGTGGTTTCTGCCAAGGCAGAGGTGAGCGGTAAGCAGGTGTCGCTGGGATCTGCCCTGGCCGAGGAACTGACTCTGCTGCAGGCGCAGCTGACTGCGGTTGCGACCGGCGGCCAGCTGCCCCCTGGCGTGGGCCGGGTGAAGGCGGGGGAGCGCGCCAGCTCCTCCGGTGCAAAGTTCATCAAGCAATGATCCGGCGGGCGCTGATACTGGCGGCTGCGGTTCTGGCCTATGCCGGCGGTGCGGCGGCTCAGGAAACTGGCCTGCGGCGGCTAACCGACCGCGATGATCTGTTCGGCTGGGAGGCCGTGGGCCGGCTGGAACTGAACGGGCAGGGATTCTGCACCGGCACTTTGATTGCCCCGGAACTGGTGCTGACGGCGGCGCATTGCGTCTATGACCGCAACGGGGATCAGCGCCCGGCAGAGCAGATCCGGTTCCGGGCCGGATTGCGGGACGGGGTGGCGATTGCCGAGCGGCAGGCGCTGCAGATCGCGGCGCATCCCGGCTACGATCCGCGCCAACGCCTGACCTTGGAGAATATCCGCCACGATGTGGCGCTGATCCGGTTGGCGGAGCCGGTCCTCAGCGGTCAGGCAGATGCCTTTGCGCTGCATTCTGGCCAGGATTACGGCGTTAACATTTCGGTAACCTCTTACGGCATGGGCCGGGCTGAGGCGCTGTCGCGCCAGCGTGAATGCAACCTGATGGGGGAGCACCGGGACGTGCTGATGATTGACTGCAATGTCACCTTCGGCTCTTCCGGGGCGCCGGTGTTTTCGCAGGTGGGCGGCCGCGGGCGCATCCTGGCGCTGGTTTCGGGCGGTGGTGACTTTCAGGG
This sequence comes from Leisingera sp. ANG-DT, assembly GCF_000813785.1. Lineage (NCBI taxonomy): Bacteria > Pseudomonadati > Pseudomonadota > Alphaproteobacteria > Rhodobacterales > Roseobacteraceae > Leisingera > Leisingera sp. ANG-DT. Next base: position 130,566 of record NZ_JWLE01000023.1, read on the forward strand.
GAGGAAGGTCGCCTTTGGCATGAAGCTGCCGCAGCGGGTGGCGGAGCTGAAGGCGCAGCTGCGCCGCAATCCGGTGGCAGCGCCTGACCGGCGGATCAAGCGGGTCCGGGTGGGCAGCGGTGCTTCCGCAGGTGGTGCAAAATTTGTCAGCGTGGGCGACTGACAGACCTCTTGAAGCCGCAATTTCCGCTTCCTATCTCAGGATTGTCCGGGCAGCCGCTGATTGGGGCCCGGAGAAAAATCAGCCTGTCCCCGCGGGGAAGGCATCCTGAAATCGCTCATGAATGAGGATGGAAAATGCGTACTTTTGATTTTGCACCGCTGCACCGTGCCACCATCGGTTTTGACCAGATCGCCAGCCTGATGGACCGCGCCCTGAGCGCCGACGCCGCACAGTCCAGCTACCCGCCCTACAACATCGAGAAGACCGACGCCGACAGCTACCGCATCTCAATCGCTGTTGCCGGTTTCTCTGACGAAGACCTCAACGTCGAAGTGAAGGAAAACGCGCTGGTCGTGTCCGCGAAGAAAGCAGAGGACGGCGACGGCCGCACCTTCCTGCACCGCGGTATTGCCACCCGGGCCTTCGAACGCCGTTTCACCCTGGCCGACCACGTCCACGTGACCGGCGCCAGCCATGAAAACGGCATGCTGCATATCGATCTGCACCGCGAGGTGCCGGAGGCGCTGAAACCGCGCCGGATCGAAATCTCCTCCTCCCGCCCGAACCGACCGGAGATCGAGGCCAAAGCGGTCAACTGATCCTTCGGTTCCCGGTTCGCGCACAAGACGCCCCCTGGCTTTGCCAGGGGGCTTTTTTGTTTTGCCGGGCTGTCCCCGCGGGGACAGCCCAGGGTTGTGCGGCGCAATCAGATGTTAGGATTTTGGCGCCACACTGAGGTGGTGAATGGTTGTTGCGCCGGTGTCCGACCGCCCGCCGGTGCTGTCAATACGCGGTCAGGGTGAACCATATGGGACCACAAGAGATACAGCATGTTCAGCAGAGCTTCGCAGGCATATTTGCCCGCAAGGCGGATCTGGCAGAACGGTTCTATGTGCATCTCTTCACCCGCCTGCCGGAGGCGCGGGGGATGTTCCGCGGCAATTTCGTGAAGCAGAAAACGATGCTGACGGCGATGATCACGTCCTGTGTGCGCAATTTGGATGACCCGCGCACGCTGGAGGACATCGGCGTGCAGCTGGCGCAGGAACACGCTCATCTGGACCTTGGCCCGCGGGAGGCGGAGGCGGCAAAGCGGGCGCTGATCGCCGCTTTGCGCGATGTTCTGGGGGCGGAACTGGACCCGGAGACCGAGTTTGCCTGGGCCAGTGCCATCAACCGGGTGGCAGGGACGCTGACCCGGCACTGAGCTGGCACTGACCATCCGGCTGCCCTGATCCGCGGGGCGGTTCAGACCGCCATGCAGATGTATTTCATCTCCAGGTAATCTTCGATGCCGTGGTGGCTGCCTTCGCGGCCCAGGCCGGACTGCTTGACGCCGCCGAATGGGGCCACCTCGGTGGAGATGATGCCGGTGTTGACCCCGACGATCCCGTATTCCAGCGCCTCGGCCACCTTGTATACGCGGGAGAGGTCCTTGGCGTAGAAATAGGACGCAAGGCCAAAGATGGTGTCATTGGCCATGGCGATCACCTCATCCTCGTCCTCGAACTTGAACAGCGGGGCCAGCGGGCCAAAGGTCTCGTCGGTGGCAAAGGCCATCTCCTGGGTTGCGCCCTTGACGATGGTCGGCTGGAAGAAGCTGCCGCCCAGTTCCGACGGGTTGCCGCCCAGGATCACTTCGCCGCCCTTGGAGGTGGCATCTGCGATATGCTCCTGCACCTTCTCGACCGCTTCCTTGTTGATCAGCGGGCCGAAGTGGATGCCATCCTTGAGGCCGTCGCCGACGTTCATTTTCTCGACCGCGGCTTTCAGCTTCTCCGCAAAGGCATCGTAAACGCCAGCCTGCACATAGATCCGGTTGGCGCAGACGCAGGTCTGGCCGTTGTTGCGGAACTTGCACATGATGGCGCCTTCGACGGCGGCGTCCAGATCGGCGTCGTCAAACACGATGAACGGCGCGTTGCCGCCCAGCTCCATCGAGCATTTCATCACCGTGTCTGCTGCCTGGCGCAGCAGGATGCGGCCGACCTCGGTGGAGCCGGTGAAGGTCAGCTTGCGCACCGCGTCGTTCTCGCAGAACTCCTTGCCGATGTCGGAAGCGCGCGACGACGGCACAACGCTGAACACACCCGCCGGAATGCCGGCCCGGTCGGCCAGAACTGCCAGCACAATGGCAGACAGCGGGGTCTCTGCCGCCGGGCGGGCGACAAAAGAACAGCCGGCGGCCAGCGCCGGGCCTGCCTTGCGGGTGATCATCGCGTTGGGGAAGTTCCAGGGAGTGATCGAGGCGGCAACACCAATCGGCTGCTTCAGCACGGTGATGCGCTTGTCGCGCTGGTGGCCGGGGATGGTCTCGCCGTAGATCCGCTTGGCCTCTTCCGCGAAGAACTCGATGAAAGATGCGCCATAGGCGATCTCGCCGCGGGATTCCGCCAGCGGCTTGCCCATCTCGGCGGTCAGGATCACTGCCAGATCCTCCTGGTTTTCCATCATCAGCTCGAACCACTTGCGCATCACATTGGCGCGCTCCTTGCCGGTCCACTTGGCCCAGTCCTTTTGCGCGGCATCGGCCTGGGTAATGGCACCGGCAACCTGCGCGCGGCTGGTGTCGGCGACCTGGGCGATCACGTCGCCGCGGGCCGGGTTGGATACGTCAAAGGTGCCTTCGCCGTCGGTAAACTGGCCGCCGATATAAGCGCGGGTTTCCAGCAGGCTGGGGTCTTTAAGCAGGGATTTCAGGTCAGTGGTTGCGTCAAGCATGGCGGGCCTCCCGGGTGTTCTGTTGCGGAATGCAAAGCAGTTGTGCCTTGATATGTCCAGAAGGATTGATGAGTCCAGAATTTGATCAAATTCCGGGCAAAGATTTTGAGCCAAGCAATTTGACATGTCCTGTGCCAGACTGTCTGGTAGCCGCAAAGAATAAGAACAGGGGAGATTGGGCATGGAATTGGATGATGCCTATGCCAACGGGGCCTATATCGAGAATGCCGACAAGTACCCGCCGCGCTGGGCGGCCTCGGCGGAGGATTTCCGCAACAGCCTGCATGAGCGCGCCCGGCTGGATATCCCCTATGGCGAGGGGGAGCGGCAGACTTTCGACCTGTTCCTGCCGGAAGGCACCCCCAAGGGGTTGTTTGTCTTTGTCCACGGCGGCTATTGGCTGGCTTTCGATAAAAGTTCCTGGTCGCATCTGGCGCGCGGCGCGCTGGCACATGGCTGGGCGGTGGCGATGCCATCATACGACCTGTGCCCGGAGGTGCGGATTGCCGATATTACCCGGCAGGTCACGGCTGCCGTCAAGAAAGCTGCGGCCGAAGTTGATGGACCAATTGCACTGGCGGGCCATTCGGCGGGTGGTCACCTTGTGGCGCGGATGCTGGACAAAGCGCTGCTGCCAGCGGACGTGGGGGAGCGGATCAAAACGGTGATCCCGATTTCGCCGCTGTCGGATCTGCTGCCCTTGTTGCGCACCACGATGAACCAGAAGTTCAAGATGGATTCGGCTGCTGCGGTGGCAGAAAGCCCGGTGGAGATGCAAGACCGCTATGAGGCAGAGGTCACCGTTTGGGTCGGCGGCGAGGAACGCCCGGCGTTTCTGGATCAGGCGGTCTGGCTGGTGGAGGCCTGGGGTGCGGATCATGTGATTGCCTTTGGCAAGCATCATTTCAACGTGATCGACCCGCTGGCCGACCCGGACAGCGATCTGGTGGCGCTGATCGTGAATTGAGGGCTTGGAGGGGGCAGAAACGCCCTCTCTGAACAGGGCGAAAATAGTTCTTGCCAGAATCCCCTTTCCGCCGCATCTTCCGGCTCAAGGGCCAGGCGATGGCGTCGCCGCATGGAATACATGCCAGCCCCCGCATTCCAAAACTGTCCTGAACGCCGGGACCTTTCTTGTAAGAAGGAAGGGTCTGATATGACTGCACGTCCTGAAATGTACCGTTTTCACAATGGTGAAAAGGCGCCGCTGCAATTCGCCGTCTCCGAATACGAGGCGCGGATCGCGGGCCTGCGCAAGATCATGGCCGACACAGGGGTGAGCGCTGCTGTCTTCACCTCGATGCACAACATCTCCTACTACTCGGGCTTCACCTATTGCGCCTTTGGCCGCCCCTACGGCCTGGTGGTGACGGCGTCCGAGGCTGTGACCATCTCGGCCGGCATCGACGCGGGCCAGCCCTGGCGCCGCTCTTTCTGCGACAACATCACCTACACCGACTGGCAGCGCGACAATTTCTGGCGCGCAATCAAGTCTGTCTCGGGCGAGGGCGCGGTTGTCGGCTATGAAAGCGATCACCTGACCCTGCTGCAGAAGGGCAAGCTGGAAGCCTTCCTGGCGCCGTCCAAGCTGGTTGACCTCTACGAGCCGACCATGCGCCAGCGGATGGGCAAATCCGCAGCCGAGCTGGACATGATCCGGGCCGGTGCCGCGGTGGCCGACGTTGGCGGCTTTGCGATCCGCGAGGCGGTCAAGGAAGGCGCGCGGGAGATCGACGTGGCGATGGCTGGCCGCGACGCGATGGAGCTGGAGATTGCCAAGCGCTTCCCGGATGCGGAATACCGCGACACCTGGGTGTGGTTTCAGTCCGGCATCAACACCGACGGTGCCCACAACCCGGTGACGGGGCGCACCCTGCAGCGCGGCGATATCCTGTCCTTGAACACCTTCCCGATGATCTCCGGCTATTACACCGCGCTGGAACGCACCATGTTCGTGAAGGAAGTGGATGCCGAGAGCCTGAAGATCTGGGAGGCCAACGTTGCCGCCCATGAATACGGCATCTCGCTCTTGAAACCGGGTGCGAGTTGCGCGGAAATCACCCATAAGATCAACGCCTTCTTCGAAGAGCGGGATCTGCTGCAGTACCGCACCTTCGGCTATGGCCACTCCTTTGGCGTGCTGTCCCACTACTATGGCCGCGAGGCCGGTCTGGAGCTGCGCGAGGACATCGACACGGTGCTGGAGCCCGGCATGGTGATCTCGATGGAGCCGATGCTGACCATCGCCGACGGCCAGCCGGGCGCCGGCGGCTACCGCGAGCATGACATTCTGATCATCCATGAGGACGGCAACGAGAACATCACCAAGTACCCCTACGGGCCGGAGTTCAATGTTGTCGGCTGAGGCCGGCTGAACACGAAAATGCAGGGGGTGCCATGCGTGCACCCCCTATACACCCCTTGTGCACCGGGCAGGCGCCCTGCGGGTCCGGGGCTAGTGAAAGGCTTGGCCTTGGGGGCGAGCAAGCGCGGCCTCTGACGGCGGGCAAACCGGAGCCTGCGGAGCCGCCGGGCCGCCGTCGGCCAGCAGCTGGCGGTGCGCGTTCCATCCGCGGGTCATCCACAGGGTTGCAGTGGTCTGTTCCACGGCACGTTGCAGAGCACCTTGTACGGACAGGCTGAGCTGGGAGGCATCGTGCTGCGCGGTCACGCGCAGGCGGTCCCCGGGTGCCGCCAGATGCGGATGATCCAGCAGGTAAGCGGTTCGCCCCCAATGGCCGCCGGAGTTCACTCCGTTCGACACCTGGATGCCGGGGGCCAGGTCCATTTCGAAACTGACAAGGACCGCATGGATGGTGCCTGCGGCTGCACAGGCGAGATCCGCTGTGGTGCGCCCCGGATTGATGTTTGGCCGGGTGAAGTCAAACGCGAACAGCTCTGCCGCCGGGCCCAAGGAGCGAAGCTTGCAAGCCTCGAAATCGTTCGGGGTGAGCTGCGCCACGCGGGCAAAATTGTGAAAGGCGCTGAGGTCGAAGCCTTCTGCCTCATGCGGGCGCCAGAGGTTCAGAAGCCCATCGCTTTCGACCGGCTGCGCCATGAGCGTTCCGCGTTCGGGGATCGCGCGGGCATCCGGCTTGGCAAGTGCGGCCATGGCGTGGGTGAGAGTTGCAAGCGCACCTTCGCCAAGCAGAACCGTATCGACGATTTCCGAGATCACGACATCTGCCTGCTCTGGAATGTCTTCGCCGACCACGATGTCGTGCGACCATTTCGGGATGACGGTGATGCGGCTGCTGAGACCGTTGTCCGCGATGACCTGCTTCGCAGCCTGGGCGATCAGGGGCTGCTGTTCGCAAGTGTAGACATGTTTCGCGCCCGCACGTGCCGCCAGCATGGCGGTCAAACCAGCGCCGCAGCCGATGTCCAGAACCACGTCGCCGGGCTTCACTTTGGCTGCGATGGCCTTGGCATAGGCCTTGTTGCGGGCGGTGTCCGACAGCATCGGGAAGTGCCAGCGGGGCACAAATGTCCGATGCAGCCGTTCCTGCAGGATCTGCGCCTCGTGGTGGCCGGGGTCAATCCTGAGAGCCTCTGATAAGAGCTGCGAAGTCCGGATGCCGCCGTCGGTCAGGGGTTCAGATTTTGCGGATTGTAAGAGGGATTCTGCGTCCTGTGCAGGCTGGTTCTGGTGTTTTTGCGAAGGGGCAGGCGAATGACTTCCAGGCAAATTTTGTCCTCATTTATTGCAAATGCCACTGACCTGCTTATCCCTCATGCCTATCTAATAAATGATGAAGGAAAGGCACGTGCTGCGGGACGTTTCTGCCGGCGCTTCTGAGAATACCGGTGCCAAGGCTGCCGGAGGGGCTGGTCCGCAGATCTGCCGGCCGGGCGAGAGCTGTTCCGGCAAGGGGGGCACGGACGTTGCGCCGGGGCGGGTCTTGGGGCATATGTGCGCCACGGCATCGCCCGCCGAATAGCCCGCCGATATGATACCCTCTTGCTGCAGCACGGTTGCATGCCGCCGCGAGGAAGAAAGAGCCACCGCCATGTATGACGCCCCGGAAAAGAAGAAATCGGAATTTGCGCTGATCCAGCTGATGCCGAACCTGATGACCATCGGTGCCATCTGTGCGGGCCTGTCGGCGATCCGGTCTGCGGTTTACGGCAATTACGGGCTGGCGGTGATGCTGATCCTGCTGGCGGCGGTGCTGGACGGGCTGGACGGGCGGCTGGCACGGGCGCTGCGCAGCGTCAGCAAGATGGGAGCGGAGCTGGATTCGCTGGCTGACTTCCTGAACTTCGGCGTGGCGACGCCACTGGTGATCTATTTCTGGGCGCTGCAGGACATGCGCGGGATCGGCTGGATTTCAGTGCTGGTGTTCTCGGTCTGCTGTGTGGTGCGGCTGGCGCGGTTCAATGTGTCTGCCAAGTCGGAGGAAGACGCGCCGAAGCTGCGCAAGGGGTACTTTGAGGGCATCCCTTCGCCTGCCGGAGCGCTGCTGGCGCTGCTGCCGATGTTTGCCTCCTTTGCCTATGGCAGCCGCGAACCGGTGCTGCATGAGCTGCTGATCTGTCTCACCATGGTGCTGGTGGGGCTGGCAATGATCAGCCACATTCCGACCTGGTCGCCGAAAGCAGTTAAAATTTCACGTGAGAATGTTAAGTACCTGCTTGTGGGCTTTGCCTTCATGGCTGCGGCATTACTGACCTATGCATGGACCGTGCTGGTTGTGCTATGCCTTGGCTACGTTGCGATGGTGATTTGGGGGCTGGTTTCCAAGCCAAAAGACTAGCCCAAGACGTCCGGGGAGGGACGAATTGGATATCAAAGCAGTTGAGGAGTCATACGCGCGCTGGGCGCCGGTGTATGACAGGACATTTGGCGCGGTGACGCGCTCTGGCCGCCGCAGGGCGACCCGCTACATCAATTCCCGCGAGGGCAGTGTGCTGGAGGTCGGGGTCGGTACCGGGCTGTCGCTGCAGCATTACGCACCGCATCTGCAGGTGACGGGGATCGATTTCAGCCATGACATGCTGAAGAAGGCCCAAGGAAAGGTGCAGGAGCTGGGGCTGAAACAGGTGGAGGCGCTGCGGCAGATGGATGCCCGGCAGCTGGATTTCCCGGACAACTCGTTTGACACGGTGGCGGCGATGCATGTGCTGTCGGTGGTGCCGGACCCGAACAAGGTGATGCATGAGATTGCGCGGGTTCTGAAACCAGGCGGCAAGGTAGTGATCACCAACCATTTCAAGAGCGGCAAAGGGGTGCGGGCCTCGCTGGAGAAGCTGTCAGCCCCCCTGGCCAATGTGATTGGCTGGCATTCGGACTTTGCGCTGGAAACGGTGCTGCAGGAGGACCGGCTGCAGGTCGAGGTGCAGGAAAGCATTCCGCCCTTCGGGATGATGACATTCCTGGTGCTGGGCAAGCAGCAGACAATGTGAAACAGCCGGTTTCCGCAATGCAGCCCCGGGGGGATCCTCCGGGGCTTTTCTTTGTGCGGCCTGTCTGCAACAGTGCATTTGAAACGGGTGGAATTGCGCCGCCTCAGGGGATGTAAAATCCTTTTACATCCCCATATCAGGATCAGGTATTTGACAGGGAAGGAGCGGATGCGATGAGTGTGTCCCAATTTGAGAAAATGGTGGCGGACAGCCAGGACAAGGTGCGCGAGTCGCAGTCCAGGATCGAGGCGCTGACCTCGCGCATCGAAGCGGCGCGCAGCAAGATCGAGGCCGGCGAGGATGCCAGCATCGACATCGAAAACGCCACTCTGGAAGACGTGCATGCGCATACCGAGGTGATGAATGCCAATATTGCCGAGCTGATCATGGGGCTCGATGATGTGACGGCGGCGTTTTCCAAGGATTTTGACGAGATGCGGAACAAGACCGGCTGGGAGAGCTTTGTCGGCTTCTTCAGTCGCGGCAAGTCGGACTCGATGCGCCAGGAGCGGATGCGCACGGCGAATATCGACGACAAGCTGCAGGACCTGATTGCCAAGTCGGACGTGATCGTGAAGCTGCTGGAAGGCCAGCTGGCGACGCTGGAAGAGCAGCGCGAGAAGGTGCAGGTGAACCTCTCCGCAACCCTGGACGACCGCGAGTTCACGGTGCAGGAGCTGGAGGGCGTGCGGGCGCAGATCGTGGCGCTGGACCCGCAGATCATCGAGCTGGAGAACAAGATCGCGGTCGAGCAAGACGCGGCGGCACGCACCAAGCTGGAGACCGAACTGGCCGACATCAACGCCAAATACAACGCGCTGGTGCAGGAGGAGCAGGTGAAGCTTGCCAAGTCCCAGACGCTGGAGCGCTATATCGAGAAGGGCAAAACCTGGGTCGACAGCCTGCAGAACCAGGCGGCGACGCAGATGGTGCTGATCAACAAGCTGCAGACGGACACGCAGCAGCGGGTGGTGCTGTATGATGCGCTGACCAAATCGCTGAAGACCGCGCAGCAGCAGGATGTGGCGCACCGGATCAACGAGATCGGCGTGCAGACCGACAAGGAAGCCCAGACCGCAATGGCGGCGATCGGCACCGCGACCAACCAGAAGATGGCCGACATGCTGGAAGCGCATGAAGGCAACATGGTGTTTGCCCGCGACGTGCTGGAGAAGAAGGCCAAGGCGGATGAACGCTTTGCCCGCCGGTTTGCCGCGATTGTCGAGAAGCATGACAAGAACCTGTATGGGGGGTGAACTGCCATATCGGCCAGCGTTCACTCTGTTGAAATGGGCGCTGGGAATTGCAGGTCTTGCTATGGCATTCCCGCTGATCTCCACCGCACTTTTTCAGTTTGAGATGGAATTGGTAAGAAAGGTTGGAGCTGGGTTCGGCTTGGCGGCTTATTTTGGAAGTTTCTTGTTGCTGGGACTTTCAGCTGTGCTTGCCGCTTGGGCCGTCGCTTGGCTGGGGCTTACCTTCGTTCTCAATCGTGCCGGAAGTCAGAAGGACTGACATCGCTTATGAAAACAGCCTGATTACCTTGTCCGTTAGTGCAGCAAAGAAAAGTTAAATGGAAACAGCCAGAGTTGAGTTCGCACGAAACACAGGACGGCTCCGGGCCGCGGGTGGGGGCGTAGCGCCCGCCCGGGGGGGCG
>NZ_JWLE01000024.1:0-495 GCF_000813785.1 Leisingera sp. ANG-DT
CCGGCCTATCGGCCGGGCGGAAGGCTTTTGAAAGGTGTTGCGTACCCTGCGTACGCTGCCCTCACCACATCTTCACTCCGCCGGGTTACCTTCGAACCGTTGCAACAAGAAGACCAGGAGACCGGCCCCCTCAGACCACCTCTTCATTGGGTGCAGGGCGGGCCCGCATAGGCCGACAGACGGGCACAGCCCCTTGGCAAGGGCTGTCCGATGCTCCGCCCCTTCGGCGGCGCCGCCTACTTCCTCAAAGACAAACCGCCCGACGCAGCAGCCCCGGGCGGTTCCATGGAAAAGAGAGTTCAAACCACCCCGCCAAGGACACGGCACGGCGGTAAAACGGCGTGTCTTACCGCACCTTCAGCGTCGCCAGACCGATCATTGCCAGGATCAGCGAGATGATCCAGAAGCGGATCACGATCTGCGGCTCGGCCCAGCCCTTTTTCTCATAGTGGTGATGGATCGGCGCCATCAGGAACACCCGGCGCCCGGTGCGCT
>NZ_JWLE01000024.1:523-1429 GCF_000813785.1 Leisingera sp. ANG-DT
CGATGGCCCCCAGCGCACCGCCCAGGGCCAGCGAGCCGGTGTCTCCCATGAACACAGCGGCGGGCGGCGCGTTGTACCACAGAAAGCCGAGGCCTGCGCCAAACAGTGCCGCGCAGAAGATCAAAATCTCACCGGTGCCAGGCACGTAATGCACGTCCAGATACTCAGTGAAGTCGACCCGCCCAACCGCATAAGCAATGACGCCCAGGGTGCCCGCCGCAATCATCACCGGCATGATCGCCAGACCGTCCAGGCCATCTGTCAGGTTCACCGCATTAGCAGCACCGACGATGACGCAGATCGAGAACGGCACGTAGAAAATCCCAAGATTGATCAGCGTGTCCTTGAACACCGGCAGCGCCAGATGGTTCTGCAAGGGCGCCGGGTGATAGGCCGCGGCCCAGACTGCCGCTATTACCGCAATCATGATCCCCAGTGCCAGCCGGACCTTGCCGGGCACGCCCGCGGTGTTCTGCTTGGAGACCTTGGCGTAATCATCGGCAAAACCGATCAGGCCGTAGGCCAGCGTCACAAACAGCACCAGCCAGACAAAGGGATTGTCCCAGCGCGCCCACATCAGGGTTGCCGTCAGCAGCGCGCCGACCACCAGGAGGCCGCCCATGGTCGGGGTACCAGCCTTGGAAAAATGCCCCTCCGGCCCGTCATCGCGGATCGGCTGGCCTTTGCCCTGGCGCTTGCGCAGCACGTTGATCAGCGGCTTGCCGAACAGGAAGCCAAAGATCAGCGCGGTCATGAAGGCGCCGCCTGCGCGGAATGTAATGTAGCGGAAGAGGTTGAAAACATCCCCCCCGTCCGACAAAGCGGTCAGCCAATAGAGCATCTGAGCCCTTCCCTCGTTCTCTTATGCGTTTTCCTGTGTGGGGGTGGAGTGACCCATTTCGCGGA